>NZ_CP028918.1:70000-677500 GCF_003060865.1 Gemmobacter aquarius
CTGCTCAGAGGTCCCTGGAAATAGCCCTCCATCAGACCGTACCCTAAACCGACACAGGTGGACTGGTAGAGAATACCAAGGCGCTTGAGAGAACCACGTTAAAGGAACTCGGCAAAATGCCTCCGTAAGTTCGCGAGAAGGAGGCCCCGTCTGTACGCAAGTGCGGGCGGGGGGCACAAACTAGGGGGTGGCGACTGTTTACTTAAAACACAGGGCTCTGCGAAGCCGTAAGGCGACGTATAGGGTCTGACGCCTGCCCGGTGCTGGAAGGTTAAAAGGAGGGGTGCAAGCTCTGAATTGAAGCCCCAGTAAACGGCGGCCGTAACTATAACGGTCCTAAGGTAGCGAAATTCCTTGTCGGGTAAGTTCCGACCTGCACGAATGGCGTAACGATCTCCCCGCTGTCTCTAACGTGGACTCAGCGAAATTGAACTGTGTGTCAAGATGCACACTTCCCGCGGTTAGACGGAAAGACCCCATGCACCTTTACTCCAGCTTTGCACTGGCATCAGGATTGTGATGTGCAGGATAGGTGGTAGGCATCGAAGCGGGGACGCCAGTCCTCGTGGAGCCTCCCTTGAGATACCACCCTTCGCACTCTTGATGTCTAACCGCGGTCCGTTATCCGGATCCGGGACCCTGCATGGTGGGGAGTTTGACTGGGGCGGTCGCCTCCCAAACAGTAACGGAGGCGCGCGAAGGTAGGCTCAGACCGGTCGGAAATCGGTCGTTGAGTGCAATGGCAGAAGCCTGCCTGACTGCAAGTCTGACAAGACGAGCAGAGACGAAAGTCGGTCATAGTGATCCGGTGGTCCCAAGTGGGAGGGCCATCGCTCAACGGATAAAAGGTACGCTGGGGATAACAGGCTGATGATGCCCAAGAGTCCATATCGACGGCATCGTTTGGCACCTCGATGTCGGCTCATCTCATCCTGGGGCTGGAGCAGGTCCCAAGGGTATGGCTGTTCGCCATTTAAAGAGGTACGTGAGCTGGGTTTAGAACGTCGTGAGACAGTTCGGTCCCTATCTGCCGTGGGTGTAGGAGATTTGAGAAGAGTTGCCCCTAGTACGAGAGGACCGGGGTGAACGAACCACTGGTGGACCAGTTATCGTGCCAACGGTAGTGCTGGGTAGCTATGTTCGGACAGGATAACCGCTGAAGGCATCTAAGCGGGAAGCCCCCTTCAAAACAAGATCTCCCTTGAGAGCCGTGGAAGACCACCACGTCGATAGGCCGGAGGTGTAAGTGCAGCAATGCATTCAGCTGACCGGTACTAATTGCTCGATAGGCTTGATTTGATCCAGAAACAGCAAGGCTAACATAAGCCCCGAAACGGATCGTCAAAAGCAACACGAAATGACTTGGAACAATCAACATGATGTAAGCTGCGGTGAAAAAACAGGCCAAATCCTTACGGATAAACGCCAACGCCGCAGCCTGTTTCTTCCTCGGTTTGGTGGTCATAGCACGAGCAAAACACCCGGTCCCATCCCGAACCCGGCCGTTAAGTGCCGTCGCGCCAATGGTACTCCGTCTCAAGACGTGGGAGAGTAGGTCACCGCCAAACCTAGAAAGAAACAGATCTCTCTAAACCATGACATACCCCCGATCGCAAACAAAAAGCCCTCGGGAACGGACGCGGGGTGGAGCAGCCCGGTAGCTCGTCAGGCTCATAACCTGAAGGCCGCAGGTTCAAATCCTGCCCCCGCAACCAAAATATTACAGCTTTATCAAAGACATGCGCCCCGCCTCACTGCGGGGCTTTTTGCGTTTGGGCCAAGCAAATAAGGGCAGTGAGGGTGACGTTGCCCCCTCCGCCTAATCCAGTTTGAGGTGGACTCTGGCCCAACCGAGAGGACCACAGATGAAGCGCAGCAGGTTCACCGAAAACCAGATCATCGGCATTCTGAAGGAGCACGAGGCCGGGGTTTCCGTCGCCGATCTGTGCCGCAAGCACGGCGTCAGCGATGCGACTGTCTACAAGTGGAAGGCCTAGTATGGTGGCATGGATGTCAGTGAGGCGAAGCGCCTGAAGGGGCTTGAGGACGAGAACGCCCGTCTGAAGCGGCTGCTAGCCGATGCGATGCTCGATCGAGCCATTGTGGCGCCATTGGTTCAAGCCCAATGGCGAGGGCGGCGCTGAAGGATCTCTTGGGAAAAAAGTGGTGACGCCCGCCGGAAAGCGGCAAGCGGTCGCGCATCTGGTGGCGGGCCACGGGATGAGCGAGCGGCGGGCGTGCCGGGTGATCGGCTGTTGCCGGATGACCATGCGCTATGAGGCGATCCGGCAGGAGGACCCTGTGCTGCGCGAGCGGCTGAAGGAGCTGGCCCGTGTCCGTCGCCGGTTCGGCTACCGGCGGCTGCATGTGTTCCTGCGCCGCGAGGGGCATGAGGTGAACCACAAGCGCCTGTTCCGGATCTACCGCGAGGAGCGGCTGCACGTGCGCCGTCGCGGTGGACGCAAGCGGGCCATCGGAACGCTGGCCCCGATGGCGGGACCGCTGATGCCGAACCAGCGCTGGTCGCTGGACCCTCGCCATGGTCACTCGGACCAGTGGCGTTCCCATGGCTCGATCTCTGACCAGCTGACCGATGGCCGCCGCTTCCGGATCATGACCGTGGTCGACGACTGCACGCGGGAATGCCTCGCCCTGATCGACGACACGTCCCTGTCCGGCGCAAGGGTGGCGCGAGAGCTGGCGACCTTATTCGAGGTCCGAGGCAAGCCAAGAACCGTGGTCAGCGATAATGGCACCGAGTTCACCTCGAACGCGATCCTGACCTTCGCCGACGACCGCAAGATCGAGTGGCATTACATCGCACCCGGCAAGCCGACCCGGAACGCCGACCCGGAACGCCTTCATCGAGAGCTTCAACGGTCGCCTGCGCGACGAGCTTCTGAACGAGACCCTGTTCCCGTCGTTGCCCCATGCCCGCGCCACGCTCGCGGCCTGACGCAAGGACTATAACACCGAACGCCCGCACTCACGCCTCGGCTGGCAGACGCCTGCCGAGTTCGCCCAGACCTTCACCCCGTTGCCCAACCCGCCCAAACAGACAAAGCTCAAACCCGGAGTCTCGCTCATGCAGGATAAAAGTCGGGGGCGACGTCAGTGGGCCAGACCTGGTGGGCGCGTTGCCCGTATCGCTGTTGATCACGGACTCAGGACAGGTCGAAGGCTTCGTCGGGAAAGTATTTGGCCAAACGGATATCTGCGGAGCGTGCATGCCCCTCCATCCCCTCGAGCCGCGAGATGCGCGCGGTGGCTTCGGCCAGCGGTCGCGACCCTTCGCGCGTGGCCCGTTGCCACGTCACCGTCTTGATGAATTTATGGACGGATAGGCCGCCCGTATACCGCGCCGCGCCCGAGGTGGGCAGCACGTGGTTCGGTCCCGAGGTTTTGTCTCCGAAGGCAACGGTCGTCTCTTCGCCCAAAAACAGCGAGCCGTACGACCGCAGCCGCCCCAGCCACCAGTCGAGTGACCCGGCCTGCACGTGCAGATGCTCTGGCGCGAAACGATCCGCCACCTGCGCCATGCCTTCGGCATCGGCACACAGGATCACCTCGGCGTAATCCGCCCATGCTGCGGCGGCGCTCTGGCGGTTGGGGTCGGGAAGCGTGGCGATAAGCGCAGGCACCAGCGCCATGACCTGTTCGGCAAAGGCGCGGTCCGAGGTCACGAGCCAGACCGGAGAGTTGTAGCCATGCTCGGCCTGACCGACCAGATCGGCTGCCACCATGTCGGCATCTGCGTGGCTGTCGGCGATGACCATGCTGTCGGTCGGACCGGCGACCATGTCTATGCCGACCTGACCGAAAAGGATACGCTTGGCCTCGGCGACATACTGGTTGCCCGGACCGACGAGGATATCGGCCTTGGGCAGTCCGAAAAGACCGTTGGCCATGGCGGCGACCCCCTGCACACCGCCCATCGACAGGATGACATCGGCGCCGCACAAGTCCATCGCGTAAAGGATGGCGGGCGGAATGCCCACACCCGGACGCGGCGGTGAACAGGCGACGACATGGGGCACGCCCGCCACCTTGGCCGTGGTGATCGTCATGATGGCGCTGGCGACATGGCTGTATCGCCCGCCCGGCACGTAGCAACCGGCCGCCGAAACCGGAATCTGCTTTTGCCCCGCGATCAGCCCCGGCAGGATTTCAACCTCGCAATCCTGCACCGTGGCGCGCTGCGCCTCGGCAAAGCGGCGCACGTTGGCATGGGCAAACTGGATATCGCGCCGAAGCTGTTCGGGCACCTGTGCCGCCGCTGCGGCCCGCGCTTGAGGCGTAACGACGATATCGCCGTTCCATTTGTCGAGATCGCGGGCAAAACGGCGCGCGGCCTCGTCGCCGTCCCTTGCGATTTCGGCTAGCATGGCTGCCACGGTGTCATGGACATCCTGATGGTCGGTCGCGGCAGTGCGGACAGCTTTCTTCAGATAGATCATTGGCGTCGGACTTTCAGGTTACATGCGCCATTTCAGGGCACGAGGCGGCGTTCCACGAAGCGCGTCAGCAGATCGAAGACGAAGGTGATGATGGCGATGACGGAAAGTCCCCTGTTGGTAAGTCGTTTCAGCATCTCTTTGAAAAGGCGACGATTTCAGCGACCAGACAGTCAAGCGTGTCAAAGGCCGCTGCTGTGGGGACAACGGCATCGGGGATAAGCGAAAACTCTGTGCAGGCGATCATCTGCACAACGGCCCCCCGCGCCAAAAGGTCGGCCGAGGCTCGCGCCAAGGCATCCCGCGCTTGGGCTTGCGGACCGCCGGCCTTTACCAGGCGGATCGCGGCCAGAAGGGCGGCGTCGTCGCTTGGATAGACCGCGCTCAGGCCCCGCGTCGCGAAGGGCGCATCGAACAGCCCGACCATCCGCACGGCGGGCGAGGCGAGGATACCGACCAAGCCGCCTGCGGGCCGCAAACCCGCGGCATGGTCGACCGAGGCTTGCACCATGTCGAGAAACGGCACCTCGGTCGCGGCACGCACCACCGGCGCATAGTGGTGGGCCGTGTTGCACGGCATTGCCAGCGCCTCGGCTCCGCCAGCCACCAAGCGCCGCGCCATATCGGCCAGCACTGGCCCCGGATCGTCACCATGCCCTTCGATCAGGCGGCGGATGCGTGACGGGACTTGCGGGTTCTGGTCGACGATCAGCGGGATGTGGTCGGCGTCGTCCTGCGCCTGAACCGCGCCAAGCACCTTTTGCATCAGAAGGATCGTCGCCTCCGGCCCCATCCCGCCAAGGATGCCCACGCGCCGCATCATGCTACCCCTTTCCCGCTTTCGGGGATTGGCGTCTGCTGCGTAAAGCCAATGTCAAAGCGCGGGCGGACCATCGGTTCAGCCCACCGCCAGCGAAGTCTGGTCCTGTGCAAAGGATGCCACATAGCCGAACAGCGCGGCAGACCCGCCGGTGTGCAGGAAAACGACCCGTTCGCCCTTTTTGAACCGGCCGTTGCGGCAATAGTCGATCAGGCCCGCCGCCCCTTTGCCGGAATAGACCGGATCGAGCAGGATGCCTTCGAGTTGTGCGAACATGCGGATCGCTTCAAGCGTGTCGTCGCGCGGAATGCCGTAGCCCTGGCCTACATAGCTGCAGTCGGCCACCACATCGGCGCGGCTGACCACATCGGGGCAACCCAGCTTTTCGGCGGTCTTTCGGGCCAGGGCGAAGACGTTCTCTTCCTGCTTTTCCTTAGGCGCACGAACGCCGATACCGGTCAGCGGGATGCCGGCGTTGATCGCCTTGAGCCCCGTGATCAGGCCGGCTTGGGTGCCTGCCGATCCGGTCGCAGTGACGATATGGTCGATCAAAAGGCTGCGGTCGTTGGCTTGGCCCACCAATTCAAAGGCGCAGTTCACATAGCCAAGCGCCCCTGTCGCATTCGACCCGCCACCGGGGATAAGATAAACCTTGCGCCCTTCGCCGCGCAGCCGTTCCGCCACGGCCTCCATCTCGGCCTGCATGTCCATTCCGCCCGCCCGCTTTGACGTGGTAGCACCATGCAGGTGGTCAAGCAGGACGTTGCCGTTGCCGTTGTAATTGGCGTCATTCGAACCGGTGCGATCCTCTAGCAGGATATGGCAAGCCAGCCCCAGCTTGGCGGCAAACGCGGCCGTCTGGCGGGCGTGGTTCGATTGCGTGGCACCCTGGGTCATGACCGTATCGGCGCCTTGGGCCATCGCCTCGGCCATCAGGAATTCGAGTTTGCGGGTCTTGTTCCCGCCTGTCGAAAGGCCCGTGCAGTCGTCGCGCTTGATCCAGATTTCCGGCCCGCCCAGTTCTGCAGTCAGACGGTCAAGCCGCTCCAGAGGCGTCGGCAGATGCGCGAGGTGAACGCGGGGGAAGCGGGCGAGATGCATGGCCAGTCCTTGCTTAACTTGTGCGCTTAGACTGTCCCACAAGTTTTAACCCGTGACCAATTCCAAATTTGTCAGATATCATGCACTGATTGCAACTTGGCCAAGGCAGGGGTCCGATGCGTCTGGAATGGCTGGAAGACATCCTTGCGATTGCCGAAACCGGCTCGTTCAGCGGCGCGGCCGAGCGCAGACGGTTGACCCAATCGGCCTTTTCGCGTCGCGTCCAGCAGATCGAAGGGTATATCGGCGTCGAATTGTTCGACCGGGGCCACAAGCCCATCAGGATGCGGCCTACGACCTTGGCGCAAAGCGAACAGATCGCGCAGTTGACGCTTGGCCTGCGGCAACTGGTGGTGGACCTGCGGCGTGGCGAGCGGCTGTCGAGCAACAAGGTGGTGGTGGCGTGCCAGCATTCGCTGACGACCGTACGGCTGCCACAGCTGCTGCGGGACATGCCGGAACAGGCCGATGACGTCTATATACGCCTGCGATCGGCCAATCTTGACGAGTGCACGGGGCTGCTGCTGTCACGTCAGGCCGACATCGCCATCGTCTTTCGCCTGCCCAACGAGGCGGGCGATTTCAATGACGACTTCATCGAAGTCATCGTCATCGGATCGGATCGCTTTCTGCCGGTCTTCAACGCGCCGCTTGCCTTGGCGGGACAGGGCGGCCTGCGCGAGATACCGGCGATCGCCTATCCATCCGAAGTGTTTTTCGGTTCGGTTATGGAGCGGCGGATCCTGCCCCATCTCGATCCGGCGCATGTCTATGTTCCAAAGGTGGAAACCGCGCTGACGCTTGCCGCCGTCGAAATGGCTGCCGCAGGGGTCGGGGTCGCGTGGGTGCCTGCGTCGCTTGCCCGAGGGCATATCGAAGCGGGCAGGCTGATCGATCTGTCGTCCGCGCTTCCGGCCTGCGATCTGGACATCAGTGCCATGCGTCTGGAGGGAAGCGCGTCGCAGGCGGCAGAGGGGTTCTGGGAAAGGCTGCTAAAGGCCTAGCGGCCGACGTCACCCTGCCGCAACATGGCCTGCCCGATATTTGGCGTAGGCTTGGCGAAAGGCCAGGACGCGCGGCTTGGAAACGCGCTCTTCGTCGCCGGTAACAAGCTGCACGATGATCTGGCGGCTTTCGGCCTCGATTACCTCTTTCACCGCGGAATAGGCGATCCAGACCGAACGATTGATCTGCATGCCGAAAAGACCGCTGTGCAATTCTGCGACATCGGCCATTTTGGCGCGATGCAGGGCTTTGCCGGAACGGCTGGTGACGCCAAGGTAATGGTCCTCGGTGCGTACGACGAGAATGCTGGCAAGCGGCATTACGGCCGGACCGATACGCACCATCACGATCTCGGGCACGGTATCGGTTGCGCGCATGTCTTGAACCGGTTCGGCCGGTGGCGTGGCTTCCGGCTCGGGCAGGCGCGCGGCGGGGCGCGGCGGGTCGGGCAGCGGCGTGGGCACAGGGGATAGCGTGTCTGGCTTGCCGGTCTGGGCCAGCGGATGGGCATGCACGACATAGTTGGCGTGCAACAGGTCGACGAGAAGGACAACGATCACGTCGCGCGCCACGTATTGCAGCATGTCGGACGGCGCCTGCCAAGCCGCCCCGCCCGCATAGGTGGTTACAAGTTGAATCACGATTTCCGCAAAGACCGCCATCGGAATCAGAATGACCGGTGTATAGACTTGGACGATCAGCCGCCGCTTCAGCATGGCCGCGATGACCGGCGAGCAAAGGGCGATCCACAACAGCGCCGTCGCCGCGACGGCCGACCACAACAGGGCCATTCCCCAGCCGTCGAAGGCATTGAAATCGGGGCGGTGGTCCAGCAATGCGAAGATGAAGATCACCACTGCGAAGAAGCGCAGGAACACCGGATGCAGCACATAATCGGCAAGCGAATCGGCGGTTACCCAGAAGGTCGTTCCCTCTGTCGATCTGACGCGGACGCCGCGAAAATTGTTTCCAGCCCGATATTGCACAGCGAAAACCCCTTAAAACACTTAATTCGCACCATCTGGATGCGGTGTCGCAAACAACGATTCAACTGCAACCTGAACCGCTGTTGCCACTATCCTGCCACATTGCAGAAATCGCTACGTTTGCGAACGACGATACGCGCCAGAATCTTAGGACTCCATGAACAAAATGTTGTCGGGAAGATAAACGGCAAGCCATTCACGCTGGCTGGAAACAATGATCGCGCCATTTGGCAAAGAAGTGGTGTCGGGAAGCGACGTTCGCCGCCAAAAAGTGGCAGCAAGCGTCTTTGATGACATTTCGGTGCACCGTCGTGCCCTTGGCGACCGGATGCCTTCGAAACATCCTTTTGGGTGGTAATCCTATGAACTCGGATGGAGTGCGCTATCCGGCTAATGCGTCTTCACATGCGGTCGTTTACGCGAGTGGAGGGGGGCCCGCAGTAGCTTGGTGCGACCGTTCGTTTTGGTGTTTGCGTTAGTGAAAGTGTGACCATGGCCTCGGATACCGTCGTTTCGAATTACAGCCCGACCCCGTCTTTTCTGAATACCGGTATTTCGGGACATCAGTCGCCGGCCAAGATGCTGGAATTGTCAGACGGGCGCGTCCTGTATGTCTGGGCGAACAACGCGGACAGCGACAACACGACGACCATGACGTTGCAGGGCCGGATCGTATTTCCGAACGGCACTGTAGCGACCGACCAGTTTGCCTTGCCCGGTCTGCCGGCCATCGACGGGTTCGACGGCTACGACTGGGACAACCTCGACATCGATCTGCTCAAAGACGGCAAGGTCATCGTAAGCTACGTGCGCAACTCGGCGGAAGCTGGCGATGACGAACCGATCTTTTCGATTTTCCAGCCGACAGCCACAGGCTTGTCGACTGTGGTCGCGGCATCGCCGATCCAGACAAGCGACACGACCTGGTTCGAATCACCGCCGGTCACGACCGTTTTGGACAACGGTAACGTCTTCTTCGTTTGGGCAAAGAACGGCGGCGATGACGACTCGACGACGATGTCGCTGGCCGGCCGCATCTACAATCCGACAAGCCAAAGCTGGCTAGGCAACGAATTCGGGGTCGGAAACGTCGCGGTCGACGGTTCGGATGGGTACGACGTCGACAATATGACGGTCAAACAACTGACCGGCGGCAACGTCGTCGTCTCGTGGCTTCGCAACTTTGCCGAAACCGGCGATGACACCCCGGTGTTTACCATTCTGGGGCAGGATGGCTCGGTCATCCAGACGACGACGGTGATCGAAGCAACCCCCGAGTCGCAGGTCTCCCCGTTCCAAAGCCCCGCCGTCATCACCGCTTTGGCGGATGGCCGGTTTATGGCGGTCTGGGTCAACGACGGCTTGTCCGACGACACCAATACAATGACCATCGAAGGGCGGATCTTCAACGCCAACGGCACGCCGGCGACCGGCGACTTCAGCATTTCCAGCGTTGCCGTGGACGGCTCGAACTTTGACGTGAACAACGTGACCGCGTCGCTTTTGCCGAACGGTCGCGTCGTCGTGGGCTATGTCGACAACTTTGACAATGCTGGGACGGATTATCCGGCGTTCTCGATCATCGACCCGTCCAACGGGACGATCGTCAGGCAAAGCTTTATGCAGGTGAACCCGAGCCATCCGTTTGCCGGCCCGCCGGTCATCGAGGTTCTGGGCAACAGCGGCAATTTCGTAGCGGTCTATGCCCAGGGCGATGGCCTTGGTGGCAGCTATGGTCTGAATTACCGGATCTTCGACAGCAGCGGCAACCCGGTCACGGGGGAAATTCCGCTGATCGGCGGGTCTAGTGTGATGTCGGTATCGGGGAACGACGGCTTCGACTGGAACAACGTCGCCGTCGTCTACAACGATACGAACGATTCGTTCACGGTCAGCTGGGTTGGCGTAAACGATGGCAGCGGCACGGGCGTCGTCTCTGCCGGACCGATTTCGTCCACAGGCACATCGCTTCCCGTTATCGTCGACGGAACCGAAGCTGCCGAGGTGATGAGCCCCGGCTACATCGACGCGCAGGGCGACCAGATCGACGGCGCCGACGGGCTGAGCGACACGATCTACGGCAATGGCGGGAATGACTCGATCACGGCGGGTGCCGGCAGCGACATCGTTTACGGTGGTGCGGGCGACGACCGCCTGATCAACACCGCGGCTGGCGGCAACGATACGTTCATCGGCGGCGAAACGTCCGAGACGATTGGCGACACGCTCGACAACACCCCCGTCGGCCGCAACGTGAGCGTGACCTATACCGGCAACGAGGCTGGCACGATTGCCCAGACTGACGCCGCCGTCACCGGAACGATGGTCATGCCCGGCGCGCCCGCAGGGACGAAGATGCAGTTCTTCATGCTCGACCGCGCGGCATGGACTGACCCCAGCCAGATGCTGCGGTCTGACACGAACACCGGCGCTGCCGCTGCGGGGGCGACGATCACCCTGAACGGCTATTCGGGTGTGACGCTCAGTGTTGACGAGGCCATGATCAAGGATGCCAGCATCGCCGATCTGACCGCTCCGGTCACGGTCAACGGCGTTGACTTCGGCGTCGGCGCGCCCGTCGAACTCGACTATGGCTTTGTCCTGCGCGATGCGGCCGGTATCCAGTATTTCGTCGGCAAGATCGACATCGGCACGGGCGGCACGCTCTACGAGGGGTCGGTGATAACGGCGGGCTGGAACCCGACCAACGGGCAGTGGGTCGCACCCCCGGCTGCGGGGGCCGTGCTGACGCTGGTCTCGGATCCCGATTCATTCTCGCCGTGGTATATGCCGTGGTCGAATTCCATCGCGACCTCGAACCTAGACCCCTATTCCAACGATGTGCGGCTTGGCGATGGAATCGACGGCCCGATTGTGGTTTCGGGATCGCAGACCACTGTCGATACCTTCTCGGAGATCGAGAACCTTTCACTGGGTGCGGGAAACGATGTCGTCAACGCTTCGGTCACCACGGCTGGCGTCAACATCGACAGCGGTGCGGGCAACGACACCCTTATCGGTGGATCGGGCATTGACAGTCTCAGGGGTGGAGATGGCGCCGACAGCATAAGCGCGGGCAGTGGCAACGACGTGATCGACGGGGGCGCCGGTGCCGACACCCTGCTTGGTCAAGGCGGGGACGACCGCTTCGTCTTTACCGACATCGACGACCGCAGCGACTTCCGGTCCGTCGACTCCATGCTCACGACAGGCAGTATCACGCCGCGGCAGATCAACACCGACACGGTGGGCTTCCAGTCGCCGCCAAGGATGCTGACCCTGTCCGACGGACGCACGCTCTACGTCTGGACGGACGATGCGACCCATGAAGATAGCACGACGACGGAACTTCAGGGCCGGATATTCAATGCTGACGGCACGCCGTCGTCCAACCAGATCGACCTGTCCGCACTGTCCGCGGTCGATGGTTTCGGCGGCTACGATTGGAACAGCCTCGACATCGACCTGCTGCCTGATGGCAAGGTGGTGGTCAGCTATGTGATCAACACGTCGGAAGCGGGCGACGATCGTCCGGTCTTTGCGATCCTGACGCCCACGGCGAACGGTTTGCAGATCACGACGCCGACGACCGAAATCCAGTCGGACAATACGACGGTAAGCTCGGTATTCGAAAGCCCGCCGGTCACGACCGTGCTGGCCGATGGCAACATCCTGTTCGTCTGGTCGGACAACGGGACCATCGACGACAACGTCTCGATGAAATTGCAGGGGCGCATCTATAACCCCACGACCGGCCAGTTCACGTCGCCCGACTTTACGGTCGGCAACGTGGCGGTGGATGGCAGCGACGGCTACGACGTGCCGAACCTGACGGTCACGCAGCTGACTGGCGGCAATGTCGTCGTGGGCTGGCTGCGGAACAATGCCGAGGTCGGGGACGACACGCCGGTTTACACGGTGCTGTCGCCGACCGGCGCAACCATCTTCTCGACCGCCGAGATCGAGGGCGGCAATACCGAGGTCACCCATACGCCGTGGGAAACTCCGCCGGTGATCACCGCGCTGTCGGACGGGCGCTGGATGGCGGTCTGGGCCAATGATGGCCTGTCGGACGACACCGCTTCGATGACGATCGAAGGGCGTATCTTCAACGCCAACGGCACGCCCGCGACCGGCGACTTCCGCATCGGCAATTCGGCGATGGACGGCAGCGATGGGTTCGACAACCCAAACTTGACCATCACCGAAATCGGCGCGGGCCGTGTCGTGGTCGGCTATGTCGAAACCTACGTGACCGGTGGCACCAACGATGCCTTCTTCAGCATCGTCGACACAACGACCGGTGCGACGATCGTATCCGACGTGCAGATCGCGCAGAACCCTGACCATCCGTGGGGTGGCCCGCCGGTGATCCAGGCCTTGGGCAGCAGCGGCTACTTCGTTGCCGTATTTGCCGATGGCGACCAGATCTCCGGTGGCGCAACCGGGCTCAACTACCGGATCTTCGGATCGGACGGACAGGCGATTACCGGCGAAATCGTGCTCGCAACGGCAGGGTCCGGTGCGGCGCTTTCGGGAACCGACCATTTCGACTGGGATAGCGTCGACATCGTCTTCAACCCTGCGGCGGGTACGTTCACGGTCGGCTGGGTCGGCACAAACGACGGGTCCAGCACGGGGGTCTTCTCCTCGGGTCCGATCGACGTAAGCGTCCTGACCGGTGGCGGCCTTGCCTCGGTCATGCGGGACGAAATGGTCGTCGGCGGCGAGACCAACGAGACCATCGGTGACCTGCTGGACCTGACCGGCATTTCGACAAGCCTTAACGTGACCATGACGGGCGCCGAGGCCGGAACCGCGGTCGAGACCGGAACGGGTGACCGTCTGGGCTTTATCGAAATCGAGCGCATCGCTCTGGGCGCGGGCAACGATACACTCATTGGTGGCGCCGGTGCGGAATCCGTCGATGGCGGGGCGGGCAACGACAGCCTCGCCGGCGGGGCGGGCAATGACACGCTCGTCGGTGGCCTCGGCAATGACATCCTAGACGGTGGCGACGGCGCCGACAGGCTTGCGGGCGGCGAAGGCAATGACATCCTGACCGGCGGGCGGAACGACGACGACCTGATCCTCGGCGCTGGCGATAGCGCGAACGGGGGCGACGGGGACGACGAATTCACTTTTGACCGGACCCTGACGGGAACCGCCGCGATCACGGTCGTTGGTGGCGAAACGGGCGAGGAGTCGGTGCTTGATCCGACCAACAACCCCGCAGGTCGCATCGGCGACGTGCTGGACCTGCGTGGCCTGACCGGGGCGTCGGTGGCCTTCACCACAGCCGAATCCGGCACCGCCATCTATCAGAACGCCGCGGGCGGGACGGTAACGATTCAATTCTCGGAAATCGAGCGCATCCTGACCGACGGCGACGGCGTGGTCAACGGCACAGCCGGCAGCGACTTGATGACTCCGACAAGCGGAGCCGGAGGTCTGCCTTACGTCGACGCGCAGGGCGATCAGATCGACGGCAGCGACGGGCTGAACGACAGCATTCTGGCCGGTGCAGGCAACGACACCGTCGACGCCGGCCTCGGCAACGATACGGTCGACGGCGGCAACGGCAGTGACGTCATCGCCGGAAATGCCGGAAATGACAACATCTCTGGCGGCGCTGGCGCCGACACCATCGACGGTGGCACGGGCGATGACACGCTCTTTGGCGGGGCAGACAGCAGCGACTTCATCTACGGCGGTGCGGGCAACGATGTCATCGACAGCGGTGCAGGCGTCGACGACGTCTTCGGTGGCGCCGGCAACGATACCATCACCGGATCGATTGCCGGAATTGCACAGGGCGAAACCAGCTTCGGCGGTGCCGATGCAGACACGTTCCGCATCGTAACCGACGGTCAGCCGCTCACGCCGGGCATCTCCGTGATGGTGAACGGCGAGTCCGCCGGACTCGACAACGACACGCTCGACCTTTCGGCGCTCATCTCCGACGGCTGGGTCATCACCTCGTCGTCTCTTGCGACGGACGGACAGGCGGGCGATGCAGTCGCAGGCGAACCCGGCTTCAACGGGTCGTTCTTCCTGGCAAAACCGGGGCAGCCCAACCTGATCGTCAACTTCAACGACATCGAAAACTTCGTCCTCACCGCCTCCGGCACCGTCGACGGCACCGCGGCGGGGGATATGATGAACCCCGGCTACACCGATGCGCAGGGTGACCAGATCGACGGCAGCGACGGCGTCAACGACGTGATCGATGCGGGTCAGGGCAACGACACGGTCGATGCCGGTCTGGGCGACGACACGGTGGACGGCGGCACCGGCAATGACAGCGTTGCGGGCAATGTCGGCAACGACAGCCTTGCGGGCGGCGACGGCAACGACAGCCTTGCGGGCGGCGATGGCAATGACACGCTGGCAGGCGATGCGGGCAACGACCTGCTGGCCGGCGGGCTTGGCAACGACACGGTGCTTGGCGGCGCGGGGGCGGATACGCTCTCGGGCGGGCCGGGGGCGGACAGCCTCGATGGCGGCGCGGGCGATGACGACCTGTCGGTTGGCGGGGCGGATACGGCTGCGGGCGGGGCGGGGGACGATGTCTTCACGCTCGATCCTACCGACACCGGCGCGGATGTGAACGCATCGGTGGATGGCGGGCTCGACGGGTTGTCGGGATCGCCGGAAGGGGCCGAGAACGGCAATGCGGGCGACGTGCTGGACCTGTCGGCGCTGACGGCGCCGCAGACGGTGATCTATGGGGCGAACCCCGAGACGGGCACGGTCAACGGGCTCGACGGCGACGCGGGTGTGGACATCGGCTTTGCCGAGATCGAGCGCGTGCTGACCGGCACGGGTGCCGATACGGTGAACGGCGGGGCGGCCACGGGTCCGATCGCGGTCGACACCGGGGCTGGCAATGACTCTGTCACCGGCGGCGCGGGCAATGATACGGTCGCGGCCGGCGACGGCAACGACGTGGTCGCGGCAGGCGCAGGGGACGATTCTGTCGCCGGTGGCGCGGGCGACGACACGCTCGACGGCGGGGCGGGCAACGACAGTATCGATGCGGGAACGGGCAACGACTCTGTCGCAGGCGGTCTGGGCAACGACACGGTTCTGGCCGGCGACGGCAACGACACGGTCGATGGCGGGGCGGGCGACGATTCTGTCGCCGGCGGCCTGGGCAACGACAGCCTGACGGGCGGCGCGGGCGATGACACGCTGGCGGGCGACGAGGGCAACGACACGCTTGCCGGTGGCCTTGGCAACGACAGCCTTGGCGGCGGCGCGGGCGACGACTCGCTTGCCGGCAACGAGGGCAACGACACGCTGCGGGCGGCGCGGGCAACGACGTGCTGGACGGCGGTGCGAATGACGACAGCCTTTCGGGCGGCGACGGCAACGACGCGCTTCTGGGTGGTGACGGCAACGACACGCTGGCGGGCGATCCGGGCAACGACACGCTCGACGGCGGGCTTGGCGACGACAGCCTGAACGGCGGCGACGGCAACGACAGCCTGTCGGGCGGCGCGGGCGAGGACACGCTCTCGGGCGGTGCCGGATCGGACACGCTGGCAGGCGGGCTTGGCAACGACGTGCTGGCCGGTGGCGCGGGCGACGACGACTTTGTGATGGGCGCGGGCGATCTTGCGCAGGGCGGCGACGGGGACGACGAGTTCTCGGTCGATCCCTCGCTTGCGGGCAGCAGCCCGATCACCGTGGTGGGCGGCGAGGCGGGCGAAGAGGCTCTTCTCGATGCGACCAACAACCCTGCAGGGCGGATCGGCGACGTGCTCGACCTGCGCGGTCTGACCGATGTGTCGGTGGTCTATACCAACCCCGACCCGATCACGGGCACCTCGGAGCAGGGCACGGCGAGCTATCGCAACACGGCGGGCCAGCTGGTCACGATCAGCTTCAGCGAGATCGAACAGGTGCTGACGGCGGCCAATGGCGTGGTCGAGGGCACGGGCGGTCCGGACCTGATGAACCCCGGCTATACCGATCCGCAGGGCGACCAGATCGACGGCACGGACGGGCTGGACGATGCGGTCTCGGCGGGTGCCGGCAATGACACGATCAATGCCGGGCTTGGCAATGACACGGTCGATGCGGGCGACGGCAACGACAGCCTGTCGGGCGATGCGGGCAACGACAGCCTGTCTGGCGGCGCGGGCGACGACACGGTTGCGGGCGGGGTCGGCGACGATACGCTTGCCGGTGGCGCGGGCGCCGACAGCCTGTCGGGCGGCGACGGCAACGATGTGCTGGCGGGTGGCGATGGTCGCGACACGCTGGCCGGTGGCCTTGGCAACGACAGCCTCGACGGCGGTGCGGACGACGACAGCCTCTCGGGCAACGAAGGCAACGACACGCTAATCGGCGGGCTTGGCAACGACACGCTGGACGGTGGCGCGGATGCCGACAGCCTGACCGGCGGTCTGGGCGACGACGTGGCGCTTGGCGGCGCGGGCGACGACACGCTGGCGGGCAACGACGGCGAAGACAGCCTGTCGGGTGGCGCGGGCAACGATGCGCTGGACGGCGGGCTTGGCAACGACACGCTCGACGGCGGGATCGGCAACGATGCGCTGGTGGCGGGTGCCGGCAACGACAGCCTCGTCGGCGGGCTGGGCGACGACAGCCTCGACGCCGGGGCTGGCAACGACACCTTGGCCGGCGGGGACGGCAACGACAGCCTGTCGGGCGGCGACGGGGCCGACCTTCTGTCTGGCGGCGAGGGCAATGATGTGCTCGGCGGCGGGCTTGGCGACGACGACTTCGTGCTGGGGGCTGGCGACAGCGCGCAGGGCGGCGACGGCGACGACGAGTTCCGCTTCGACCCTGCGCTGGCGGGGACCGGCACGGTCACGGTCGTGGGCGGCGAGGCGGGCGAGGACCTGAGCGACCCGACCAATGGCGGTTCGGGCGATGTGCTCGACCTGCGCGGGTTGGCCAATGTCGTGGTCAGCTTCACCGGCCCCGAGGCGGGCACGGCGAGCTACCAGAATGCGGCGGGCGGCACGGTGACGGTGCAGTTCTCCGAGATCGAGCGCGTGCTGGTCGACAGCAACGGCACGGTCGACGGCACGGCGGGCGGCGATCTGATGACGCCGACCTCCGGTGCGGGCGGCGCGCCCTATGCCGATACGCAGGGCGACCAGATCGACGGGGCCGACGGTCCCAACGACGTGATCGACGCAGGGCAAGGCAATGACACGGTCGATGCCGGGCTTGGCAACGACACCGTCCTCGGCGGGGCGGGCAACGACAGCCTTGCAGGCAATGTCGGCAACGACAGCCTCGACGGCGGCGATGGCGAGGATACGGTTCAGGGCGGGGTCGGCGACGATACGGCTCTTGGTGGCCTTGGCAACGACAGCCTCGATGGCGGTGCTGGCGACGACAGCCTGACCGGCGGGGCGGGCAACGACAGCCTTGCGGGCGGCGACGGCAACGACCGGCTCGACGGCGGCGCGGACAACGACCTGCTGGCCGGCGGGCTTGGCAACGACACGGTGCTTGGCGGCGCGGGGGCGGATACGCTCTCGGGCGGGCCGGGGGCGGACAGCCTCGATGGCGGCGCGGGCGATGACGACCTGTCGGTTGGCGGGGCGGATACGGCTGCGGGCGGGGCGGGGGACGATGTCTTCACGCTCGATCCTACCGACACCGGCGCGGATGTGAACGCATCGGTGGACGGCGGGCTCGACGGGTTGTCGGGATCGCCGGAAGGGGCCGAGAACGGCAATGCGGGCGACGTGCTGGACCTGTCGGCGCTGACGGCGCCGCAGACGGTGATCTATGGGGCGAACCCCGAGACGGGCACGGTCAACGGGCTCGACGGCGACGCGGGTGTGGACATCGGCTTTGCCGAGATCGAGCGCGTGCTGACCGGCACGGGTGCCGATACGGTGAACGGCGGGGCGGCCACGGGTCCGATCGCGGTCGACACCGGGGCTGGCAATGACTCTGTCACCGGCGGCGCGGGCAATGATACGGTCGCGGCCGGCGACGGCAACGACGTGGTCGCGGCAGGCGCAGGGGACGATTCCGTCGCCGGTGGCGCGGGCGACGACACGCTCGACGGCGGGGCGGGCAACGACAGTATCGATGCGGGCACGGGCAACGACTCTGTCGCAGGCGGTCTGGGCAACGACACGGTTCTGGCCGGCGACGGCAACGACACGGTCGATGGCGGGGCGGGCGACGATTCTGTCGCCGGCGGCCTGGGCAACGACAGCCTGACGGGCGGCGCGGGCGATGACACGCTGGCGGGCGACGAGGGCAACGACACGCTTGCCGGTGGCCTTGGCAACGACAGCCTTGGCGGCGGTGCGGGCGACGACTCGCTTGCCGGCAACGAGGGCAACGACACGCTGGCGGGTGGCGCGGGCAACGACGTGCTGGACGGCGGTGCGAATGACGACAGCCTGTCGGGCGGCGACGGCAACGACGCGCTTCTGGGTGGTGACGGCAACGACACGCTGGCGGGCGGGGCGGGGTCTGACACGCTGACGGGCGGTGCGGGCAATGACGTGCTCGACGGCGGCGCGAATGATGACGACTTTGTGCTGGGGGCTGGCGACAGCGCGCAGGGCGGTGCGGGGGACGACGAGTTCCGCTTCGATCCGGCGCAGTCGGGGACCGCGGGCATCACCTTGGTCGGCGGCGAGGCGGACGAGGAAGCGATCCTCGACGCAACCAACAACCCCGCAGGCCGCATCGGCGACGTGCTCGACCTGCGCGGGCTTGGCCCGGTGGCGCTGACCTTCACGGGTCCGGAAGCGGGCACGGCGACCTATCTGAACGGCACGGGCCAGCCTGTGACCATCACCTTCAGCGAGATCGAACAGGTCCTGCGCGACGGCGACGGCACGGTCGACGGCACGGCGGCGGGCGATCTGATGAACCCCGGCTACACCGATGCGCAGGGCGACCGGATCGACGGCGCGGACGGGTTGAACGACGTGATCGCGGCAGGCGCGGGCGATGACACGGTCGATGCCGGTCTGGGTGACGACACGGTCACGGCCGGCACCGGCAATGACAGCGTTGCGGGCAATGTCGGCAACGACAGCCTTGCGGGCGGCGACGGCAACGACAGCCTCGACGGCGGCGATGGCAATGACACGCTGGCAGGCGATGCGGGCAACGACCTGCTTGCAGGCGGGCTTGGCAACGACACGGTGCTTGGCGGCGCGGGGGCGGATACGCTCTCGGGCGGGCCGGGGGCGGACAGTCTCGATGGCGGCGCGGGCGATGACGACCTGTCGGTTGGCGGGGCGGATACGGCTGCGGGCGGGGCGGGGGACGATGTCTTCACGCTCGATCCTACCGACACCGGCGCGGATGTGAACGCATCGGTGGATGGCGGGCTCGACGGGTTGTCGGGATCGCCGGAAGGGGCCGAGAACGGCAATGCGGGCGATGTGCTGGACCTGTCGGCGCTGACGGCGCCGCAGACGGTGATCTATGGGGCGAACCCCGAGACGGGCACGGTCAACGGGCTCGACGGCGACGCGGGGGTGGACATCGGCTTTGCCGAGATCGAGCGCGTGCTGACCGGCACGGGTGCCGATACGGTGAACGGCGGGGCGGCCACGGGTCCGATCGCGGTCGACACCGGGGCTGGCAATGACTCTGTCACCGGCGGCGCGGGCAATGATACGGTCGCGGCCGGCGACGGCAACGACGTGGTCGCGGCAGGCGCAGGGGACGATTCCGTCGCCGGTGGCGCGGGCGACGACACGCTCGACGGCGGGGCGGGCAACGACAGTATCGATGCGGGAACGGGCAACGACTCTGTCGCAGGCGGGCTTGGCAACGACACGGTTCTGGCCGGCGACGGCAACGACACGGTCGATGGCGGGGCGGGCGACGATTCTGTCGCCGGCGGCCTGGGCAACGACAGCCTGACGGGCGGCGCGGGCGATGACACGCTGGCGGGCGACGAGGGCAACGACACGCTTGCCGGTGGCCTTGGCAACGACAGCCTTGGCGGCGGCGCGGGCGACGACTCGCTTGCCGGCAACGAGGGCAACGACACGCTGGCGGGCGGCGCGGGCAACGACGTGCTGGACGGCGGTGCGAATGACGACAGCCTTTCGGGCGGCGACGGCAACGACGCGCTTCTGGGTGGTGACGGCAACGACACGCTGGCGGGCGATCCGGGCAACGACACGCTCGACGGCGGGCTTGGCGACGACAGCCTGAACGGCGGCGACGGCAACGACAGCCTGTCGGGCGGCGCGGGCGAGGACACGCTCTCGGGCGGTGCCGGATCGGACACGCTGGCAGGCGGGCTTGGCAACGACGTGCTGGCCGGTGGCGCGGGCGACGACGACTTTGTGATGGGCGCGGGCGATCTTGCGCAGGGCGGCGACGGGGACGACGAGTTCTCGGTCGATCCCTCGCTTGCGGGCAGCAGCCCGATCACCGTGGTGGGCGGCGAGGCGGGCGAAGAGGCTCTTCTCGATGCGACCAACAACCCTGCAGGGCGGATCGGCGACGTGCTCGACCTGCGCGGTCTGACCGATGTGTCGGTGGTCTATACCAACCCCGACCCGATCACGGGCACCTCGGAGCAGGGCACGGCGAGCTATCGCAACACGGCGGGCCAGCTGGTCACGATCAGCTTCAGCGAGATCGAACAGGTGCTGACGGCGGCCAATGGCGTGGTCGAGGGCACGGGCGGTCCGGACCTGATGAACCCCGGCTATACCGATCCGCAGGGCGACCAGATCGACGGCACGGACGGGCTGGACGATGCGGTCTCGGCGGGTGCCGGCAATGACACGATCAATGCCGGGCTTGGCAATGACACGGTCGATGCGGGCGACGGCAACGACAGCCTGTCGGGCGATGCGGGCAACGACAGCCTGTCTGGCGGCGCGGGCGACGACACGGTTGCGGGCGGGGTCGGCGACGATACGCTTGCCGGTGGCGCGGGCGCCGACAGCCTGTCGGGCGGCGACGGCAACGATGTGCTGGCGGGTGGCGATGGTCGCGACACGCTGGCCGGTGGCCTTGGCAACGACAGCCTCGACGGCGGTGCGGACGACGACAGCCTCTCGGGCAACGAAGGCAACGACACGCTAATCGGCGGGATCGGCAACGACACGCTGGACGGTGGCGCGGATGCCGACAGCCTGACCGGCGGTCTGGGCGACGACGTGGCGCTTGGCGGCGCGGGCGACGACACGCTGGCGGGCAACGACGGCGAAGACAGCCTGTCGGGTGGCGCGGGCAACGATGCGCTGGACGGCGGGCTTGGCAACGACACGCTCGACGGCGGGATCGGCAACGATGCGCTGGTGGCGGGTGCCGGCAACGACAGCCTCGTCGGCGGGCTGGGCGACGACAGCCTCGACGCCGGGGCTGGCAACGACACCTTGGCCGGCGGGGACGGCAACGACAGCCTGTCGGGCGGCGACGGGGCCGACCTTCTGTCTGGCGGCGAGGGCAATGATGTGCTCGGCGGCGGGCTTGGCGACGACGACTTCGTGCTGGGGGCTGGCGACAGCGCGCAGGGCGGCGACGGCGACGACGAGTTCCGCTTCGACCCTGCGCTGGCGGGGACCGGCACGGTCACGGTCGTGGGCGGCGAGGCGGGCGAGGACCTGAGCGACCCGACCAATGGCGGTTCGGGCGATGTGCTCGACCTGCGCGGGTTGGCCAATGTCGTGGTCAGCTTCACCGGCCCCGAGGCGGGCACGGCGAGCTACCAGAATGCGGCGGGCGGCACGGTGACGGTGCAGTTCTCCGAGATCGAGCGCGTGCTGGTCGACAGCAACGGCACGGTCGACGGCACGGCGGGCGGCGATCTGATGACGCCGACCTCCGGTGCGGGCGGCGCGCCCTATGCCGATACGCAGGGCGACCAGATCGACGGGGCCGACGGTCCCAACGACGTGATCGACGCAGGGCAAGGCAATGACACGGTCGATGCCGGGCTTGGCAACGACACCGTCCTCGGCGGGGCGGGCAACGACAGCCTTGCAGGCAATGTCGGCAACGACAGCCTCGACGGCGGCGATGGCGAGGATACGGTTCAGGGCGGGGTCGGCGACGATACGGCTCTTGGTGGCCTTGGCAACGACAGCCTCGATGGCGGTGCTGGCGACGACAGCCTGACCGGCGGGGCGGGCAACGACAGCCTTGCGGGCGGCGACGGCAACGACCGGCTCGACGGCGGCGCGGACAACGACCTGCTGGCCGGCGGGCTTGGCAACGACACGGTGCTTGGCGGCGCGGGGGCGGATACGCTCTCGGGCGGGCCGGGGGCGGACAGCCTCGATGGCGGCGCGGGCGATGACGACCTGTCGGTTGGCGGGGCGGATACGGCTGCGGGCGGGGCGGGGGACGATGTCTTCACGCTCGATCCTACCGACACCGGCGCGGATGTGAACGCATCGGTGGACGGCGGGCTCGACGGGTTGTCGGGATCGCCGGAAGGGGCCGAGAACGGCAATGCGGGCGACGTGCTGGACCTGTCGGCGCTGACGGCGCCGCAGACGGTGATCTATGGGGCGAACCCCGAGACGGGCACGGTCAACGGGCTCGACGGCGACGCGGGTGTGGACATCGGCTTTGCCGAGATCGAGCGCGTGCTGACCGGCACGGGTGCCGATACGGTGAACGGCGGGGCGGCCACGGGTCCGATCGCGGTCGACACCGGGGCTGGCAATGACTCTGTCACCGGCGGCGCGGGCAATGATACGGTCGCGGCCGGCGACGGCAACGACGTGGTCGCGGCAGGCGCAGGGGACGATTCCGTCGCCGGTGGCGCGGGCGACGACACGCTCGACGGCGGGGCGGGCAACGACAGTATCGATGCGGGCACGGGCAACGACTCTGTCGCAGGCGGTCTGGGCAACGACACGGTTCTGGCCGGCGACGGCAACGACACGGTCGATGGCGGGGCGGGCGACGATTCTGTCGCCGGCGGCCTGGGCAACGACAGCCTGACGGGCGGCGCGGGCGATGACACGCTGGCGGGCGACGAGGGCAACGACACGCTTGCCGGTGGCCTTGGCAACGACAGCCTTGGCGGCGGTGCGGGCGACGACTCGCTTGCCGGCAACGAGGGCAACGACACGCTGGCGGGTGGCGCGGGCAACGACGTGCTGGACGGCGGTGCGAATGACGACAGCCTGTCGGGCGGCGACGGCAACGACGCGCTTCTGGGTGGTGACGGCAACGACACGCTGGCGGGCGGGGCGGGGTCTGACACGCTGACGGGCGGTGCGGGCAATGACGTGCTCGACGGCGGCGCGAATGATGACGACTTTGTGCTGGGGGCTGGCGACAGCGCGCAGGGCGGTGCGGGGGACGACGAGTTCCGCTTCGATCCGGCGCAGTCGGGGACCGCGGGCATCACCTTGGTCGGCGGCGAGGCGGACGAGGAAGCGATCCTCGACGCAACCAACAACCCCGCAGGCCGCATCGGCGACGTGCTCGACCTGCGCGGGCTTGGCCCGGTGGCGCTGACCTTCACGGGTCCGGAAGCGGGCACGGCGACCTATCTGAACGGCACGGGCCAGCCTGTGACCATCACCTTCAGCGAGATCGAACAGGTCCTGCGCGACGGCGACGGCACGGTCGACGGCACGGCGGCGGGCGATCTGATGAACCCCGGCTACACCGATGCGCAGGGCGACCGGATCGACGGCGCGGACGGGTTGAACGACGTGATCGCGGCAGGCGCGGGCGATGACACGGTCGATGCCGGTCTGGGTGACGACACGGTCACGGCCGGCACCGGCAATGACAGCGTTGCGGGCAATGTCGGCAACGACAGCCTTGCGGGCGGCGACGGCAACGACAGCCTTGCGGGCGGCGATGGCAATGACACGCTGGCAGGCGATGCGGGCAACGACCTGCTTGCAGGCGGGCTTGGCAATGACACGGTGCTTGGCGGCGCGGGGGCGGATACGCTCTCGGGCGGGCCGGGGGCGGACAGCCTCGATGGCGGCGCGGGCGATGACGACCTGTCGGTTGGCGGGGCGGATACGGCTGCGGGCGGGGCGGGGGACGATGTCTTCACGCTCGATCCTACCGACACCGGCGCGGATGTGAACGCGAGCGTGGATGGCGGGCTCGACGGGTTGTCGGGATCGCCGGAAGGGGCCGAGAACGGCAATGCGGGCGACGTGCTGGACCTGTCGGCGCTGACGGCGCCGCAGACGGTGATCTATGGGGCGAACCCCGAGACGGGCACGGTCAACGGGCTCGACGGCGACGCGGGTGTGGACATCGGCTTTGCCGAGATCGAGCGCGTGCTGACCGGCACGGGTGCCGATACGGTGAACGGCGGGGCGGCCACGGGTCCGATCTCGGTCGACACCGGGGCTGGCAATGACTCTGTCACCGGCGGCGCGGGCAATGATACGGTCGCGGCCGGCGACGGCAACGACGTGGTCGCGGCAGGCGCAGGGGACGATTCTGTCGCCGGTGGCGCGGGCGACGACACGCTCGACGGCGGGGCGGGCAACGACAGTATCGATGCGGGAACGGGCAACGACTCTGTCGCAGGCGGGCTTGGCAACGACACGGTTCTGGCCGGCGACGGCAACGACACGGTCGATGGCGGGGCGGGCGACGATTCTGTCGCCGGCGGCCTGGGCAACGACAGCCTGACGGGCGGCGCGGGCGATGACACGCTGGCGGGCGACGAGGGCAACGACACGCTTGCCGGTGGCCTTGGCAACGACAGCCTTGGCGGCGGCGCGGGCGACGACTCGCTTGCCGGCAACGAGGGCAACGACACGCTGGCGGGCGGCGCGGGCAACGACGTGCTGGACGGCGGTGCGAATGACGACAGCCTTTCGGGCGGCGACGGCAACGACGCGCTTCTGGGTGGTGACGGCAACGACACGCTGGCGGGCGATCCGGGCAACGACACGCTCGACGGCGGGCTTGGCGACGACAGCCTGAACGGCGGCGACGGCAACGACAGCCTGTCGGGCGGCGCGGGCGAGGACACGCTCTCGGGCGGTGCCGGATCGGACACGCTGGCAGGCGGGCTTGGCAACGACGTGCTGGCCGGTGGCGCGGGCGACGACGACTTTGTGATGGGCGCGGGCGATCTTGCGCAGGGCGGCGACGGGGACGACGAGTTCTCGGTCGATCCCTCGCTTGCGGGCAGCAGCCCGATCACCGTGGTGGGCGGCGAGGCGGGCGAAGAGGCTCTTCTCGATGCGACCAACAACCCTGCAGGGCGGATCGGCGACGTGCTCGACCTGCGCGGTCTGACCGATGTGTCGGTGGTCTATACCAACCCCGACCCGATCACGGGCACCTCGGAGCAGGGCACGGCGAGCTATCGCAACACGGCGGGCCAGCTGGTCACGATCAGCTTCAGCGAGATCGAACAGGTGCTGACGGCGGCCAATGGCGTGGTCGAGGGCACGGGCGGTCCGGACCTGATGAACCCCGGCTATACCGATCCGCAGGGCGACCAGATCGACGGCACGGACGGGCTGGACGATGCGGTCTCGGCGGGTGCCGGCAATGACACGATCAATGCCGGGCTTGGCAATGACACGGTCGATGCGGGCGACGGCAACGACAGCCTGTCGGGCGATGCGGGCAACGACAGCCTGTCTGGCGGCGCGGGCGACGACACGGTTGCGGGCGGGGTCGGCGACGATACGCTTGCCGGTGGCGCGGGCGCCGACAGCCTGTCGGGCGGCGATGGCAACGATGTGCTGGCGGGTGGCGATGGTCGCGACACGCTGGCCGGTGGCCTTGGTAACGACAGCCTCGACGGCGGTGCGGACGATGACAGCCTCTCGGGCAACGAAGGCAACGACACGCTAATCGGCGGGCTTGGCAACGACACGCTGGACGGTGGCGCGGATGCCGACAGCCTGACCGGCGGTCTGGGCGACGACGTGGCGCTTGGCGGCGCGGGCGACGACACGCTGGCGGGCAACGACGGCGAAGACAGCCTGTCGGGTGGCGCGGGCAACGATGCGCTGGACGGCGGGCTTGGCAACGACACGCTCGACGGCGGGATCGGCAACGATGCGCTGGTGGCGGGTGCCGGCAACGACAGCCTCGTCGGCGGGCTGGGCGACGACAGCCTCGACGCCGGGGCTGGCAACGACACCTTGGCCGGCGGGGACGGCAACGACAGCCTGTCGGGCGGCGACGGGGCCGACCTTCTGTCTGGCGGCGAGGGCAATGATGTGCTCGGCGGCGGGCTTGGCGACGACGACTTCGTGCTGGGGGCTGGCGACAGCGCGCAGGGCGGCGACGGCGACGACGAGTTCCGCTTCGACCCTGCGCTGGCGGGGACCGGCACGGTCACGGTCGTGGGCGGCGAGGCGGGCGAGGACCTGAGCGACCCGACCAATGGCGGTTCGGGCGATGTGCTCGACCTGCGCGGGTTGGCCAATGTCGTGGTCAGCTTCACCGGCCCCGAGGCGGGCACGGCGAGCTACCAGAATGCGGCGGGCGGCACGGTGACGGTGCAGTTCTCCGAGATCGAGCGCGTGCTGGTCGACAGCAACGGCACGGTCGACGGCACGGCGGGCGGCGATCTGATGACGCCGACCTCCGGTGCGGGCGGCGCGCCCTATGCCGATACGCAGGGCGACCAGATCGACGGGGCCGACGGTCCCAACGACGTGATCGACGCAGGGCAAGGCAATGACACGGTCGATGCCGGGCTTGGCAACGACACCGTCCTCGGCGGGGCGGGCAACGACAGCCTTGCAGGCAATGTCGGCAACGACAGCCTCGACGGCGGCGATGGCGAGGATACGGTTCAGGGCGGGGTCGGCGACGATACGGCTCTTGGTGGCCTTGGCAACGACAGCCTCGATGGCGGTGCTGGCGACGACAGCCTGACCGGCGGGGCGGGCAACGACAGCCTTGCGGGCGGCGACGGCAACGACCGGCTCGACGGCGGCGCGGACAACGACCTGCTGGCCGGCGGGCTTGGCAACGACACGGTGCTTGGCGGCGCGGGGGCGGATACGCTCTCGGGCGGGCCGGGGGCGGACAGCCTCGATGGCGGCGCGGGCGATGACGACCTGTCGGTTGGCGGGGCGGATACGGCTGCGGGCGGGGCGGGGGACGATGTCTTCACGCTCGATCCTACCGACACCGGCGCGGATGTGAACGCATCGGTGGACGGCGGGCTCGACGGGTTGTCGGGATCGCCGGAAGGGGCCGAGAACGGCAATGCGGGCGACGTGCTGGACCTGTCGGCGCTGACGGCGCCGCAGACGGTGATCTATGGGGCGAACCCCGAGACGGGCACGGTCAACGGGCTCGACGGCGACGCGGGTGTGGACATCGGCTTTGCCGAGATCGAGCGCGTGCTGACCGGCACGGGTGCCGATACGGTGAACGGCGGGGCGGCCACGGGTCCGATCGCGGTCGACACCGGGGCTGGCAATGACTCTGTCACCGGCGGCGCGGGCAATGATACGGTCGCGGCCGGCGACGGCAACGACGTGGTCGCGGCAGGCGCAGGGGACGATTCCGTCGCCGGTGGCGCGGGCGACGACACGCTCGACGGCGGGGCGGGCAACGACAGTATCGATGCGGGCACGGGCAACGACTCTGTCGCAGGCGGTCTGGGCAACGACACGGTTCTGGCCGGCGACGGCAACGACACGGTCGATGGCGGGGCGGGCGACGATTCTGTCGCCGGCGGCCTGGGCAACGACAGCCTGACGGGCGGCGCGGGCGATGACACGCTGGCGGGCGACGAGGGCAACGACACGCTTGCCGGTGGCCTTGGCAACGACAGCCTTGGCGGCGGTGCGGGCGACGACTCGCTTGCCGGCAACGAGGGCAACGACACGCTGGCGGGTGGCGCGGGCAACGACGTGCTGGACGGCGGTGCGAATGACGACAGCCTGTCGGGCGGCGACGGCAACGACGCGCTTCTGGGTGGTGACGGCAACGACACGCTGGCGGGCGGGGCGGGGTCTGACACGCTGACGGGCGGTGCGGGCAATGACGTGCTCGACGGCGGCGCGAATGACGACGACTTCGTGCTGGGGGCTGGCGACAGCGCGCAGGGCGGTGCGGGGGACGACGAGTTCCGCTTCGATCCGGCGCAGTCGGGGACCGCGGGCATCACCTTGGTCGGCGGCGAGGCGGACGAGGAAGCGATCCTCGACGCAACCAACAACCCCGCAGGCCGCATCGGCGACGTGCTCGACCTGCGCGGGCTGACCGATGTGTCGGTGGTCTACGACCAGACCGATCCGAGCTGGAACGGGACCACCTCGGAAAGCGGCACGGCGACCTATCTGAACGGCGCTGGCCTGCCGGTCACGATTACCTTCAGCCAGATCGAACAGGTTCTGCGTTCGGCCGATGGTGTGGTGGACGGGACGGCGGGCGACGATGCGATGCCGGTCGGCTTTACCGACGCGCAGGGCGACCAGATCGACGGGGCCGATGGCAACGACGATGTGATCGCAGCGGGTGCGGGCAACGATACGGTCAGCGCCGGTCTGGGCAATGACACGGTCAATGCCGGCACGGGCAACGACAGCGTCGGCGGCGGGGCGGGCAATGACAGCCTGTCGGGCGAAGCCGGAAGCGACACGCTGTCGGGCGATGCGGGCGACGATACGCTGGCCGGCGGGCTTGGCGATGACAGCCTGATCGGCGGCGGTGGCAACGACAGCCTCGACGGTGGCGGCAGCAACGATACGCTCGACGGTGGCGCCGGGGATGACACGCTGATCGGCGGGGACGGCGACGATACCCTGACCGGCGGCACCGGCAACGACACGATGATCGGGGGGGCGGGCAACGACTCGATCCTCGGTGGGGATGGTCGCGAGCTTGTCGATGCTGGCGACGGGGATGACATCATCAACACCCGCGCCCCGACCGCGACGCCGGACAACGCGCTGGCGGCTTCGGATGCCGATCCGTTCAACGACCGCGACACGGTGTTTGGTGGCCTTGGCAACGACACGATCCTGACCGGCGACGATGCCGACCAGATCACGGCGGGCGGCGGCAACGACTCGATCGATGCGGGGGCGGACAACGACCTCGTGTTCGGTGGGGCGGGCAATGACACGATTCTGGGCGACGAGGGGGCCGACAGCCTCGACGGCGGCGCGGGGGATGACCTGATCTACGGCGGCGTGGCCGGTACGACGCCTGCCGATCTGGCCAATGACGGAACCGACCCGCTGCCGGCAAACAATGCCGACACGCTGGCCGGTGGTGACGGCAACGACACCATCTTCGGCTTCGACGACAACGACCTGCTGCAGGGCGGGGCGGGCAACGACAGTCTGGATGGCGGCATCGACGACGACACGCTGCAAGGCGGGGCCGGAGCCGATACGCTGCAGGGCGGGGCCGGCAAAGACCTGCTGCAAGGCGATGACGGCAACGACAGCCTGATCGGCGGCGCGGGTGACGATACTCTGACGGGCGGTGCCGGGGTCGACACGCTGACCGGCGGGGCGGGGGCGGATGCCTTCGTGGCCGACGGCACGACGCCAGACCTGATCACCGACTTCGATGCGGTGACGGGGATCGGCGGAGGGGCGAACCCGTCGCGGACCGACAACGACTTCGTCGATCTGTCGCAGCTCTACAACGATGCCAGGCTCGCGGCCTATAACACCGCGAACCCGACGGCGACCTTTGCCAATGCCATGGGTTGGCTGCGGTCCGACCTTGCCGATGACGGTGTGCTGCAAGGCGCGGGCGGCCTGCAGATCCAGAACGCGGGGGCTACGGTCGACGCAAATCTGCTCAACGCCGAGAATACGGCGGTGGTCTGCTTCGTCGCGGGCACGAAGATCATGACGGCCGAGGGCGAGTTCGAGATCGACCTGCTGCAACCGGGCGATCTGGTGCTCACGGTCGACCACGGCTACCAGCCGATCCGCTGGATCGGGTCGTCCAAGGTTCAGGCCAAGGGCAAACTGGCACCGATCGTGATCGAGGCAGGCGCCTTGGGCAACCACAGCCGGCTCAAGGTCAGCCCGCAGCACCGCATGCTGCTGTCGGGTTGGCAGGCCGAACTGCTGTTCGACGAGGCCGAGGTTCTGGTGGCGGCGAAGATGCTGCTGAACGACCAGACGATCCGGCGCGAGGAAGGCGGCGAGGTCGAGTACTTCCACATGCTGTTCGATGCCCACGAACTCGTCTGGGCCGAAGGCTGCCTGTCGGAAAGCTTCCACCCCGGCCACGTCGGCTGGGGAGCACTGGCCGAAGCCGCAAGGGACGAAATCCTGACGCTCTTCCCGCAACTGGAAGACGGCGCCTTCGACGAATACGGCCCAAGCGCACGCAGAAGCCTGACAGCCAAGGAAGCCGAAGTGGCACGCGAGTTCATGATCGAACAGAAACTCGGGGCAGCGGAATAACGAAACACCCCCGCCAGAGCGATCTGGCGGGGGTTTACAGTTTTGGCCGGAAAGGCGCTTTTGCGGGCTATGCCTGCCGCCAGATTAACCTGTCGTCTTGGTGAACAGGATCCATTCGGTCGCGTCGACCGCCCAGTCGCCCTTTACCACCGGTCGCCTCGCCACTTCACCGTAGCCCTTTGCCTGATAGAGGCGAAGCGCATCGCGGTGGGTATCGGCTGCAATCAGGCTGATCCTGCGGTGACCGGCTTCTTGCGCCACGGTTTCTGCCTGGTCGAGCAGCGCCGAACCACACCCCTTACCGCGAAACCCGTCATAGGTGGCAAGCACGTTCAGATACCATGATCCGGGGGCGAGCGCCTCGAGTTCGAGGAGCGGCACGAAGATCGGCGGGGTATCCGGGGCGATGGGAGAAGGTTCGTCTTCGGCCGGATAGCCAAGCAGGCACGCGGCGACAGCACCGTCAATTTCGACCAACCACGCGTTACGAAACGAGAAATTCCCGGTTTCGCGGGTTGCGCGTTCCCTGCCGTAGGCAAGCGGATCGCCGCTTTCACCGACCGATTTCGTCCAGAAATGCAGCGGCAGATCGTCGGCCGCCATGTTGATGAACCGCACCAGATGGTCGGCATCCGATGGTGTCGCTTGGCGGATTTTCATGTCTGGCCTTTCCCTATCCTGCTTTACCAGTTTGCCCGGTGCGCAGCCGAGTTCAAGGGCAGGTCGCCCTTGTCAGGCTGCAGGACGAGACGTAGGACGGACGGGCGACATTCAGGAGGAATTGAGATGAGCGACATGGTTTTCCGCTTCCCCGCGCCCGGCCCCGAGCCGATGGTGACCGACCTCGAAGGTTGGACAAAGACCGAGGGCAACCCGACGATGAAGACTTGGGTGCAGCACACCACGCTCGACGGCAGCGTGATCAGCGGCACATGGGAAGCCACGCTCGGCACATGGCACGCAAAGTACAAATTCTACGAATTTGTCCACCTGATCGAGGGGCAGATCACCATTACCCCCGATGGCGGCGCGCCGGTGACGATGGGGCCGGGCGATGCCTTTGCCGTCGAGGCGGGTTTCAGCGGCACGTGGAAGATCGAAAAGCCTGTGCGTAAACATTTCTGCATCAAGCTGAAATAGCCCCCGCGTCGGCCCTTCGCTCAGACCCGTTCCAGCGCGATGCTGATTCCCTGACCGACGCCGATGCACATGGTGGAAAGCGACCGCTTGCCCCCGGTCTCGTGCAGTTCCAGCGCCGCCGTTCCGGTGATCCGCGCGCCGGACATGCCGAGCGGATGGCCCAGTGCGATCGCTCCGCCGTTGCGGTTCACGCGCCGGTCGTCGTCGGCGATGCCGAGTTGGCGCAGCGTGGCGATGCCTTGGGCGGCAAAGGCTTCGTTGAGTTCGATCACGTCGAAATCGGCGGGTCCAAGGCCAAGGCGGGCCATCAGTTTCTCGCTTGCGGGTGCGGGGCCGATGCCCATGATGCGCGGCGCAACGCCTGCGGTCGCCCCGCCGAGGATGCGGGCGAGGGGGCGCAGGCCGTGCCGTTTCATCGCGGCTTCCGAGGCGATGACCAGCGCCGCCGCGCCGTCGTTCACGCCGCTCGCATTGCCCGCCGTGACCGAGCCGTTCGGAAACAGCGGTCTGAGCTTGGCCAGCGCCTCGATCGTGGTGGCGCGGGGGTGTTCGTCCTGGGCCACGGCCAGCGGATCGCCCTTGCGCTGCGCAACGGTGACGGGGGTGATTTCCCGCGCCAACCGCCCGCTGGCCTGTGCGGCGGCCGCCTTGTTCTGGCTGGCAAGCGCCATCGCGTCCTGCGCGTCGCGGTCGATGCCAAAGTCATCTGCCACGTTCTGCCCCGTCTGCGGCATCGAATCGGTGCCATGGGCGGCCTGCATCGCCGGGTTCACAAAACGCCAGCCGATGGTGGTGTCGTAAATCTCGGCATTGCGGGAAAAGGCGGTGTCTGCCTTGGGCATGACAAAGGGCGCGCGCGACATGCTTTCGACGCCGCCTGCGATCATCAGATGCGCCTCGCCCGCCGCGATCTGGCGTGCAGCGACCAGCACGGCGTCCATCCCCGACCCGCACAGACGGTTGATCGTCGTCCCGGTCACCGACACGGGCAAGCCCGCAAGCAGGGCCGACATCCGTGCCACGTTGCGGTTATCCTCGCCCGCCTGATTGGCGCAGCCGAAGATCACATCGTCCACCGCGTCCCAGTCGACGCCGCCGTTGCGCGCCATCAGCGCCCGCAGCGGCACAGCGCCCAGATCATCGGCACGGACCGAAGACAGCGCCCCGCCGAAGCGGCCGATGGGCGTGCGGATATAGTCGCAGATATAAACGGGGGTCATTCAAAGCTCCGGAACGGACAGGTCGACAACGGGCGCGGGCACCAGCATTTCCGCCCCTGTCACCGATTGCAAGCCGTTCGCCGGAAGCGAAGGAAGCTTTTCGAGTAGCGGGCGGCGCATCGCTGCGCCGCCCCCTTGGTCATTTATTCCAGCGGGCCCATCACCGTCTCGGCGGCAACGGCGGCTTGCGTTGCGGCAAGCTCGGGGTCGGAGACCAGACCGTAGGCCGCGAGCGGGCCATCGGGGCCGGCCATTTCGTCGGACAAGAAGAATTCGATGTATTCCTTGAGTCCCGGGATCACGCCGATATGCTGCTTTTTCACGTAGAAGTAGAGCGGGCGCGACACGGGGTAGTCGCCCGAAGCGATGCTTTCGGTCGAGGGCACGACGCCCGACATGGTGGCGACGCGCAGCTTGTCGGTGTTGTTCTGGTAGAACGACAGGCCGAACACGCCGATCGCGGTCGGGTTGGCATCGAGCCGCGCCAGCGTTTCGGTGTAATCGCCGTCGATATCGACCGACACGCCATCGGTACGCAAGCCGTGGCAGGCCTTCTTGGCGTTGTCGGCCTTTTCCTTGTCATCGGCCCCTTCGGCAGCGGCGAGGAACAGGTCATAGGCACCCGTGTCCTTGCAGCCCGCTTCCAGAACCTTTACGTCGAAGACTTCGCGCGTGCCGTGCTTCGATCCGGGCACGAAGGCCAGAATGTCTTGCGCCGGAAGGGCGGCGTTCACATCGGCCCAGCTTTTCGCGGTGTTGGCGGCAAGCGCGCCGTCCTTGGCCACCTGTGCGGCAATCGCGAGATACCAGTCGGACGGGGTAAAGGCGAATTCGGCGCCGTCGATCTTGGAGGCGAAGACGATCCCGTCATAGCCGATGCGGACTTCCATGATGTCGGTCACGCCATTGGTCTTGCACAGGTCGATGTCGCTCTGGCTGATCCGGCTCGACGAGTTGGCGATGTCGATCGTGGTGTCGCCCACGCCTTCGCACAGCTTCTTGCGGCCCGCACCCGAACCGCCCCCTTCAACGACCGGCGTCGGGAAGTCGAAGTTCTCGCCGAACGCCTCGGCCACGATGGTGGCATAGGGCAGAACGGTCGAAGACCCAGCAACCTGCACGTTGTCGCGCGCCTGGGCCGCGCCCGTGGCGGCAAGGATCGCCAAGGCCGAAACGGTGAATTTCATCATGGGATAGCTCCGGTTTACACCGCGCCCAACGTGACGCGTCATCGAAGCGTTTAGCGCCGGCAGATGACGGAAACGTTACGCTTTCATGACAGTTCGATGACACCGCAGCCCGCCCTGATGACCGCTCGCCGGACGGCGCCTTACCCGACCAGCCTGTTTTTGCCCGGATCGTCAGCCAAGTCCGTGCAGCCACGCCATGCGGTCGCCCAGATCGGGCGCCCCGAACGCAAGCGAGCCGAGCACGACCGTCTCTGCTCCGGCACCCCGGAGCAAGGGGACGGTCGTGTCGCGGATTCCGCCATCGGCCGCAAGGACGGTGCGCCGCCCCGAGCCTGCGATGAACTTGCGCGCCTGACCGAGGCGGGTCGTGGCGGCGGGGTCGAGCCCCTGTCCCTTTACCCCGATCGCCGTGCCGAGCAGCGTCAGAAAGTCGAGCCTGCCGACCCAAGGCGCAATCCTGTCGACGGGCGTTTCGACGCGCAAGACCATGCCGGATTTGAGACCCGAGGTCTCGATCAGATCCAACGCCTCGGCTGCATTGCCGTTTTCGGCATGCACGCTGATAAGGTCTGCCCCCGCTTCGGCAAATTGCGCGATTTGCGGCATCAGCACGGCGTCATCGACCATCAGATGCACATGGATCGGCAAGTCGGACACATCGCGGATGCGGGCCACGAGGTCGGGAAAGAACAGGAAGGCCGGGGCAAAGATACCATCGGCCACGTCGATATGCAGGACATCGGCATGGGGCCGGATCCGCGCCATGTCATCGGCAAGGCGGACCAGATCGGCCGACCAGACCGAAAATTCGGCGATCAGCCGGTTTGCGGGCAAATGGTCCATCCAGTCGGCATTCGGGCGGGGCATAGATCAGATCCTTTCGAGAAAATCGGTCATGGCAGCGTGAAGGGCTGCGATATGGGCGGACTTGTCGTCGCCCTTGGGCGGAAGCGTGATGTGTCGCGCGCCGGGGATGAGGGCGGCGAGGTGCTGCGACAGGTCCAGAGGGTGGATCGCGTCCTTACCGCAGCCCATGACAACCACAGGCAGGTCAAGCGCGCCAAGGTCTGCCGTGCTGACCCCCGGCCCGTCGCGCGAGATGGCGTTGAGCAGGATTGCCGTGCGCGACACCGGATCGCGGGCGAAGAAACCGGTAAGCGAGGACAGGTTATCGGGCGAAGTGGCGGCCAGATGCGCCGCGGTGTCCGATTGCAAAAAAGCCTCGCGCGCTTCGGCCACGGGCAGACGCATCAGGGCGATACCCACTTCGGCATTCGGGGCCATGTTCGGCGGGGCGGGGTCGGTCAGCCATGCGGGGCGCACAAGCACCAAGGCCGCGACAAGCTCGGGCCGCAAGACGGCAAGACGCAGGGCAATGGCGGCCCCCATCGAAATACCGCCAATCACGACGGGGCGGCCAAGGCCAGCGGCCAGTGCCGCCACGTCGTCTGCGAACTTGGCGATGCTTGGCTGGGGGTCGAAGTCGGATGCGCCATGGCCGCGACATTCCAGCGTCAACCGCCGGAAGCGCGGGTCTCGGGGGAAGGCTTCCGCCGTCTGGCGGGCATCGCCGCAAAGCCCGTGCTGGAAGATGACGGGCAGGCCATTGCCCCCCGCGTCATGGACCGCAAGCCGGAAACCATCGGCGAAAAGGAAGCGGTCAGTCTGCATCGCAATCCCGCAGGAACGCCGCCACGCCGGCGGCTTCCCCTGCCGCCAGCCCGTGTGTGACAAGGTCGCCGTCAAAGCCCGCCCGCCGCAGGCTGCGGATGAAATGGGGGAAATCGACCACGCCCTGACCCGCCGTCGCAAAGCTGCCGTCGGGATGGCGGTCCTTGGCATGTGCCATTGCAATGCGGTCGGCCAAAAGATCGACCGCGCGGGCGATGATGTCGTATCGCGCGATATCGCTGGCCGTTTCGAACAGGTTGGCGGGGTCGAGCACGATGCAAAGGGCGGGGCTTTGCAGCGTGTCGAGCAAAAGCCGTGCCTTGGCGGGGCCGTCGACCACGTTGGCGAGTTCGGGTTCGATGCCCAGTTTCACCCCCCGCGCCTCGGCAAGCGCGCAGGCCTTGGCGACTTCGTCGAGCATGTCGTGCCATGCCTCGGGTGATGCGTTGTCGGGATGGTGCGCCCATTGGTCGACCGGATCGCGCGTGCCGGTGCAAAGCGTGACCATTCCGGTTCCCATCGCACCTGCGGCGTCTATCAGCACCGACAGTCGCCGAAGGCCTGCCGCCCTGTGCGCGGGGTCGGGGTGGGCCATGTTGTAGGTGCCGGAGACGGCAGCCAAGGCAACGCCCGTGTGATCTGCGGCCGCCCGTATCGCGGCGCTTTGTGCAGGGCTGATCGCGTCGGGCATGGCAGGAAGCCCCGCACAGGCCATGTTCCATTGCACAGCCCCGTAGCCCGCATCCCGCGCCGCCGACAGGACGGTGACAGGGTCGGAACCGGCGAAGGTCTTGGCAAAAATTCCCAGACGCATCACACCTGACCTGCGGCTTCGTCGATGCGGACGGGTCGCTTCATACGCACCGATTGTGCGATTGCCACCATGGCGCGGACCGAGGCGATACCGTCTTCCAGATCGGCCCCGGCCATTGGCGCCCCGCGCAAGACGACATCGGCAAAGCCTTCCAACTGGCGGCGGTAAAAATGTCCGTCGGCCCCAAGAACGCGGCGGCTGGCGCCTTCGGCATCGTGGAAAATGTCGACCTCGGAGGATTTGTAATACCACGGGTTATAGGTCTTGCCGATCACGCTGCCGTTCGCGCCATAGATCTGGAAGCCTTCGTGCCAGTCCATCCGCACGGCAACGGTCAGGTCCAGATGGCCGAGCGTGCCGTTTTCGAACTCGACATCGACGAACCAGCAGCGCATCCCGCCACGGTTCAGCAAACGCGCATCGACCGCCGTGATCGGCCCCGCGAAATAGCGGGCGGTGTCGACAAGGTGGCTGCCATGGGCAAGCATGTAGTAGCGGTCAAGATCGGCCTTGGGGTCGCCCGCGGGTTTGCGGGCGTTCTTGCTGGTGACCATCAGCGGCTGGACCGCATCGGTCATCGGGTAGCGGTGCGTGCTGTCGCAATACCACGCCTTGAGCGCCACAAGATCACCCATGCCATCGTCGATATAGGCCTTTGCGGCCTGCAACCCCGCATCGAACCGCTTCATATGCCCGACCTGCAAGACGCAGCCCGAAGCCGCCGCCACAGCACGCAGGCTCTCGGCCTCTTCGACCGAGGTGGCGAGCGGCTTTTCGCACAGCACATGCTTGCCGGCTTCGAGCGCGCGCTTGGCGGCAGGAACGTGGAAGGCGTCCGAGGTGGCGATGATCACCGCCTCGAGGTCGGGATCGGCGAGCATGGCATCGTAATCGGCGAACTGTTTTTCGGGGGAATGGGTCGCGGCCATGCGTTCGCGCAGGTCATCGGCCACATCGCAGATTGCGTAAAGCGTGCCGTTCCTCGCCTTGGTGCAGCTTTCGAAATGCGCGGCTTGCGCGATGGGGCCGCAGCCGAGGACGCCGACACGCAGCAGGCGGTTGTCTTTCTTGGGCATTCAGTCCTCGCAGGCTTGGCGGTAGCGGCGCACGACGGCGCCGACCATGGTGTCGATGATGGTTTCGGGCAGGGTGGCGGGGTCGCTGGACCTGACCATGCCGCCGGTGACTTGCGCGACGAGGCCGGGTTCGGGGGTCGCAGCGCGGAGTCTGTCGTAAAGAGCGGTGACGGCGGATTGCACATGGGGGCGGGGCCAGTAGTAGCGAACGCGATCCGACAGGCCGTAGAGCATCATCGCCGCTTCGCGATCATCTGCGGCGACATAGGCGCGCCAATCGGACGGGTCGTTGTGCATGGTCTGGCGGAGCGTGGTTTCGACATTCGAGGGAAGGCCCAACATGCGTCCAAGGGCTTCCATCGCAAAGACCGCCTGACGAAAGGCAAAGGTAAGTTCGGGACCGACCTTGAGGATGGGAAAATGGCCCCGGACGAGGGCTGCGAGCGATTGCGCGGATTGGTAGTCGGTCGAGTGCGCCTCGTATAGCGGGCCGTTTAGCGCGGGGGCGGCGGCGCAGAGGGTTGCGGCGGCGGCGGGGGCGAATGGGTAGATGCGGTCATTCCCGAAATCGACACCGGGTTGCACGACGATGGCGAGGATGCGGTCGAAGGGGAGGCCGCGGTCGGCAAAGGCCATGCGGTGCAGGGCAAGGGTGCGGGTGACGGCTTCGGGGGTGGTTATCCCGAGCGCGTCGAGAGGGGCGACCTCACCGCCCGGTACGGGGACTTCGGTGCCGATGACGTAATGCGGGCGGTGGGGTTCGGCAACGGCTGCCAGATCGGCGGCACGGGCGGCCATGGTTTCTTCGGTCAGCGTTTCGCCGCCGCAAGCCATGGATGCGTCGAGATGTATCTTGGTGAAGCCTGCGCCGGAGTAGGCGGCGACCATCTCGCGGGCGTTGGCCATGGCTTCGGGCGCAGGCAGGTGTTTCCACGGGTTCGGGCCGAGGTGGTCGCCGCCGAGGATGATGCGGGCGGGGTCAATGCCTTGGGCGCGGGCGATTGCATGGACGAAATCGCGGAAGGTGGCCGGGGTCATGCCGGTGTAGCCGCCGTGCTGGTTCACCTGATTGCAGGTCGCCTCGATCAGGATCGGCGCGCTGTCGTCGCGGTAGCAGCGTAAGATCGCGGCCAGCGTTTCGGGATGTGCCGTGCACCACGAGGGAAGGCCGACGTGCCGCCCGCCCCGGTTTTCGGCAATGATACGGTCAATTCCTGTCATGCGCCCGCCAACGCCGCTTCGATTGTGGACAAGGTGGCGTTGCCTTCCATCGGGCCAAGGGCCGAGACGGCAAGCGCCCCTGCTGCAACGCCTCGGGCGAGGGCATCGGGCGCGGCCATACCTGCGGCAAGCAAAGTCACGACCGTGCCGCAAAAACAGTCTCCCGCGCCGGTCGGGTCTATCACGGTGACGCGGGCTGCGGGCAGGCCGGTGATCGTGCCGCCTGATTTCAGCACTGCGCCCTTGTCGCCGCGCTTCAGGGCGATGTGGCGGGCCGACAGGCTGGCAGACCAGTCGGCAAAGGTGGTGTCGGGCCAAAGCAGGGCTGCATCGGCGTCCGAGGGCAGGACATAATCCGACAGCGCGATCAAGGCGCGGACGGTTTGCAGATAGCCCGCGTCGGACACAAGCTCGGTGCGGATGTTGGGGTCGATGGAGAGGGATACTCCGGCACCATGCAGCGCGGTGCAAACGTCGAACACCGCCGCCCGCATGGCGGGGTCGCCAAGGGCAGAGCCCGACACGTGCAGCACCTGACAGCCCGCCGAAAGGAAGCCGCGCACGGCCTCGTCCCCCTTGGGGAAATGGGCGGCGGCGGAATGGGCCATGTTGAACACGAAATCGCGGCTACCGTCGGAGTTGTAGCTGACATGGGCCGAACCCGTCGGCACCCCCGCCACGCGACGGATCAGGCTGGCGGAAACCCCGTCGCCCACCAGCCGGTCGAATATCACCGTGCCGAAGGCATCGGTTCCCACCGCTCCGGCAAACACTGCCCGTGCTCCGCAGCGGGCGGCCTGGTCGATGAATATGCCGGGCGCGCCGCTAGGAAAGGGGCCGCGATAAGCGGCGGGCACAAGGTTGCGCCCGTCCTTTTGCTCGCAGACGAATTCCACCAGCAGTTCGCCCAAGGATCCGATGACCGGACCTGACGGCATGGGATCAGCCCCCCACCATCAGCTTGACCACCTCGTCATGCGTGGTATCGGCGATGCGGCGTTCGCCCGCCATGACGCCACGCCGCAAGACGACGATCCGGTCGGACACGGCGAAGATGTCTTGCAGGTTGTGGCTGATGAATATCACGCCGCGCCCTTGGGCCTTGAGCTGGTGGATCAGGCTGATGACCTTGCGCTGTTCGGGCACGCCAAGGGCGGCGGTCGGTTCGTCCATGATCAGGATCTGCGCGTTCCAGTAGACCGCGCGCCCGATGGCCACCGCCTGCCGCTGCCCGCCGGAAAAGTTCGACACCGGCGCGTCGAGGCGGTTCACGTGGAAGTCGAGCAGCGCCATGGTTGATTTCGCAGCTTCGGCCATCTTCTTGCGGTCGAGCACCGGCAGGAAGCCGAAGGCTTTACGCATCGGCTCGCGGCCAAGGAAGATGTTGGCGCCGATGGTGAGGTTATCGGCAAGGGCGAGGTCCTGATAGATCGTCTCGATCCCGCTTTCGCGGGCTTCCTGTGGTGACGAGAACGACACTTCCTTGCCCTTGAGCATGACCTGACCGGCGGAGGGGCGATAGACGCCCGAGATCGCCTTGATCAGCGTGGTCTTGCCTGCGCCGTTGTCACCGGCAAGTGCCACCACTTCGCCGGGGTTCACGTGCATCGTCAGGTCATTCAGCGCCTGCACGGGGCCGAAGTTCTTGGACAGGTTGCGGACTTCCAGAAGCGGGGTCACGTTATTCACTTTGGCGTCCCCCCGAGATGCGGCGCTGGGCTTGGTCGATCAGAACCGAGATGATGATGACGACGCCGACCGAGATGAATTGCCAGAACGGTTCGACGTTTATGAACACCAGCCCGTATTGGATCACGGCGATCACGAAGGCCCCCGCGACGGTGCCAAGGATGGTGCCCGACCCGCCGAACAGGCTGGCCCCGCCGATCACCACGGCAGCGACCGAGTCGAGCAGCAGCGGCTCACCCGCCTGTGCCGCGCCTGCGGTGAAGCGGGCGGCGTAAAGCACTCCGGCCAAGCCCGCGCAGATGCCTGACAGGATATAAAGCCGCAAAAGGTGGCTTTTGATGTCGATGCCGGCGCGGCGGGCGGCCTGTTCGTTGGCGCCGATGGCGTAGTTGTGCTGGCCGAAGCGGGTTTGCGACAGGATGTAATGCATGATCAGGACGAAGATCGCCGTGATGATGATGATCCACGGAATGCCGAAGATGCGGCCGTTACCCATCATGGCGAAGAACTCGTTCTTGACCGGAACGGTCGTGCCGCCAGCAAGCAGGAATGCCACGCCCCGCGCCACGCCGAACATGCCGAGCGTGCCGATAAACGGCGGAACCCGCAGGCGCGAGACAAGGAGGCCGTTGACGAAACCGGGGATCATGGCGACGCCGATGGCGACGACCGTGCCGAACAGGACGGCCATGGGTGCCCCCATCGAAGGGGCGGCCCAGTTGATTACATGCGCGGCGACCACGGCCGCAAGCCCCATGATGAAGCCCATCGACAGGTCGATCCCGCCCGAGATGATGACAAAGGTCTGCCCCGTCGCCAGCAGCAGGGGCGCCACCGCGAAAATTGCGATCGAGGTGATGTTGTATGGGTTGAAGATGAAGCTGCCGCCAAAGGAGGCGCGGCTCCACGCCTCGAACCCGACGATCAGCGCGGCCAGAAACAGCCACGCCCGCAAGTCGGCGATGCGCTGGATCACGGTGCGGGATTTGTCGGCATGGTCTGCGGGTGGCGAGACATGCCCGCTGCTGGCTGGCGGCCCTTGGGTCGTCATGAGGAAGCTTCCTGTCGGCTGGGATGGCAAACCCCGGTGTCATGGCGCAGGGCCGGGCACCGGGGCGCTGGTCTTGGGAGCAAATGCCCCTGCCGGTCAGGCAGGGGCGTGATGGATCACTCGGAGTAGACGTATTTGGCGATTTCCGGATCGCTGACGTTGTTCTTGTCGATGATGGTAAAGCCCGTGCCGATGCTGACCGGGATCGAGTTGCCGGTCAGGTGGGCATAGGCCGAAACCACGCCGTAATAGCCGATTTCTGCCGGATGCTGCGCGATGGCGACATCGACGAGGCCGGTCGAGAGGTTGTCGACGATGGAACCGGGTGCATCGAAGGCCACGACCTTGACGTTGCCCGACTGTCCGGCCTGCTGCACGCCGTTGGCGGCGCCAAGGGCCGAGAACAGGTTGGCGCCGAACACGCCCTTGAGGTCGGCTTCGCGGGCCAGAACGCCCTGAAGCTGCGAGGCGGCCTTGTTGGCGTCATTGTCGTTGAACTGGGTTTCCAGAACCGTGACGTTCGGGAATTCTTCGGCCATGGCCTGCTTGAAGCCTTCTTCGCGCTGGTCGGTGGTAGAAATGCCCGGCTTCACGTTCGACACGTAAACCTTGCCCTCGCCGCCGATGGCTGCTGCCAATGCGCGGGCCGCGATCTTGCCGCCAAGCACGTTGTCGGACGCAATGTAAGACAGTGGGAAGTCGGCATCGCCTGCGCCGGTCTGGTATTTGCCGGTGCCGATGAAGGTGTCGACGGTGATGACCGGAATACCCGCGTCATGCGCCTTGCGAAGCGGCTCGACGAGCTGGGTGGTGTCGGTCGGCGCGATCAGAATGGCGTCGGGCGCACGGGCGATGACGGCATCCAGAACCGGAACCTGCGTGACGGGGTTGAAGTCGGGCGCACCCTGGAACACCAGTTCCACACCCAGCGCATCGGCGGCAGCCTGCGCGCCCTTTTGCATGGTGATGTAGAAAGCGTCCGTGGTCAGGCCCGGAATGAGCGCGATGGTGAACTTTTTGTCTTGCGCCTGCGCCGCGCCCAGACCGAGCGACAACGACAGCGAGACCGCAGCGACGGCCCCCAGAATCGAACGACGTTTCATGTGTTTCTCCTCCCATTGAGGCCGGCATCGCCTGCTAAAGGTCTATGCACCGGTCCCGGTTCACGTAGGGCAAGTGAACGCATCGGGCGGGCTTCGGTCAAGAGAAATTTTTTGCAGCAAGATTTTGCTGCACTTGCGAAAAGGATTTCACACGCCCGCGGCAAGCTGGTCGAGCACGGCCTGCGCGGTCTGGGCATCGGTCACCAATGCGTTGATAAGGCGGGCGCGGGCGGCCCCGATGATCGACGCGGCCTTCGCCTCGCCCGCTGCGACGCCGATGCACAGCCGTGCACGCCGCAGTTGATCGGGCGTCACCGCGATCAGGCGGTCGGCACCCTCCCAGTCGATCGGGCGACCCCGCACGTCGAAGTAATGGCGGATCACATCGCCCGCCGAATCGACCAGTTGCTGTTCGGATGGCGTGGCAAGGCTGGCGTCGGGCGCGTTCAGGGCATGGGGCAAGCCCACGCCGACCACGGCCACGTCGATCCGGTCCCACAGCGCCACCGCCTCGCGGATTGCGGGATCGGCAAGGAAGCTGTCGCGCGCCTCGGCCGAAGGCAGGAAGGGCGCGTGCAGGAAATATGCGGTTCCACCGGCCTGTTCGGCAGCCATGCGGGCAAATTCGTTAATCTGGAAATGCGCGTGATGCTGTTGCATGCCCCCTGTCGCGGGCACGACCAGAACCCCCGGCATGGCGGGAAGCCCCGCTTCCAGCACGGCACGGATCGCACGGCCCCACCCCAGCGCAAGCACCGACCCCGGCCCGATATTCGCGGTTTTCAGCATGGTGCCAAGCGGCGCCGAAAGTGCAACGCCCGCGCTGCCAGCGGGGGTTTCCACCACCGACACGCGGCGCAGGTCCAACTGTCGTTCCAGTTGTGCGCCAAGCGCATCGGGCACGACCAACTCGCGCACCTCTATCCGCACGATCCCTTCGGCCCGTGCCCGTTGCAACAGGCGCGAGATCGTGGCGGTGGAGACGCCAAGCTGTCTGGCGATCTGCACCTGGGGCAAGTCGCCCTCGTAATGCAGTTTCGCCACCATGTGCATCAGCGCCCGCGTTTCGCCAGCGTCGGGGGAAGCTGTCTGTGACAGATTGCAATTCCTTTCTGCAACGTGTTACACCATCCTATCACCATAGCAGCCCCGCTGCGTCTGACAACGGCCAACTTGGCACGGGATAGGGCGATGCGAGGCTGGCTTTACAGCCCGTCATGGCGCGGGACAACCAGACAGGCAAAGGCAGGACCGCAATGACCCGAATGACCACAGCCGAACGGCGCGGCTACCAGCTGATCTGCGGCGACGAAGGCGCTATGATGGTCATCGCCTGCGACCAGCGTGGCGGCATGCGGACCATTCTGGCCGACACCCCCGAGGAACAAGCCAAGATCGGCACCGATATCCTTGGCCACACCAAAATGGACATCGCGGCCTACCTTGCCCGTCACGCGACTGCCGTTCTGGTCGATCCGGTCTGCGCGCTGCCTGCGATGATCGACGAGGGGATGCTGCACCGCCAGACGGCGCTGCTGGTGGGTCTCGACGATTCCGGCTTTGGCTCGACCCCCGAGGGCTACCGCATTTCAAAGCTGGTGCCGGGGATCACGGCGCGCAAGGTGCGCGAGTTGGGCGGGACCGGCGGCAAGATCATGGTCTATCTGCGGTCGGATACCCCCGATGCCAACACCGCGAACATCGCGCTCTTGAAACAGGTAATCGACGATTTCGCTGCGGAAGACCTGCTGTTGGTCGTGGAATTCCTGACCTATGCCCTGCCGGGCGAAGACAAGGCCACCCATGCCGCCGCCGTGCCTGCGCTGATCGAGGGCGGGTCGCGGATATGTCTGGAACTGGGATCGAAGCTTCTGAAAATTCCCTATCCGGGAACGCCGCAGGCTTGCGCCAACGTCACGGCGATGTGTGGCGATGTGCCTTGGGCCGTGCTGTCGGCGGGGGTGGATCATGCGACCTTCCTTGGTCAGGTGGAAACCGCGATGGCCAATGGCGCATCGGGGGTGATCGCGGGGCGGTCGCTGTGGAAGGATTGCATCTCGCTTGACCGTGCGGTGACGAAAGAGCGGCTGACCGATGTGGCGCTGCCGCGCCTGCGGGAAATCCAGGCGGTGATTGGCCGCTACATGCCGCGCGGCTGACATGCGTGACACGATCGGGATCGACATCGGCGGAACCAATATCCGCGCGGCGAGGATCGGCGCGGATGGGGTCATCAAAGACCGCCGCGCCGTACCCAGCCAGCGCGACGCTGCGGCCTGCCTGCGTTTGTGCCGGCAACTGGTGGCTGAACTTCGCAGCGAGACCACGGTTTCGGTCGGGGTCGGGGTCCCCGGTCAGGTCGATTTCGCGGCGCAACGGGTGCTTTCGGGCGGCTATGTCGATCTGTCCTCGCTCGATTTCGCGCGGCTTCTGTCCGAAGGCACGGGGCTTTTTGTCACCATCGACAACGATGCCAACATGGCCCTTTTGGGCGAGGCAGCGGTGGGCGCTGCACAAGGCCTGTCGCATGCCGTCATGCTGACCATCGGCACCGGCATAGGCGGAGCGATCCTCGACAACCGGCACTTGCTGCGCGGGCGCGGGTCTGCGGGCCAGTTGGGCCATCTGACGGTCATCCCCGAAGGGCGCGCTTGCGTCTGTGGCCGCAAAGGCTGTGTCGAGACGGAAAGTTCGGGCACGGCCTTCGGTGTGCATCTGGCCGAAGCCGGATTGCCCGCATCGACGCGCGTGCAAGACCTGCTGGACCGGCCCGACGATCCGGCTGCAGCGCGCGTCTTGCAGCGCTGGGCCGCGCCGTTGCGCTGTGCGATCGACACGCTGATCGCAACGCTGTCGCCGCAGGCTGTCATTCTAGGGGGCGGATTGGGCGCCGCGGCGCATTCCGCGCTATCCTTGGTTCCGGCCCGGAAATCTTGGTTCGATGCGCCGGTGCTTGCCGCCTCGCTGGGCGACGATGCGGGCGTGATCGGCGCGGCCCGTGCAGGCCGGCCACGCGGGCGGCGGGCCATTCTGGTGAACGGGGTGCCTGCCTCGGGCAAATCGACGGTCGCGAAACAGATTGCGGCCGCAACCGGCTGGGCGGTCATCGCGCTCGACACCATCAAGAACCCGTTTCTGGCCGAGCTTTCCCCCGTCGACCGGATGATGAACCGCACGCTCGGCCGCGCCGCCTATCAGTCGATCTTCGACCTCGTCGCCGAATTTCCACAAGATGCGACCGTGATCGTCGACGCCTGGTTCGGTTTTCAGCCGCCCGAAGTACTGACCACGGGTCTGGCAGACGCCGGCGTTACCGATGCGCTGGAAGTCTGGTGCCATGCCCCGCCGGAAATCGTCGGCGACCGATACGGGGCGCGGGTCGCAACCCGTCAGGCTGGCCATCCGGGACTTGAATACGTGCCGGAACTGGTCGCCCTTGCGCGGCGGGCCCGACCTCTCGATCTTTTCCCCCGCCTTGACGTCGATACCACTCTGCCGCCGGATCAGGCCGCATGGCGCAGGTTTCTGGGCGTCTGACGGGCAAAACAAAGCCGACATCCCCTCGCCCGACACCCCGCCTGAAAACGGGACGCAGCCCTGCGGAAACCTTGGCCGGACGAGCCGCGTTACCAGTCTGATAGCCCTGCGCCAATCGCAGCGGCAGATCGACTGGATCGGCACCAGAACGGACCCAGAACTAGAATGCGGATTTTGTTCACCATCGGTAATGCCTATCTTCCCCAACGCTCTGGCGGGGCGCAATCCAGCACGAAACAGCTTGTCGAGGAACTGAGCGCGCAGGGGCACGAGGCTGCCGTTCTGAGCCGTCTGAGCGGTGGCGGCTGGACCGAGGTATCGTCCCGGATCAAGCGCAGCATCGGCCGTACGCGCTTTTCCAGCGACAGGCTGGCCGGCCATCTGGTCTATCGCGCCTGGGATCCGACCGACACGACCGAAGTGGTCCGCAAATTCCGCCCTGACGTTGCAATCGTACAGAACGGTAACACGATCCCCATCGCCAAAAGCCTCGAGGCGCATGGCGTTCCCGTCGTGCTCTACTTCCGTAATGTCGAGTTGGCGGAACTCGAAGGGTCCCCGACAGAACTGACACGGGCGCTGTTCGTGGCGAACTCGCAATTCACCGCCAACCGTTACCACGAAGCGTTCGGGATCACCTCGACGGTCATTCCCCCGCTGGTGAACCCCGACCTGTATCGCACAGCCTCTACCCGGACCAACATAACCTTCATCAACCCCTATCCGGTCAAAGGACTGGAGGTCGCACTTGCCGTCGCGGGGCAATGCCCGGACATCCCCTTTACCTTCGTCGAAAGCTGGGGCATCGACACGGACCTTCGCGCATGTCTCGACCGGCGTCTTGCCGGTTTGCCCAATGTAACCTTGCATCCCCGCACAACGGATATGAAGTCCGTTTACGGCAAGGCCCGCATCCTGCTGGTGCCAAGCCTGTGGGAAGAGGCCTGGGGCAGGGTCGCCACCGAAGCCCATTTCAGCGGCATCCCGGTCATCGGCTCGCGCCAAGGCGGCCTGCCCGAGGCGATAGGCCCCGGCGGGCTGACCCTCGATATCGGTGCCCCCATCACGGAATGGGTCGCGGCGGTGCGGCGGCTGTGGGACGATCCGGCCGAATATGCCAGACTGTCGGAAACAGCGCTCAAATTCTCGGAAAGACCGGAAATGCAGCCCGGCTATCAGGTGAACCGGCTTCTCGAAGTGCTGGGTGCCTGAAAAATCCGGCTGCCGCTCACGGGCAACCGGCTGCTTGGTCAGGGGATGTGATCACGCATGCCCCCGGCAAGGCGGCGGCGTCGGGTGACACCGCAAGCACGATCATTCCGTCCGGTTTCGGAAAGGCCTGCGCCGCACGCATCATGACCGTAACTTCCGTGACGTTACCCACAATTTCCGGCAAGGTCAGCGCCATTTCCGGGTCTTGCCCGTCCAGCAGCGCCATCAGGCCCGAGAAAGACGCGGCACCCGGCAGCGTTGCCGTCTCTGCGCCATTTGCCCTGAACGGCTCTTTGCGGGCGGCAAGGTCGCCCATTTCGGGCATTTCGATAAACTCGGCATAGGCTTTGCGAACCACTGTCTCGGCTTCGGCCAGCTTTGCGGTTTCCACCTCTCCCGACAGGACCAACACCCGCAGGTCGCGCGCATAGGCGTCAAGGCTTGCGCCAAAGCCGTAGCTTGCCCGCAAACCCGTTCGTACCGCATCGAACAAGACGCTGGTGTCACCCCCGCCAAGCGCAGTGGCAAGCAGCACATCCTCGAATTCGCTCCCCTGCCGCGTGGGCGGAAGCGGTCCGACAAAAACGAGGGTCGAGGTCTTGGCCTCCGGCGCAACGAGCAAGATGCGTCTGGGCGAAAAATCCCCGCGCGGCGCCGGGGACGCCACCGCATCGCCCTGGCCAAGCCCCGCGAAAAGCGCATCGACATAGGTGCCCGCCTCATCCGCGCCGATCTCTCCGGCCACCACGATCCTTGCGCCGCTGCGGACCACCGTTTGGCGATGCCACTCCACAGCCTCGGCGCGTGTCGCTTCCGCGATCATCGCGGGCGGATCGACCGACAAGGCCCGCCGCAGCGGCGTGTCGCCCAGAACTGCCCACCGCAGCGCATCGTAACCGCGTTTGGCGGGTTGCATCGATACTTCGGCCATATGCGTGGCAAGACCCTGTTGCAGGCGGCCGAACCATGCCTGAACCATCGTCGGCTGCGCCAGATGCGCCGCCGCAATCCCGACGGCCTTTTCCATATTCTCCTTTGGCGCGATCAACTGCCCGTGCAGATGGTCGACGGTCACCCACATCGTGCCCTCGGCATTCAGGTCGGCAAAGGTTTCCACAACCTCGCCCGCAGGAAACCCCGCCGCCCCGCCTGCAAGGATAAGGTCGGTGCCGATATAGGGCACGGCCTGATTGACATCGTCGCGCATCGCCCAGTTGCTTGGCCAGGCGATCTGGATCGCCACATCCTCCGCTGCAGGAATATATAACCGCGCATATGCCATGCCGCCGGGGCTGGTCTCGATCGTTGCGCCCGCCTTCTCCTCGGTCCGGCACGCGGCCAGAACGGTCAGGGCAAGCGCGGCGGCGGCAAAGGTTCTCATGGGTTCGGGTCCGTTCCTATAAAGGCAATGGCGGTGCGTCCGGGGCCGGCAAGGGCCGCGAGGATGGCGTCGATGCCTGCAGCATCGATCAGCGCGTCGACTTTGCGGATTTCGCGTTCCGGTTTGGGGTCGCGCAGGGCCGTCACCCGTGCCAGCGTACGGTCTGCCATCCAGCGGGCGGTTTCGTCGTCGTCCGACCAGTCGGGCCAAAACCCCTTGAACCGTTCACGGACGCGGTCGTAGGTTCTGGCGGGCACACCTTTGGCAGATGCCGCAAGTGCGGCTTCATAGGCGGACTGCACTTTGGCAAAGCCGATACCCCTGTCCGGCTCGGCCGAAAAGGTCAGTTCGATGTGGCTTTCGTCAACGGGGGTGATCGCGATGCCGAAGCTCTGGACGACAAAGGCATCAAACCGCAGCGGCCCGGCAAGGCCGCCCGGAAGATTGGTGTCGAGGATATCGCGGGCCAAGGCGCTCTGCGCTTCCAGCAGGTCGAAATCCACGGGTTCGGGCAAGGCCACGACCTTGCGCCAAATCATGCGCGGCGCCGCGTTCGGATCGGGGTAGCGGAAACTGCGCATCCCGACTGCGCCAAGGACAAAGCGGGGCGGGGCGATGTCTTCGCGTTGCGCGTAAAGATCGGGAAAGCCCGCGTCGTCCATCGCATCGGTCAGTTGCCGTTCCGGGATCTCACCGAAGACCACCAGACGCGCGCGGTCCGGGCGGTGTGTTTCGGCGTGAAAGGCCCTGGCGTCGTCATAGGTCTGCGCCCTTATCTGTTCGGGCGTGCCGATGACCGACGCGGCGATTGCATTGCCCTCGTACAGGAACGCCTCCATCTCTTCGGCCGCCCGCGCATCGGGGTTGTTTCCCACACGCAGGTCGTATTCCCGCAAGATGACATCGCGCTCGGACTCGGCCATGTTGCGCGGCAGGTCGATGGGATCGAACACCCCCTTCAGCCGCCGCAACATGTCGGTCAGGTCCCCGGGCGGGCCCGCAAGCCAGTAGCCGACGGCAAATCGGTTGGTCCAGGCGTTGCTGTCGCGATCTTCGGGGCGCGAATCCTTGCCGATGTTGGGCAACCAAGCCAGATGTTCGACGTAGTGGGCGCGGGGTCCGTTTCCATCCGGATAGGGCAGAACGACCAATGCTTCGATCTTATCCGGATCGAAGGCGGGTGACAGCAGCGTGCTACGATCATCCCCCTGAAACGGACGCCAATCCATGACCACGGCGAAAGTCATCACGGCCACGATCAGGGCGATTGGCCCGTAAAGACCGGTCAAGGACCGGAACGGCGTCGGAACCGTCAGGATCGGGCGTCGCTTCATCTAAAGCGGTCTTGGCCCGGCACCCCATCAGGGCCGGCTCTGACCCGGTCGTTCTCGATGCCGGCCAAACCTGTTTCCAGATATGAGCGATGCGGGATCAACCATCCAAAGAACAAGCCGTCTTACCCCTTACCACGCCAGGGTGAACCATACCGGCGATCCGCAGACGCCCACTGTTCCCGAGTTCATCAAATCGGCAGAGTGTGTGTCAAGAGCGATACACAACCCCAAGCATATCTCGCTCGATATGCCGCGCCGCGCTGCAGCCCTGTCACGGTGACGGCGCAGCACCCTGTCCGGCAATCGGCTTCGGGGTCGGGCCTACGTTCGTCATGAAACGGGGCGCCATGCCGTAGGCTTGGCGAAAGCATTTGGCAAAGGCGTTCGCGCTGCTGAACCCGCAGGCATAGGCGACCTCTTGCACCGAAAGGTCCGTTTCGGTCAGCAAAGCCCGCGACCGTTCCAGCCTCAGTTGCCGCAGATAACGCTTGGGCGAGGTCCCGACATAGCGCAGGAACATGCGTTCGATATGTCGGCGCGAGATGCCAAGACTTTCCGCCAGATCGGACAGATCGATCTCGGCTTCGATATCCGTTTCGAACTTGCGTATGACCGCGACGAGCACCGGATTTCGCACCCCGAGCGTCGAAGAAAGCGACAGCCGCTGCTGCAGGTTTGCGGGGCGCTGCTGGCCATGCAGGCACATTTTCAGAACTGCGTCGCCAAGGCGGGCACCGTGCCGACGTGCGACGATTTCGCAAAACAGATCGGTCGCGGCGGCGCCGCCCGCACAGGTCAGGATCCGGTCATCGATGCAGTAAAGCTGTTCAAGCGGGGTAAGCCGCGGAAAGGTCGCGGCAAAAGGCGGAAGGTTTTCCCAATGCAGGGTGAACTTCCGCCCTTGCAACAGCCCCGCCTTGGCCAAGGCATAGGCCCCCGTGCAAAGACCGCCAACCGTCCGGCCGCCCCGCCATTGCGCGCGCAGCCAATCGGCCACAGGGCGCGACGTGGATTTTTCCGGCTCGACCCCGCCGCAGACGAAGACCATCTCGCGCGGTTTCGTTTCTCCGATCGGAGCATCGACGGTCACCGACATTCCGTTCGAACATGTGACCGGCGCTCCGTCCTCCGACAGGATCGTCCATTCGAACAGGGCGCGGCCAGCCAGTTGATTGGCGATACGCAAGGGTTCGATGGCGGAAGAAAAAGCGATCAGGCTGAAATTGTGCAAAAGCACGAATGCCACAGGAACGGGTTGGTCGATGCTGGGCACCGGCACATGCGCGACACCTTTGGCGACGAAATTGGCGGTCATGTCGATGTTCCTGCGCGGGAGGTCACAAAGGGTTTGCCGCAGCGCCGGAACGCTGCGGCAAGGGTGGTGTTACTGCGCGGCCTTGCGCTTGCCTTTGACGATCAGGTGCTCGGGTCCGTAGGGGAAGCCGGTGATGTTGCGGTTGCCCTTGTCGGTGATCACCAGGATGTCATGCTCGCGGTAGCCGCCCGCGCCCGCCATATGGTCCGGAATGGTGATCATCGGCTCCATCGACACCACCATTCCGGGCTCCAGAACCGTGTCGCAATCCTCGCGCAGCTCAAGCCCCGCCTCGCGGCCGTAGTAGTGGCACAGCACGCCGAACGAATGGCCATAGCCGAACGAGCGGTATTGCAGCAGGTTCTCGGCCGCATACATCTCGTTCAATTCCTTGGCGATATCGCTGCACTTGTTGCCCGGAACCAGCAGCTCCTTGCCCTTGTCATGGACCTTGCAGTTGAAGTCCCACAGCCGGATATGCTCGTCGCTCGCGTGTTCCGCAAACAGCGTGCGCTCCAGCGCCACGTAGTATCCGGCCACCATCGGGAAGCAGTTGAGCGACAGGATATCGCCCGCCTCGATCTTGCGGCTGGTCACCGGGTTATGCGCGCCGTCGGTGTTGATGCCCGACTGGAACCACGTCCAGGTGTCCAGAAGCTCGCCATGCGGCCAGATGCGGGCGATCTCGCGGACCATGGTGGCGGTGGAATGCAGCGCGACCTCGTGCTCGGGGGCGCCGACCGCGATGGCTTCCACCACGGCGCCGCCGCCGATATCGGCGATGCGGGTCATCTTTTCGATATGGGCGATTTCCTCGGCCGATTTGATCATCCGCAGCTTCATCGAATGGCCTGCGATGTCGACGAATTCCACGCCGGGGAATTCGGACTTGAGCAGGTTCAGCGTGTCGATGGTGATGTGGTCGAACTCGATCCCCAGCCGCTTGACGCCGCCGGTCAACTGGCGGATCGCGTGGAAATAGTTGTCCTTTTGCCAGTCGGTATAGGTGACATTCTTGCCACCAAACGTCCGCCGCCACGGCTGCCCGCCGTCAATGCCCGCAGAAATCGACGTGGCGACCGAATGGTCCACCAGAAACCCGTAGCGCCGCCCGAACTGGCAGAACATGAAATCCGAGTAGTAGTTGATGCAATGGTAGCTGGTGAACAGCGCGGCATCGATGCCTTCCCTGGCCATCACACCCCGGATCGCATCCAGACGCCGCTGCATCTCGGTCGCCGAAAACGTGGGCGCAACGGGCGTGCCGTTGCCGACATAGTTCTGAAGTCTCTCGCGTTGCATGGGTAAAATCCTTCTTTGCTTGCGTGTTTCGGGTGGTGTCCCCTCCAACGGGCAGCAGGTTTCAGGGCCGGTAAAAACCGGCCTGATGCCTTGCGGTCCGCTTCGGGTAAGTCTGGCCCGCTAGCGCGGGCGGTGGGTCGGGCTTGCCACGTGGCCGAGCCATCGGCCAAAGCTGGCAAGAAGATCGGTCAGTCGGTCGAAGCGTACTCCTTCGATCTGGTGTCGGGTCAGCCCGCCGCAGGGCAGGACGGGATGGATCAAGTCTGCATCCAGACCGCGCTGCAAGGCTGCGGCGCTGAACCGGCCCGATCCCAGACGGGACAGGCATATTTCGCGCGCGGCGGCTTCGGCTTCGGTCACGGCTTAGGCTCCTGCGACCAGATGGCCGTCGGCGGGCGACCAATGGGCGAAAAGTTCCTGCCCGATGTCGAGCGGCAGGCCAGCCAATTCGTCATGGCTTTTCTGGACTCGGATTTCCTGGCCCTTGCCGGTTTCGAGATAGACCGTTGCGGTGGCCCCCACGAATTCCTCGCCGATCACGCGCACCGGCAGGACGTTGGTCTGACCTGCGGGGCGGGTGACGCTGAGGTGGGTTTTGGTGTCCAAGACCGTAATGGTTGCGGTTTCGCCCGCGCGTGGCGGGGCGGCAAGTTGGCCGGTCAGCGTCAGCGGGCCATCTGGCGTTTCGACCTCGATCGCACTGGTCGTGGCCTTCAATACCTTGCCCGAGAAGATGTTGGACGATCCGAGGAAATCGGCCACGAAGCGGGTGCGCGGGGCGCCGTAGATTTCCTGCGGGGTGCCGATCTGTTCGATCACGCCGCGCGACATGATCACCACGCGGTCAGCCATCGAAAAGGCTTCCGACTGGCTGTGCGTGACATAGACGAAGGTGATGCCCGTCTCGCGTTGCAGGTTCTTCAACACCGATTGCATCCGCACCTTGAGCGCGGCGTCGAGCGCCGAAAGCGGCTCGTCGAGCAGCAGGATTTCGGGTTCCACCACCAGTGACCGCGCCAATGCAACGCGCTGGCGCTGACCGCCGGAAAGCTGGGCGATGTTGCGGTCGGCAAATTCCATGATCTGCATCCGGTCAAGCCATTGTTCGGCGCGGCGGCGGCGTTCGGCCTTGCCCACGCCGCGCATCTTCAAGGCGAATTCCACGTTTTCGCGGACGTTCAGGAACGGAAACAGCGCAAGGCTTTGCCAAACCATCGGCGTGTCGCGCTGCCATGTGGGCAGGTGGTTGATAGGCTTGCCAGACAGGCGGATGGTGCCTTCGGTCGGGGCTTCCAGCCCTGCCAGCATCCGCAGCGTCGTGGTCTTGCCGCAGCCCGATGACCCCATGATCGCAAGGAACTCGCCCTTTTTGATCTCGAAATCCATTTTCTGCACGGCCACGAACGTGCCGAAACTTTTGACGACACCTTCAAACGAGACGAGCGTATCGCGTTGCATGACTTACTCCTTGTCGTCTGTCACGGGCGTCACGCGCCCCGACAGCAGGATTTGGGCGAGGATCACCAGCGTCATCGAGATGACGAAGACGAAGGTGCCGATGGCGTTGATGCGGGGGCTGACCTGACCTTGCAGGAAGCCCAGAACCTTGACCGGAAGCGTCTCGTTCAGGCCCGATACGAACCATGCGATGGCGAATTCGTCGAAGGAAACGGCCATGGTGATGAACAGCGCGCCAAAGATCGCGGGTTTGGTGAAGGGCACGATCACATGCCGCATGGTCGCCCATTCCGACGCGCCGAGGTTCCACGCGGCGGGTTCCAGCGCCGGGTCCATCTGGGAAAGACGCAGCCGGATGATCGCCATGGCAAAGGGCGCGCAGATCACCACATGGGCGATAACCACCGAAAGTGCCTGCCCCGACAGGTTCACGCGGCTCAGGAAGGCCAGCATGGCAAGGCCCATGATGATGACGGGGATCGTCGGCGGCAACAGTGCGAGCGCCATGTAGATCTGCTTGCCGAAGAAGTTGTAGCGGTAGTCGGTATAGGCGGCACCAAAGCCGAGAAGCGTCGAGACACAGCCCACGACCAGCCCGATCACCAGCGTGTTGCCCATCCCCTCCCAGACCAGCGGGTCGGTCGCCACGGCCTTGTACCATTCCAGCGAGAACTGCCCGAGCGGGATCGACGGAAAGCGGTCCGAATTGAAGGAAAAGACGAAACTTGCCGCAATGGGCGCAAAGATGAACAGGTAGGCGAGCACGAGGTAGACGCGAAGCGACCAGTCGACTGCGCGGCTGCGGTTGATGGATTCAGCACTCATTTCCGCGCCCCCTTGGCTTGTCCGGCATAGGCGAAGCGCACCGCGACGAAGGCCACCGCCAGAAGCGTACCGATCATCGTCAGCGCGATCACCGCCGCGCGGGGCCATTGCTGGCCGGATTTGGTGGTGTCTGTGATCAGGATCGACAGGGTCGTGGGATCGCCCCCGCCCAGATAGACGGGGCTTACGAAATCACCGAATGTCAGGATGAAGCAAAACAGCGCCGCGATGACAAGGCCTGTGCGGGCCGAGGGGATGACCACCTCGAACACGGTGCGAAGACGGCCGCAACGCATGTTATGGGCGGCCTCGATCAGGTTGCGGTCGATGAACACCAGACTGAAAAGCTGCAGCAGGATAACGAGCGGCAGCGACAGGGTCATGTAACCAACCATCGTCGCGCCCGGCGTGTTCAGCATGGCATAGGGACCAAGGCCGATCTGGCCCAAAAGCACATTCACGATGCCTGCGTCCGACAGGAAGATCTGCCACGAATAGACCCGCACGAGGTAGCTGGTGAAGAACGGGATCACCATCAGGAACACGGCCCAGCGCCGCGCCCGGTCAGACAGTTTGAAGGCGATGGCGTAAGAGCAGGGAAAGGCAAGGAGCGAGGCCAGAACCGAAGCCGATGCAGCCAGCGCAAAGGTGATGCCGTAAGCCTGCCAGAACACCGGCTTGCCATACATCGTGACCCAGTTCACCGGATCGAAGTCTGGCCGCATGGTGAAATTCTTCACCGTCCAGAAGCTGAGCGCCACCAGAAACACCAAAGGGGCGACGAAGAACAGCACCTGCCAAACCAGAAGCGGCAAGGAGAAGGTCAGTCCGTAAATGGATATCGCGCGTCGCATTTTGCGCTGCACTCCGACAGGGGTAAGGAAAGGGCCGGCGGGTCTCCCCGCCAGCCCCCGCGCCCTCAGGCGCCTTTGTATTCCGACCAGAAATCGTTCCAGGTCTCGAGGTCTTGCTGGATCGGCCACTGGCGGTATTGGATGCGGCCTGCGCGGATCATGTCCATCGCGTTGCCGGCGTCCTTGGTCATGCCCTGACGCTTGGCTTCGGCCGGGTTTTCCGCCTGCAACACCTCCCAGCCCTTGGCGTTCGGCACGATCGCGGGGTAAGCCGCCATTTGCGCCGATTTCGCCTGACCCTTGGCGCTGGTGATGTACTGGATCCACTTCTTGGCCAGATCGGCCTTGGCCGACCCTTTGCCGATCGAGAAGCATTCGGACCATTGCAGGCCGCCCTGTTCCGGGATCACGGATTTCACTTTGGCGCCGTTCTTTTCCAGCACGCCGGTGATCCAGTCGCCGATGCCTGCGAATGCAAGCATCTGGCCGTCGTTCAGCGACGAGAAGGTTCCGCCGTAATCGAAGAAGCCGCCGATCTGCGGGCGCAGGGTCAGGGTCTTGGCCTTCACCGCCTCCCATGCCGCTTCGTCGATGTCATAGGGAATCTTGTTGCCGGTCAGCAGGCTCATCTGGCCAAGGTTGGGCAAGTGCCAGTCGAAATGGCCGACCTTGCCGGTCAGCTTTGGATCCCAGAACACGTCATAGCTCGAGGCCTCGGCCTCGGTCAGAGCGTCGGTGTTGTAGGCCACGCCCAGAAAGCCGAAACGGGTGACCAGCGAGAACAGCTTGCCATCCTGCCAGTTGCCGGGGAATTGCTGGAATTCGGGGAAGTAATCGTCCAGCGCGTAATCTTCGGGGGCGAGTTCCTCGACATATCCCGCAGCGTTCAGCGCCTGCACGTATTCGGCATCCGACAGGATCACGTCAAAGGTGCCAGCGGGCGATTGCGAGATCAGGCCCAGCATGTTGTCGCCGCCGGTATAGTATTTCGGCACGAATTTGACGTTATTCTCGGCCTCGAACTCGGCAACGATGTCGGGCTCGGCATGGCCATACCATGCCAGCATGGTCAACTCGGTCGGGTCGCTTGCGAAAGCGCGCCGCGAGAGCATTGGGGTCGCAAGCACTGCTGCGGTCGTCGTCAGGAAGCTTCGGCGGTTCATAAACTGCGCCGGTGTCCGGGGCTGTGTCATGGGTTTCTGTCCTGTTGGGTTCGGTTTCTTATTGACCGGACGTTATGGGACAGGGATTAGCATGTTAAATCCATAATCGAAATTTATCCATTTGCCCCCTTTATAACAGTCATCCCGGTGTGACCTTGGTCACGCCCGAACCGACGCTTTCCAGACTTGCGACCAGTTCGCTGACCAGATGCAGCCCTGCCGCTGTCAGGCGGGGGTGTTTGTAGAACAGGCCGATCCGCAACTGTTCAAGCCTCGGAAATCCTTCGTCTTCGGCCAGTTCGCGCATGCCGGGCAAAAGCGTGGCCTTGGTCAGCGCCGTGATGCACAGGCCGTTCTGCACGGCGTTTTGCAGGCCCGAAATGCCCGGTCCCGTATAGACGACCCGCCAGCGCCGCGCCGCGCCGTCCAGCGCGTCGACCATGCGCGAACGATAGTCGCAACCTTCCAGATGCGCGCCCAAAGGCACCGGGCGCGCCGGGTCCGGCACATAAGAATCGGCCGCCGCCCAGATTGGCTGCTCGACCCATGACCGCGACAGGTAGGGCATGCGCGGGCTGTTCATGGTAGCGATGATCAGGTCCAATTCCTCGGCCCGCAGCATCTTGTGCAACTCGCGGCTCAGGTCGCAGTGGATTTCCAGATCGACCTGCGGGTTGTCATGCAAGAAGCGGGTCAGGGTGTTTTGCAGGAAGGCGACCGCATAATCGGTGGGCAGGCCGATCCGCAGCACACCGGAGCGATCGGTGCGGTGGAAATAGCTGACAGCCTCGTCATTGGTACGGACCATCTCGCGCGCATAACTCAGCAGAGCCTCGCCCGCCGGAGTGGGAAGAATATTGCGCCCGTCCTGCATCAGAAGCTGGGCTTTAACCAGTTCCTCCAGACGCCCGATCTGAAGCGAGATCGCAGGCTGGCTGCGCCCCAGCGCCGCCCCCGCCTTGGAGTGTCCGCCCAGTTCGACGACCGTGATAAACGTCCGCAAAAGGTCGGTCGGGAGATTGACCAGCGCTGCCATTCGGATTTGCCATCATAATGAAGCCATAAGGACTATATATTTTCCAAATGCGTTTGGCGCAACGAATATGACGGAGACCACTTTCAACCCGTCGAGGACCCATGCCCCTGTCATCAGCCTTTGCCTCGGAACTTACCTGGCCCGACTATGATGCCGCCGTGCGCGACGGCACGACCCCGATCCTGATCCCCATCGGGTCGATGGAACAGCACGGCCACCATATGCCGCTTCATGTCGATGTGCTTCTGCCCACCGAATTTGCCCGCCGCGTGGCACTGGCCGTCGGCGGTCTGGTCGCCCCGCCTTTCACCTATGGCTACAAGTCGCACCAGAAATCGGGCGGCGGAAACCATTTCAGCGGCACGACCAGCCTTGACGGGGCCACCCTCGTCGCCGCGCTAAGGGATGTGGTCAAGGAATTTGCCCGCCACGGCGTCCGCAAGGTCTGTCTGGTCAACGGCCACTTCGAAAATTCGTGGTTCATCATCGAAGCGATCGATCTTGCGCTGCGCGAGTTGCGCTGGGACGGGATTACGGACCTCAAGGTGATCGTGCTGTCCTACTGGGATTTCGTCGACCCCGAGGCCATCGCAAAGCTGTATCCGAACGGATTTCCGGGCTGGGATATCGAACATGGCGGCGTGCTGGAAACGTCTCTGATGCTCGCGCTCTATCCTGATCTGGTGCAGCTTGATCGCGCGATCGATGTCGCCCCCGCAACGTTCCCGCCCTACGACGTCTACCCGGTCAAACCGGAATGGACCCCCTGTTCCGGCACGCTTTCGTCACCGAAGGAGGCCAGCGTCGAAAAGGGGCATATCCTGCTCGACGTCTGCACCAAGGGCATCACCGCGGCGCTGCAGGCGGAATTCGGACTTGGGCGCCATGCCACGACAACGCCAGACCTTGCGAAAGCGTCCTGAGCGCGACCTTGAAACCTCCCCGCTCGGGGCCCTTCGGGGCCCCTTTTTTTATCGGATCGTTACCCTACGACGTTATGGGCAGGCCCCATGGGGGCGGATGTCAACCGCTCGGCCCCTTCGCTGGTGACGATCAGCAGGTCGGTTTCGTGGTAACCGCCCGCCCCGGCGCTTCCTGCGGGTGACAGGATCATCGGACCCACCGATACCGCCATGCCGGCCTGAAGTTCGGTCTGCACATCCTCGCGCAGATCTACCGCCTGCTCACGCCCGAAGAACGGGCCGGTGACGCCTGCCGAATGGCCATAGCCACAGGACCGCTGCCGCAGCAGGCCCCAGTTCCGGTACATCTCGTTCAACTCTGCCGCGATCTCGTTGCATTTCGCGCCGGGACGGACCAACTCGATGGCCCGCCGGTGCACGGCAAGGTTTTTCTCCCATAGCGCAAGGCTGGCATCGTCCACATGGCCGCAGAACAGGGTGCGCCCCAGTGCCACCGAATAGCCGAACAGCATCGGACAACAGGTCAGCGACAGAATATCGCCACGCGCGATGCGCCGGTTCGTCACCGGATTATGCCCGCCATCGGTGTTGATGCCAGACTGGAACCATGTCCAGCTTTCCATCGGCTCGATATGCGGAAAGGCATCGGACGACGCCGCGATCATGGCGGTGGTTGCAGCGGTCGCCACTTCGAATTCCGGCACGCCCCCGGCAACCCGCCCGATAGCTTCCGAAAAGCCGATCTCGGCGATCTTTGCCCCCTTTCGCAGCAAATCCTGCTCCTCGGGGGATTTGACGGTTCGCAGCCACATGGCCGGCAAGCTGAGGTCGACCATCTCGACACCCGGAAGCGCCGCATCGAGAAGGCGCCGGAAGTCGAGCGAGACGTGGTCGAACTCGATTGCCAGCCGCTTTACCCCGGCCGTCAACTGGCGCACCGCGCGGTAGAAATTATCGCGCCGCCAGTCGGTATAGGTGACGTTTGGGCCATAGCTGTGCCGCCAAGCCTGTCCCCCGTCCACGCCTGCGGAAATGGTCGTGCCTGCCGTCCGTGTCAGGACCATCCCGTATTTCCGGCCAAAGGGGCGGTGCATCCATCCGGCAAAGTAAAGAATGCACTGGGGCGAGGTGAAAAGCGCAGCATCGACTTCGGATATGTCCATCCAGTCACGCATAGCGGTCTGGCGCCGATCCATCTCGAGGTCGGAAAAGGGCGCGTAACCCTTGGCACCGTTGTGCCACTCCAGAACATGCAACATATCGTGCGTCACAGACGTGCTTTCGCAGATTTCATCAGCGAAACGATAGCCAACTGGATCGGGAGAGTTGAAATTTGTAATTGAAATCAACGCATTTGCAGTGCGGAGAAAGAGCGGAAACGTCGGAAACCGGGCTAGCGTAAAATCCCCCCGAACGGATCGGGGGGCGCGGGTGGTCAGGGTCAGGCGCGGTTGCGCCGCCGGAAGGTCATCACAGCCACGGTCACCGCGATGATGCCAAGGAAGGCGAGGCTGGTCGTGATCGTGCCAAGGCCCAAGCCGCCATATTCGTCGGGCTGCGACAGGAAATCCCCGACCGAAGCGCCCAGTGGCCGCGTGAAGATATAGCACAGCCAAAAGGCCCAGATCCCGTCGAGGCCAAGCGCGAAGTAGCCCAAGGCCAGCGAGGCGATGATCAGCCCGAACAGCACGCCCGTTCCGGCAAAGCCCACGCCGAAGGCTTCGGCCACCAGATCGCCCGCAGCGGTGCCGAGGGCAAAGGTGAACAGGATGGCCAGCCAATAGAACGCCTCGCGCCGGAAGGTGAAAACCTCGTGGATCGACAGGGTGCGTTCGGAGGCGAACCATGCAAGGAAGGTCAGCCCGAGCGCCAAGCTGAAGCCGATGGCGGAATAGAGGAGCGGGATACCGAAGGCATCGGTCATGTTGTCAGTGATCAGCGTGCCCACCACCGAGATCAGGACCACGGCGCACCAATAGGCCGCCGGAACATAGACCCGCTGGCGGAACTGCCAGACCATCGCGGCGACCAGCACCGCCGTCATCAAAAGCGTGGTCGTCTGCAGGCCAAGGCCCGCATTCACCGCCAGAAAGTCGGCGGCGGTTTCGCCCATGGTGACGGCGGTCAGCTTGATAAGCCAGAAGCCGGGGGTCACATCGGGCACGCGGTTCGGCGCGGTTCCTGCGGCAGGGCTGGCAGTCGTGTGAAATGTCGAAGCGGTCACCTTGTCATCCTTTCAGTTGGGCCAGCGCCTGTGCCGACAGGGCATTGGCGCTTGTGTCATCATCTGCGTTGCAGCGTTCCAGTGCCTTGGTCTGCAACCCGGCCACGGCGGCGGCGGCAGGCTTGGCGCCAATCGCCGAATCCAGCTGTTTGATCAGCACCTCGCAGGGCAGCGCGTGTCCGTTCGCATCGGTCACGGCGATCCCCGACACCCTCTGCACGGATCCGCCCGCAACAGCGGCAGGCGTGCCACCCTCCGGCGCGCCAAGGGCGACCACCAGCGCATCGAGCGCCGCGTTCACCGATGCTGCATCCGGCGCGCTTGCCCGCAGCGCCTTGAAGGCGGCATCGTTGGCCGCGTCGACCATGCCCCAGCCATTCGCGTCAGCGGCCCGCATGGTATCGGCATTCCTGTCCCACAAGACTTCCAGATCGGTGATCCGGTGCCCGGCCGCCGCGAAATCGCCCGTGGCCGCGATCTTCTGCGTATCGGCCACGATGGCGGCGTAAGCCGACAGGTCGCCAAGACCCGCAGCCGGTGTGCCAGCGGTCGCCCCGACCGGCGACATCATCAGTTCCGCCACGGTAAAGCCGCCCGCCGGAACGCCGATCAGCGCCACCGACAGGATCAGGTTTCGGAGTGTCGTGTTCATATGCGTCTGCCTTCTTCCCTATCCGGGCCAAGCCCTTGGACGGGTCAGGGATCGCATGGCAGGTCCTGCGTCGCCTTTCCGGCTTCTTACAAATCCGTAAGGGCAAGGGCGGCACGATGCGCTTCGCAAGCGGGGCCGTCTGGGCTATGCCAAGGGCATCAGACGGGGCAGACCGCAGATGAGGATTCTTATCGCCGAAGACGATGCCGAAGCCGCGCGTTACGTCATGCGCGGCTTGCAGGGCGAAGGCCACGGCGTCGACCATCTGGCCCACGGGCGCGACGCGCTGGCGCAGGCCATGACGGGCGATTACGATCTTTTGCTGCTCGACCGCATGCTGCCGGGGCTGGACGGCCTGTCCATCCTGCGCGCGGTGCGGGCGGCGAAGCTGCCGGTTCCCGTTATTCTGCTTACGGCAATGGGAAGCGTCGAAGACCGCGTGACCGGCCTGCGCGCAGGGGCCGACGATTACATGGTCAAACCCTTCGCCTTTGTCGAATTGCTGGCACGGATCGACACGATCAGTCGCCGCCCGTCCTTGCGGGACGAGGTTCTGGGCCTGACCGTCGGCGATCTGACCCTCGACCTTCTGACGCGCGAGGCGCGACGCGAGGGGCAGTCGATCGAGTTGCAGCCCCGCGAATTCCTGCTGCTCAAGCATTTCATGGAACGCCCCGGTCGGGTGCAGACGCGGACGATCCTGCTGGAAACCGTGTGGGGGCTTCATTTCGACCCCAAGACCAGCGTCGTGGAAACCCACATCAGCCGTTTGCGGGCCAAGATCGACAAGCCCTTTGCCAAGCCCTACCTGACCACGCTGCATGGCGTGGGCTATGTGCTGCAACCGTGACGCGGCCCTTGTCTTGGTCGATGCGATTTGCGCTGTCGCTGTCGGCAGTCTTCGTGATCGCCACATTCGCGGCGGGCGGGCTGTCATGGCTTTTCGTGTCGCAGGAACTGTCCCGCCGCCTGCAAACCGATGTGCAAAGCGCGGCCGGGGCCTTGGCTGGCATCGCCGAGGCAGGCGACCGCACCGACCTTTCCGAACAGATCACGGCACAGGCCCGCGCCGTGCGCGACGGCGCGACGCTTTACGCCTTTGTCGATGGCGAAACCGGCAAGATCACCGGCTCGTTGCAACTCGCCGCCCCGTTCGAGGGCGCAAAACAGCTTTCCCCCGATCGCGATTTCCCGCCGCCCCTGTCCAGCGGACGCCCGCACGAGGACCCCTATCTCGCCTATGGCATCCGCACGCCGCTGGGTTGGGTGATCGTGGCGCATGATACGCAAGGCATCGTGGAAACCGGCGAAATCATGGTTCGCGCGACCGGTGCCGCCACGGTTGCCGCGCTGATCCTGTCGCTTGGCCTTGCGCTCGTCATCGCCCGCCGGACCGGGGCGCGCATCGGCAGGATGGAAAGCGTGCTCGACGCGATCGGGAACGGCAACCTTGCCCGCCGGATCGGCGACACCGGCAATGACGATCTGGCCGATCTTGCCCGCCGCGTCGACCTGATGCTCGACCGGTTGCAAAGGAGCATCGCGGCGATAAGGCAAGTGTCGACCGATGTCGCCCATGACCTGCGCGCACCGCTTGCGCGGCTGCGGATGCGGCTTGAACCCCATGCGCTTTCACCCGCCGTCCCCGGTGCCATTCGGGCCGAGATCGGGCAGGCGCTGGAGGACATCGACGGTATCTCTGCCACGTTCGACGCGATCCTTCGCCTGTCCCGGCTCGAGTCCGGCACGGCCGAGGCGCGGTCCGAGACGGTGAACCTGACCGCCCTGACGCAAAGCGTGCATGACATTCTGGAACCCGCGGCGAACGATATGGGCCATAGCCTTATGCTTGACAGCGGGCCGGGCAACGTGACCGTGACGGGGGATCAGGACTTGCTGATGCAGGCTTTGGTCAACCTCGTCGACAATGCCCTGCGCCATTGTCCGCCACCGGCCCGCGTCACGCTTTCCCTGCGTGAGGGGCCGCACGGCCCGACCCTTGCCGTGACCGATGACGGCCCGGGTATTCCGGCGGCCGACCGTGCGCGGGTGCTGGATCGCTTCGTGCGTCTGGATGCCAGCCGGACAGTCCCGGGAAGTGGGCTGGGCCTCTCGCTTGTTGCAGCCATTGCGCGGCACCACGGCGCCAGAATGTCCCTGACAGACAACCACCCGGGCCTTCGGGTTTCCCTGTCATTCCGACAAAGCGCACAAGACCTCACGTCAGGGTGACGCACCTATGCTGCCGCCGGGTTCAGTCCGATCGCGGTTTTGGCACCGCCCGCGCAGATCGGCCTGCGACTGCAAAATGACAGGCCGGGGCTGGAACGCGCGTTCCAAGCCCCTGCCACCCGATGCGGGCAACCTAGAACCGAAGCTTTGCCTTCAGTTGCACGCTGCCCTGACTGCCGTAACCGTCCTGCATCACGTTGGTCGTATAATCCAGCGACACATTCAGATTGTCCTGAACGCTCAGGTTGAAGGATGCGGTGATGCGGCCGTAATTCTGGTCCACACCCGCAACGGTTGCGTCAAAGATGTCGCCAGAGCCTAGGAAGCTCGTTGCGACCGAACGTTCACCGTCGCGCACGGCATGGATCCAGGCTGCGTCGAGTGTCGGGGACAGGGTCATGCCGTTAGCCAGTTGGACATTGGTCGAAACCGTAGCCCCGATGGAGGTACCGGCGTTCCATGTGCTGTCGGCACCGACTTGCAGGGGCGCGTCACCAATCCCGGCCTCGTCATAGGCATCGGTCGATTGCTGCGTGTAGGACAGGGCCAGATAGGGCTTGATCGACAAGCCGTTTGCGAATTTCAAACCGTTGCTCGAAATCTTCGCATAGGCGTTGAAGGCATCGCCATCGGGTGACGCGGTGTAGACATAGCCCGCAAGGCTGCGGCTGATGTCGTGGGATTGGCGGTAATAGGCAAGATAGCCTTCAAGTCGCAGGCCCCCGCCCAAGGCGGTATCGCCGAACAGGCCCACACCCTTTGAATCTACGCGGTCAGAGGTGCGCTGATTGGAGCTTTCGCTGGTGAAAAGCGACCCGAACACGCCGATGCGCGCGTCTGCATCGCTGAGCTGATGCGCTGTGCCAAAGGTCAGGCCGATCGCCTGTGCATCGAAACCCTCGGTTTCGGCCGTGGCGTCATAGCGGGCGATGGCACCCTGCGCGATGGCAAAGCCGTTCATCCGTGGCGCTGGGGCACCGCTGCTCGATATGCGCAGGCTTTCGTCGGGCGTCGCTTCCGCCGCAGCGCGCATCTGGAAAAGCTGGCCGAGAACGGCGCTGCCATCGAATTGCTGCGCGAAACTTGTGACGACCGCGGTCTGGTTGACGGCGGTCACATTTTCCTTCGTCGGGGCTGTGATCAGGTCTTCGACGACAAGGTCCCAGACACCGCCACCGACATTCACAAGGTTCCAGTCATAAAGGACCGTATCCTGCAGGAAGGTTCCGACCACCGTCGCGTCCTGCCCCTCGACCGTGCCCAGCCCGCTGATGACGCTGGCATAGGTCGCCCCGTAGCTGAGGGTCGACCCGGCCGCCACTTCGAAATCGGCAAGCGTACCGACGGGTGACGACAGGGCAAGCTGGCCGTATTGGCTGCCTGACACGACGTAATCGAGATAGGCGCCCGGCAGATTGCCCGAATAGGTCAGCGCGGTGATCGATCCGCCGCCCTGCGCGTTGATCAGGCTGCCGATGCTGCCACCGTTGACGATGGCGGCCCCACCCAGCCCGCCGGTCATGATGCCAAGGTTGGACAGCGTTGCGATGGATGCGCCGGAAATATTGTTGAAACCGGCCGCGCCCATGATGGTGCCACTGTTTGCCAAAAGCCCGATGCTGCCCTTGTTCAGGCCGCCCGAGATCGACCCGTCAAGCACACCGCTGTTGGTGAAGCTGCCCAGACTGCCCGCCGCTGCGACGTATAGCGGCGTGTCCGTCCCGCTGATCGTGCCCGCGTTGGTAATCGACCCGTAGCTGCCGCCGACGTAATAGTTGCCGATGGACAAGAGCAGGTTGTTTGCGTCGACCGCTTTGACCAGTGCCAACCCGTCAAAGCCCTCGGCCACGGTGACGGTCGCGCCGGTATAGTCAGACCCCGCGCCACCGGCGACCAGCGTGCAGCCCACCGATCCGGCCAGATAGGTACTGCCCGACGTCAGGCAATCCGCCTTGCGGGTGATGCTTGCACCCGCCAGATTTGCGACACCGCTCACCACCAGTTTGCCTGCGCCAGACAGCGCCAACGATCCGCCGGTTTGGCTGAAGTTGCCTGTGACGCTTATCTGGCTGCCCATCGACAGCGCAGCACCCGAGTTGGTGACCGTGTTGGTCCCGACGTTGATGTTGTCGTTCACCAGCAGGTTGCCGCTGGCAAAGACAAGGTTCGACGAAGTGTTCGTGATGCTGCCACGATTGGCGGGGTTCGCACCTGTCAGCGTGCCGGTGACAGTGCCCGTTCCGCCCGTGATCGTCAGGGCGCGCGACGAGGCGTTCACGATGTTGCCCGATACGATGCCGCTGTTCGAGAACCCGCCCAGCGTGCCCGATATGTAAAGCGCGGTGTTGCTGCCCAAGGTGCCGCCGGCTTCGTTGATCAGCGTTCCCAGCGATCCTTCGAGGTTGATGCCATTAATGCCGCCGCCGATGAAACCGCTGTTGGTAAGTGACCCGACAGTCCCGCTAAGCCCGATGGCCGATTGCGGTGCCGTCATCCTGCCCGTGTTGCTGATCGTCGAGATGGAGCCAGAGTTGTAAATGCCCTGCGGTCCGCCGTTGATGCTGCCGCTGTTGGACAAGAGCCCCAAGGTGCCATAGTTCGCAAATCCCGCCGAACCCGACGAGATCAGCCCCGCATTGGTGATCGTGCCCATCGAGGTGTCGTTTTGCAGCCCTGCGGCGGTACCGCCCGTGATCGTGCCGGTCGCGCTGTTGGTCAGGCTGGTGATGGTGGACTGGTTGCCCATCCCCTTTTCGCTGCCGCTGATCAGCCCGTCGTTGACGAAACTGCCGATGCTGCCGTTGTTCGACCCGCCGTTCGACGTTCCGGTCAACTGTCCGCTGTTGGTAAAGGTGCCGATGCTGCCGGTGTTCGCCACGTAAAGCGCGTTGGTCACACCTGTGATCGTTGCGGTGTTGGTGATCGAGACTTGGGTGTCGCCGACGTAGTTGTTTGCGACGGCCATCAGCAGGTTGGTTCCGCTGGTCGAAGCGGTGGCGGCCAGTCCGGTAAAGGCGCCCGCGATCGAGACGTTCACGCCCGTGTAGGTCGAGCCTACGCCGCCCGATACCAGCGTCCGGCTGTTCGAGCCGACCAGATAGGTGCTCGTCGATGAGAACCCTCCGACCAAGACCGATCCGCCGGTGATGCTGGCCGCCTGCGTGACGGCCAGTTTGCCTGCGGTTCCCAGGTTCAGGCTGCCTGCGGTCTGGGTGAATTTGGCATCGACCGAAACGATGGTCGACAAGGTGATATCAGCCCCGCTGTTCAGCACTGTCGCACCGCTTGCCGCAAGGGTGCCGGCGGCAGTGATCGAATTGTTCAGCAGCAATGCGCCCGAAGCAAAGGTCAGGGTGGGCATCGACATGCCGATGGTCCCCTGCAACGTGCCGCTCGCACCGGTGAAGGTGCCGACCGTGCCATTGCTGCCACCGATGATCGTGCCGATCGTGCCGCCGTTTCCGTTGACGTTGCCGCGCATCACGCCGCTGTTGACGATCGTGCCGAAGTTGCCCGCGATGACGTTGCTTCCGCCCGACATGGTGCCGCTGTTGTCGAGCAGGGTGATCACGGCATTGTTCTGGATCGCGTTGCCCCCGCCCGCAATTACACCGCTGTTGGTCAGCGTCGAAATCGTGTTGCTGTTCAGGATGGCCCAGCTGCTGTTCGAGATTGTGCCGGTGTTGACTAGTTGGCCGATGGTGCCCTGGTTCCAGAACGCGGTGAAGTTGCTGTTGGTGATCAGGCCGCTGTTGGCAAAGCTGCCGATGCTGCCGCGGTTGTTCACGCCGAATTGCGCGCCACCAAAGGTGCCTGAATTGGTCACCGTGCCGATGGTGCCGGTCGTGGCCACATAAAGCCCGGTGTTCGCGCTGGTGATCGTCGCGGTGTTGTTGAGTGTCGCGAGCGTGCCGCCGACATAGTCATTCGCGACCGTCAGCGCCACTTGGTTGTTGATGGTGCTGACCGAATGGGAAAGTCCGGCCAGTGAGCCGACCGAGACGGTCGCCCCGCTGAGGTTCAGGCTTGTTGCGCTGACAAGGGTTCGCGTACCGACCAGGTAATTGCCGGTGCTTTGGAACGACGACATGATGGTGCCGCCCGAAAGCGTGGCGGCGCCCGATATGGCCAGTCTCCCCGAAATCAGGTCGATGTTCAGCGTGCCCGCGCTTTGGCTGAAGGCGCCTGCGATATTGATCGAGTTCGCGATCGAAAGGTTGGCGCCGGTGTTGGAAACCGTGTGGCCGGTGGCGTTGATATTGTCGTTGAGCAGCAGGTTGCCGCCGGTGAACACGAGGTTCGACAGCGTGTTCACGATGCTGCCACGGTTGGAGGGGATCGCACCGGTCAGCGTGCCGGTGACGGTTCCCGCCCCGCCCGAGATCGTCAGCGCGTTCGACGAGGTGTTTACGATGATGCCCGACACTATGCCGCTGTTCGAGAACCCGCCGAGGCTGCCCGAGAGGGAGAGCGCGAAGTTGCCGCCCAAGGTGCCGCCGGCTTCGTTAACCAGCGTTCCGAGCGAGCCTTCGAGGTTGATGCCGTTGCTGCCGCCGCCGATGAAGCCGCTGTTGGTGAGCGATCCGACAGAACCGCTGAGGCCGATGGCCGATTGCGGGGCCGTCAGTCTGCCCGAGTTGGTGATCGAGGTGATCGAGCCGGAGTTAAACAGGCCCTGCGGTCCGCCGCTGATGCTGCCGCTGTTGGACAGCAGCCCCAAGGTGCCGTAGTTCGCAGCGCCCGCCGACCCCGACGAGATCACGCCCGCATTGGTGATCGTGCCCATCGAGGTGTCGTTTTGCAGGCCTGCGGCGGTGCCGCCCATGATGGTGCCGGTCGCGCTGTTGGTCAGGCTGGTGATGGTGGACTGGTTGCCCATCCCCTTTTCGCTGCCGCTGATCAGCCCGTCGTTGACGAAACTGCCGATGCTGCCGTTGTTCGATCCGCCGTTCGGCGTCCCCGACAGCGTGCCCGTGTTGGTAAAGGTGCCGATGCTGCCGGTGTTTGTCACGATCAGCGCGGTCTCGCCCCCGCTGATCGTATCTGCATTGCTGACCGAGGCCTCGGAGGTCGATACCGTGATCGGGTCGGCCCAGGTCGGCTGAGGCAAATTGACCGCAACGGAAACAACGATAAGCGCGGTAGTTCCGAGCAATGCCCGGTTGAATTTGATCCGCGACATGCTGGGCCTACCGAATGAGTGTTATCAAATCAACACCTTAGGAATGTGCTGATCCTCTTCAACTCGACGCTTGGGAATGACGTTCTGTCATTTGGACATAGATACATACCAAGGTAGGTAATACCTGTTAACTTTGTCGGTACCGGCAGACAAAAGGCCACGGATAGGCCTTGCCCGTAGGCCTATGCAAGCGACTTGCGTTCGGCCAGCGCCGCGGCGACCTGCGCGATGACCTGATCCCACCGGCCCCATTCGGTCTGCCGGAACAAACGGGCCGAGGGATACCAAGGTGAATCCTCGCGACCCAGCAGCCAGCGCCAATCCGGCAGCATGGGCAGCATAACCCAGACGGGAACCCCAAGCGCACCCGCGAGATGCACCGGCGAACTGTCGATCGAGATCAGCAGATCGACCTCGGACAGTATGGCTGCGGTATCCTCGAAATCGGCGATTTCAGGGCTTAGGCTGACCATCTCCATGCCGTGTGGCGGGGACAGGGCATCGCCCTCGGTCGGCCCTTTCTGGATCGAGAAGAACGTCACGCCCTCTTGTCCAAGCGGGGCCAGCGCCGCCAGAGACATCGACCTGTTGGCATCGTTGAAATGGGTGGGACGGCCCGCCCAGAGGAAGGCCACCTTCAGCCCCGCATAGGGCGCAAGACGCGCGCGCCAGACCGCGCGGCGTTCGGGCAGGGCCGAAAGATAGGGCATCGGCGTGCCCGGCAGATCGGCCAGTTGCAACCGCATCGCGGCGGGCAGGCTCATCATTTCGCAGTGGGTGTGGAAAGGCGGCGGCAGTTGCCCGCGCAGGGTGATGGCGTCAAAGCCCTTCATCCGGCTCGCGATGCTGGCCATGTCGTGATTGATCTCGAGCACGACATTGGCCTGACTGCGCTCTTTGGCCCAAGCGACCATACGCATGAACTGAAAGGTGTCGCCATACCCCTGTTCGTCATGGATCAGCAGCGTCTGGCCCGGAATGGGGCGGCCATCCCAGCGCGGGCGCTGCACCTTGCGTTCGATGGCTGCGGTATGGGCAAGGCTGTAGCGGAAGCGGTATTCGCGCCAGCCGCGGTCAAATTCGCCGAGCAAAAGCAGGGTTTCCGACAGGTCGAACCGTGCCGAGTATTGCCCCGGCAGGGCGTCGACCAGCATTTCCTGAATGGGTTTGGCGTCAAGCACGCGGCCCTGAACGCGCAACGCCTGTGCCAGCAGCGCCCAAAGGCTGACCGGACCTGTGCCATCTGCCAGCAAGGGCGCGATGATCGCTTCAGCTTCGGCCCCCCGTCCGGATGCAAGCAAGCTGCGGGCGCGTTCCTCGACTGCCGCAAGCGTCACGGGGCCACCTTGGCCCTGACGGTTGCGTCGGCGTCGATGCCAAGCCCGTCAAGCAGTACGGCGATCTGGCTGGCATAGGGGCGCCAGCGCCCGACACTGCCCGAATAGATCGGTTGGCGCACCTGATTCAGGCTGGCCGTCCGGATCGTACGCCGGGTCTGGTGGAAATCGACACAGGCGGGGTTCCAGTCCAGACCGCAAAACGCGACAAGCCGCCGCGCTTCGGTCTCGATGTCGGCGACGACATCTTCGTAAGCCACCTCGATGAACCGATCCGGCGGCAGGATCGCGCGCCAGTGGTCCATCAGTCGCATGTAACCCCGATAGAACAGTGCAAGCTCGGCCTGATCGTAGCTGAAAAGCTGTTCACGGGTGAAAAGCTTGGAATAGCACGACAGGCAGGTGTCGACCGCATCGCGGCGGACGTGGATGATCGTGGCATCTGGCAGGATGCGGTTGATCAGACCCGCATACATGAAGTTCGACGGCATCTTGTCGACCAGCCGCGCCCGATTGCCCGCAAGGTGGCGGATGGCATCAAGATAGGCCTGCCCCAGCGCGCTTTCGCTTTGTTCGGTCAACTGGCCCGCCAATGCTGGCCAACCGCCCGACTGGCCGACCAGCGCGGGCAGCACGCCCAACTCGCCCGCCCCCCGCACCGCCGGATGCGAGGCGAGGATCTGTTCGATCAGCGTCGTCCCCGAACGCGGCATACCGACCACAAAGACGGCAAGCCCGCTGCCTGCGACGGCTGCTTTCGGACGCTGCACCAGTTCGGGCGGAAAGCTGGCGATGATCTGCGAGAACCAAGCATCGATGGCTTGCGCGTCATAGGCAAAGGTCGCCCGCTTCTGGCGGTTGCCTTCGTCCATGTAGGCAAAGGCGCGCTCGGCATCGCCCGCATCCATCCACGCCTTGGCGAGCGCGAAGTGCAGCGCCGTGCGGTCGTTTTGCGATTGCACCGCGCCGGGGGCGACAAGCGCCTCCATCGCTGCGATGGCAGGATCGCCCGGCGCAAAGCGGTGCAGGTCGGCCATGTTGAACCAGGCCGAGGCAGAACGGGGGTGCCGCACCAGCACCGCATCGAACGCAGCCTTGGCGGCCTGCGTGTCGCCCTGCTCCATCAGCACGACACCGCGGTTCACCATCGCCTTTTCCGCCGCGAACCCGATCGTGCCCGCCGCCTTGTCAAACGCCGCCAAGGCTTCGTCGGTCTGGTCCAACGCCTGCAGCGCCTCGCCCAGAATGTTCAGCGCCTCGCCGCTTTGCGGGGAGGCGGCCACGGCGCGCCGCGCCTCAGCCAGGGCTTCGTCCAGCCTGCCCATGCGGCGCAGCACCGTCGAGCGCACCGACAGCCCGTTGGCATGGACGGGGGCATAGCTTAGCAAGGCGTCGACCCAGCGCAGGGCTTCGGGGTAGCGGTCGCGCGACACCTCGACCGCAGCCGCGTTGATATAGGCGTCCGACAGGCGGGGATTTTCCTCGATCGCCTGCCGCGCCATGCCAAGCGCCGCATCGAACTGCCCCAGATCGGTCAACAGATTGGACAGGTTGCTCATCGCCTCGGAATATTGCGGCGCAAGCGCAAGCGCCTGCCGGTAATGCCCCTGCGCCTGATCGAGCCGCCCCAAGCGTTTGAGCGTGTTGCCCAGATTATTATGCGCCTCGGGCGAGTTGGGCTGAAGCGCTGTCACCCGTTCAAGGCAGGTCAGGCTTTCTTCCAGCTTGCCCGCTTCTTGCAGGATGATCCCGAGGTTGTTCCACCCTGCAACCAGTGTGTTGTCCATCGCGACCGCGCGCCGCCCCGCCTGTTCGGCATCGGCCAGTTGGCCGGCCTGACGGCACATCTCGGCAAGGTTACTGACGTAGACCGCAGGCGCACGCGGCGCGAGGCAGGCGCGGCGCAGATGGTCGATCGCAAGGTCGAGGTTGCCATAGGCATGGGCCATCAGACCCATCAGGTGCAGCGCATCGGCCTGCCCCGGCCAGATCGCAAGCACCTGCTGGCACAGACGCTCGGCCTGATCGGCCTGACCAGCCTGCCAATGGCCATGCGCCTGCGCCAAAGCTTGTTCGATGGTCAGATCGTTATTCGCGCTGGTCATAGGGATAGCCATTCCATGGAACTGTTTCAGTCAACCGGCAAAAGCCGTGCCGTTTCGACGCCGAACCTTCGGGGACAGGTTACCCTCGTCAGGGCCGCATGGCAAAGGACGCGGGCGAAAGCGGGGTTCATCGGCCCAAGGCCCCCAGCGTCGCCGTTGTCGACCGGCCGGGCAGAAGCGGCACGGTCATCACCCGCCCGCCGGACTGGCGCACGACATCGGCCCCCACGATGCTGTCGGGCGTATAGTCGCCCCCTTTGACCAGCACATCGGGGCGCAGCGCCTGTATCAAGGCAAGCGGCGTGTCGTCTTCGAAGACCACGACATGATCGACGGCGGCAAGCCCGCTGATGACCTCGGCACGGTCTGCCAGCGCGTTGACCGGACGCGGCGCCCCCTTTAGACGGCGCACCGACGCGTCAGAGTTTAGCCCCACGATCAGGATGTCGCCCTGACGCTTGGCCTCGGCCAGCAGGCGCACATGGCCCGCGTGCAGCACGTCAAAGCAGCCATTGGTGAAAACGACGCGCGCGCCCGTTTCCCGCGCACGCGCGATCCGGTCGCACAGCATGGCAAGCGGAACCAGCTTGGTCATGAAATGCTCGCGCCGGTACAGGCGTTCGTCCAGATCACCGCGCGTCACCACATAGGTGCCGCGCCGTGAAACGGCGATGCTTGCCGCGATATTGGCCTGATCGATGGCGGTCGCCATGCTCAGCCCCTGCACCAGCCCCACGACAAGCGCTGCGATGATGGTATCGCCCGCGCCGGTCACGTCGAACACTTCAAGCGCCTGTGTCGGGCGGTCGACCACCTCGCCGTCGCGCGACACCAGCAAAATGCCCTTTGCCCCGCGTGTGATCAGCATGTGGTCAAGCCCCATCTCGTCAAGCGCGCTGCGGGCACGGTCGACGATCCGGTCAGGCGGGCAACTTCCGAACAGCGCCTGAAACTCGGCCATGTTCGGTTTGAGCAGGAACGCCCCCCGATAGCGGGCAGGGTCAACCGGCTTTGGGTCGACGAATGTAGCCACCCCCCGCTGCGCCGCGATGGCCAGAAGCTCGGGCAAGGCTGTCAACACACCCTTGGCGTAATCGGAAAAGATCACCGCGCCGACCCCGTCAAGCAGCGCCTCGAACCGTGCGGCAAGCGTGGCGCGGGCGGCATCGGTCACGGTGCAATCATGATCGATACGTGCAATCTGCTGCACGCCCGAAATCAGGCGGATCTTCTCGGTGGTGCGCTGGCCTTTGTCAGTGACGCAATCGAGCGTGACGCCCTGCCGCGCCATCAATCCGTTCAATTCGACTGCCGCGCCATCATCACCGCAGATGGTGAGCAGGCGACACGCGACCCCCAGTGCAGCCACGTTCGCGGCGACGTTTGCGGCACCGCCAGCCCGGATCTCCTCGGCTCCGGCGCGGACGACGGGAACCGGAGCCTCGGGCGAAATGCGGGTGGTATCACCGAAAATATAGCGGTCGATCATGACATCGCCGACCACAAGGATAAGCGGCCCTGCAGTTTCGACCTTTGCGGTAACCATGTTTACTTCCTGCAATGTCTACCGCTGGTAGCATGAACTCCCTGCCCGTCAAACCCAGCCCAAAGTATGTAGGCATAGGGCAGTTCAATGGGGGGGTGACCGGCTTGATCTTGCTTTTGCACGGTGTTTCCGGTAGCCGGATCGCCTTGCAGGAGGGATATTCCCTATGGCGATTGCACCTCCGATCCCTCCGTCTTCGTCCCTTGACCGGCGCGGCCTGCGACAGGCCGTCTTCTTCGACCGTGACGGTGTATTGATCGCAGACACCGGCTATCTGTCGGACCCCGAAGACATCCGCTGGATGCCGGGCGCGCACATGGCCTTGGCCCTGCTGGCCGCGCGCGGTTATCTGTTGTTTGTCGTCACGAACCAGTCGGGCGTCGCGCGCGGTTACTTTCCCGAAAGCGCGATCGCCCGCGTCCATGCGGCGATGCAGGCCGACTTGCCGCTCGATGCGCGTTTTACCGACATTGCCTGGTGCCCGCATCACCCCGAAGGCTCCGTGCCCCGCTTTACCCGCATCTGTGACTGCCGCAAGCCCGCGCCGGGAATGGTGACCTCGCTGATCGCCAGACATGGCATCGACACCAGCCGCAGCTTCCTGATCGGTGACAGGCCAAGCGATATGGCCGCCGCAGCGGCGGCAGGCATCGCCGGCCACCTGTTTTCCGGCGGCGACCTGCACAGGTTCGTCGCAGACCTGCCGGGCCTGACATGACCCCCTCGCAGCCCGCCCGCTGGATCGACTGGCTCTGCCACCAGGCCCTGCCATTGTGGAGCGATGTGGGCTTTGACCGGCGCGGCGGCAGCTTTGTCGAACGCCTGTCACCACAGGGTGCGCCTTTGGTCGACGTGCCGCGTCGGTTGATGGTGCAAGCCCGCCAGATCCACGTCTTCGCGACCGCCGCGCGCAATGGCTGGGACAAGGACGGCGGATCCCTTGCCCTGCGAGCGGGGGATGCGATGATCGCGGCTTACGCGGCGGGAAGTGACGGCTGGGTCTTTTCCTGCAGCGCCGACGGCACAGTCGCCGATCCCCGGCGCGACCTTTATGCCCATGCCTTCGTGCTTTTGGCCCTGGCCGCGCTTATCCGGCTGGACGGACAAGTGCGCCACATCCGGATGGTACAGACAACCCTTGCCTTCCTCGATCGCGAAATGGCCCACCCGGCGGGCGGCTTTGCAGAAAACTGGCCGAACACGTCACTGCCGCGCCGGCAAAACCCGCACATGCATCTTTTGGAAGCCCTGATTGCATTGCAAGAAACCGGTCTTTGTGGAGACATGTCGGATCGGATGAAAGCGATCGTCGCGCTTTTCGACAGGCGGTTCTTTTCGCCGGACGCCGTTCTGACAGAGTTCTTCGATGACGAATGGTCGCCCCTGAACCCCGACAACGCCTTCGAACCGGGGCATCATTTCGAATGGGCATGGCTTTTGGCACGGCACGGCGCGATGACCCGAAGCGGTGCAGGCAACCGCATCGACAGGCTTTTGGCAAAGGGCCTGCGGGGTTGCGACACAAAGGGCACCGTGACCGAAGCTGTCAGCGACAAAGGAACGGCCAACACCAGCCGTCTTTGGGCCGCGATGGAGGCAGCAAAGGCCCTTTCGCCGCCGATAGCCGCAGCAGTGCGGGCGGCTGGCACGGAAAAGGTTCTGGACAAGGCTTGGCAAAGCTTCATCGCCCCTGCTGTCGCGGGGGGCTGGGTCGACCGGGTCGATGCCGCAGGCAACAGCCTTGTCGACCATATACCGGCAAGCTCGCTCTATCACATCGTGACGGCAATCGATTTTCTGACATCGGAAGACCGGCAACGGGCCAGGCGAAGCTTCGCGATGACCGGGCTGTCGCTGTAGGACCGAATGATGTCTGGGCGATGGACTTCGTTCATGATCAGTTGGCGACCGGCAAGAAACTGCGTGTCGTGAGCATTGTCGATACCTTCTCCCGCTACGTCCCGGTGCTCGACGTCCGATACAGCTACCGCGGCGAAGACGTCGTGGCGACGCTCGACAGGGTGTGCCGAACGGCGGGCTATCCCAAGACGATCCGCGTCGATCAGGGCAGCGAGTTCGTCTCGCGCGACATGGACCTCTGGGCTTACCAGCGCGGGGTGGTCCTCGACTTCTCCCGGCCCGGCAAGCCGACGGACAATGCCTTCATCGAAGCCTTTAATGGACGCTTCCGGGCGGAATGTCTGAACCAGCATTGGTTCCTCACCCTTGCGGACGCTGCCGAAAAGTTGGAGGCTTGGCGCAGATACTACAACGAGGAACGGCCACACGGCGCGATCGGCAACAAGGTCCCGATCATGCTGACGAAATCAGGGGGCGTCACCAGCCCGTCACCCTGAGCGAAGCCGGAAAACTCTGCCTTCGGGCGGTCCAACGTTGGGGATCGGATCAGGCGCATCGCACGGCGACCGGCCTGCGGTCGAAAAAGGGGGGCCAGGCGACCATAAGGGCCGTCTGATCGGTCGGACGAAGGGCGGCATGAACACCAAGTTGCATGCCGTCACCGACGCTGATGGTCGCCCGATCCGGTTCTTCATGACGGCGGGCCAAGTCAGTGATTACACCGGCGCGGCGGCGCTGCTGAGCAGCTTGCCAAAGGCAGATTGGCTGCTCGCTGACCGGGGCTATGACGCCGACTGGTTCAGAGAAGCATTGAAAGACAAGGGGATAAAGCCCTGCATCCCCGGAAGGAAGTCTCGCGACAAACCCATCAAGCACGACAAGCGCCGCTACAAACGCCGCAACCGGATCGAGATCATGTTCGGACGTCTGAAGGACTGGCGCAGGGTCGCGACCCGCTACGATAGATGCCCAAAAGTCTTCCTCTCCGCCGTCGCACTCGCCGCAACCGTTATGTTCCGGCTATGAAACGAGAACGAGTCCTGACCCTAGCACGATAGTAGGCCGGGCCCCTTGAGTTGATCGGTGCAAGAAAAGTGCCTCTGAAGAGAAAACCTTTGAGGTGCGCTGCAGAGGCGGATCGTCAGGATACCCAGGCTCGATGTGCTCGCTTTAAGCCCTTTCGAAGAGTCCACCAAAGATTATTTTATTTCAATTACTTATGACCGAGCGAAAAACTGGCCGGTCAAAGAAGGAAAAACCTTGCGCCAATCGATGGAAGGAAAACGCCCCCAAAAGGAAAAACCTATGGGGACGCTACAGCAGCCCCCCGTCACATCACCCGCATTTCGAATAGCCGCAGCTCGCACAGGTCATGCAGCCTTCGACCATCCGCATGTCGAACCCGCCGCAGCTCGAGCAGCTTTTGCCTTTGGGGGCGCTGAGGGATACCACCTCGGCCTGCGGGTCCGACTTAAGGCCAAGGCCTTCACCCGCGATGAAGCCGATCTCGATAAGATGGCGCTCGATCACGCCCCCGATCGCTGCAAGGATCGACGGGATGTAGCGCCCCTCCATCCATGCCCCGCCGCGCGGATCGAAGACCGCCTTCAGCTCTTCCACCACGAACGAGATATCGCCGCCGCGCCGGAACACCGCAGAAATCATCCGCGTCAGCGCCACGGTCCAGGCGAAATGCTCCATGTTCTTCGAGTTGATGAACACCTCGAACGGCCGCCGGTGCCCTGCGATCACCACATCGTTCACCGTGATGTAAAGCGCATGCTCCGACCCCGGCCATTTCAGCTTATACGTGGCCCCCTCCAGCGCCGCCGGACGGTCGAGCGGTTCCGACAGATACACCACCTCGCCGCCTTCACCCGCGCGCACCGTTGCGGGCGCCTCGGTCGGCGTCTTGTCCGACGCTTCGGAAACCGACAGGACCGACCCCGTCACATCGTTGGGCCGATAGGTCGTGCAGCCTTTGCAGCCCTGATCCCAGGCGGCCATATAGACCTCTTTGAAATCCTCGAACGAGATATCCTCGGGGCAGTTGATCGTCTTGGAGATCGACGAATCGATCCATTTCTGTGCCGCCGCCTGCATCCGCACGTGGTCAAGCGGGGGCAGGGTCTGGGCGTTCACGAAATGCGCGGGCAGGGGGCCGTCGCCATGGGTTTCGCGATACAGCCGTACGGCGTAATCGACGACCTCTTCTTCCGTCCGTGACCCGTCTTTCTGCAGCACCTTGCGGGTGTAGGCATAGGCGAAAACCGGCTCGATCCCCGATGACACGTTGCCCGCATAAAGGCTGATCGTCCCGGTCGGCGCGATCGACGTGAGCAAAGCGTTGCGGATGCCATGCTTTGCAATTGCATCGCGAACATCGCCGTCCATATGCCGCAACGAGCCGGATGCCAGATACTTCCCGGCATCGAACAGCGGAAACGCGCCCTTTTCCTTGGCCAGATCGACGGAAGCGAGATACGACGCCCGCGCAATCGCCTTCATCCACGCCTCGGTGGCTTCTGCCGCCTCGACCGACCCGTAGCGCAGGCCGACCATCAGCAGCGCATCGGCAAGCCCCGTTACGCCCAGCCCGATCCGGCGCTTGTTCCGCGCCTCCTCGGCCTGCTGGGGCAGGGGGAAGCGGCTGGCATCTACCACATTGTCCATCATCCGCACGGCCACGCGCACCAGATCGTCCAGCGCTGCCAGATCGACCCGCGCCGATGGCGTGAAGGCATCGGCAACCAAAGTCGCCATGTTGATCGACCCGAGAAGGCAGGCTCCGTAAGGAGGCAGGGGCTGCTCGCCGCAGGGGTTGGTCGCGGCGATGGTCTCGCAATAGGCAAGGTTGTTCATCGCATTGATCCGGTCGATGAAGATCACTCCCGGTTCGGCGAATTCGAAGGTGTTCTTCATGATCCGGTTCCACAGATCGAGCGCCTGCACCGTCTTGTAGACCTTGCCGTCGAACACCAGCTCCCACGGCCCGTCGGCCTTGACCGCCGCCATGAAGGGGTCGGTCACCAGCACCGACAGGTTGAACATCCGCAGGCGGGCAGGGTCTTTCTTGGCCTCGATGAAAGCCTCGATATCGGGGTGGTCGCAACGCATCGTGGCCATCATCGCGCCACGGCGGCTGCCTGCCGACATGATGGTGCGGCACATCGCGTCCCAGACATCCATGAAGGACAAGGGGCCGGACGCATCGGCGGCAACGCCCTTCACCTCGGCCCCGCGCGGGCGGATGGTGGAGAAATCGTAACCGATCCCGCCGCCCTGCTGCATGGTCAGCGCGGCTTCCTTCAGCCCGTCGAAGATGCCGCCCATGTTGTCGGGGACGGTGCCCATGACGAAACAGTTGAACAACGTGACCGACCGCCCCGTGCCGGCCCCCGCGGTGATCCGCCCCGCAGGCAGATACTTGAACCCTTCGAGTGCTGCGTAGAATTTCGCCTCCCAATGGGAAGGGTCTTTCTCGACCTCGGCCAAGGCGCGCGCGATCCGCCGCCAGGTATCCTCGACCGTCCCGTCGATCGCCGTGCCATCCGCAGCCTTCAGCCGGTATTTCATATCCCAGATCTGCTCGGCGATGGGGGCAGCGAATCGGGACATGGAAAAATCCTTGTTATTGGGGGTGCTTTTGACGGAACGCACAAGATAGAGCGTTCCGCGCCAAAGGCCAAGCCCGTTAACGCCTGACCATGGCCTTGCCCCCGTTAACCAACAGTCTAGGATAAGCCCCCTGTACGGGGAAAATCATGGCCGGATTCGTAAACATCCTGAAACTTTGCGTCGGCGCGGATTCGGTCGAAGACCTGACCCAATGGCAAGACGCGCACAGCCATGTCTGGCCCAAGGGCCGCGCCCTTCACGTCACCCGCATGTGGCCAAAACGCGAGGCCGAGGTGCTTGCGGGCGGCTCGCTCTTCTGGGTCATCAAGGGCGTGATCCTTGCCCGCCAACGCATCGTCGGGCTGGAACGTGTCGAAGGGGCCGATGGCATCGGGCGCTGCGCCCTCGTGCTCGACGCCGAGGTGATCCGCACCGAAGCCGCCACCCGCCGCCCGTTTCAGGGCTGGCGCTACCTCGACCCTGCAGAATCCCCCCGCGACCTGCCCAAGGGCCGCGCCAAGGAAGAGGCGCTTCCCCCCTCGCTCGCCCAGGCGCTTGCCGAAATCGGCCTGCGCTGACCCGACCCCGATTTTTCTGCGAAAAATCGCGCCCTTTTCTGAACCGCTGCACCTGCGCCCACGGTTGGCTGAGTATTTATCGCAAAGGTGAAACAGCCTGTCGCTTTCACCTTTGCGAAAATACTCCGGGGGGAAGCGGCCAAAGGCCGATGGGGGGCTGGCCCCCCTTCGCCCCTTGGCAAAAACGCCACGCAACAAGGCAGGCGGAGATTTTTCGCAGAAAAATCGTGGGCGGCATGGGGCGCTGTCGGGAACAGGCGACCGTCACGGCGGGCGATGTTGCAGGGTCCGGTCATGTCAAACCGTCCGCTCTGGCTGATAGCCGCCCCGTCTGTTTTCCTGATCCTGTGGTCCGCCGGTTTTGCGGTGGCGAAGCTCGGGCTGCAGCATGCCAACCCGATGACGCTGCTTGCCCTGCGCTATGTCTGCGTGCTTGTCGTGCTCGCCCCTTTCGCGCTGGTCCTGCGCCCGCCCCTGCCGCGCGGGTGGCGGGCCTGGGCCGATGTGGCGCTGGTCGGGTTCCTGATCCAGGTCTGCTACTTCGGCCTATGTTACATCGCCTTCAAATCCGGTGTCTCGGCGGGCGGGGTGGCGATCATCGTCTGCCTGCAACCGATCCTCGTCGCCCTGATCGCCCCGCATTTCGTGGCCGAATCTGTCAGCCCCAGCGCATGGGCGGGCCTTGCACTCGGCCTTGCGGGTGCGGTCATCGTCATCCTGTCGCGCTCGGCGGTCGAGGCTGGCAACAGCTTCGGCATCCTGTGCACCATCGGCGCGCTTTTCGGCATCACCGGCGGCACGCTATACGAAAAGCGCTTCGGCGTCAGCCACCATCCAATCGCGTCAAACATGATCCAATACGCCGTCGGTGCGGCCTTTTGCCTGCCCGTGGCTTGGGCGACCGAAAGCCTGCACATCGACTGGAACCTCGAATTCGCAGGTGTCCTCGCCTATCTTGTCCTGGGCAACTCGCTGCTCGCCATGTCGCTTTTGCTCGCCATGATCCGCCTGGGCGAGGTTTCCCGCGTCTCGGCCCTGTTCTACCTCGTCCCGGCCTTTTCAGCCCTCTTCGCATGGCCGATCCTGGGCGAGGCGATGCCCCCCCTCGCATGGGTCGGCATGGCGCTGGCCGGGGCGGGCGTCGCCATGGCCAGCCGCCGCAAGCCGCAAGTCTAAAAGCCCAGTTTGCCCAGCAACCCGTCAAGCGCCGGATCATCCGCCAGCTTCGACCGGAACAGCATCGCTTCCGATTTCAGGATGACCGAGTCCGACAGGATTTTGAGGTGGTTCGCCCGCAGTGTCTCGCCGCTTGACGTTATGTCGGCAATCGCCTCGGCGGTCAGATTCTTGACCGTTCCTTCGGTCGCGCCCTGACTGTCGACCAGTTGGTAATCGGCCACCCCGTTCGCGGTCAGGAAATCGCGCACCAGACGGTGGTATTTCGTGGCGATCCGCAGCCGGAAGCCATGCTCCGCCCGAAACGCCGCCGCCGCGGAATCGAGGTCATCGAGTGTGTCGACATCGACCCATGCATTCGGCACGGCGATGATCAGGTCGGCATGGCCAAAGCCGAGGGGGGCGACCTCGGCCACGATCTCGGCCCAATCGGCCAGTTTTTCGCGCACGAGGTCGGTGCCCGTCACCCCCAGATGGATGCGCCCCGCCGCCAGCTCGCGCGGCACCTCGCCTGCCGACAGAAGCACCAGTTCGACGCCGTCGGCACCTTCGACCGTGCCGGAATATTCGCGCTCGTTCCCCGTGCGCCGCATCGCCAGACCACGCTGGCCGAACCAGTCAAAGGTCTTTTCCATCAGCCGCCCTTTTGACGGCACCCCGATCTTGATCATGCGAGGCTCCCTTTCAGGCGGGCGACAAGGCCCGGACGGATCACCCCGCCCACCGCCGGGATCGACTGGCCCTGACCCAGCACGCCCGTCAGCGCGTCATAGCGCCCGCCGCTTGCCACAGGCGGCAGGGCCGCATCGGCAGCATGAAAACTGAATACGAAGCCGTCGTAATATTCCAGACTGGTGCGCCCGTGGCTGGCCTCGAAGGGCAGGGCGACCGTGTCGATGCCGCGCCCCTGCAACGCATCCAGACGCGCGGCAAAGCGGTCGACTGCGGGGGCGATGGCGGGCAGCATCGGGGTTATCCCGCTCAGATGCGCCAGCGCCGCGCGAGCAGGGGCTTGCAGCGACAAAAGGTCGTAAAGCAGCGCCGCTTCGGGTGCGGCCAGCGCAGGCGTCGCGGCATCCTCGATCAGCGCCGCCGCCCGTGCCGCGATATCCGAGGGTGACCGCAGCCCGACGAAACTGCCCGCCGCCTCGATCAGCGCCTCGGGCGTGTCGGCGGCCAGACGGTCGAGCAACTGCACCCGCGCCTGCGGCAGGGGGGCGCGGCCCGAAAACCGGTCGAGCAACTGGCGAAAGCGCTTGGGCCGCCAGATGTGGCGCAGCAACGCCTGCTTGCGGCGTTCACTGGTGGAAAGCCCGCGCACGGCGGCCATGAGGATCCCGATATCCCCCGTCGCCGCCCGCAGCCCCAAGGGGGCCAGAAGCCCCGCGAACAGCGCGAAAACCTCGGCATCGGCCGCCTCGGGGGCGGTGCGGTCGAACAGTTCGAACCCCACCTGCAGATATTCGCTCGCCCGTGGGCCGCGCGTGTCTTGCTTGCGGAACACCTCGCCCAGATAGCAGTAACGCGCAGGGTCGGCCCCGTGCGCCATATGGGCTTGCACCACGGGCACGGTGAAATCGGGGCGCAGCACCATTTCGCCGCGCAAGGGGTCGTTCGTCACATAGGCGCGGGCGCGGATATCCTCGCCATACAGATCAAGCAGCGTTTCGGCGGGCAGCAGAATGTCGGCCTCGACCGGCACCGCACCGGCGGCACGGAAGGCGGCGAAAAGCGCCTCGGCCTCGGCGCGGATGGCGGCTTTGGGCGGGATCATGCGACCCCCCCCGACAACGCGCGGCGCGTGCCGCGCGTACTGCGACCGCTGTCCACAGTCCCGCCCGTGCGCCCCGCGCACGGGCCGCGCCCGCCCGCCCCTTGGCGGGCGCGATTCCGCGCCCACCCGTGCGGGCGCGGCCCATGCCTGATCGGTCTTGACGGCTGACCGCCCCTTGCCGCCGCGTCGCCGCGTCGGCAATCGGACCGGCAGATCGGTCCGCAGGACCGCTCCGCGTCGGTCCTCTGCCCCCCCCCGCCTTCATTGCCCCAGCATCTTCCGCACGGCAGCCACCAGCCCGTCGCGCGGCACCTCCACCTGCGCGGGGCGGTCTTTCCATTCCTCGAGCGTGGCATTCTGCGCGATCTGCGCGCCGAGGATCAGGTCTTTCAGGATCACGACACCCGTCTCGGCCTCGTTCCCGCCCTGAATCACCGCGACCGGAGAGCCGCGCTTGTCGGCATATTTCAACTGGTTGCCGAAATTCTTGGGGTTGCCCAGATAAACCTCGGCCCTGATCCCCGCATTGCGCAGATCGGCCACCATGCCCATGTAATCGGCCATGCGGTCACGGTCCATCACGGTCACCACGACCGGCCCCGCCACGTCACCGCCCACACGCCCCTTGGCCCGCAGCGCGGCCAGCAGGCGGTCCACCCCGATTGAAACCCCCGTCGCAGGCACCGACTGCCCCGTGAACCGCTTCACGAGGTCATCATAGCGCCCGCCCCCCGCGACCGACCCGAAGCTGCGCTTCCTTCCCTTTTCGTCGAGGATTTCAAAGGTCAACTCCGCCTCGAACACCGGCCCGGTATAATAGCCAAGGCCCCGCACGACACCGGGGTCGATGACGATCCGGTCAGGGCCATAGCCCTGCCGGTCGAGGAGTTCTGCGATGGTCTCAAGTTCGGCCACACCTTCGGCGCCGACCACCGATCCACCGACCAGCCCGCGGAGCGCGGCCACCGTCTCGGCTCCCGTGTCGCGCCGTGCAGCCATGAACCCCATCACTACCTCGGCCTGCCCATCCGACAGCCCAGCCCCCTTGGTGAAATCGCCGCTTTCATCCTTGCGGCCATCGCCCAGAAGTGCCCGCACACCGGCCTCGCCCAAGCGGTCGATCTTGTCGATGGCGCGCAGCACGATCCCGCGCTCGGCCTCGAACTTTGACGGGTCCGCAGGGTCGAGCACGCCGGCCACCTCCATCACCCCGTTCAGCACCTTGCGGTTGTTGACCCTCACCACATAGTCGCCGCGCGGAATCCCGACCGTCTCCAAGGCATCCGACAGCATCGCGCAAATCTCGGCATCCGCCGCCACCGATGGCGCACCGACCGTATCGGCGTCGCATTGGTAGAACTGCCTGAACCGCCCCGGACCGGGCTTTTCGTTGCGCCACACCGGACCCATCGCATAGCGGCGGTAAGGCGATGGCAGGTCATTGCGATACTGCGCCGCCACCCGCGCAAGCGGGGCGGTCAGGTCATAGCGCAGCGCCAGCCAATCGGCATCTTCATCCTGCCACGCGAACACACCCTCGTTCGGGCGGTCGACATCGGGCAGGAATTTGCCCAAAGCTTCAACCGTTTCGACGGCACTGGTTTCCAGCGGGTCGAAACCGTAGCGATGGTAAACCGCCGCGATCTTGTCGAGCATCGCATTGCGCTCGGTCACCTCGGTGCCGAAATAGTCGCGAAACCCCTTCGGCGTCTCGGCACGGGGGCGGCCCGGTTTCTTCTGGCTGGATTTGTCCTGTGACATCGGTCGGACCTTCGCTTTTTCCCGCCGCCCGTGTATCGCAGGGGGCAGGACGCGGCAAGCGCCGCACTTGGCCATGCGCCGAACAAGGAAAGGCCGATGATGGACCGTCACGACGCGATAGAAGAACGCTTGGCCCACCTGATCCGCGCGATGGAAGACCTGTCGGACGTGGTCACAACCCAAGGCCGCGAGATCGACCGCCTGACGCGCCTTGTCCATCTGCTGTGCGAACGCGAGGCCGAACGCGAAGAGATGGTGGGCGACGCCCCTGCCGCCAACGCCCCGCCGCCGCATTGGTGAAACGGGGGCGGTGGGTGCAAAGCACCCACCCTACGAAAACTGATGCCCCGCCCGTGCCGAAACCACCCCTCCCCGTCACGGGGAGGGGCAGGGGGAGGGGGGGGCCGCAACCTGACCAAAGGGACAGCAGACCCGACATGAAGCGCCTGCCACAGATCGACCTGCCCGCCCTTGCCCTGACCCTGATGATCGGTGCGGCTGGCGGATTTCTGGCGCAAAGCCTGCACCTGCCGCTCGCGCTTCTGCTCGGATCGCTCGTTACCACCGGCACCATCGCAGCCATCGGCTGGCGACCCTTCGGCCGCACCGTCCTTCTGCCACCCCGCCTGCGCCTCGCCTTCGTCCCTGTCATCGGCGTTTCCATCGGCGGCGCCTTCACCCCCGCCGTTATGGCCGCCGCACCTGCATGGTGGCCGAGCCTGCTGGCGCTTTTCCTGTTCCTGCCCGTCAGCCATGCCATCGGCTACGCCATCTATCGCGCGGGCGGCTTGCCGCGCACCGAAAGCTTCTTCGGCGCCATCCCCGGCGGGCTGATCGAGACCGTCCAGCTGGGCGAGGAAGCGGGCGGCGATCCGCGCCTTTTGACCGTGCTGCAATTCCTGCGGCTGATCTTTACCATCATCTTCGTCCCGCTGATCTTTACCATCCTGACCGGCGGCGCGGTCGGCTCGGCCAGCGGCGTCAGCCTGCCTGCCGCCGCGATCCCTCTCACCCTGCCCGAAATCGCCCTGCTCCTCGCCGCCGGAGCGTTGGGCTTTGCCACCGCCCGCGCCTTGCGCTTTCCCGCCGCCATCATGACCGGCCCGATCTTGTTTTCCGCCGTGGCCCATGCCACCGGCCTTGTCCACGGCGTGCCGCCCGCGTGGCTGGTGGGCGTTACGCAGATCGTCATTGGCTGCGGCCTTGGCGCACGCTTCGCCGGGGCCGAAAGGCGCATGCTCACCCGCGCCTTCGCGCTCGCCGCCGCCACCTCGGTCGCGACCCTGCTTGTCGCCTTCGGCTTCGCGCTTGGCCTGTCCCCGCTCGTCGACGAACCCGCCCCTGCCGTCTTCCTCGCCTTCGCCCCCGGCGGACTGGCTGAAATGAGCCTGATCGCCCTGTCGCTACAAATGAGCGTGGTCTTCGTCACCCTGCATCACATCGCCCGGATCGTGCTGTCCGTGTTCGTTGCAAAAGCCGGCGCGCGCTGGCTTTCAAAGGGATAATCCCGACACAAGCGATACGTGCGCCGCGACTTAAACTGTGTTACCATGCCCCATGCGTCCACTTGGGGGAGTTGCGATGCGTGCGATGCTCTTCATGTCCCGGATCGTCGGGATGGTGATCGTCATGGTCGCCGTCCTTTTGTCGGTGTTCATCGTCCTCGACATCATGCGGGAAGGCCCGCACGCCCGCGGGTTCCTGCTCGGCTCGGGCCTTTGGCACGAATTGACGCGCTGGGCCGACAGGCTGTTCTGACGGCGGCTTGACCGCCGCGGCTGGGCTTGTTCAGCTTTTGGCTGAAGGTGCGTGCAGGTGTCACATGCGGTTCGAAGTGGTGCGCTGGAGTTTGTGGCATTTGCCGCTTTGGCCTTGGCCTTCGGCATTGCCCGTATCGCCATAGGGGATGCGTGGCACGACGACCTGTCCCTGATCGCCCTGCAACTGACCGTGGCCGCCGCATACATCCTGTCGGTTCATGTGGCCAGCACACCGCAAACCCGTCTTGCCGCGGTCAATGACGCGGTGGCGATGGCGCTTTTCATCTATGCGCTGCACGTCATTTCCGCGATCGGGGATGCGGGCTTTGACGCGGCGCTGACGGCCCCACTCTCTCAAACCTATCTGCCCGTGCTTCTGGCGGCGCTTGTCGTCGTGCCGCTTTTCCGAACCTCGCTGCCGCTGGTCATCGCCGGTGAGGTCGCACGCCTTGCGAGAGAACTCGGCGCCAAGCTGGCCTTTGCCGTCCTGATAACCCTTGTGTTCCGCTTGGGGGTCACGGACCCGTCCCTTGCCCATCTTCGTGCCTTTGCCGCCGCGACCGTCTTCTTCTTTCTCTACCGCAGCTTAAGCGCCCGTGTTCCGGTCATCGGCCGGATCAGGGCAGACCAGATCGCGCCCGTCCTGCTGGTTGCCGTCTGCCTTTTCAGTCCGAACCGAGAGGACTGGCAGATCGAACTTGGCATGCTTGCGGCCATGGGCCTTTTGGCGCTGATCCACCGCCTGTGGCCGGTGCCGCGCTAAAGCTCTTCCACCAGCACCACGCCTGCCATTGCCTTGATCGCCCCCTTGATCTGCGGCGTGATGGGGTAGGGCTGCGGCAAGGTCAGGTCGATCTCGCGGCCCTGATCGTCGGGCACGCAGATGGTGATCTGCGCCTTGTTGCGCCCCTCGACACGGGCGAACAAAGCCGCGACCGAAGCCGCCGCTTCCGCCTTGTTCAGATGGATACGCAAGGCCGACGCCCCGCCTTCCGCCGCCACCTGGTCAATCGGCTGCGCGCCACGGCAGAGCAGCTTCAGCGTATCCCCCTCAAGGTTCGCCTCGACCGTCAGCACCACGTTCTTGCCCGGTTCCAGATGCTCGCGCGCCGCTTCCAGCGTGTCGGAAAACACCGTCACCTCGTACAGCCCCGTCGGGTCTGACAGTTGCACGAATGCAAAGCGGTTGCCCTTGGCCGATTTCCTCTCCTGCCGCGACGACACCGAACCCGCCAGCTTGGCCACCAGCGGCCCCCGCTCGGCCTTGGCGGTCAATTCCGTCAGCGTCATCACATTGCGCCGTTTGAGCGGGGCCATGTAATCATCCAAGGGATGCCCCGACAGGTAGAAGCCCACCGCCTGATGCTCATGCCCCAGCCGTTCCACCGGCAACCAGTCGTCGCGGCTGGCAATCCGCGGCTCGGGAATATCCGTTCCGGCCTCGCCGAACAGCGACACCTGATTTGACGCCTTGGCCTCGTGCACCGCCGCCGAATAGGCGACCAGCCCGTCCAGCCCCTCGAACACCCGCGCGCGGTTGGGGTCGAGCATATCAAAGGCCCCAGCCCGCGCCAGCATCTCCAGCGGGCGCTTGCCCACGCGCTTCAAATCCACCCGCCGCGCCAGATCGAACAGCGTGGCAAAGGTCTTCCCCCCCCGCGCTTCCACGATCAGCTTCATCGCCTCGACGCCCACGTTCTTCAACGCGCCAAGCGCGTAAACGACCTGCCCGTCCACCACCGTAAACGTCGCCAGCGACCGGTTGACGCAAGGCGCCACCGTCTTGATCCCCAGCTTGTCGACCTCGCGCTTATAGACGGCCAGCTTGTCGGTCAGGTGGATATCGCAGTTCATCACGGCGGCCATGAACTCGACCGGATAGTTCGCCTTGAGGTAAGCCGTCTGGTAAGAAACCACGGCGTAAGCGGCAGCGTGCGACTTGTTGAACCCGTAATTGGCGAATTTCTCCAGCAGATCGAAGACCTCGCCCGCCTTCTTGGCGTCGATCCCGTGCGTAACCTTGGCCCCTTCGATGAACTTGGGCCGTTCCTTCGCCATTTCCTCGGCGATCTTCTTACCCATCGCACGCCGCAAAAGGTCGGCCCCGCCAAGCGAATACCCGCCCATGACCTGCGCGATCTGCATCACCTGTTCCTGATAGACGATGATCCCCTGCGTCTCGGCCAGAATATGGTCGATGGTCGGATGGATCGACTCCAACTCGCGCAGCCCGTTCTTGACCTCGCAATAGACCGGAATGTTCTCCATCGGGCCGGGACGGTACAGCGCCACCAGCGCCACGATATCCTCGATACAGGTGGGCTTCATGCGCCGCAGCGCATCCATCATGCCGCTGGATTCCACCTGAAACACCGCAACCGTCTTGGCGGCTGCGTAAAGCTCGTAGGTCGGCTTGTCGTCCAGGGGGATCAGGCTGATATCCAGCGTAACCCCGCGCAACGCCAGCAGGTCCAGCGCGTTCTGGATCACGGTCAGCGTCTTCAACCCCAGAAAGTCGAACTTGACCAAGCCGGCCGCTTCGACCCATTTCATGTTGAACTGCGTGGCAGGCATGTCCGACGCAGGGTCTTGGTACAGCGGCACCAATTCATCCAGCGGGCGGTCCCCTATCACCACACCTGCGGCATGGGTCGATGCGTTGCGGTAAAGCCCCTCGATCTGCTCGGCATAGCCCAGCATCCGGCCCACCACCTCTTCCTTCGCCGCCTCGCGCAGGCGCGGCTCGTCGGCCAAGGCCTTGGTGATCGAAACCGGCTTCACGCCTTCCAGCGGGATCATCTTCGACAGGCGGTCCACCTGCCCAAAGGGCATCTGCAAGACCCGTCCCACATCGCGCACGGCGGCCTTGGACAGCAGCGCGCCGAATGTGATGATCTGCCCCACCTTGTCGCGCCCGTAGCGGTCTTGCACATACTGGATCACCTCCTCGCGGCGATCCATGCAAAAGTCGATGTCGAAGTCGGGCATCGAAACCCGCTCGGGGTTCAAAAACCGCTCGAACAGCAGCGCGTAACGCAGCGGGTCAAGATCGGTGATGGTCAGGGCATAGGCAACCAGCGACCCCGCCCCTGACCCCCGCCCCGGTCCGACCGGAATCCCGTGGTCCTTGGCCCATTTGATGAAATCCGACACGATCAGGAAATAGCCGGGAAACCCCATCTTCTCGATGATGCCCAGCTCGAAATCCAAACGAGCCTGATAGTCCTCGACCGTCACCGCATGGGGAATGATGGCCAACCGCGCCGCCAACCCCGCATTGGCCTGACGGCGCAATTCCTGCACCTCGTCATCCGCGAACTTAGGCAAGATCGGCTTGCGCTTGTAGGCGGCAAAGGCACAGCGCCGCGCGATCTCGACCGAGTTTTCCAAAGCCTCGGGCAGGTCCGCGAACAGCGCGCACATTTCGGCTTCGGTCTTGAAATAGTGCTGCGGCGTCAGGCGGCGGCGCGGCTGGCTCTGGTCGACATAGGCCTTTTCGGCAATGCAGATCAGCGCGTCATGCGCCTCGAACATGCCCGCTTTCGGGAAATAGACGTCATTGGTCGCCACCAGCGGCAGGCGCATTTCGTAAGCCATCTCGACGAATCCGCGCTCGGTTGCTGCCTCGGCTTCGGTCAACCGCCCGCCCTCGCCGGGGTGACGCTGCAATTCGACGTAAAGCCGGTCGCCGTAAATCGCGGCCAACCGCTCCATCAGCGCCCGCGCCTTGGCGGCTTGCCCGCCCTGCAACAGCTTGCCCACCGGCCCCTCGGCCCCGCCGGTCAGGCAGATCAGCCCTGCGGAATACCGCTCCAACTCGTCCAGCGTGACCTGATTAAGCTGCCCGCCCTTGTCGATATAAAGGCAGGAATTCAGCTTCATCAGGTTCATATACCCTGCATCGTCCTGCGCCAGCAGAACGACAGGCGCAGGCAACCGCAGCTTTTCCCCCTGCGCGGCAGGGTCATAGGCCACCGAGACCTGACAGCCCACGATGGGCTGCACCCCCGCATCCTTGGCCGTGACCGAAAACTCCAGCGCCGCGAACATGTTGTTCGTGTCGGTCACCGCGACCGCAGGCATCTTCGCCTCGGCCACCAGCTTGACCAGCTTCTTGACCGGAACCGCGCCTTCCAGCAGCGAATGTTCCGTGTGCACCCGCAGGTGGATGAATCGGGGCGTGTTTGTCATGCCCCCAACCTAGCGCCGCGCGGCAGGACTGGAAAGCCCGCCACTTCTTTCGGCAAAAGACGAAACTGCTTCCAGTAAAACCCGAAAGGAATGTCTTGCCATGTGGCGTCCCTGCTTGCTTCACTGCTAGGATAACAACAGGCCCGAAACGGGCATGGGGCGCGTGGCCCGCTTTACGCCGCATCGGGCGGCCACGCATGACGCCTCGAACGGGGAGAAGGCGGCGGGTTAAAACATGTCCGAGATCGCGTTTCTCCTCAACGGAACGCCGGTCCACCTTGAGGGGGTCACCCCGACACGGACCCTTCTCGATTGGCTGCGCGAAGACGCCGCGCTGTCCGGCACCAAGGAAGGCTGCAACGAAGGCGACTGCGGCGCCTGCACCGTCATGGTGACAGACGCCAACGGTAGCAGGGCGTTGAACGCCTGTATCCTGTTCCTGCCGCAACTCCACGGCAAGGCCGTCCGCACCGTCGAAGGCATCGCAGGCCCCAAGGGTGCGCTTCACCCCGTGCAGGCCGAAATGATCACCCACCACGGCGCGCAATGCGGCTTTTGCACGCCGGGTTTCATCGTCTCGATGGCGGTCAACCACACCAACGCCCGCACCGACCATGACGACACGCTGGCGGGAAACCTGTGCCGCTGCACCGGCTACGCCCCGATCATCCGCGCCGCCCGCGCCGCCGAAGCCGCCCCCGTGCCCGACTGGATGGCCGCCGACAGTCACGCACTTGGCCAGATCGCCGTTCCGGGGGGCCGGGGGGGCAAATTGCCCCCCCGGCCCCCCCCGCCGCCTTCCGCCCGACCAGCAGCGACGAACTGGCCGACTGGTATCTGGCCAACCCTGACGCGACCCTGATCGCTGGCGCCACCGATGTCGGCCTCTGGGTCACCAAACAACTCCGCACCCTCGCCCCCGTGGCCTTTCTGAATGGCGTCACCGACCTGCAACAGATCGAACGCCAAGGCGGCATGTTCCACATCGGCGCGGGCGTCACCATCTCCGCCCTGCGCGATTTCATCGCCCCCTTTCACCCCTCGTTTGCCGAACTGCTGCGCCGCTACGCTTCCGAGCAGATCCGCAACGCCGCGACCATCGGTGGCAACATCGCCAACGGCTCGCCCATCGGCGACGGCCCGCCCGCGCTGATCGCGCTGGGGGCCACGCTGCACCTGCGCCGCGGCGACGACCTTCGCTCCATTCCGCTCGAAAAGTTCTTCCTCGACTACCGCAAGCAAGACCGCAAACCCGGCGAATTCGTCGCGGGCATCTCCATTCCCGAATCCGCGCCCGCCCTGCGCTGCTACAAGATATCCAAACGCTTCGATCAGGACATCTCGGCTGTCTGCGCCTGTTTCGATGTGACCACCCAAAACGGCACGATCACCGCCGCTCGCTTCGCCTTTGGCGGCATGGCAGGCATCCCCAAACGCGCCAGCCATGCCGAAGCCGCCCTGATCGGCCAGCCGTTCACCGAAACCGCCATCATCGCTGCCCAAGCGGCGATCCCGTCCGATTTCACCCCGCTTTCGGACATGCGCGCCAGCGCCGCCTACCGCTTGCAAACCGCGCAGAACCTGCTGATGCGCTACCTGCACGACCTGAACGGAACCCCCGTGTCCGTGCTGGGGGTGACAGCATGAGCATCGGCAAATCGCTTCCCCATGATGCCGCCCCCCTGCATGTAACCGGCCAAGCCCGCTACATCGACGACATCCCTTTGCCGTCCGATGCGCTGCACCTCGCCTTCGGCCTGTCGACCGTGGCGCATGGCGATATCACCGATATCGACCTGACGGCCGTCCGCGCCGCCGAAGGCGTGGTCGCCGTCATGACTGCCGCCGATTTCACCGAGGTCCCCGATTGCTCGCCCAGCTTGGGCGACGAGCCGCTGCTTGCCACCGGCACGGTGCATTTCGTCGGCCAACCCGTCTTCCTCGTCATCGCCACCAGCCACCTCGCCGCGCGCAAGGCCGCCCGTCTGGGCAAGATCACCTACCGCGAACGCCCCGCGCTCCTGACCGTCGATGACGCCCTCGCCGCCAACAGCCGTTTCGAGAACGGGCCCGTCATCTGGACCAAAGGCGACCCCGTCCGCGCCATCGACAGCGCCCCCCACAGCGTAGACGGCAGCTTCGAGGTCGGCGGACAGGAACATTTCTACCTCGAAGGTCAGGTCGCAGCCTGCCTGCCGCAGGAAGGGGGCGATATGGTCGTCCTCTCCTCCACCCAGCACCCGACCGAAATCCAGCACAAGGTCGCCCACGCCCTGCACCTCCCGATGAGCGGCGTGCGCGTCGAGGTCCGCCGCATGGGCGGCGGCTTCGGCGGCAAGGAAAGCCAAGGCAACTGGCTCGCCGTGGCCTGCGCCGTGGCCGCCCGCGCCACGGGCAAGCCCTGCAAGATGCGCTACGACCGCGACGACGACATGGTCATCACCGGCAAGCGCCATGACCTGCGTATCCTCTACCGCGCGGGCTTTGACGACACGGGCAAGCTGACGGGGGTCGAGTTCACCCACCTGTTCCGCTGCGGCTGGTCGATGGACCTGTCGCTGCCGGTGGCCGACCGCGCCATGCTGCATGCCGACAACTGCTATCTGCTGCCCGCCGTTCGGATCGAAAGCCACCGGCTGAAGACCAACACCACCAGCGCCACCGCCTTTCGCGGCTTTGGCGGCCCGCAGGGCATGATCGGCATCGAACGGGTGATGGACCACGTCGCCCACGCGCTACGGCTTGACCCGCTGGCCGTGCGGCGCGCGAATTTCTACCGCGCGATGTCCGAAACAGCGGGAGGGCCGTCTGCCCCCCCGCACCCCCCCGAGAGTATTTCGGCAAAGGTGAAAGTGGAACCGGAAGCCGACCTCACCTCGCGCGGCCGCGCGGCATCGGTCGGCTCGCACGCCCTGCCGCCCGATGGCGCGGTGCAGACCACCCCCTTCCAGATGCCGGTCGAGGATTTCATCGGCCACGAGTTGACCGCTGAACTGGAACACACCTCCGATTACCAGTCCCGCCGCGCCGCAATTGCCGCGTGGAACGCGAAAAGCCCGATCCTGAAGCGCGGCATCGCGCTGACGCCGGTGAAATTCGGCATCTCCTTCACGCTGACCCACCTCAATCAGGCGGGGGCCTTGGTGCATGTGTATCAGGACGGGTCGGTGGTGCTGAACCACGGCGGCACCGAAATGGGGCAGGGCCTGTTCCAGAAGGTGGCGCAGGTGACCGCTTCGGTCTTCGGACTTGACGCAAGCGCCGTGAAGATCACCGCCACAGACACCGCAAAGGTGCCGAACACCTCTGCCACCGCCGCCTCCAGCGGGTCGGACCTCAACGGCATGGCCGCACAGGCGGCAGCCACCACGATCCGCGACCGCATGGCCGCCTTTATCGCGGAAAAGCATCAGGTCGCCCCCGAAACCGTGCGCTTCAAGGATGGCATGGTCCGCGTCGCGGGCGAGGAATACGATTTCCCCCGCGTCGCCGCATGGGCCTATCAGGCCCGCGTGTCGCTTTCGTCGACCGGCTTTTACGCCACGCCCAAGATCACATGGGATCGCTTGCGCGGGCAGGGGCGACCCTTCCTTTACTTCGCCTATGGCGCCGCTGTGACCGAAGTGGTGATCGACACGCTGACAGGTGAAAACCGCATCCTGCGCGCTGACCTGCTGCATGACACGGGTGCGAGCCTGAACCCCGCGCTCGACATCGGCCAGATCGAAGGCGCTTACGTTCAGGGCGCAGGCTGGCTGACCACCGAAGAACTGGTCTGGGATGCCAAGGGTCGCCTGACCACCCACGCCCCCAGCACCTACAAGATCCCCGCCTGTTCCGACCGTCCGCCCGTGTTCAACGTCTCGCTCTGGGGCAAGGGCAACCGCGAAGACACGGTGGGCAAATCAAAAGCCGTGGGCGAGCCGCCCTTCATGCTGGGCATCTCCGCGCTTTACGCCCTGTCCGATGCCGTGGCCGCTTGCGGCGACGGGTCGGTCTACCCTGCGCTCGACGCACCCGCCACGGCGGAACGCGTCCTTGCCGCCGTGGGCAGGGTGCGAAACCATGGGTAGGCCGGGCCAGAATTTTCGCAGAAAATTCGTCCCCGCCAAAGGGGGTGCCGATGTTTGACCTCGCCGCCCTGCGTGCCGCCGTTGCGCGACATCACCGCGTGGCCCGCCTTGTCATCGCGGCGCATGACGGATCGTCGCCCCGCGAAACGGGGGCCTCCATGCTTGTCTGGCAGGGTGGCCAAAGCGGCACCGTCGGCGGCGGTGCGCTGGAACACGAAGCGACGCTCCGCGCCCGCGCCATGCTGGCAGCAGGTGGTGCAAGGATCGACCGCACCCCCCTTGGCCCCGCGCTGGGCCAATGCTGCGGCGGTGCCGTGACCCTGCTGACCGAGGTTTACGACGAAGCCAATCTTCCCACCCCCGAAGCGGGCCTGATTGCCCGCCCCGTCGCCCCCTCTGGCTATGGCCGCCCCCGCCCCCTTGCCGTGCAGCGCCTGATCGACCGCGCCCGCGCCCAAGGCGTGGCGCCTGTGCCCACGCTTATGCAAGGCTGGTTCGTCGAACCGCTCGCCCGCCCCATCCGCACGCTCTGGATCTGGGGCGCAGGCCATGTCGGCCGCGCTTTGGTCCATACGCTTTCCCCGCTGCCCGACCTTGCCATCACATGGGTCGACATCGCCCCCGACCGCTTCCCCGAAATCCTGCCCGACACCGTCACGCAACTGACCGCAGCGAACCCCGCCGATCTGGTCGCCCATGCCCCGCAAGATGCCGAGCACCTGATCCTCACCTATTCCCACGCGCTCGACCTCGATCTGTGCCACCGCCTGCTTGCCCATGGCTTCGCCCGCGCAGGGCTGATCGGATCGCACACAAAATGGGCACGCTTCCGGTCGCGCCTTGCCGCCTTGGGCCATTCGCCCGGCCACATCGCAAGGATAGATTGCCCCATCGGCGATCCCTCCCTAGGAAAGCATCCTCAGGCCATCGCCATCGGCGTGGCCGCCAGCTTTCTGCACGACCATAAAAACGCGTCACGACAGGAGAACGCGGTATGACAGGGGAAACCGGCCGGAGCGAGCTTCTCGCCATCTCCGGCGTGACCAAGGCCTATCCCGGCGTGGTCGCAAACAGCGACGTGTCCTTTTCCATCGGACAGGGCGAAATCCACGCGCTTCTGGGCGAAAACGGCGCGGGCAAGTCGACGCTGGTCAAGATGATCTACGGCCTCGTCAAGCCCGACAGCGGCACGATGCGCTTTCGCGGGCAACCCTATGCCCCCGCCGAACCCCGCGCTGCCCGCGCCACGGGTGTGGCCATGGTGTTCCAGCATTTTTCTCTGTTCGAGGCGCTGAACGTTGCCGAAAACGTGGCGCTGGGCATGGAAAACCCGCCCAAGATGGGCGAACTGTCTGCCCGTATCCGCAAGGTCAGCGAAGAATACGGCCTGCCCCTGGACCCCGACCGCATGGTGGGCGACCTGTCCGCAGGCGAACGCCAAAGGGTCGAGATCATCCGCTGCCTGCTGCAAGACCCCAAGCTCTTGATCATGGACGAACCGACCAGCGTTCTGACCCCGCAAGAGGTCGAGATCCTGTTCAAAACCCTGCGCCAGCTTTCCGCCGAAGGCACCGCGATCCTTTACATCAGCCACAAGCTGGAAGAAATCCGCACGCTGTGTGACGAGGCGACGATCCTGCGCCGTGGCAAGGTGGTCGCCACCTGCACCCCGCGCGACCGTTCCGCCCGCGAGATGGCCGAACTGATGGTCGGCGCCACGCTGACCCCGCCCGAACGCAACGCGAAAGCCAAGGGCGCGGTGGCGCTGCAAGTCACCGGCCTGTCGGTCGCCTCGCCCATCCCCTTTGGCACCTCGCTGAAAAACATCGGCTTTTCGGTCGCACGCGGCGAAGTCCTCGGCATCGCTGGCGTCGCGGGCAACGGGCAGGATGAACTGCTGCTGGCACTGTCGGGCGAGCTTCGCACCGATCCGGGCGCGGTGCGGATCGACGGGGCCGATATGGGTGCCAAAGGCCCCAACGACCGCCGCCGCGCCGGACTCGTAGCCGCACCCGAAGAACGCTTGGGCCATGCCGCAGCACCCGACATGAGCCTTGTCGAAAACGCGCTGCTGTCAGGCGCGACCCGTCAGGGTCTTGTCACCAACGGCTTCATCGACTGGCCCAAGACCACCGCCTTTGCCGACAGCATCGTGCAGGCCTTCGACGTCCGCACCCCCGGCACCCATGTCGCCGCCCGTGCGCTGTCCGGCGGCAACCTGCAAAAATTCGTCGTGGGGCGAGAGCTTAGCCAAGCCCCTTCGGTCATCGTCATCAACCAGCCGACTTGGGGCGTCGACGCCGCCGCCGCCGCTGCGATCCGCCAAGCGATCCTCGACCGCGCATCGGACGGGGCCGCCGTTGTGGTGATCTCCCAAGACCTCGACGAACTTTTGGAAATCGCCGACAACTTCGCCGCCCTGAACGAAGGCCGCCTGACCGCCCCGCGCCCCGTGGCAGGGCTTACGGTCGACGAGATCGGTCTGATGATGGGCGGCGCGCATGGCATGGAGATGGCGCATCATGGCCAGTGAGCGGCCGCCCTTCCCGAATCCCGGAGAGGGCCGTCTGCCCTCCCCGGACCCCTCCCGAGGATATTTGAAGGCAGAAAATGACATGTGCGAGGGGACGATATGTTGAGGCTTGAAAAGCGACCGTCCCCCAGCCGCTTCTGGCAGGTGGCAACGCCCGTCTTTGCCGTCATCCTGACCATCGTGGCGGGCATCCTGATGTTCGCGCTGCTCGATCAGGATGCCACCCATACCGCCACCGACAACCTGCTTTACGGAATCGAGGCGATCCGCACCATCTTTTGGGATCCGCTGTTCAACCCGCAATACGCCGCCTATTCGCGCCCGCAATTGCTGGTCAAGGCCGGACCCCTGATCCTGATCGCCATCGGCCTTTCCTTGGGCTTTCGCGCGGGCATCTGGAACATCGGGGCCGAGGGGCAATACATCATGGGCGCGATCTTCGGCGCGGCGGTGGGGCTTGCGCTTTACCCGGTCGAGACGCGCTGGGTGTTTCCGCTGATGATCCTTGCAGGCATCTTCGGCGGCTGGCTCTGGGCGATGATCCCCGCCATCCTGAAGACGCGGTTCCGCACCAACGAAATCCTCGTCTCGCTGCTTCTGGTATATGTCGCGCAGAACATCCTTGCGTCGATGTCGCTCGGCCTGCTGCGCAACCCCGAAGGCGGCGGCTTTCCGGGCAGCCGCAACCTGAGCCAGATCCCCGCGATGCAGAACGTCGAGCTGATCCACGGCACCGGCCTGCACTGGGGCATCGTGGCGGCCATCATCGTCACCATCGCGGCCTACATTCTGCTGCAACGCCACATACTCGGCTTCCAGATCAGGCTGGCAGGCCAGGCCCCCCGCGCCGCCCGATTTGCCGGAGTGTCCCCCGAACGGCTGACGCTTCTGTGCATGGGCATATCGGGCGGTCTCGCCGGAATGGCGGGGTTGTTCGAGGTGACAGGCCCCGCAGGCCAGATCAGCATCGATTTCAACACCGGCTACGGCTTTACCGCGATCATCGTGGCCTTCCTTGGCCGGTTGAACCCGCTTGGCATCCTGCTTGCGGGCCTCCTCATGGCGTTGACCTATATCGGGGGGAACTGGCCAGCTTCATCCTTGGCCTGCCATCGGCCGCGATACAGGCGTTTCAGGGCATGCTTCTGTTCTTCCTGCTGGCCGTCGACCTTTTGACCAACTTCCGCATCCGCTTCGGCAGCAAAAGGGAGGCCATCTGATGCTTGGTGGAATCAATCCGGCCATCCTGATCGCCTCGCTCATGGTGGCATCCGTCCCGATCATCCTTGCCGCGATCGGTGAATTGGTGGTGGAAAAGGCGGGCGTGCTGAACCTTGGCGTCGAGGGGATGATGATCATCGGCGCGATCTGCGGCTTCGTCACCGCCGTCGGAACGGGCAACCCCTACCTTGGCTTTATCGGCGGCGCAGTCGGTGGCGCGGCCTTGTCACTGGTGTTCGGCATCCTGACGCAGGTTCTTTTGTCCAATCAGGTCGCCACGGGCCTTGCGCTCACGCTCTTCGGGCTGGGTCTTTCGTCGCTGATCGGGCAGGGCTACAACGGCATCAAACCACCTGCCACCGGTCAGGTGCCATTTGGTCCCCTTGCCGATATTCCGGTCGTGGGCACCATCCTGTTCAACCATGACTGGATGGTTTACTTTTCCATCGCCATCATCGCCGCCGTCTGGGCCGTGCTGAAATACACCCGCACGGGGCTGATTCTGCGCGCCGTGGGCGAAAGCCACGACGCAGCACACGCGCTGGGCTATAAGGTGGTGCGGATCCGCCTGCTCGCCATCATGTTCGGTGGCGCGATGGCGGGCCTCGGCGGGGCCTACATCAGCCTTGTCCGCGTCCCGCAATGGACCGACGGCATCACTGCAGGCGCTGGCTGGATTGCGCTTGCTATCGTGGTCTTTGCCAGCTGGCGGCCGTGGCGTGTCCTGCTTGGTGCCTATCTTTTCGGCGGTATCACCGTGCTTCAGCTTAATCTGCAGGCAGCCGGAGCGGCTATACCTGTGCAATACTTGTCCATGTCGCCCTATCTGATAACCATCCTCGTGTTGGTGATCATGTCATCGGGCAAGGGCAGGGCGTCGCTCAACGCGCCGGCAGCCCTTGGGCAGAACTTTCACGCCTCGCGCTAGGGGGCGTAAGACAACGGGGCAATAATGCCCGAAGCAAATGACAACAGGGCGGACCGCCCGAAGCAGGGGAAAGAAAAATGCAAAGAAGAACCATTCTCAAGGGCGGCGCGGCGCTGGGCTTCGCCACCATGATGGGCGGCAAGATGGCCCTCGCGCAGGGACTGGAAAAGGTCAAGGCCGGCTTCATCTACGTCGGCCCGATCGGTGACGGCGGCTGGACCTTCCAGCATCACCAGGGCGCCTTGGCCGTGCAGGCCGAATACGGCGACAAGGTCGAAATCGTCTGGCAGGAAAACGTGCCCGAAGGCGCCGATGCCGAACGCGCGCTGACGCAGATGGCCCTTTCGGGCTGCAACATCATCTTCACCACCTCTTTCGGCTACATGGACCCGACCAATGCGGTCGCCGCCAAATTCCCCGATGTGAAGTTCGAGCACGCCACCGGCTACAAGCGCGACAGCGCCAACGTCTCGACCTATAACGCCCGCTTCTACGAAGGTCGCGCCATCCAGGGCCATATCGCCGGCAAGATGACCAAGACCAACAAGATCGGCTACATCGGTTCGTTCCCGATCCCAGAAGTCATCATGGGCATCAACAGCTACTTCCTGCACGCCCGCAAGGTGAACCCGGATGTCGAACTGTCGGTCGTCTGGGCCTTCACCTGGTTCGACCCCGCGAAAGAGGCCGACGCCGCCAAGGCGCTGATCGACCAGGACGTCGACGTGATCGCATCGCACACCGATTCGACCGCACCGCTCGCCGAAGCCGCCAAGACCGGTGGCAAGGTCATCGGCTTCGGTCAGGCTTCGGACATGGCGATCCCCGAATACATGCCGACGCCGCGCGTCTCGTCGATCATCGACAACTGGGCGCCCTATTACATCAAGCGCGTCGGCGCCTTGCTTGACGGCACCTACGCACAGGTCGACGTCTGGGAAGGCATCTCGGGCGGCGAAGTCCAGATCGGCGAAATCACCGAAGCTGTTCCGGCCGATGTGAAAGCCGAAGCCGAAGCCCTGCGTGACGCCATCGGCGCGGGCACCTACCACCCCTTCACCGGCCCGATCAACAAGCAGGACGGCTCGGCTTGGCTGGCCGAAGGCGTCACCGCACCCGATGGCGACCTTCTGGGCATGAACTTCTACGTCGAAGGCATCACCGGCGACATCCCGTCCTGATCGCCGACGGCAGTCACAGGAAAGGCCCGCCCCCGTGGCGGGCCTTTTCGTTTTTGTCGCAGCGTGGCACGCCCCGTCGCACACGGTCTTTCCCTCCGCCCGCAGCCATGCCACCTTCCCGCCCATGACACTCCCGCTTCCCCACCGCGCCGCTTTCGGCTGCATGCAATTCGGCGGCCGCGCAGACGATTCCGCGTCCCGTGCGATGTTCGACGCCTGCCTTGACGCAGGTATTACCCATTTCGACACGGCCCACGGCTACACCGAAGGCGCGTCCGAAACCCTGCTGGGCCAGTTCGCCGCGCCGCTCCGGGACCGCCTCTTCATCGCCACCAAGGCGGGCTACCAAGGCGGGGCAGGGCGCGCCAATCTGCTGGCGCAATTCGACGAAAGCCGCAAACGGCTGGGAATGGATACGGTCGATCTTCTCTACATCCACCGCTACGACGCAGACACACCACTTGACGAGACGATACAAACCCTTGCCCGCCTGCAATCCGACGGCAAAATCCGCCAGATCGGCCTGTCGAACTTTGCCGCTTGGCAGGTGATGAAAGCCCAAGCCATCGCCGCCCGCCTCGGTACGCGGATCGACGCGATCCAGCCGATGTATAACCTCGTGAAACGTCAGGCACAGGTCGAGCTTCTGCCCATGTGCGCCGACCAGTCCATAGCGGTTTATGGCTATTCCCCGTTGGGCGGTGGCCTGCTGACCGGCAAATACGCCGCAGGCAGCGCGGGCCGCCTGACCGAAGACCAACGCTACGCCGCCCGCTACGGCCAGCCCGAAATGCACCGCGCCGCCGCCGACCTTGCTGTCCTCGCGGATGAGGTCGCGATCAACGCTGTCACACTCGCCGTCGCATGGGTCATGCGGCGCGGCCTCTGCCCCATCCTCTCGGCCCGTTCGGCAGACCAACTCGCGCCCTCTCTCGCGGCACTGACCTTCACGCCCGACGATGCCCTCGACTCCCGCCTGACAGCCCTCGCCCCGAACCCGCCCCCCGCAACCGACCGTCTGGAAGAAGCATGACCGATTTCCTCATCGTCGGCGGTGGCATCGCCGGCATCTCGGCCGCAGCCCGCCTGTCCGAACTCGGCTCGGTCACCCTCCTCGAAGCCGAACCGAACCTCGCGCATCATGCCTCGGGCCGGTCTGCCGCGCTTTACGAACCGCATTACGGCGCGCCCGCCGTGGTGGAGTTGTCGCTCGCCTCGGGCGATCATTTCCGCAGCCTGCCAAACGTGCTGTCGCCGCGCGGCATGATGATCATCGCCCGCGCGGATGAGGCGACCACCTTCCACCACGATGCCGCCGACATGGGGCTGGATCCGATCACGCCCGATGAAGCCCGCGCCCTCGTGCCGATCCTGAACGACAGCGTCGCCTTCGCCGCCCATGCCGACCACGCTTGGGACATCGACACCGACCTGTTGATCCAGACCTTCGCCCGCCAAGCCCGCGCGCGCGGCGCAACCATTGTGACCGGCGCCCCAGTCACGGCCATCACCCGCACCGCAACCGGCTGGCACGTCACCGCAGGCGGACGAGAGCACAGCGCCACAACGCTGGTCAACGCGGCGGGCGCATGGGTCGACACCATCGCGCGCCTTGCAGGCATCCAGCCCCTCGGCTTCCAGCCCAACCGTCGCTCGATGGCCCGCATCCCCGCGCCCGGCGGCCATGACGTCAGCCGCTGGCCGATGATCTTCGGCGCGGGCGAGACATGGTACGCCAAGCCCGACGCGGGCGCGCTGATCGTCAGCCCCGCCGAAGAGCACCCGATGGATCCGCATGATGCATGGGCCGACGACATGGTTCTGGCCGAGGGCCTTGCCCGCTACGAAGAGATGGTCACCGAACCCGTCACCCGCCTGATCTCGAACTGGGCGGGCCTGCGGACCTTTTCGCCCGACCGCGTTCTGGTCATCGGCCGCGACCGGCGCGACCCTGCGTTCTTCTGGCTGGCAGGGCAGGGCGGCTACGGCTTCCAATCCTCACCGGCCGCCAGCAAACTCGCCGCCGACTTGCTCGCGGGCCGCCCGCCAGACCTTGCTACCGACATCGTCGCCGCCCTATCTCCCGCGCGCTTCGACTGATCGTTCAGGGCGTGCCCGACCGTGGAGGCAGGCAACACCCCGACGCAAAGTCTATCACCCCCGAATTGCCGCTTCCCTTCGATCCGGCCAAAAGCAAGATGAGTATTTGGGCAAAGGTGAAACAGCAGCGTTAACCTTAACGCGCCGCTATTAACCTTAACGCCCCCATTCACCTTTGCCTAAATACTCACCGCGCAACGAACGGGCAGGGCGCTGTGAGCAAATAGGGGAAAAACATCCGTGCAGATGTAAGCCGACAGTACAACCGACAGGTGACAGGCGGCGCAACTTGCGGCACCATCCCGCCATGCGCATTTTCCCCAGCCTCTGCTTTGCCCTGACCCTCGCCGCATGCGGCTCTGCCCCCATCGCGACCGTCAGCACCTCGCCCACCCTCGGCACCCCCGCGCCGCGCGTGAATTTCGCCGACAGCGCCCCGCATGACTTCGGCCTGCGCGGTCCCCACGGCCACCCCGTCCACGGCATCGACGCCTCGCGCCACCAGCCGCAGATCGACTGGCAGACCGCCCGCGCCAACGGCGTCACCTTTGCATGGCTAAAGGCGACCGAAGGCGGCGACATGCTCGACCCGGCCTTCCGCGAAAACTGGCGCGGGGCGCGGCGGGCAGGCGTGGCCCACGGCGCTTACCATTTCTTCTACCACTGCCGCCCTGCCGCCGAACAAGCCCGCTGGTTCATCCGCCACGTCCCACGCGACGCGGGCGCACTTCCCCCCGTCCTCGACCTCGAATGGACCCCGTTCTCGCCCACCTGCACCATCCGCCGCGCCCCCGGCGTGATCCGCTCCGAAGCCCGCATCTTCCTCGATGCCATCGAAGCGCATTACGGCAAGCGCCCGCTGATCTACACCAGCATCGATTTCTACCGCGACAATGAACTCTGGCGCGTCGGCGCCTACGACTTCTGGCTCCGCTCCGTCGCCGCCCATCCGGACGAGATTTACGGCAACCGCCCCTGGACCTTCTGGCAATACAGCGCCACCGGAGCCGTCCCCGGCATCCCCGGCGAGGTGGACCTGAACACCTTCAACGGCAACGAAGCGCAATGGCAGGCGTGGCTCGCCGCGAATTCAGGCTGAGCCCAGCCTGACCGCTGCCGCATAGCGTGTCAGTAAACCATCGTCACCCAGAAGGCTCTGCCGCAGGGTCAAGGGCATTTCCAATTGCACCCCCGCCCCGCTGCGCCCGCGATTGCAGATGTTTTCCGGCTCCAGCCCTTTCAGCGTCTTGGTCGCAATCGTCGCTTCGAAACCCCCCTGTCTCAATGCGTCAACGACCGCCTGCTTCCGCGCCAGGTCCAAACCGCCCACCCACGTGGTCGCGCCATCGATCCGTCCTCGTTGCAAATCCTTTCGCCCATGCACCGCGACAATCCGATCGACTTGCCCCGCAAATGCCAAGGCTTGCGGCTCGTCGAAGTTCTTCGAGGTGACGTGCAACTTCGCGTTCCCGTCCAGTTTGATCCCCTCAAACAGATACAGCGACACCTCCCGCCCCGCTATCGCTGAGGCAACCTGCGACGTCCCCGTCTCGATACCCCCGCCATGTGGCGCCATCACCCCCAACGACCCACCCCGTTCATAAACGACGATCCGGTAATCCACGTCCTCGCGCTCGTGCTGCTGCAACACGAGAAAATCCGGATATGTATCAGCCATCATCAAGTCACCCCCCAAAAACACAAGTGCAGCAAATAACGAAAAAGGGCGCAGCCAAAGCCACGCCCCTCATTTTCTGTCTCTAAATATCCCGGGGGTGCGGGGGCTGGCCCCCGCTGCAACCGTTCAGCCGTCCACGCGGATCCGCGAGTTCGACGGATCGAACGGGCTGTCCTCGACCACCACGGCATCCCACAACTCGCGGTTCATCCGCACCTGCATCTTCGTGCCGACTTCCGCGAGGTCCGGCCGCACATAGCCCATCCCGATCTGCTTGCCGAAAGCCACCGAATACCCGCCCGAGGTCAGACGCCCGATCTTCTCGCCATTCACCACCAGCGCTTCCTTGCCCCAGGGGTCGGTGTCGGCGGGTCCGTCGATCAGCACCGTCACGCATTTGGAACGGATGCCGACAGCCAGCATCGCCTCTTTGCCTTGGAAATCCTTGGACAGGTCGACGAAACGGTCCAACCCCGCCTCGAGCGGTGTCGCATCGCGACCAAGCTCGTTGCCGAAGGCGCGGTAAGATTTCTCCTGCCGCAGCCAGTTCTGCGCCCGTGCGCCGACCAGCTTCATCCCGTGCTTGGCACCCGCCACCATCAACTGGTCCCACAGGTAACGCTGCATCTCGATCGGGTGGTGCAATTCCCAACCCAATTCGCCGGTATAGGCCACGCGGATAGCGTTGACGGGGCACATGCCAAGCTCGATCTTGCGCGCCGAAAGCCAGGGGAAGCGCTTGTTCGACAGCACCGTGTCGGGGTCGGCGTCCTTGACCAACTCCTTCAGGATGGCGCGACTGTTCGGCCCGGCCAGCGCAAAGACGCCCCATTGCGTCGTGACGTCATGGATGTCGATATGCCCGAACTTCGGCGCCATATCCTCGGCGCACTTCCTCAGGTAATCCGCGTCATAGGCCGTCCATGCGCCTGCCGAGACGAGGTAATAGTCGTTCTCGCCGTTCCGCACGATGGTGTATTCCGTCCGCGTCGTCCCCGCAGGGGTCAGCGCATAGGTCAGGTTGATCCGCCCCACTTTCGGCAAGGCGTTGCAGGTGAACCAGTCGAGGAAGGCCGTCGCGCCCGGGCCGCGCACCAGATGCTTGGTAAAGGCGGTGGCGTCGATCAGCCCCGCCGTCTCGCGGATCGCCTTTGCTTCGTCGACCGCATATTGCCACCAGCCGCCACGGCGGAAGCTGCGCGCATTGTGGTCAAAGTCTGCAGGCGCGTCTTTCGGCCCGTAGTAGATCGGTCGCTCCCAGCCGTTCACCTGCCCGAATTGCGCGCCCAAAGCCGCCTGACGGTCATAGACCGGAGCTGTCCGCAGCGGGCGGCAGGCTTCGCGTTCCTCGTCGGGGTGATGCAGCACGAAGACGTGGTCATAGCATTCTTCGTTCTTGCGCGCGGCGTATTCGGTCGTGACCCAGTTGCCATAACGCTTGGGGTCAAGCGATGCCATATCGATCTCGGCTTCGCCGTTCACCATCATCTGGGCAAGGTAATACCCCGTCCCGCCCGCCGCCGTGATCCCGAAACTGAAGCCTTCCGCCAGCCACATGTTGCGCAGCCCCGGCGCAGGGCCGACAAGCGGGTTGCCATCGGGTGTGTAGCAGATCGGGCCGTTGAAATCGTCTTTCAACCCCACAGTTTCCGACGAGGGCAAGCGATGGATCATCGACATGTATTCCGCCTCGATCCGCTCCAGATCGAGCGGGAACAGGTCGGCACGGAAGCCCTGCGGCACGTCATAGAGGAACCGCGCAGGCGCGCCCTTTTCGTAAGGCCCCAAAATCCAGCCGCCGCGCTCCTCGCGCACATACCACTTGGCATCGGCATCGCGCAGCACCGGATGCTGCGGGTTGGTCTTGCGCCATTCGACCAGCGCCGGGTCAGGCTCGGTCACGATATACTGGTGCTCGACCGGAATGGCGGGGACCTTGATCCCCAACAGCCGCGCCGTGCGCTGCGCGTGGTTGCCGGTGGCCGTCACCACATGTTCGGCATGGATTTCGAACTTGTCGTCGGATGGCACAAGGTTGCCGCCCTGTTCCACCATCCGCGTGCAGGACACGATCCATTCGCTGCCGGTCCAGCGATAGGCATCGACCTGAATCCGCCGCTCGATCGTGGCCCCCAGCATCCGCGCGCCCTTGGCCATCGCCTGCGTCACGTCGGCGGGGTTGATATAGCCGTCCTGCGGATGGAAGATCGCGCCCTTCAGATCATCGGTCCGCACCAGCGGCCAGCGGTCGGCAATCTGCTTGGGCGTCATGAATTCATGATAGACACCCGCCGTTTCCGCGACCGACGAATAGAGCATGTATTCGTCCATGCGGTCCTGCGTCTGCGCCATCCGCAGGTTGCCCACCACATAGAAGCCGGGGTTCAGCCCCGTCTCGGCTTCCAGCCCCTTGTAGAAATCGACCGAGTATTTGTGGATATGCGTCGTCGCAAACGACATGTTGAACAAAGGCAGCAGCCCTGCCGCGTGCCATGTCGACCCCGATGTCAGCTCGTCCCGCTCGACCAGCATCGTATCCCAACCGGCCTTGGCAAGGTGATAGGCGATTCCGTTCCCGACGGCACCACCGCCGACGACAAGGGCTTTGACATGGGTCTTCATGGGCAACGACTCCGGTCGCTAAAGGTGTTTGCCCCTATCTGCCCGAACCGGACGGGAACGGGCAAGTCAACCCGACCCTTGGCGGCGAAAAACGACATGCATGGCAGCTTAGCGACTTTTGTCGCACCCCTTGCCACCCGCGCAGGGGGCCGTCTGCCCCCCACGGCCTGACGGCCTCCCCCCGAGGATATTTGCGCGAGCATGAAAGCGGGAAAAGAAAGAGGCGTGACGCAAGGCGCCCCCTCTCCCCCCGGGGGAGAGGGTCGGGGTGAGGGGGGCGGGCTTAGCCCCGCCGCATCCGCCCGAGGCTGGCCGAAAGCGCGAACAGAACCGCCGCCACCGCGATGATCGACGGCCCCGCAGGCGTGTCTTGCCAGAGCGACAGTTGCAACCCGCCCAGGGCCGCGCCCGCGCCGATCAGCGTGGCCAGGATCGCCATGGCTTCGGGATTGCGCGCCAGCCCCCGCGCCGCCGCCGCCGGAATGATCAGCATCGCGGCGATCAGCAAGGCGCCGACGACCTTCAAGGCCACCGCCACCACCAGCGCCAAGGCCAGCGTCAGAACCAGCCGCTCGCGGTCAGGGTTCAGGCCTGATGCATGGGCAAGGTCTTCGTTCAGCGTGGCCGTCAGCAAGGCCTGCCAGCGCCAGACCAAAAGCCCCAGCACCAGCGCTGCCCCGCCCCAGATGAACCCCAGATCGCCCCGAGACACCGCAAGGATGTCGCCGAACAGATAGGCCTGCAGATCGGTCCGCGCGCCGGGCACGAAGCTGACCGCCACAAGCCCGAGGGCCAGCGCCGAATGGGCCAGCACCCCCAGCGTGGTATCCATCGCCCAGCCCCTTGCGGCCAGAGTGCTGACCGTAACGGCCATGGCCAAGGCCACCGCCAGCGTGCCCGCACCGACCGGAAGATCGGTCGCCAAGGCCAGTGCCACGCCCAGAATGGCGGCATGGGCCGTGGCATCGCCGAAATAGGCCATCCGCCGCCAGACCACGAAAGACCCCAGCGCCCCCGTGGCCAGTGACAGGCCCACCCCCGCAAGGCTGGCGCGGATGAGGAAATCGTCAAGCATGGTCGTGATGGGCATGGTCATGCTCCGCATGGTCGTGATGGTCATGATGCCCGCCCGAATGCCCGTGCCCGTGTTCATGGTCATGCACATGCTGGTAAAGCGCCAGCGCGCCTTGCGTGCCCAGCCCGAACAGCGCGCGGTATTCCGGCGCTGTCGACACCACCCTCGGCGTCCCCTCGCAGCAGATATGACCGTTCAGGCAGATCACCCGGTCTGACGCGGCCATGACCACGTGCAGATCATGGCTGACCATCAGCACCGCCACCCCCGTCTCGCGCCGCACTTCCTCGATCAGCCGGTAGAATGCCGCTTCGCCGGGTTGGTCCAAGCCTTGCGTCGGCTCGTCGAGGATCAGCACCTGCGGCCGCGCCAGAAGCGCCCGCGCCAGCAGCACGCGCTGAAATTGCCCGCCCGACAATTCCCCCATCTGCCGCGCCGCAACATCCGGCACGCCCACCCGCGCCAGCGCCGCCGCCGCCTCGGGGTCGCCCACCCGCACCGGCAGGGACAGGAACCGCCGCACCGTCATCGGCAGCGTCCGGTCCACCGCCAGCCGCTGCGGCACATAGCCGACCCGCAGCCCCTTGGCCCGCGTCACCACGCCCGCCGCCAGCGGCAATATCCCCAGCAGCGCCCGCAGCAGCGTCGATTTGCCCGACCCGTTCGGCCCGAGGATGGTGACGATCTCGCCCGCTTTGACGCGCATCGAAACGCCGGTCAGTACTTCGTTCCCGTCCAGCCGCACCGTCAGATCCTGTGCTTCGATCAGGCTCATGCCATGGCCCCCTCGCCCTGCGCGTCACGGCAGCGCGGGCACAGCCCCATCGCCTCGACCGTGGTGCGCTCGATCTCGAAGCCCAGCCCGTCTGCCGCAGCGCCCAAGGCCGCGCGGACGGGGGTGGCATCGGCCTCGGCCACCGCGTTGCAGCCGGTGCAGATCAGGAAAACCGGCGCATGGGCCTCGCCGGGGTGCATGCAGGCGGCAAAGGCGTTCAGCCGCTGGATACGATGGGCAAGCCCCTGATCCACAAGGAAATCGAGCGCACGGTAAGCCACCGGCGGCTGGTTGCCGAACCCGTCCGCCGCCAGCCTTTGCAGCACATCGTAAGCGCCAAGCGCGCGATGCTCTTCCAGCAATATCTCCAGCGCCCGTTTGCGAACCGGTGTCAGCCGCACCCCTTGGGCACTGGCCAAAGCCTCGGCACGGTCCATCACGTCCGCGGCGCAATGCGCGTGGTCGTGGCGGGCAAAGGCCACCTCGGGCGCTGCGGCGCAGCCGGGGCAGGCGTCGGAATGGTCATGCATCGCGGGGCCTCTTGACATGTTATAATATAACATACACAAAGCCCTCCGTCAGAACAAGAAGGCCAAAGCGATGCGTTATATCATATCACTTGCCCGAACCAGCCTTGTCGCAACCGGCCTGCATTTCGGCCTTGGCCTTGCTGCCGCTCAGGCGCAGGTGCCCGATGTGGTGACCGATATTCCGCCGGTGCATTCGCTCGTGGCGCAGGTGATGGGCGACCTCGGCACGCCCACGCTCTTGCTGACCAAGGGCGCGTCGGAACATGACTTCCAGCTTCGCCCCTCGCAGGCGCAGGCGCTGGCCGATGCCGAACTGGTGGTCTGGATCGGCCCCGAACTGACCCCGTGGCTCGACCGCGCGATGCAGGGCCTGACCGATGCCGAAAGCCTGCCGCTGCTTGACGCGCCCGAAACCGCAACCCGGCCTTTCAGCGCAGACGGCGCGCATTTGCACGACGACCACGCGGATGGGGCCCACGACCATACAGGCACCGACCCGCACGCATGGCTCGATCCGGCGAACGCAAAGGCATGGCTCGGCCTGATCGCGGCACGGCTTGCAGCACTCGACCCGGCCAACGCCGCCACCTATGCCGCCAATGCCGCCCAAGCGCAGGCCGCGACCGACGCGCTCGATGCCCGCATCGCAGCCGAACTCGCCCCCCTCCAAGACCGTCCCTTTGTCGTCTACCACGATGCCTATGGCTACTTCGCCGCCCGCTACGGGCTGCAAATCGCAGGCTCGGTCGCGCTGGGCGACGCCACCGCCCCCGGTGCCGCCAAACTTTCCGCGCTGCAACAGGGCCTTGCCGCCGGTCAGGCGACCTGCCTTTTCCCCGAGGCCCAGCACGACACCGCCCTTGCCGTGCAACTGGTCGAAGGCACCAGCCTCCGCCTCGGCCCGCCCCTCGATCCGGTCGGATCGACCCTGACCCCCGGCGCAGGGGCCTATGCGGCGCTTATCGAAACGCTTGCCACCGCAATCGCAGGCTGTCTGACCGACGCCCCCTGATCGCCAGACGCTTGACCAAATCCCGCTCTCGCGTCACCACTGGCGCGGGGACAGTGGGGCAAGTGCAATGACAATCAGACAAATCGGAATCGCACCTTTCGGTGCGACTCAAAATGGCGATGCGGTCAGCCGCATCACCCTTGGCCGGGGTGATCTGACCGTCTCGATCCTGACATGGGGCGCGGTTCTCAACGGCGTCTGGCTTGCCGGCGTGCCGCGCAACCTGACCCTCGGCTCCGACCGGCTGGCCGATTACGAAGGCGATATGCGCTACCACGGCTCGCTCATCGGCCCCGTCGTCAACCGCCTGACCGATGCCAAAGCATCCGTCGGCGGCCGCCCCTGCACCTTTGACGTCAACTTCAACGGCCGCCACAGCCTGCACAGCGGCAGCGCCGGAACCCATCTCAAGGTCTGGACCCTTGCCGAAGTCTCCGAAAGCGCCTGCACGCTCCACCTCGACCTGCCCGATGGCGAAGGCGGCTTTCCGGGCAACCGCCGCGTCACAGCGCAATATTCGGTGGGCGACCGCGCCACGCTGAAACTCGACCTTACGGTCACGACCGACCGCGCCACGCTGGTCAACTTTGCCAACCACAGCTACTGGAACCTCGACGGCACCGAAAACTACGTAGGCCACCGCCTTCGCATCGCCGCCGACCGCTACCTGCCCACCACGCCCGATTTCACCCCCACCGGCGAAATCCGCGCCGTTGCGGGCACCGACATGGACTTCAACGACCCGCGCCGCATCACCCCCGGCTCACCCGAATTCGACACCTGCTACTGCCTGTCCGACAGCCGCCAACCCCTGCGCGAGGTTCTGGTCCTGACCGGCCAGACCGGTGTCACGATGCAACTGGCAACCACCGAACCCGCCGTGCAGGTCTATGACGCCCGCGATGCCCGTCGCCCCGGCCACGGCGCGCACGAAGGCCTCGCGATCGAGGCGCAGAACTGGCCCGATGCACCGAACCACGCAGGCTTTCCGTCGATCGAACTCGACCGTGGACAGGTCTACCGCCAGACCACCGCTTGGCGCTTTCAGGCCGGAGAGCTTGACCGCATGGCCGGAACCGCCCGCTACGCCCGCACCCAATAGAGGGCGCTTACCCTTCGACCTCGCCCGCCCCGCGGAACCATTCTACGATCTTGGCGCGCTCGGCGGGTTCGATATAGCTCAGGTTGGCGGGCGGCATGGCATGGGTGATCCCGGCCTGCATATAGATCCGCCGCGCCTCGTGCGCGATCTGCGCGGGTGTCTCCAGCACCACGTTTTTCGGCGGCCAATACATGCCCTCCCAGCCCGGTTCGGCGGCATGGCACATGCTGCACCGCCCCTGCACGATCCCCACCACATCCTCGAAACCCCCGGCACTGGCGTAAACCAGCGCCTCGCCCTGCATCGCCGTGTCGTCCACATGCCGCATCGGCGCGGTGGAAAGCCATGCGATGATCAGGAACAGCAGCACCGTAACCCCCCATGTCCAATGCGGGCTACCCTTTCCGGCATGCTGCGTGTTGAACCAGTGCCGGATCGTAACCCCCATCAGGAACACCAAGGACGCGATGATCCAGTTATACTCTGTCGCGAACACCAGCGGGTAATGGTTCGACAGCATCAAGAACAGTACGGGCAACGTCAGGTAATTGTTATGCGTGCTGCGTTGCTTGGCGATCCGCCCGTATTTCGGATCCGGCGTGCGCCCCGCCTTTAGATCGGCCACCACGATCTTCTGGTTCGGGATGATCACCATGAACACATTCGCGCTCATGATCGTCGCAGTGAACGCCCCCAGATGGATCAGCGCCGCACGGCCCGAAAACACGTGGGTATAGCCCCAAGCCATCGCTACCAGCACGCCGAACAGCGCCACCATCACCGCCGTCTGGTTGGCATTGACGAAAACGCGGCAGATCGTGGTGTAAACCGCCCAGCCGAAGGCCAGCGAGGCGAGCGAAATCGCCACCGCCTGCAGGGTCGTCAACTCCATCACCTGCGGATCGACCAGATAAAGCTCGGCCCCGAGGTAATAGACCAAGACCAGCATCGCAAAGCCCGACAGCCACGTGGCGTAGCTCTCCCATTTGAACCAGATCAGATGTTCCGGCAGGCGTTCGGGGGCCACCAGATATTTCTGGATATGGTAGAACCCGCCACCGTGAACCTGCCACTCCTCGCCATAAGCGCCCACGGGCAGGTCCGGCGACTTCCGCAAGCCAAGGTCCAGCGCGATGAAATAGAACGACGACCCGATCCACGCGATGGCCGTAATCACATGGGTCCAGCGGGCAGCCAGTTCCACCCATTCCCACAGCACAGCCCAATCATACATCGCAGCGATCCTTTTCTCGTTTGCTCGATGCTATACCCGCAGTCATTCCTCTGTTAATCCGGCAAATAGCCCAACACTTTCAAACGGGGCCGGAAAATGGGGGCAGGGCCGCGATGTCCTACGTCAACAACATCAGAATGTTCGTCCGCGTCTACGAATTGGGCAGCATGAGTGCGGCCGCCCGCGACCAGCGCTGTTCGCCGGCCGTCGCCTCGGCCCGCATATCCGAACTTGAAAAGCACCTCGGCGTGCGGCTCTTCAACCGCACCACCCGCTCGCTGCAGCCCACCGAAAACGGCCGCATCTTTTATGACGGTGCGCGCAAGGTGCTCGAATCGATAGACGAGGCCGAAGCCGCCGTGATGGATGTCACGCAAAACCCGCGCGGCACGATCTTTGTCGCTGCTCCCTTGGGCATCGGGCGGCGGTTCATCGCCCCCCATGTGCCGCTGTTCAAAGACCTGTATCCGCAGATCGACGTGCGCCTGCGCCTTTCGGACCGCACGATCGACGTCACCACCGAAGGCCTCGACGTGGCCTTCCACCTCGGCCTGCTCGAGGACTCCACGCTCAAGGTCCGCCTCGTGGCCGATTGCCCCCGCGTCCTCTGCGCCGCACCCGCCTATATCGCACGGCGCGGCACCCCCCTCGACGGCGCGGCCCTCGTGGCTGAACGGCACGACTGCCTGAACCTGCGCTTTCCGGGGGCCAAAGAGTTCCAGTGGAACCTGCTCACCCCCGAAGGCCCGCGCCGCTTTGAAATCACCGGTCCCTTCGAATCCGACGATGGCGATGTGCTGACGGGATGGGCACTCGACGGGCGCGGCATCGTGATGAAACCGATCTTCGAGATCGCCGACCACCTCCGCATCGGCGCGCTTGTCCCCGTCTGCACCGCCACGCCGCCCATGCCCACCCAGCTTTCCGTCCTGTCGCAGCACCGCCGCCTGAAAGACCCCAAGGTGCGGCTCTTCACCGATTTCATGGCCGCCCATTGCCGCGACGAACTCCGCCGCGCCATGGCAGGCCTCGCCGCCTGACGCCCTCCGCAGCAGGGGGGCTGTCTGCCCCCCACGCGCGCAAGGGCGCGCTCCCCCCGAGAGTACTTGGGCAAGGATGAAGGTGAAGCGCGAACCCTTCCCCCTTCCCCCTTCACCCTTGCCCAAATACTCATATTTTCTGCGCTGTCACGCCCCCCAACGGTCCAATCCGGCAACAGGGGGGTCCGGGGGGCGAAATGCCCCCCGGTGCCGGGCTAAGATATCACCGCTATCAGCCGTAATGCGCTTCAAAGGGAGTGCATCATGGCCAGCATCATCATCCGCAGCCTCGAAGACGACGTCAAAGCCCGCCTGAAACAACAGGCCGCCGCCAACCAGCGCTCGATGGAGGATGAAGCCCGCCACATCCTGCGCGCCGCCCTGGGTGCCACCGACCCGAACGCCGACCTCGGCCAGCAAATCCACGCCCGGTTCGCAGCCCTCGGCCTGCACTCCCTGCCGCTTCCGGTGCGCGCATGATCCTGCTCGACACCCCCGTCCTTGCCGAACTCCTCTCGGCCACACCCTCGGCGCAGGTCCTCGCATGGTTCGCCACCCAGCCCGCAGCGACGCTCCATGTCTCCTGCCTGACCGAAGCCGAACTCCTGACCGCAGCAATCCGCCAGCCACAAGCCAAACACCTGATATCATTGATAGACGACATGATGGACGCCGACTTTTCCGGCCGCGTCCTCCCGTTCGACAGCGCCGCCGCCCGCGACCTCGCCGCAATCAACGCCCGCTCTACGCTGCCCGCCGCAACCGCGATGACCGCCGCAATCGCCCGCGCCAATGGGGCCACCCTTGCCACCGACACGCCCGAAGCCTACGCCGCCACGGGCATCGCCACGGTCAACCCCTACGACCCGCGCCCCTACGACCCGCGATAGGTCGAATAGGCAAAGGGCGAGATGAGCAGCGGCACATGGTAATGCGCGTCAGCGTCCGGCACGCCGAAGCGGATCGGGATCTCGTCCAGAAACAGCACCTCGCCTTCCGCCTGCCCCGTCGCGCGCAGATAGTCGCCTGCGCAGAACACCAGCTCATAGCTCCCGGCCACCAGCGGTGTCAGCATCGGCGCATCCGTCCGGCCGTCCGCATTGGTCACCGTCTCGGCGATCTTGCGATGGGAATCCCCGCTCACAAGGTACAGCATGATCCGCACCCCCGCCGCAGGTTTCCCTCGCGCGGTATCCAGCACATGCGTCGTTAACCGTCCGGCCATCGTACCCTCCATATTTCCCCCAGCTTAGCCCGCTTTCCCCGCAAAACGCGACCGCCCCGCCGCCGAAAAGGTCTTACTTGGATTTTTTGATAAACCCCGCTCGACTTCCGTCCTAAGCTTCCCTTTGACAGGCATTGCAAGGAAATCCCAAGTGAACCGTTACCCCCGCGATTTCCGTGGCCACGGCCCCGACGCCCCCGATGCCAAATGGCCGGACGGCGCGAAAATCGCTATCTCCCTCGTGCTCAACTACGAAGAGGGTGGCGAAAACAACATCCTGCACGGCGATGGCCAGTCCGAAGCCTTCCTGTCCGACATCGCCGGCGCCGCCCCTTGGCCGAACCAGCGCCACTGGAACATGGAAAGCATCTACGACTACGGCGCCCGCGCCGGTTTCTGGCGCCTGCACCGCCTGTTCACCGAACGCAGCATCCCCGTCACCATCTACGGCGTGACCTCGGCCCTTGCCCGCAACCCCGAACAGGTCGCCGCGATGAAAGCCGCAGGCTGGGAAATCGCGTCCCATGGCCTCAAATGGGTCGACCACCGCGACATGGCCCCTGAAGAGGAAGCAAGGCAAATCGCCGAATCCTTCCGCCTGCACACCGAAGTCGTCGGCGCCCCCCCGCGCGGCTGGTACACGGGCCGTTGCTCGATGAACACCGTGCGCCTGACCGCCGAAACCGCACGGCTCGACTGGATCAGCGATACCTATGACGACGACCTGCCCTATTGGCTCGAAGTCGGCGACCGCGACCAGCTTGTCATCCCCTATACGCTCGAAGCCAACGACATGCGCTTTGCCACCGCACCGGGTTACATCACCGGCGAGCAGTTCTTCACCTACCTGAAAGACAGCTTCGACACCCTCTACGCCGAAGGCGAACAGGGCCGCGCCAAGATGTTTTCCATAGGCCTGCACAACCGCCTGATCGGCCGCCCCGGCAAGGTCGCCGGTCTGCAAAAATTCCTCGACTACGCCCAATCCCATCAGGGCGTCTGGTTCCCCCGCCGCATCGACATCGCCGAGCATTGGGCGAAAACCCACCCCCACCACCGCATCGAACGCCCCAGCCAGATGACGCGCGACCGTTTCACCCTACGCTTCGGCAGCATCGTCGAACACTCGCCCTGGGTCGCCGACCGTGCTTGGCAGCTCGAACTCGGCCCCGCCCATGACAGCGCCACCGGCCTCGCCAACGCGCTTGCCCGCGTGCTCCGCACCGCCAGCCACGATGAACGCCTGACCGTCCTTCGCGCCCACCCCGACCTTGCCGGAAAACTCGCCGCCGCCAAGCGCCTTACGCCCGAAAGCACCGCCGAGCAGGCCAGCGCCGCACTCGACGCGCTGACCGACGAAGAACGCAGCCAGTTCCAGTCGCTCAACACCGCCTATGTCGCCAAACATGGCTTCCCCTTCATCATCGCCGTGCGCGACAACACCAAGGACTCCATTCTTCAGGCCTTCCAGTCCCGCATCTCCAACGACACGACCACCGAATTCGCCACCGCCTGCGCGCAGGTGGAACGCATCGCCGAACTCCGCCTCAAGGACATTCTCCCGTGACCAGCTATTACACGCCCCCCGGCGGCCTGCCGCCCCAGACGCAACTGATGACCGGCCGCGCCGTCTTTACCGATGCCTATGCTTTCATCCCGAAGGGCGTCTTTTCCGATATCGTCACCAGCTTCCTGCCCGGCTGGGACAAGACGAAGCTTTGGCTCATCGCCCGCCCGATGTCGGGCTTTTCCGAAACCTTCAGCCAATACGTGGTCGAGGTCGCCCCCGGCGGCGGCTCCGACGCGCCTGATCCCGACACGGGCGTGCAGCACGTCATCTTCGTCACCGGCGGCCTCATCACCCTCACGATCGACGGTCAGGGCTTTGAGCTCGACGAAGGCGGTTACGCCTATATCCCCGCGGGCGCCAAATGGACCCTCCTCGCCGAAGGCGGCACCCCCGCCCGCTTCCACTGGGTTCGCAAACTCTACGAACCCGCCCCCGGCGTGGCTCACCCCACCGCCTTCGTGACCAACGAAAAGACCATCCCGCTCTCGCCCATGCCCGATACGAACGGCGTCTGGGCCACCACCCGCTTCGTCGATCCGTCAGACCTGCGCCATGACATGCATGTCAACATCGTCACCTTCCAGCCCGGCGGCACGATCCCGTTCGAAGAAACCCACGTCATGGAACACGGCCTTTACGTGCTGCAAGGCAAGGCCGTCTACAAACTCAACCAAGACTGGGTCGAGGTCGAGGCAGGCGATTTCATGTGGCTGCGCGCCTATTGCCCGCAAGCCTGCTATGCCGCAGGCCCCGGCCCGTTCCGCTACCTGCTCTACAAGGATGTCAACCGCCACGCCAAGCTGCGCGGCCCCGGCGCTTTCGGAGCCCTCGCCCGCTGATCCTGCCCCCGCACCCCTTCACCTTTGCGCAAATACTCCACGGGGGTGCGGGGGTGTGAAACCCCCGCTCCGACAGGTCAAACCGATGCAACCGATCAGAACCGAACCCCTCACCGCCGAAGCCTTCGCCCCTTTCGGTGACGTGCTCGACGCCACTGGCGATTTCCGGCTCATCAACGCGGGCCTCTGCCAGCGCCACCACGACCGCGCGACACTCGATTTCGGCCCCGAAGGCCGCGCCGGCGTCTCGATATTCAAAGCCGAAGCCCGCAGCCTCCCTTACGAATTCGACCTGATCGAGCGTCACCCCGACGGCTCCCAGGCCTTCCTGCCCATGTCCGCCGATCCCTTCCTCGTCATCGTCGCAGCAGGCCCCGAGGCCACGCCCCGCGCCTTTCTCACCAATGGCGCGCAGGGCATCAACCTGCACCGCGGCACATGGCACGGCGTGTTGACCCCGCTCCATTCTCCCGGCCTCTTCGCCGTGGTCGACCGCATCGGTCCCACCCCGAACATCGAAGAATACCGCTTTCCCGCGCCCTTCACCGTCCAGCCCTGATCCCCGCGCAACGCTGCATTGCAGAAAGGCCCTTGCCGCATTGTTGCCATAGGCGTAAAAGCCTGCCCATGCCGCCGCTGCTACGGCCGTGTATGGAGTGTCCGAAGACCCGCGCACGGGTCTCATCTGCCCGACGAGACGCGCCTATTCCGGGCTGCTCGGTCACACCCACCCTGTAAAATCCATGAACCCTATGCATGACCCCAAGCTTGCGGCGTCAGCCGAGCGGCAGTTGCCACTCTTTGACGAAGACGAACTCGACATCGCCGCTTATCTTCGCGACGAGGGCGAAGACCATCACGCATCGGTTGCGCCAAAGGGGTTTGCGGCCCTGACCCTCGGCGCGGTCGGCGTGGTTTATGGCGACATCGGCACGTCTCCAATCTATGCCTTTCGCGAAGCCTTGCGCCCTGTCGCAGCCGATGGCCTCGCACGGGCAGAAGTCCTTGGCCTTTTGTCGATTCTCGTCTGGACGCTCATCCTCATCGTCACCGTAAAATATGTCCTGTTCCTGCTGCGCGAAGACAACCGCGGCGAAGGCGGCGTGCTTGCGCTTTACACGCTCGCCCGCCTTGCAATCGGCCGCCGGTCCATCCCGACCCTCTCGCTTGCCATAGCTGGCGCGGCATTGTTCTACGGTGATGCGATCATCACACCCGCAATCTCGGTGCTGTCTGCGGTCGAAGGCGCAGGTCTGATCCTGCCGCAGCTCGAAACCTATGTCGTGCCTGTCACCCTCGGCATCCTGTTTGCGCTTTTCTTCGTCCAGCGCCAAGGCACCGCCCGCATCGCCATTGCCTTCGGCCCGATCACCGCCCTGTGGTTCGTCGTGCTCGCCGTCACCGGCGTGTGGCACATCATCGGCAACCCTTCGGTGCTAGCGGCCTTCGACCCGCGCTACGCCGCCTCTTTCCTGATCGAGCACCGCGCCATCTCGTTCATCGTCCTTGGCGCGGTCTTTCTGGCCGTCACCGGGGCCGAGGCGCTCTATGCCGACCTCGGCCACTTCGGTCGCAAGCCGATCATGACCGCATGGTTCATTCTGGTGTTTCCGGCGCTGACACTCAATTATCTGGGGCAGGGCGCGCTGGTGCTTGCAGATCCGTCAGCCGTCGAAAATCCCTTCTTCCGCAGCGTGCCCGAAAGCCTGCTGCCGTTCCTCGTGGCACTCGCCACTGCGGCGACCGTCATCGCGGCTCAGGCTGTGATCTCGGGCGCCTTTTCGATGACCCGCGCCGCTGTCCAGCTTGGCCTGTTGCCGCGCCTGACCATCCGCCACACCTCGCATGACCAAAGCGGACAAATCTATATCGGCGGCATGAACTGGATCATGCTGTTCGGCGTGCTCTGGCTGGTTCTCGCCTTCGGCAGCTCCGAGGCACTGGCCTCCGCTTACGGCATTGCCGTCACCGGAACCATGGTGGTGACCACCTCGCTGGCGATGATCTATATGGTCCGCTCGGGCAAGTTGCCGCTTTGGGCGACGCTTCTGGTTGCAGCGCCGATGATCGCGCTCGAACTCGCCTTCCTCGCCTCTAACATGACCAAGGTCGCCGATGGCGGCTATGTGCCCCTCATCCTCGCCAGCATCGTGGGCCTGTGCATGTGGGCATGGTGGCGCGGCACGCAGAACATGTCGGTCAAATCCCACAAGCAGATGGTTGGCCTGCAAGGCTTCGTCAAATCGATGAGCCATTCTTCCGTCCATGTCGTCCCCGGCACCGCCTTCTTCCTGACACCCGACCCCACCGTCGTGCCCTCGGCGCTGCTTCACAACCTCAAGCATAACCGCGTCCTGCATGAACAAAACGTGCTCCTGACAGTGGAAACCCTGCGCGTCCCCGTCGCCATGCCGGAAGAACGCGCCAGCTACGAACTGCTCGACGGGCGCTTTGCCCGCCTGACGCTGCGCTTCGGCTTCATGGAAACACCCAACGTCTCGCGCGCCATGGGCAACGCCCGCAAGGTCGGCCTGAAATTCGACGTGATGTCGTCAAGCTTCTTCCTTGGCCGCCGTCGCCCCGTTGTCGCGGGCACCTTCGGTCTCGACCGCCTCCTTGACCGGATCTACGCGGCCCTGACGCGGTTTTCGGCAGACCCGTCCGATTTCTATCACCTGCCGCGCGACCGTGTCGTCGAACTGGGCGAAAGGGTGGCCGTCTAGCCCATCAGGGCGGCCACATCGAGCATCCGGTTCGAAAATCCCCATTCATTGTCATACCAGCCGAACACCCGCACCATCCCCTGCGGCGTGATCCGCGTCTCGGGGCAGGCCATGACAATGCTTTCAGGCCGCGCCCGCAGGTCGGTCGAAACCAAGGGCCGGTCGGTCGCCCCCATCACGCCGCCTGCACTCCGAAAAGCCGCGTTGATCTCATCCACCGTCACCGCACGCTCCAGCATCACCGCCAGATCGACACAAGACACGCTCGCCACCGGCACCCGCACCGCCGACCCTTCGATCCGCCCCGCCAGATGCGGCAAGACGCGGTCCAGCAAACGGCTGGCCGAGGTGGTGGTGGGCACCATCGACAGCGCAGCAGCCCGACTGCGCGGATAATCCGCCGCCGGAGCATCCACCGTCGGCTGGCTCCCGGTATAGCAATGGATCGTCGTCATCGATCCCGTCACCACACCCCAACGTGCATCCAGCAACTTGGCCAGCGGCGCCAGCGCATTGGTCGTGCAAGACGCGTTCGACACGATCCGCGCCCCGCCAAGCGCCGTTTCGTTTGCCCCCAGCACCACCGTCACATCCGCCGCCGCCGAAGGCCCCGACACCAGCACCCGTGCTGCCCCCGCCACCAGCCCCCGCGCCGCAACCTCGCGGGCATCGGCCCGTCCCGTGCATTCCATCACCACATCCACGCCACCCAAGGGCAGGCCCGAGATATCCGGCGTCCGGTGCAGCGCAATGGCCCGCCCGTTGACAACCAACGCGCCCGCCTCCAGCGTGACCGTCCCGCGCCAAGGGCCAAAAACGCTGTCATATTCAAAGAGATAGGCGCACATTTCAGCCGCCGCGATATCATTGATACCGACGATCTCCAGCCCCGCCCATTTCTGCGGCGCCTCTGTCCACGCCCGCAACACGGACCTTCCGATCCGCCCGAACCCGTTCAGAAACACCCGCATGATCCGGCCTCGCCTGATATTTTTTGATCAAAAACCACGCCACAAAGGCGACTGCAACGGAATTTGACGCAAATTCCGCGCCGGTTTCTGACGCAGAAACCGCCCCCCACCGCTGCGCCCCGATTTTTGCGTCAAAAATCGCCGCGAAGTTTTCGTGAAACTTCGCACCCCTACACCTCGACGGTAAAGCCCAAGCCCCGTTCCCGCGCACGCTTCACCGCCATTCCGGCAACAGCAAGGTCTTGCAACCCGACGCCCGTGCCGTCGAACAGCGTAATCTCGCCGTCGCTCTGCCGCCCGCTCTGCATCCCCGCTACGACATCGCCCAAGGGTGTGATCGCACCGGCCTCGATCAGGCCCGCTGCAACCGCATGCTGCGCTTCCCCGATCATCACCGATTGCGCCACCTCGTCGGTGAAAACCCGTGCCTTTGCCAGCAGTGCCGCTTCCACCTCTTGCTTGCCCTTGGTGTCGGTCCCCATGCAGGCCAGATGCGTTCCCGCCGATACGTGCGCCGCCATCAGGCTCGCCGCAGGCGACGAGGTGATGGTGATGATCGCATCCGCATCGACCATCCGCTCCAGCCCGACCGCTTCGAAGGGCAAGCCCAGACCCGCCGCCACCGCCGCCAGCTTCGGCAACATTTCAGGATGCAGGTTCCAGCCGATCACCTTTTCCCAAGGTCGCACCCGCGCCGCCGCGCGCAGTTGGAATGCCGCCTGATGCCCGGCGCCGACAATGCCCAGCACCTTGGCATCGCGCCGCGCCAAAAGGTCGATCGACAGGGCCGAAGCCGCCGCCGTCCGCAGCGCGGTGAGCAGGTTTCCCCCGACCATCGCCACGGGAACCCCGCTGTCGGGATCGAACAGGAAGACGGTCGACTGATGGTTCGTCAGCCCGCGCTCCATGTTGGCGGGAAAGTAGCCGCCCGATTTCAGGCCCAGCATCCCGCCCGAAACGTCGATGCCCGATTTGAACCCGTATTGCCGCCCCTGTCCCAGCGCCTCGCGCACCACCGGAAAGTTCCGCGCCCCGCCCCGCGCCATCGACGCAAAGCAGTCAGAGACCGCCGCCAGCGCGTCGACCTCCGAAACAAGACCGGCGATCAGCGCCTCGGGAATGATCAGCATGGGGTCACCAACTTCCTAACGGTTCTTAACGAGTTTACGGATATCGTCTGCATCGCCTGTGCATCGCCTGTGCACAGGGTCAATAGGCCTTCCCACGGGCCGAAACCGGCCAGACCACCTCAACCTTGCCGCCCCGCACGCCGACATACCAGTCATGCACATTGCAGGTCGGATCACAGTGTCCGGGCACCAGTTTCAGCTTGTCGTTGACCTTCAAAACACCCTGCGGATCGTCGATAACCCCATGTTCGTCCGAGCATTTTATGTATTTCACATCGTCGCGGCCAAAGATCACCGGCAGCCCGCTGTCGACCGACTGCGCCTTCAGCCCGGCATCGCAAATCGCGCGGTCGGGCTTTGTGTGGCTCATCACGCTTGTCAGGATGAACAGCGCGTTCTCCCATTCCCCCCGGTCGATCCGGTTGCCGTTCTTGTCCAGAATCCGGCCATAATCCGCATCCATGAAGGCATAGGAACCGCACTGCAATTCATTGTAAACGCCGGAATTTCCTTCAAAGTAATAAGACCCGGTGCCGCCGCCGCCAACGATGTCGCACTCCAGCCCGACAGCCTTCAGCCCCTCGACCGCATCGCGCACCATGGCCACCGCCACCGCAATCTTGGCCTCGCGGTCCTCATACTTGTCCATATGTTGCATCGCACCCTGATAGGCCTGAATTCCCGCGAATTTCAAACCCTTGGCACATGCGATCGCCTGCCCAAGCTCCACCACCGTAGCGGTCGAGGTCACCCCGCAGCGCCCCGCGCCGCAGTCGATTTCCACCAGACATTCGATCACCGTGCCATGCGTCACCGCTGCCGCCGACAGATCGGCCACATTGGCCAGATCATCCACACAGCAGATCGTCCGCGCCCCCAGTTTAGGCAAGCGTGCCAGCCGGTCGATCTTGGCCAAGTCCCTGACCTGATTGGAAACAAGCACGTCCTTGATGCCGCCACGGGCGAAAACCTCGGCCTCGCTCACCTTCTGGCAGCACACCCCGACCGACCCGCCCAGCCGTTCCTGCAACAGTGCCACATCGACCGACTTGTGCATCTTGCCATGCACCCGATGCCGCACGCCCATCTCGCGGGCGAACCGTCCCATCTTGGCTACGTTGCGCTCCAGCGCGTCAAGGTCGAGCACAAGGCACGGCGTCTGGATATCGGCCTCGTCCATTCCCGGCAGGGCAGGGATGTCGTAGCCCACTTCGAGGCCGGCGAAACTCTCTTTGATATTCATGGCGTTATCCCTTCATCCACGGCAGAGTATCCAGATCGACATTCCCGCCGGTCAGGATAACCCCGACCCGCTTGCCCCGGAACGCCTCGGGGTTCTTCAAGATCACGGCCAGAGGCACCGAACAGCTCGCCTCGATGATGATCTTCATCCGCTTCCACGTCAGCTTCATCGCCTCGACGATCTCGTCCTCGGTCGCGGTGAATACATCGCTCACGTGGTTCTTCACGAAATGCCAGGTCAAATCCTTCAACGGCACCTTCAACCCGTCCGCCACCGTGTCGGGCGCATCATCGGCAATTATATGGCCCGCCTTGAAACTCCGCGCCGCGTCATCGGCATTCAGCGGTTCGGCGGCGTATATCTTCACATCGCGCGCTATCGTCGATAGCGTCAGGCAAGTGCCTGAAATCATTCCGCCTCCGCCAATCGGAGCGACCACGGCTTCAAGCCCCGGCACCTGCTCCATCAACTCGCGCGAGCATGTCGCCTGACCCGCGATCACTCGCGGATCGTTATATGGATGCACGAAATCCGCCCCCGTTCGCGCCTGCACCTCGGCAAAGACCGCCTCGCGGCTGCTGGTCGAAGGCTCGCATTCCACGATCACCCCGCCATAGCCCCGCACGGCATCCTTTTTGGCCTGCGGTGCCGTGCGCGGCATCACCACGTTGCAGGGTATCCGCCGCCGCCCCGCCGCGTAAGACAGCGAAAGCGCATGGTTTCCGCTGGAATGGGTGGCAACTCCGCGGGCCAACTGGTCATCGCGCAACCCGAACACCGCATTCGACGCGCCCCGCACCTTGAAGGCACCGGCCTTCTGGAAGTTCTCGCATTTGAAGAACAACTCGGCCCCGGTCAGTGCGTTGAGGTAAGAAGATGTCAACACAGGCGTCTTATGGATATGGGGCGCGATGCGATGATGCGCTTCCAGCACGTCTTCAAAGGTCGGTATCATCAGTCCGTGAAAATCTCTCATTTCCTTAATGCTTCCTTTACGCCGCCGCCCGCAGGGCGACCGATCCACGGTAGAATTCCTGCGCCGCCGCCACGCCCGACCCCAGGCGCACCGGCCAGCCCAGATCGGCCATGCACATCTCGGCAGTCGCCAACCCTGCCAGCATCATCACATCGGTCAGCATTCCCAGATGCCCGATCCTGAACACCGTGCCCGCCACCTCGCCCAGACCCACGCCAAAGGCCACGCCGTATTTGTCGGCGGCCAGCTTGACCAGATCGGTGCCGTTGCAGCCTGCTGGCACCTGCACGGCGGTGACCGTGTCGGAATAAAGCTCGGGCCGCGCCGCAAAGGGACGCATCCCCCAAGCTGCAACGGCGTGGCGTACCCCTGTCGCAAGCCGTGCATGGCGGGCATAAACCGCCTCAAGCCCCTCGTCCTCGAGCATCTGGATCGACGCGGCAAGGCCCGAGATCAGGCCCACCGCAGGCGTATAAGGATAGCCCCCCGCCGCATAGCTTTTCAGCATGTCGCGGAAATCGAAGAAGGTTCTTGGCAAGGTCGCGCTGTCCATCGCCGCCAGCGCCTTGTCCGACACGCCCAGAATTGCAAGGCCAGCGGGCAGCATGAACCCCTTTTGGCTGCCGGCCACCGCGATATCGACACCCCATCCGGACATATCGAACGGCATCGACCCGATGGACGACACGCCATCCACGAACAAAAGCGCCCCATGCCCCGCCATCGCACGGCGGATGCCCGCGATATCCGATTTCACACCCGTGGCCGTTTCATTATGCGTCGCCAGCACCGCCTTGATCTTGCCTGCCTTGTCGGCCCGCAGCGCAGCGGCAATCGCTTCCAGCGGCGCGCCCTCGCCCCAAGGCGTCTCGATGATCTGCACGTTCAACCCGTGCCGCTGGCACAGGTCTATCCAGCGGTGCGAGAACATGCCGAACCGCGCCGCCAGCACCGTATCGCCTGCCGAAAGCGTGTTGCTGATTGCGGCTTCCCACCCCCCCGTGCCGGTCGAGGGCAGGATGATGACTTCACCACCCGACATGTTTAGCACGCGCCGCACGCCATCCACCGCAGGGCGGAACATCCGCGCGAAGGCGGGCGAACGGTGGTCCAGCGTGGCAATGTCGCAGGCCTTGCGGATCGCATCGGGAATGTTGGTCGGGCCGGGAATGAAAACGGGGTTCATGGGTCTGGTCTCCTGACGTTGAACCCAGATTACGCTTGCCATTCCCACCGCACAATTTTTTCGAAAAAGATTTTCAATAAGTGAAAAAATCTGTATTATTTATTGAAATCAATATGTCACGCTTTTTCAGGCATTTGTCATGACTGATCTTCCCCGCCTTCGTGGCCGCCCCAAGGCCTTTAACGACAAGACCGAACAGAACACGGTGCAGGCGCTTGACCGCGCCTTGGGCCTGCTTTCGACGCTTGCCGCTTCCTCGGGCCTGACGCTTTCCGAACTGGCGCAAACCTCGGGCCAAGCCGTTGCCACCGTCTACCGTGCGCTGACCACGCTGCAATCGCATGGCATGGTCGAATGTGAAGATCCGGGGCAAGTCTGGCATATCGGCGCAGATGCCTTTCGTGTCGGTTCGGCCTTTCTGCGCCGCACCAAGGTGGTCGAACGCGCCCGTGGCCCGATGGACCAGTTGATGCGTGACAGCGGAGAAACCGCCAATCTGGGCATCGAAGCGGGGGATGAAGTCCTGTTCCTGTCACAGGTCGAAACGCATGAGGCGATCCGCGCCTTTTTCCCGCCGGGAACCAAGGCGCCCATGCATGTGTCGGGCATCGGCAAGGCGCTGCTCGCCTGGTATCCCGAGGAAAAGCTTGACGGAATCCTATCACGTCAGGGGATGGAGCGGTTCACCACGTTGACCCATACCGCCCCCGCCACGCTGAAGCGCGACCTTGTCCATACCCGCGAGCGCGGCTTTGCCATCGACGATCAGGAACGCGCCGAAGGGATGCGCTGCGTCGCGGCCCCGATCTTCAACGCCCACGGCGAACCCGTCGCGGGCCTGTCCGTGTCAGGCCCCGCCTTCCGCATGGCCCTGTCGAACGCGGCGAATCTGGGCGATCTGGTCCGCACCGCCGCCGACCGCGTGACCGGGGCGACGGGTGGGATGCGCCCCTAAAGCCCCGCTTCCGCTGCGATCTCGCGCGATGATTTCCGCGCCCGCTCGGTCGCCGATTTCAACTGCCCGCAGGCTGCCATGATATCCTCGCCCCGCGGGGTGCGGATCGGGCTGGCGTATCCGGCCTTGTAGACGATGTCGGCAAACGCCTCGATCCGCTCCCAATCCGATCGTTCATAGGGCGCACCGGGCCATTCGTTGAACGGGATCAGGTTGATCTTCGCCGGAATCCCCGAAATCAGCTTCACCAAGCGCCGCGCATCGGCATCAGAGTCGTTTACACCCTTCAGCATCACATATTCGAACGTGATCCGTTCCGAATTCGACAGTCGCGGATATTCGCGCAACTCGTTCAGCAAGGTCTCGATATTCCAGCGTTTGTTGATCGGAACCAGCTTGTCGCGCACCTCGTCGGTCGTGGCGTGGAACGAAACCGCCAAGAGACAGCCGATCTCCTCGGCCGCCCGCGCGATTTCGGGCACGACACCACTGGTCGACAAAGTGATCCGCCGCCGCGACAGCGTCAGCCCTTCGTTGTCCATCACCACCTGCATGGCATCGCGGACATTCTCGAAGTTGTAAAGTGGCTCGCCCATGCCCATCAGCACGACGTTGGACACCAGCCGCGTTTCATCCTTGGGCGCGCCGGGCACCGGCCATTCGCCCAGATCGTCGCGCGCCAGCATTACTTGCCCCACGATCTCGCCCGCCGTCAGGTTCCGCACCAGTTTCTGCGTGCCGGTATGGCAGAACGAACAGGTCAGCGTGCAGCCGACCTGACTGGAAATGCACAGCGTCCCGCGATCCTTTTCGGGGATATAGACCGTCTCGACCTCATGCCCGCCCGCGATCCGCACCAGATATTTGCGCGTGCCATCGGCTGAAATCTGGCGGGTCACGACCTCGGGCAACTCGATGGTGAAATGCTCGTCAAGAAAGGCGCGGTAATCCTTGGCCAGATTGGTCATTCCCGCAAAGTCGCGCAGACCCCAATGGTAGACCCACTGCCAGACTTGCCCCAGCCGCATCTTGGCCTGCTTTTCGGGCGTACCCTTTTCGATCAGTGCCGCGCGCAACTGGTCGCGCGTCAGGCCGACGATATTGACCTTGCCGCCCTCGGGCAGCTTGCGCGGAAGGGTCAGCACGTCCTGAGTGATGGGCGCGGTGGCGGTCATGGCATTGTCCTGATCGGGTTTAAGCCAGTCATATAGGGGATTCGCCCCAAAAACAAAAGGCTCCCCGACGGGGAGCCTGTCGTCGCAATTACGTCACGCTTATTTGCAGCGCGTCTCGGCCTCGGTCACGGCAGCAGTAAAGCCGCGCAGGCTGAAGGTGTCTTTGGTCTGGGTGCCCTTGCCCGAACGCGCCGACAGCACCGCCTGCGATCCGTTCTTCATCGCCGCCAGAATGGCATCGTCACCGCCCGGCGCAGCCCATGCCCATTCGCCATTGGCGACCAGTTCAAAGGTCTTACCATCCACATCGACACCGATCTTCGACCCGTCGGCAAAGGGATAGCCGCCGGTAAAGGAAATCTCGGCGGGTGAACCAGGGCGATAGGTCACGAACAGCAGAATATCGCCGCGCCGCACCGAAACCGGCTGGCCGTCACGCGTGTTGACGGATTCCTTCGGAACCGTCACACCCCAGCACTCTTTCGGATTGTCCTCGGTGAAAACGTTCCAGTCCGAGGTCACTGCAACGCGGTTGCCAGACTCCTGCGCCGAAACCGCCGAAAGCGAAAGCGCCCCCGAAACGAGTGTCGCGCCAAGAACCCGGCCGAAATGGAACGTCATGTCTAGAAGCCTCCGATAATGCCCAAAGCTCTTGCGCTGTCGCCTTGTCGCCGGACCGACCCGACAAGTGGCGTCCTTTTCAGTGGCGCAGAACCCACCAACCCGATACTCCCTTCTAAACGGAAAAGTCGATTTCGCGAAAGCCCCATGGGCAAAAAATCGCGCAAGCGTGAGGAGGAAAACCCATGAGCAAGGTCAATGACGGTGCGGTTCCCGTAGCCGAAGCCTGGCGCGGTGGCATTCTGGAAAGCACCCATACCGGCCATGCCGTGATTTGTGACGAAACCGGACAGATCGCGCACAGCTGGGGCAACCCTTCAGCCATCATCTTCCCGCGCTCATCTTGCAAGATGCTGCAAGCTCTGCCGCTGGTGGAAAGCGGTGCTGCCGATGCGGCGGGCCTGACGCCGCGCCAGCTTGCCCTGTCTTGCGCCAGCCACGAAGGAGCGGCCCTGCATACCGATGCGGTCAGCCACTGGCTTGCCGATCTTGGCCTGTCCGAAGGCGATCTGCGCTGCGGGTCGCACGAACCCTATGACCGCGCCGAACGCAACCGTCTGATCGAAGCGCATGAAACGCCATGCCAGCTTCACAACAACTGCTCGGGCAAGCACGCGGGTTTTCTCACCCTGAACCGGCACCTGAAAGCCGGATCGGAATATGTCGAGGTCGACCATCCCGTGCAGAAAGCGGCACGTGAGGCGTTCGAGGCCACCACGGATGAGGCCAGCCCCGGCTACGGCATCGACGGCTGCTCGGCCCCGAATTTCGCTACATCGGTGCTGGGACTTGCCCGCGCGATGGCCAGCTTTGCCGCAGCCCGCGAAGATGGCGGGGTGCGCCAGAATGCCATGCACCGGCTGACCCACGCCATGGCCGCCTATCCCGAAATGGTCGCGGGTGAAGGGCGGGCCTGCACCGAACTGATGCGCGCCATGGGGGGGCGGGTTGCGATCAAGACGGGGGCGGAAGCGGTCTTTGTCGCTATCGTGCCGGAAAAGAAGATGGGCATCGCGCTCAAGATAACCGATGGCGGCACCCGTGGGGCGGAAGCCGCGATTGCGGGGCTGCTGGTCAAGCTGGGCGTGCTCGATGCCGAACACCCCGCCACGCGCAAACGCCTGAACGCGGTGCAAAAGAACTGGCGCGGGTTTGAAACCGGCATCACCAAGCTTGCACCCGGCTTTGCCTGACAAAGCAAGGCCCCCGTCGCGGCAAGCAACGGGGGCCCCTTTGTGCGATCGCCCGGTCCGGACAGATTGGGGGCAATGTCGCCGCGCCGTTCGATCGTCTGACACCCGTATGACGGGCAAACACGGCAAAAATTGGGGGCTTTCCCGGTTTCACCGGGGCCATATCGGGGCAAGTTGTGGAACCGCGGGCGTCAGCCTTCGCTTGATTTGCCAAGGCAAGGGGGTAATCTGACCAGATGACCGTGCAGACGCCGACGCCTTTCCCGCTGTCCGACACCCTGCCCGAGCAGGTCCATTTCGACCGTGCCGAATTGTCGATGATCCTTACGCTTTATGGCCGCATGGTCGCCCTGGGCGAATGGCGCGACTATGGCATTTCGGCCCTGCGCGACATGGCCGTGTTTTCGGTCTTCCGTCGCACCGCCGAAAATCCGCTTTACCGCATCGAAAAGCGTCCGCGCCTGCGCGCCAAGCAGGGCATGTATGCTGTCGTCGGGATGGATGGCCAGATCTTGCGGCGCGGGGCTGACCTTGCGGCCGTGCTGCGGGTCTTGGAAAAGAAACTGATCCGCCCGATCGACTGACCGAATTGGGTTACTATGGCCTGCGCCGCATCAGGACGGGCAGCCCTTCCTGCGCCATGACCCTTGCGATACAGGCCGCGACACCTTCGTAAGCCACCGACATCGTATGACCGTTGGCGTGTATAAGCTGGTCGGCATCGACCGCCATCGCCACATGGCCCTTCCAGAACACAAGGTCACCGCGTTGCAACGGCGCATCTTCGGGCAGATCGGTTCCGACCGAACGTTGCTGGTCGCTGTCGGCAGGGCAGGGCTTGCCGCAGGCGATCAGCGCGGCCTGCACCAGGCCCGAACAATCGATGCCTGCCCTGCTGTTGCCGCCCCAAAGGTAGGGCGTGCCGAGGAAAAGCTCCGCCACCGTGACCGCATCGGCAAACGGCGCATCGAGCGGGCGCAGGTGCATCTCGGGAATGAAGCCTTGCGGCGTTTTCGCAAACTTTCCCTCGATTTCCGTGACCGTTACCAGACTGCCAAAAGACAGAGCCGCAACTTCGGCTGCCTGCACGCGGGGGCCTGAATAAAGGTGGCTCGCCGGGGCCGCTACGCGATGCGTCGGCTTGCTGGCAGCGCCAAGTGCTGCGTCAGCGACATAGCCGCAATAGCCATCCTTCGCCGCTTGCACAAAAGCCCAACCGTCATGACGTTCGATGACCATCACGGCCTCGCCCCACAAAAGCTGTCGGTCGCGGTTGCCTGACGGCCCATCGAGCAGATCGACGACCTGCGCTACAACGTCCGCCGCTTCGCCCGCTACGTAAAGCGGGGCATCGACAATGCCGCGCATGGATTGCAGCGCCACACGGCCGTTTGCAGGCGTCAGGCGGCGATCCATCACAGACCCAGCATCGCCGGCAATGCCAGAAGCAAGGCCCGCGCGCCTTGGCCTGCGCCCCCTTTCGGGCGGGCGGGTGCCTCGGTCGGGGTGTGGCCGTAGATGTCGAAATGCATGTAGCGCGGCTTGTCGACGAAGCGCCGCAGGAACAGCGCGGCGGTGATCGAGCCCGCAAAGCCAAAGCCGGGCGCGTTGTCGAGATCGGCGATCCCCGGTTCGATCACGCTTTCATAGGCGTCATGGAACGGCATCCGCCAGACCGGATCGAACCCCGCCTGCGCGCCGGATTCCAGCGCCGCCACCGCCCGTGCATCGTCGGTGTAATATGGCGCAAGATCCGGCCCCACCGCCACGCGCGCGGCTCCAGTCAGCGTGGCCATCGAGATCACCAGATCGGTCTCTTCCTCGCAGGCGTAAGCCAGCGCATCGGCAAGCACCAAGCGCCCCTCGGCATCGGTATCGTTGACTTCGACCGTCAGGCCCTTGCGCGAGGTCAGAATGTCCTTGGGCTTGAGAGCGTTGCCCGAAATGACGTTTTCCACCGCGGGCACCAGAACACGCAGGCGGATCGGCAGGTTCAGGCGCATGACCATCAGCGCCAGCCCCATCACGGTTGCAGCCCCACCCATGTCTTTCTTCATCAGCGACATGCCCGACGACGGCTTGATGTTCAGCCCGCCCGTGTCGAAACACACCCCTTTGCCGACCAGCGTGACCAAGGGCCCCTTTTCGCCCCAACGCATGTCGAGCAAACGCGGCGCACGGGGAGACGCACGGCCGACCGCATGGATCATCGGAAAATTCTGCGCCAGAAGGTCATCGCCCCGGATCACGGTCGCATCCGCAACGAAACGGTCGGCCAGATCGAGAAAGGTCGCCTCCAGCTCGGCGGGGCCAAGGTCGCTTGCGGGCGTGTTGATCAGGTCGCGGGTCAGAAACTCGCCCTCGGCCATGGCAGCCAGCAAGGCGGGGTCGCACCCCTCGGGGCATTTCAGCGTGACCGCCTCGGGCATTTTCGCCTCGGGCCGGTAATAGTCAAACCGGTATTGTGCCAAAAGCCAGCCAAGCGCGGCTTCGGTCTTTTCTGCCACGCCGAGCGGTCCTTCAAGATGCCAGACCCCTGCCGGCAGGGCAACGCAGGCCTTGGCTACACCAAAGCGCGTGCGCTTTCGGCTTTTGGCGGTGCCGAACCCGACTACTGCGGCCTGAACCTGTCCGTCGGGAGCGGGCAACAACCGAACATCGCCAAGCGAGGCTTCGAATTTCGTCGCCCCTAGCCAAGCTGCTTCGGCTTCCGAACATTCTGCCAGAAAGGCAGAAAGCCGGTCGGACGAGACGACATGAAGCGGGCGCGAAGGCGCGGCAGGATCGGCAAAAGCGGGGATCATTGGCACGGTTCCGTCACTACTGGGGCAAGACCAGCCTATCCGACCCAAAGATGCCCGCAAGGCCCGGATTACCGGCCTGCCACCCATTCGCGGGAAAGCCCGACCAAAGACCGGCTGGCAACCCGCATCAGCCGGGCGCAAACTGCGGCAAAGGCCGTCGGGTCGGAATGGCTGCGCCGCAAATCGCCTGCGACATTGGCCAGACTGATAAGCCCAAGCCCCAGCGCCAGTTTCTGCACGCGGCGGGAATGCCACTGCACATCGGCAAGATCATGCAGCCGCACCTGCGTTGCGATTGCGGCAACCGCAAGCGCCAGATCCTCGATCGACCGGGCCAGCACGCGGGCTGCCGTGTCGGGACCAAGCCGGTCACAGATTTCACTGATCGCGCCTGCATCCTCGCGCAAGAATTCGCGCGGGCTCAGCGCAATGACGGCGCATGCCATGCCACACCTCGAAAAACACCACTCACCCGGCACACAGCATGTTTCGTGCCACTGAATAAAAGGTTGCCGCGATATGCAATAAACTCTCGAATTTTCCGTTTCAGGGGCCTAGGAAGGCGCACGGAACGAAGAAGCAAGGAGACCAGATGCTTCAGGCCCGCCCCCTCCCCGCCTATCTGATCCAGCGCTTTCAAGGTTGGAAGGCCACGACCTATCAGGACAATAAGGCGTGGTACCGGCGGCTTGCCGAAAGCGGCCAGCATCCTCGGGCCATGGTCATTTCCTGCTGCGACAGCCGCGTGCATGTCACGTCGATCTTCGGCGCGGACGAAGGCGAGTTCTTCATCCACCGCAACGTCGCCAACCTCGTGCCGCCCTACAATCCCGATGGCGAATATCATGGCACCTCGGCTGCCGTCGAATATGCCGTAACCTCGCTCGGGGTGGCGCATATCGTCGTCTTGGGCCATTCCAACTGTGGCGGGGTGCGCGGATGCCACGACATGTGTTCCGGACACGCCCCGCAGCTTGAGGAAAAATCCAGCTTCGTCGGGCGATGGATGGACATCCTGCGCCCCGGTTTCCTGCGGATACAGCACCTGCCCGAAGCCGATCGCCCGCGCGCGCTGGAAAAGGAAGCAGTCCTCGTCAGTCTTGAAAACCTGATGACTTTTCCCTTCGTGCAGGCCGCAGTCGAAGAGGAGCGGCTTACCTTGCATGGTCTGTGGACCGATACGGGGGAAGGTGGTCTTGAACAATACGACCCGTCACGCGCGGGTTTCGTTCTGGTCGGTTGAACGGGCGCAGCGTCAGGGGTGGCGACGCGCCCACGAGCCTTCAGGCAGCAAATGCTTGCATGCGCCGGTTGGCATGCCGTGCGGTGATTTCGACGGCACTGCGATTGTGCAGGTCGAAGTCGTTGCGGAACAGATCCTGCAACTCGCTCTGGGTCATTTTGGCACGATCTGCAGCCCCCGCATCGGCGGCCTGGCGGCGCAGAAAGATCGACGATGCAAAGGTCTTGAACATGATATCCCCCGAAAGCGTGTCCGATACCCATTAGTGCCAATAAACATGGCAACATCTCAATGCGAACGAGGCTTTTCTTGGGCTTTCATGGGGATGCGGCTCATCCCTTTGGGTGGGTGTGGAAAAGACCTTTTGCCAGCGATCCAACCCGCTGGTCTGCCACATTAAGGCAATCACTTGGCGCCGCGTGCCGCTTCGTGGCGGAACATTGACCCGTACCGCTGCGCCGGTGACATGAGTGAGTCGGCACCGCAATGAAAAATCCCGCCCGATTGGGCGGGATTCGTTCAACAATGGCCGGGGATCTTAGCCCTTTTTCAGGCAGCGGTTGCCCAGCACTTCGGCGATCTGCACGGCGTTCAGTGCGGCACCCTTACGCAGGTTGTCCGAAACGCACCAAAGCGACAGGCCGTTTTCCACCGTGCTGTCCTGACGGACGCGGCTGATGTAGGTCGCGTAATCGCCCACACATTCGATCGGGGTGATGTATCCACCCGGTTCGCGCTTGTCGACAAGCAGGATGCCGGGGGCCTCGCGCAGGATGTCCTGAGCTTCTTCCCAGTCGAGGAAATCCTCGAATTCGATGTTGATCGCTTCGGAATGACCGACAAAGACCGGAACACGAACGCAAGTTGCGACGACCTTGATCTTCGGGTCGAGGATCTTCTTGGTCTCGGCCACCATCTTCCATTCTTCCTTGGTCTCGCCCGAGTCCAGAAAGACGTCGATCTGCGGAATCACGTTGAAGGCGATCTGCTTGCTGAACTTCTTCGGCGCGACTTCCTGACCGGGAACATAAATGCCCTTGGTCTGGCTCCACAACTCGTCGATGCCTTCCTTGCCTGCGCCCGAAACCGACTGGTAGGTCGAGACCACAACGCGCTTGATACGGGCGCGGTCGTGCAACGGCTTGAGCGCAACCACCATCTGCGCGGTCGAGCAGTTGGGGTTCGCGATGATCATCTTGTTCTTGTACATCTCGATGGCGTCGGCGTTCACTTCCGGCACGATCAGCGGAATGGCCGGATCGTAGCGGTAGAGCGACGAGTTATCGATGACTACGCAACCGGCTGCAGCCGCCTTGGGCGCGTAGATCTTGGTCGCCTCGGACCCGACTGCGAAAAGCGCGATGTCCCAGCCGGTAAAGTCGAAGGTGTCGAGGTCTTTGGTCTTGAGAGTTTTCTCCCCGAAGCTGATCTCGGTGCCCATGGATTTGCGCGACGCGAGTGCGACGATTTCGTCCACAGGAAACTCGCGCTCGGCGAGGATGTTCAGCATTTCGCGGCCCACGTTACCCGTGGCACCCGCGACGACGACCTTATAGCCCATCGGGGTTCTCCTTTACCCGTCCCCCCTGCGGGGACGGGGCCTGTTAGCCTATGGGCGGGTCAGGGAAAAGCGGATTCCGCCAAGACCGATGTCGCATCAGTCGGTCCGGTCGCGCGAAAAGGCATAGATCACCAGTCCGGCCAACAGGCTGACGGCGAAGAAGGCGAATATCGCCTGATAGGGCGCGGTTTCGGGCGGTGTCAGGGCTGCCGCGTGCAGCCTGCCCGTGACTACCTGTGCAAGTCCCACTGCAGCGATGCCGAACAGGTTCAAAAGCGTCACTCCGCGCCCGACCAGATGAGGCGGAAAAAATGCTCGCCCGTGTGCTACGACCATGCCGAAGGACGACCCGAAAAACCCGACTCCGGCCAAAAGCGCCAAGGCGGTAAGGGCACTTGCCGTCGGAATGGCCCATAACGCTGCAAGGCACAGCGCCACGGCCAGATTTCCGCCGAAGATCAGCCATTTGCGCGTGCCGAGAAACCGCTCCATCGGCCCGTAGGCAAAATTGCCCACCACCATGGCCAGCCCCATCACCAGCGATGCCCGCCCGATCCCTGCCGCATCCGCATGGAAGACATCGGCGAAATAAGGGCCGACCCACAGCCCACGCAATCCGGCTGCCGGCGCGTAGCAGACGACCATCATAATCACCACCGGCCATAACGCCGGCATACGCATCAGGTCGAACACCGAACCTTTGGCTTCATGCGTGACGCGCTGCGGGTCGCGCACCAAAAGCGCGATCCCTGCCGCCACGACCAGCGTGATGCCCGCCATCGCCCAAAGCGTGCCGCGCCAGCCAAATGCATCGACCGTGGCCGACAGCGGCAGGGACGCCGCGACGTTGCCGAGCGATCCGAAGCCGATCACCGCCCCCGCCAAGGTGCCGAACACCGCTGCCGAATAGGTTCGGGCAAAGATGTAGAAAGATGCCATAAGCACAGGCGCGCAGCCCGCTCCGATCAGGATCATCGCCACCCACAGCGCCACCGGACCCTGCGCTACGGCGAACACCGCTGCCCCGCCCGCCCCGCCGAATGCCAGCAGCGTGGCGGTCGTCCGTCTGGGGCCGATGCTGTCCAAGGCCCAGCCCACAGGCAATTGCATCAGCGCAAAGGACAAAAACCAAAGCCCCGACGCGGCGGCGAGGTCTTCTGCCGTTGCGCCAAGCTCGGACGCGAGCACGGGCGACAGGACGGCAAGGAAGGCGCGGTAAAACTGCGACAGCACGTAAGCCGCGACAAGGCTTGTTATGCCGACCTTCATCAAGCCGCCTGCGCCACGAGCGGTCTTTCGCGGATCGGCAGGTGCAGCACCGCCGAAAAGGCGCCCACACCCACGCCGATCCACCAGACCACCGAATAGCCCCCCGTCAGATCATACATCATACCGCCCAGCCAGACGCCCAGAAACCCGCCAATCTGATGGCTCAGGAAGACTACACCGTAAAGCGTGCCCATGTAGCGCAGCCCGTAGATATGGGCGACCAACCCGCTCGTCAGGGGCACGGTCGCCAGCCACAGCGCCCCCATGACCGCCGAAAAGACCAGAACCGATGTCGGGGTGATCGGCATCGAGATGAAGGCGGCGGCGGCGATGGTGCGCCCGGTATAGACGCCCACCAGCAGGTATTTCTTGGTGTAGCGCTTGCCCAGCCAGCCCGCCGTGACGGTGCCGACGATATTGAACAGACCGATTACGGCGATTGACACCGCACCCAGCGCCGATGTCGTGGTGATCCCCATGCCAGCGATCATGCCCGAAGGGTCGATTGGGCCGCAAAGCTCGGTCACGAAGGCGGGGAAATGCGCGGTGATGAAGGCAAGCTGATACCCGCAGGAAAAGAAGCCGAGGAAGATGAAGGTATAGGTCGGGTCCTTGAACGCTCGGATCAGCACGGTGCCGAGCGATTCCTCGAGTTCGGCTTTCGTGGCGGGTTTGCCGGGGGTCAGGAAGGGCAGCGCCACCATCGCGGCAAGGATCACTACGGCGAAGATGACAAAGACCGTCTGCCACGGGTGGCTTTGCAACAGCAATTCGGCGGTCGGCGCGCCAAAGACCTGCCCCGCCGAACCGGCGGCGGTGGCGATCCCCAGCGCCATCGACCGGTTCTCGGCACTCGCCGCGCGCCCGACGATGGCTAGGATCACGCCGAACCCGGTGCCTGCAATGCCGAAGCCGACGAGGATGGCCAAAAGCTGGTGCTCACCGGGAGTGACCGCAAAGGACGAAGCGACAAGCCCCGCCGCATAAAGCATGGCACCCAAAATGATTGCCCTGCGGTCGCCGAAACGTTCCGCCATCGCCCCGAAGATCGGCTGCCCGATCCCCCATGCAAGGTTCTGTATCGCGATGGCCAGCGAGAAATCGGCACGCGCCCAGCCGAATTCGGCTGCGATGGGGATCTGGAACACGCCAAAGCTGGCACGGATGGCAAAGGACAGCATCAAGATGACGCATCCGGCGATCAGGACCGGTGTCACCAGTTTGGATTGGGCGGTAAGGGGCATGTTCACTTCCTAGGCAGGCGTGTTTTCTCTGCCCAGTCTGCGGCGCGGTCAAACGTTAAATTGTTGCCATATCAATCACAGGCGCGGGACGCCTTGCTTGGTTCTGCAACAGGTACTTGCCCTGATGCGGCCAGACTGGCTAACGCAGGCTGTGGCGTAGCGACAAGGGACGGACATGGCACGGGATTGGTGGCGCGGCGCGGTAACCTATCAGGTCTATCCACGGTCCTTTCAGGATTCGGGTGGCGATGGCATCGGCGACTTGCGCGGCATCACCTCGCGCCTGCAATATATCGCCGATCTTGGCGTCGATTGCATCTGGCTCAGCCCGTTCTTCACGTCGCCCATGCTCGACATGGGGTATGACGTGTCGGATTATTGCAACGTCGATCCGGTCTTTGGCACGTTGGCCGATTTTGACAGGCTGTTGGCATCGGCGCATGGGCTGGGGCTGAAAGTGATCGTCGATCAGGTGCAATCGCATTCGTCCGACCAGCACCCGTTCTTTCAGGAAAGCCGCCAGAACCGCACCAACGCGAAAGCCGATTGGTATGTCTGGGCCGATCCGAAACCCGATGGAACCCCGCCGACAAACTGGCTTTCGGTCTTTGGCGGCACGGCATGGCAATGGGACGCACGCAGAAAGCAGTATTACCTGCACAACTTCCTGTCCCAACAGCCGGACTTCAATTTCCACAATCCTGCCGTGCAGGATTGGGCGCTGGGCAACATGCGCTTCTGGCTGGACCGCGGGCTTGACGGTTTCCGCTTCGACACGGTCAATTATTTCTTCCACGATCAGGCGCTGCGCGACAACCCCGCCGATCCCCGCGAAAAGGAACAGGCCGAGGGCAACCCCTACGGGATGCAATACCACCTTTACGACAAGAACCGCCCCGAAAACCTGTTGTGGATGGAGCGGATCCGCGCCCTGCTCGACGAATACGGCGCCGCATCGGTGGGCGAGATGGGCGAGAGCCACCACGCCATCCGGATGATGGGCGAATACACCGCGCCGGGGCGGCTGCATCAGTGCTACTCGTTCGAGCTGATGGGCTATGACTACACGCCCGATTTCTTTCGCCGCAAGCTTTCCGAGTTTTTCGAGGGCGCGCCTGATGGTTGGCCGATGTGGGCTTTTTCCAACCACGATGTGGTGCGGCACGTCAGCCGTTGGGCAAAGTATGGTGCAACGTCAGACGCTCTGGCGAAACAGGCTGCGGCGTTGCTTTTGTCTTTCGAAGGGTCGGTTTGCCTGTGGCAGGGCGAGGAGTTGGGCCAGACCGATACCGAACTTGCCTTTGACGAATTGACCGATCCGCAAGGCATCAACTTTTGGCCAGAACCCGTGGGGCGCGACAACACGCGCACGCCGATGGTCTGGGACGGGTCTGGATACGGCGGCTTCAGCACCGCTCGCCCATGGCTGCCGGTCAAGCCACCGCAGCTTGCGCGCAATGTGGCAAGCCAGCAGGGCGTGGCGGGTTCGGTGCTGGAATTCTACCGCCAGATGCTGGCGTTTCGCCGTGATAGCGCGGCCCTGCGGTCGGGACGGACGCGGTTTTTTGACCTGCCCGACCCGGTTCTGGGCTTTGTGCGGGGCAACGGGTTGGGCTGTTTCTTCAACCTCTCAGCCCAAACGGTCAGTGTTGCGGTTGAGGGCTTGGGCGATCCCATCGGTCCTTCGCTTGCAGCAAAGACCGATGGCACGACCCTGACGCTCGGCCCGAATGGCGTCGCCTTTGCCCAGATCGGCTAGTCCAGCTTTTCCCAGTAGACTCCGGCTGCCGGTATCGTCACCTCGCCGCGTTCGACCGGAACGGCGTTGTAGTTGAACCAGAAGCGGTGCGTTCCGCTGTCGCGGCGGCGCAAGCCTTCGGGCAAGGGGTCGACCAGAATGCCCCGTGCATCGCAAAGCGTGGTCAGGATGCGGTCAAGCGCCGTCTCGTCCGGCCAGCCGGCCAGATAGTGCAGCCCACCGGCAGCGACAAGCGCGGGCCAGCCGTCGGTGCTGCGTTCTACGACCGTGCCTTCGGTTTCCAACTTTTCACGCCAATGCAGGAAGTTGCCGCCAAGGTCCAAGGGAACCGGAACATCTGGCGGCAGGCTTTCGACCCGCGCCACGGTCGCGGCCAATCCGGGCAGGTTCGGCGGCAGCGGAACGGGCGTCGCGAATTCGACGGTCTTGGCGTTGCTGCGCGGGCCGACCAGCGAAGCCCCGTTGTGACGGGCAAGCGCGTTCAGCAGCGGTGCTGACAGGGTGGCAATCCCCGGTGCCAGAACCAGTTTGTAATTGCCAAGATCGCCGCAATCGGGGGGTAGAATGTCGATGTTCAGCCCAAGCCGCCGCAAGCCGCGGTAAAAGGAAAAGGCCAGACGGAAGTAATCGAAATCCTGCCCCTGCGGCTGGGTCTGCCATGCCCAAGCCGAGGCATAGTCGAACACCAGCGCCACATCGGCGCGGGCGGCATCGACATCGGGCATCGCGGCCAGTTCCTTTGCCACCTCGCCCGCCTCGTGGAAGGCCTGCGCCGGGGCACTGTCGGGGCGCAAAAGACCCGCGTGCATCTGCTCCTGTGCAAAGGGGGCCTGCCGCCAGCGGAAATAGCACACCGCCTCGGCCCCATGGGCAAAGGCCTCCCACGCCCAAAGCCGGGCCATTCCGGGCAAGGGGTCGGCGTTCCACGGTGCCCAGTTTACCGGCCCCGGTTGCTGCTCCATGATCCACCAGCGCCCGCGCCCGACAGCGCGGTAAAGGTCGTGGTGGAAGGCCTGAAAATCCGGGTCGCCCTGCCGAACGAAGCGGCGCTTGTGTTCGGGCGTGACCTCCAGACGGTCCGACAGGAACCCGAGCGGATAGGCATCCCATGACGCGATATCGAGGTCAGCACCTGTAGCGAAATGGTCGAATTCCGTGATCCGCCCCATGTAGTTATGCGCGATCGGTGCATCGGAAAACTTGCGGATGATGTCGGTTTGCAATCGGTTGTAACCCACCACCTCGTCCGAGGCGAAGCGGCGGAAGGCCATGACATGGGCGGGGTTCGCTTCGGTCACGGTCAGGTTCGGCAGGCCGATGTCATCAAAACTGGAGTATTCCATCGACCAGAAGATGTTGCCCCATGCACGGTTCAACGCCTCGGTCGACTGGTAGCGTTGGGCGAGCCAATCGCGGAACGCCTTTAGCGCGGCGTCAGAATAGGACAGCACCGTATCGTGGCAGCCGTACTCGTTGTCGGTCTGCCATGCAGCGATGTGGGGATTGCGACCGTAGCGTTCCGCAAGCGCGGTCACGATGCGGGCCGATTCGTGGCGATACCCGCGGTGGGAAAAACAGTAATGCCGCCGCGACCCGAAGCCCCGCGTGCGGCCTTGGGCATCGACGGCCAGCATGTCGGGGTGCCTGTCGAGCATCCAGCGCGGCGGCGTAGCGGTGGGCGTGCCCAGAACCACCTTCAACCCTGCCGCGCCCAGCGTTTCTATGGCGCGGTCAAGCCAAGCCCAGTCATAGCGCCCCGGAACCGGTTCGATCCTGCTCCACGCGAATTCGCCGATCCGCACCCATGTCAGGCCCAGTTCGGCCATGCGGGCGGCATCTTCGGCCCATTGGGCTTCGGGCCAATGTTCGGGATAGTAGCAGACGCCAAGCGTGCGTTTCATAAGATGACCCTTGGTTCGGGAAGGCCTGCGGCAATGTCGGGCAGCGCAAAGGTCTGGCCTGACAACGGCGCACGGACAAGTGCCGCCGCGTCCATGTGCTCGCGGGCGGTGGTGACGAAAAGCGTTGTGAAATCCGGCCCGCCAAAGGCCGGACAGGACGTTTGTGGCGCATCGACGAGCACGGCGCGCAGGAATTCACCGGCCGGCGAATAGCAGGCGACCCGCCCCGCGCCCCATTGTGCGCTCCACAGATTGCCCGCAGCATCGACTGTTGCGCCATCGGGGAAAAGCCCCTCGGCGGCCAGATCGACGAAGAGTTCCGGATCGCCCGAAGGCCAGCCGTCGGCGTCCAGCGCCACGCGGTTGATCTTTTGCATTACCGTATCGGCGAAATAGGCGGTGCGCCCATCCGGTGCGAAACAGATCGAATTCGGAATTGTCAGCCCGCCGAACAATTTCCGCAATTCGCCCCGATACCAGCGGTAGATCGACCCTGCGCCCGGATCATCACCACCCCGCTTGCCCATCGTGCCGATCCAGAACCCGCCCTGACGGTCGGCGCGGCCATCGTTGGACCGGGTGCGCGGATTGCCCGGTTCGAGTTCGACCAGCGTTTCGATCTCTTCGCTTTCCAGTTCGAACAGGAAAAGATCGCGCTCGCCCGCGATCAGCAGGTGGTCGCGAGTCACCCAACCGGCGGCTGACACCAGTTCGACAAAGCTCCACGTCTGCGGCCCCTCGCGGCCGACCGTGTGCAGCTTCTTGCCAAGGATGTCGAACCAGAACAGTTGGCGGCGTTCGGGGTGCCACAGCGCACCTTCGCCCAGTTCGCAGGGGCGCGGGTCGTAAATCATGCCAAGGCCCCTTTGGCGGCGTCATAGGCTGCGACGATCTTTGCGGCGCGGACCGCGACCTCGGCTGCCGACAGGCCCGGTGTGTAGAGCGCTGTCCCGATGCCAAAACCATCTGCGCCAGCCTTGATCCATTGACCAAAATTGTCGGCCCCCGCGCCGCCCACGGCATAGACCTGCGTGGCCTTGGGCAGGACCGCCCGTATCGCCTTGACCCCGTCAGGCCCGATCAGCGAGGCGGGGAAGATCTTCAGCCCGTCCGCCCCTGCCTTGAGGGCGGCGAAACATTCGGTCGGCGTCATCACGCCGGGCCATGACGAAAGCCCCATCGCCTTGGTCGCCGAAATCACTTCGGGGTCCATGTTGGGCGAGACGATGAGCGTGCCACCGGCCTCGGCCACGGCGCGCAGGTCTTGCAGGGTCAGCACTGTTCCCGCGCCGATTTGTGCATGGGCAGACACGTCGCGCGCCATGGCGGCGATTGATGACAGCGGGTCAGGGCTGTTCAGGGGCACTTCGATGCGGGTGATGCCCGCCGCGATCAGCGCATGGGCCACGGGCAGCGCATCGGGCGGAGTGATGCCGCGCAGGATGGCGATGATGTTGCGATGGGTCATGCTGTCACCTGTGCGCGGGCTGCGGTTAGTCCGGCCAAAGTGGCGTCTGTGGCCGGAACAAGGCGGGGGCTTGCGCCTTGGGTCACAAGGGCGCGGGCGTAGGACTTTGCCAAGGCCTCCGAGCCGACGATGGCCACCTCTTGCCCCAGCCAGAAGGGTTTCGACGCGGCCAGTTCCACACCGATCAGCAGGCCGGAAAGCCGCGCGCGTGCGGCGCCAGCATCAAGGCCCGCAATCAAGCCTTCGGCGCGCAACCCGAACAGCTTGGCTCCAATCCGCTCGGGGCGCGACAGGGTGTCGGACAGGGCCGTATCAAACGCAGCGTCGTCCCAGTCGCCCCCTGTCATGCCATGGCGCAAGACCGATTGGGTTGAAAGCAGGGCGAACAATTCTCCGGTCATGAAGGTCTGGAAACTGACCACCTCGCCCGCCGAGACGTGGACCCATTTCGAATGCGTTCCCGGCAGGCAGATCACACCGTCAAAACCCGGGTTCAAAGCAAGCACTCCGGCAATCTGGGTTTCTTCGCCGCGCATGACGTCGGCCGGTTTTGCCTGCTTCAGGCCGGGTATCAGGCGCACTGCAATACGCGTGTCGCGGGACGGGGCGGTGACAAGGCTTGCAGAATCCAGCGGAGTGCAGGGCGTGGCGCGGTAGGGCGCTTCGAACCAGCCCTGACGGCTGCCGACCATGCCGCAGGCGATGACCTCGGTCCGATCCGCCGTCAGCCAAGGCGTGATCAGCCGCAGCAGGGCCGGTTCGAACCCGTCGCGGTCAAGGCTGCCCATCCCGTCATCTGACGCGGCATGGGCAAGGATGCCGCCCTGTCCCATCGCCCAGGCCCGCAGGTTCGACGTTCCCCAATCGACTGCGATCCAGTCTGTTTTCATGTCCGGTATTCCTGCTATCCTTGCGGCACCGTCTTGGGCCGAAGGTCTGATATTTCAGCAAAACCATATGGTTGTTGCATTCTGCGCCATCACAACCGTCGCCCCTCGACCACCCAGACCGACCCCGGCCATGCCACCGGAAGCAAGATGCCGCAGGTCATGAGCGTCTGGCCCGTCAGCGTCAAGTCCTGCGATTTCAATGCGTTCGGGCCACGGCTTTGGCGCGGTGCGTCGGCGCGGTTCAGCAAGTGAACGCTGTAACGCGCTTCGGGGTCCAGACCCGTCAGCCGCAGCGGGCGGGGAAGGATCTGGCTGCTGGTGCTTTCCTGCCCGCAAAACAGCACGAAACGGCTGGAATCGGCCGAAATCTGCATTTCAGAGATGGTGGCGGGGTCGTCACTGTCGAGGCGGAGGATGGTGCCGCGGGTCATCCAGTCGCGGTTGGCTTTCCACCAAGCCGTTATATTCGTGAGGGTTTTTTCTTCATCAGGCGTCAATTCGCGCAGGTCCATCTCGAACCCAAGATGCCGCTGGGCGGCGACCCAGGCGCGGGTGGACATGGGCAGAACGCGGCCCGAGGTGTGGCAATGGCGTGGCCCGACATGGCTGCCGGTGACGGCAAGCGGCAGGAACAGCGCCGCATCATGTTGAATTCGCAGCCTTTCCAGCGCGTCGTTGCTGTCGGAAAGCCAGACGCGCTGGGTGTGCGCCAAGATGCCTGCATCGATCCGCCCCCCGCCCGAGGCGCAGCTTTCGATCTCGACCAAGGGGTGCGCGTGGCGCAGGGCGGTGAGCAATTCGTAAATGCCGTGGGTCTGGTCGGCGTCGACTACGGGGAGAAGGCGGTTGTGGTCCCATTTTATGTAATCGATGGGGTATTGGGTCAAAAGTGCGGAAATCGAGTGGAACAGATGTTCGCGCACCTGTGGCAGGGCGAGGTTCAAAACCATTTGATTCCGGCCAGTTACCTGATCCTGCGGGCCAAGCATCCAGTCGGGATGGGCGCGCATCAGGTCGCTGTCGGGGTTTACCATTTCGGGTTCGAACCACAATCCGAACGACATGCACAACCGATGCACAGATTCGATCAGCGGCGTTAACCCTTTGGGCCATTTTCGTTCATCCACCCACCAGTCGCCAAGACTGGTCGTGTCATCGTCGCGGCGGCCGAACCAGCCGTCATCCAGCACGAAGCGTTCGGCCCCGATGGCAGCGGCGCGTTCGGCGATGGCAGTCAGGTCAGGCAGGTGGTGGTTGAAATAGACCGCCTCCCAGCAGTTGTAATGCACGGGGCGGGGGCGGGCGGGATCGGGCCACTTCACCACGCGGTCGCGGATATCGTGCTGGAAGGTGGCGCCGATGCCGTTCAGGCCAGCGGTCGAGACGGTGGCGATAAGTTCGGCGGATTCGAAGCGGGTGGCGGGCCGTGTTTCCGCGCCTGTCGCATGGCCGAACTGGACCTGACGGCGACCGTCGGGCAATTCCTCGGCCAGCATGCGATGCCCGCCGGACCATGCGTAATGCAGGGCGTGGGCGGTGCCGCCTGTGTTGGTGCAGCCATTTCCGGCAAAGATGACATAGGGCGGGTGTTCGTGACCCGACCGGCCCGTGCGGCTTTCGCGCATGCGGATGCCAGCCGACCACGGCGTGCGGTTCAGGTGGAATTCGCTGATCCATTTGCCGTGGATATCGATGATATCGCCCTGCTGCGGGGCGGGCAGGACCGGGGCGGCCAGCCATTGGACGCGGACGGGGTGATCGGCGGTCAGCACGGTTTGCAGGGTGATGACACCGGTGGGTTGTGCTGTGAGGTGATGGGCAAGCGCCATGCCTGCGCTGCGCGAATGCAGAACCAGCGAGGTCGGGCTGACCTCGGCGCGGTCAAAGGTGAACTGCGGGTGCAGCGGCGTGCCGTCTTGGGCCTGCACGACAAGGCCGGGTTGTCCGGCAAAGGCGCGGCCCGATTCGGGTGTTAGCGTCACGGGGGCGAGCGAGTCGAGCATCCCGCCCGTAAGGTCGTTCTGCGCCGACAGGGCGAGTTGGCCGAGGTCTTCGCTAACGGGCAGGCACGGGCCCCAATAGGTGACGGCGGGGATACCGCCGGAAGTCGTCAGGGCGATGGTCTGATCGCCCGCATCGATACGCCAGTTCATTTGACGGCCCCGAGGGTAAGGCCTGCGATGAAGTGCTTTTGCATGAGGAAAAACATCAGGACAGGCGGCAGGGCGGCAAGGATCGAGCCTGCCGAGACGAGGTGCCATTGCGCGATCCACTGGCCGTTCAGCGACGACAGGCCCGCCGTGATGGGCTGGCTGTCGACGCCTTGGGTCAGCACGGTGGCCCAGAAAAAGTCGTTCCAGATGAAAGTGAAGACCAGCACCGACAGCGCCGCGATGGCGGGGCGCATCAGGGGCAGGACGATGAACCAGAAAATGCGCCATTCCGCGACGCCCTCGACGCGGGCGGCTTCGATCAGCTCATACGGCAGGGCCTTGATGAAGTTCCGCATGAAGAGGGTGCAAAAACCGGTCTGGAAGGCGATGTGGAACAGCGCAAGCCCATACCACGTGTCATACATGCCCAGTTGCAGCGTCATGTCGCGCACGGGGACCATCAGGATCTGGAACGGCACGAAATTGCCCGCCACGAACATGAAGAACACAAGGATGTTGGAGCGGAAGTTGTAGACTGCCAGTGCAAAGCCCGTCATCAGCGACAGGCTGACCGCGCCGATCACCGTGGGAATGGTGACCCAGAGCGAGTTGACCATGTATTGGCCGATGGGCGTTTCGGTGAAGATGAAGACGTAGTTTTCCCATGCGATGCCCGAGGGCATGCCGAAATAGTTTCCCATGGCAAGGTCGGAGGCGGGGCGCAGCGAGGTGAGCGCCACGCCGAGCAGCGGGAAAAGCCAGATGATCAGGGCAAGGGGCAGGGCGATTGCATAGACCCATTGCGCGGCGGGCGAGGATTGCCGGATGGGACGGGGGAACATGGATCAACGCTCCGTTTCGTCGCGCCACATCTTCCAGATGAAGCCCGAGATGAAGATCATCATGATCGCAAACAGCACCACGGCGATGGCCGCGCCATAGCCCATACGGTAGCCGTATTCGCCCAAGGCCATTTCGAACATGTAATAGGACAGCACGCGGGACGACCCGAAGGGGCCGCCGTTTGTCATGATCGACACGAGGTCGAAGGAGCGCAACGCGCCGATCACGGTGACGATGACGGCGATGAAGGTCGCGGGGCGCAGTTGCGGCAGAACGACATACCACAGCATGCGCCAGCCCTTGGCCCCGTCAAGCCGCGCGGCCTCGATCTGGTCGGGGGCGACGTTGTTCAGGCCGGTGAGATAGAGGATCATCACATAGGCGATCTGCGGCCAGAGGCCTGCGGCGATGATGCCATAGGTGACAAGGTCGGGGTCGGCGAGGATGGCGGTGCCGGTGCCAGTGACGGATTCCGTCAGCAGATAGAACAGCCCGAAATTCGGCGCGTAGAACCATGCGAAGATCAGGCCGACGACGACCTGGCTGATGACGAAGGGAAAGAAGAACAGCGATTTGTAAAGCCGGATACCCGTGACTGTCTGGTTCAGGAAGATCGCGATGAACAGGCCGATGGGCAGGGCGGCCATGTAAAGGACCAGCCATTTGAGGTTGTTCCAGAGCGAGGTTTCAAAGGCGGGGTCGGTCATCAGTTCGGAGTAGTTGCCGATGCCGACGAAGGTGCCGGTGAACTGGCCGTCCTTGTTGTAAAGGCCGTTCCAGTCATAGAAGGAAAGCGTGACGCTCTGGACGATGGGCCAAAGCACGTAGACGGTGAACATGAACAGGCCGGGGGCGAGAAAGAGCCAAGGCGCGATCGTGCGCTGGTTCCATTTCCGCGGGCTGCGCTGGATCGGGGACGCGGCGGTCATGTCTGTTCCCATCGTCGCTAGGTGCAAAAACGGGCGCCCCCGATGACAGGGGCGCCCGTGGTATCAGATCACTGCGGATAGATGCGCAGACGGGTCTGTTCCAGACGCTCGAGGATCTCGTCGAGCTTTTCGGGCTGGACGAGGAACTGCTGGAAGCCTTCCATGCCTGCCTTGGCGTATTCGGCATCCGCGTCGCGGTCCCAGAACTGGGCGATGCCGCCCGTCGCGGTGGACAGCGCCTGGAAACCGGCCGTCAGGAACGGATCGGCGGCATCGACGGTCGAGTTCTTGTTGGTCGGCAGCTGGCCCACGGCGCCGTTCCATTTCGACTGCGCGTCAGCACTGGCGATGAAGGCCAGCAGCTTTTTCGCATCGTCGGGGTTCTTTGCACCGCTGGTGAGGTGGACCGTGTCGGTCGGGGCTTCTTCGGCACGGGCGACACCGGCGGTGATTTCCGGGAAGACCATGAAGCCGAGGTTGTCATTGGTCATGCCGCCTTCCTTGAAGACGCCGACGGCGAAGTTGCCCATGACATAGTTGGCGGCCTTGCCCTGCACGAACAGGGCTGCGGCATCCTGCCAGTCGATCGCGGCGTGGTTGGCGGTGACGTAGGGTTGCAGCTTGCCGAGGTTGTCGAACACGGCGCGCGCTTCGGGCGAGGTCCACGACACCTTGCCTGCGGCGAGGTCGCTGTGGAACTGGTAGCCGTTGGTGCGCAGCGAGATGTAGTCGAAGATACCCGCGACCGGCCAAAGCGCGCTGGAGCCGGTGGTCACGCAGTCGATGCCTGCGGCCTTGAATTTTTCGCAGTTGGCAAGGAACTGGTCCCAGGTCACGCCGCCATCGCCCGGCAGGTCGACGCCTGCGGCTTTGTAGGCGTCGCGGTTATAATAGATGCCCCACTGGTAATAGGTATAGGGGACGGCATACTGCTTGCCGTCGATCGTCGAGGACGGGACCGACGAGGCGAGCGCATCGGTCAGGCCGTTGTCGGCCCAGACATCCGAGATGTCGGCGAAAAGGCCGGCCTCGACAAAGGGACGCATCCGGTTCGCAGCATACCAGTTCGCCAGATCGGGCGCATCGGCGGTCAGGAAGTTGCGGATCGCGTTCTTGTAGGCTTCGTGGTCGAAGTTGGTCAGCTGGACGTCGATCTCGGGGTTTGCGGCCTCGAAATCGGCGATCAGGGCTTCGGCAGCCGCGAGCGGGATCGGGTCGTAGTCGGCATTCCATGTGACGACGCGCTTGTCTTGCGCCATTGCCGTGGTTGCCATGAGCAACGCAGCGGACAGGGCGAGCGTGCCCTTTGCGAAACGGACCATTGGTTTCCTCCCTTTTGGTTCCATTATGTGAAACTTAGTTTTGAATATTGAAAACTATGCGGATGATCCGCTACTATGTCAACAGCAGAGCGAAAGGCTGGGGGTCATGGGCGCGGATCAGGGGGACGGAACGGTCGGCAAGGCGCTGGATGTCCTCGACATGGTCGCGGGTGCCGGGCGTCCGGTGCGGTTCACCGAATTGCTCGAACAATCGGCCTATCCCAAGGCCACGCTTTACCGGCTTTTGCAGACCCTGACGCATCAGGGGATGCTGGCTTATGATCCCGACCGGCAGACCTATTCGCTGGGCGTGCGGCTTGTCAGGCTGGCGCATGCGGCTTGGGCGACATCGTCGCTTGCGCCGATTGCGCGGCCCTATCTTGATGAATTGTCAGGCGAAACCGGCGAGACGATTCACCTTGCACAGATGGACAACGGGCAGGTGTTGTATGTCGACAAGCGCAACGCCCTGAAGCCGGTCGAGATGTTTGCGCAGGCGGGCAAGGTTGGCCCCGCCTATTGCACCGGGGTGGGCAAGGCGATGCTGGCGTTCCTGCCGGACGAGGCGGTCGAGCGGGTGATCCAGCGGCAGAGTTTTCACAGTTTCACGGCGCAGACCTTGGACAGCCCCGAAAAGCTGTGGGCCGAACTGCGGGCGATTCGCAGCCGTGGCTATGCCTTTGACCGCGAGGAGCACGAGCCGGGAATCATTTGCTGTGCGGCGCCGATCCTGACCAAGGCGGGAAGGGTGATTGGCGCCTTGTCGGTGACATCGACGACGGCGCGAACGACGATTGCCGCCTTGGGCGCAGTATCGGGACGGATCAGGGAGACGGCGGCAAAGATCGCGGCCGAGGCGGAAAGCTGGCGCTTTCCGGAACAGGGTTAAACGGGAGGGGACGGACATGACAGGCGTTACTTTGCAGAATGTCGTCAAGCGTTACGGCGATGCACAGGTGATCCACGGGGTCGATCTGACGGTCGAGGACGGAGAGTTCTGCGTGTTCGTCGGCCCTTCGGGATGCGGAAAAAGCACGCTGTTGCGGATGGTTGCGGGTTTGGAGGAAACGACCGGCGGGGCCATCCGCATCGGCGCGCGTGATGTGACCCATGCCGATCCGTCCGAGCGGGGCGTGGCGATGGTGTTCCAGACCTATGCGCTTTACCCGCATATGACGGTGGCCGAAAACATGGGGTTCGGGCTGAAGATGACCGGCCATCCCAAGGCCGAGATTGCCACCAAGGTGGCGGAAGCGGCGCGGATTTTGAAGCTGGAAGACTATCTTGGCCGCAAGCCCAAGGCGCTTTCGGGCGGGCAGCGGCAGCGGGTCGCGATCGGGCGGGCGATTGTGCGGGGGCCGGAGGTGTTTTTGTTCGACGAGCCTTTGTCGAACCTCGACGCCGAGTTGCGGGTGGAAATGCGGGTCGAGATTGCCCGTCTGCACCGCGAGATCGGGGCGACGATGATCTATGTGACGCATGATCAGGTGGAAGCCATGACGCTGGCCGACAAGATCGTGGTGTTGCGTAAGGGCAAAGTCGAGCAGGTCGGCAAGCCTTTGGAATTGTATCACAATCCGGACAACCGCTTTGTGGCCGGTTTCATCGGGTCGCCTGCGATGAACTTTGTTTCCGGCGTGGCGGGTGACGGTGGTGTGGCTGCGGCGGGTCTGGGCGGCACGGTTGCGGCGGGGGTGCGGTTGCCTGCATCGGGCAAGGTGACGGTGGGGCTGCGGCCGCAGCATCTGCGGGTGGTCGAGGCCGCGACGCATCGCGTCGACATGACCGAGGCTTTGGGCGGGGTCAGCTATATCCACCTGACCGCGCCGACCGGCGAGAAGCTGGTGATCGAGGCAAAGGGCGATGTGATTCCCGCCGCAGGGTCTATGGCGGGAATCGCGTTTGACGCCACGGACGCGCTGTTCTTCGACGAGGCGTCGGGCCTGCGGCTGCGCTAGCGCAGGCGGATCGTGGTGCGGGCCGAGCGGCCTGTGGCGTCGATCACCGAAAGGGTCGTGAAACCCTTTGATTGCAGGGGCAAAAGCGCCTCGCGCGTGGTTTGCCCCGTGGTGACGGGGCGGCCATCGACCAGCCACGAATAGGGCGCGGTGCCGCCTTCGACCCGTGCGAGCAGGCCTTGGGGGAGGGGTTCGAGTTCGGCCCCCTGTGGCGGGAAGGCGATGCTGGGCGCATCGGCGGCTGGCGCGAAGGCGGCTTGGCGTGAGCGGAAACGTTGCAAGGGTGGCGGGAGTTGCGCGTTGGCGACAAGCAGGGTTTCGGGTGGTGGCGGCGGTTGCGGGGTCAGGTCGGGCTTGAGGCGGGCGAAGGCCTGGAACAGGACGGGGGCGGCGAGGTCGGCGCCGAAGGCCCCCGGGACGGGGGTGCCGTCGGGGCGGCCTAGCCAGATGCCGATGACGTGGCGGCCGTCGTAGCCGATGGCCCAGGCGTCGCGGTGGCCGTAGCTGGTGCCGGTCTTGTAGGCGAGGCGGTTGGCGGGGGCGCCTGCGGGGGGTGCCAATCCGGTAAGGATATCAGTGACTTGCCACGCCGAGGCGCGGGATATGACGCGGGTTTCGGTTTTTGCTACGGTGGCGCAATCCTGCCAGCGCAGGGCGCGGGACATACCGCCATTTGCGATGGTGGCGTAAAGGCCCACCATATCTTGTAATGTCACGCCGATGCCGCCCAAGGCGATGGCAAGGCCCGGTTTGCCGGGGGGCAGGCGGTAGCGGACGTTCGATTGGTCGAGGGCGGAGAGAAGTTTTTCGGGACCTAGCGCGTCGGTCAGTTCTACCACGGGGATGTTAAGGGATTGTTGCAGGGCGTCGCGCATGCGGATCGTGCCGTGGAATTGGCGGTCGAAGTTCTGCGGGGCATAGGTGCCGAAGCGGACGGGGCGGTCTTCGATCAGGGTTTCGGGATGACCCAGGCCAGCGTCGAAGGCAAGGGCATAAACCATTGGTTTCAAAGTAGAACCGGGGGATCGCAGGGCGCGGGTCATATCGACGAAACCGGCCCGCGCATCGGCCTGAAAGGCGGCGGAACCGACCGAGGCGAGGATTTCGCCGGTCGTGTGGTCGGCGGCGACGATGGCGACCTGCACGCGGTCGCCCAGCCCGCGCAGCGTGTCGGCGGCGAGGGTTTCGAGCGCTGTTTGCAAGGATGCGTCGATGCACAGGTGATGCACGCTTTTTGCGCGGTCCGTTAAGACTGCGTTATCCGAAAGATGCGGGGCATGGGCGGGGAAGGGTTGGCGGGTGGTGGGGATCGCCTCGCGCTGCGCGGCCTTGGCTTGGTCGGGGGACAGGATGCCGGCCGACACGGCGCGGGCAAGGACGCGGTCGCGCCCTGCGGCGGCGGCGTCGGGGGCGCGGTCGGGGCGGCGGCGTTCGGGGCTTTGCGGCAGGGCGATGAGCAGGGCGGCCTGGGCGGGCGTGAGGCGCTTGGGGTCTTTGCCGAACCATGTGCGGGTCGCGGCGCGCAGGCCTTCGACATTGCCGCCGTAAGGGGCGAGTTGCAGGTAGAGGGTCAGGATCTGTTCTTTGGTCAGCCGCCGTTCGAGGGCGAGGGCCACGCGCATCTGGCGGAGCTTGCCGGAAAGCTGGCCGGTGGTGCCCTCTTCAGCCAAGCGGGCGACCTGCATGGTGAGGGTGGAACCGCCGGAGATGACGTGGCCGTTCCATGCGGCTTGCAACGTGGCGCGGATCAGGGCGCGGGGGTCGATGCCCGAATGGGTGGGGAAGCGGCGGTCTTCGTAAGCCATGAGCATGGCGAGGAAGGTGGGGTCGGTTTCGGCCACGGTGAGCGGCAGGCGCCAGCGGCCATCGGCCACGGTATAGGCGCGCAAAAGCTGGCCCGTGCGGTCGAGGACGAGGGTGGAGGTCTCAACCGAGAGGGGGGCAGGGCGGTGGCGTCGATCCATGCGTCAAAGCTGTCGCGGGCTGTGGCGGCGAGGAACAGCCCCGCCGCCAGTAACAGCGCGTGCCTTGCGCGGATCATTTCGTCCCGGTCATTCTGTAACCGTCATTCTGTAACCGTGACGCGGCCCGTGTCGCCATGGGCGCGGAAATCGGGCTGGTACATGTCTTCCACCGATGCGGCGGGGTGGATGTAGCTGCCCGGTGTGACGGCGCGGACGACATAGGCCAGACGGAAGGGCTGGTTGTCGCTGCGGTCTACGGCGGAAAGGAAGCGGTCTTGCCGGAACTCGCTATGTGCGGTTTCGGTGAGCAGGTCGAGGCCGAGGGCTTCGGTGATCTGGCCGCTGGAGAGGAGGTTCGGGTTGTCGATTTCAAACCCTGCGGGAAGGGGGTCCGTAACCATCAGGCGGGCTTGGCCTGCGTCGAAGGGGGTAACTTCGAGGACCGCGACGAGTCGGGTTCCGGCTTTGACGGTTGAGGTGTCGGCGGGTTCGCCGGTCAGCGTGTAGTAGCTGCGGGTGATGGCGTAGCCGTTGCCGCCTGCGGGTTCGGGTGTGACGGGGGTGCCGAAACTGGTGACGGTAAGCGTGGTGTCGGGGCCGGTGTTTTCAACCGCAAGCGGGGTGTCGCCCAGAAGCCGGACAAGGGGGCCGGTGGCGGGTGTGCCATCGATCAGGATGTCCGGTGTGCCGTCCGTCAGGGCGCGGGCGGCGAGCAGGGTCCATGTCGCCTCTTGCGTCGACAGGGGGCCGTTGTGGGCGGCGAGGCGGTTGGTGATCGCTTCGGTGTTGACCGCTTGGCTGCCGGATTCGGTGGCAAGGGTCAGGAGCGTTGCGGCATCGCGGTAGGGGCTGCCGTAATCGGCGCGCCATGTCTGGGCGGTATCGTCGGGTTGAAGTTGCGCTTCGGCCTGTTGGAACAGGGTATCGGCACGGGTCTGGTCGCCATAGGTGGCAAGGGCTGCGCCCAGTTGGGCCACGGCTGCGGGGGTGGCAAAGGAATAGGCTTTGACATCGGCGTAATAGCGCAGGTCGCCGATATTTGCCGCCCCTTCGCGGGCAAGGACGTAGAGGGCGTAGGCCAGAGCCTCGCCGCCATTATCGAAATCGGCGGCGTAGTTGACCTGATTGCGGAGGTTATCGAGGGCGAGGCGGTAGGCGGTGTCGGGGACGTTCAGGCCCTTGGCTTTCGCGCGCGACAGGAAGTCGGTCACGAAGGCGTCGAGCCAGAAATCGCCCGATCCGGCCTGCCAGAGGCCAAAGCCGCCTTCGGCGCCCTGGTTGGTGAGGATTTCGGTGATGGTTTCTTGCAGTCGGGCGCGCAGGTCTTCGCCGTGGGGCAGGTCGAGCGCCTGTGCCACGGTGTCCAGGTAGAGCAGCGGCATGGCGCGCGAGGTCATCTGTTCGGTGCAGCCATAGGGATAGCGGTCGAGTGCCGCGAGGACGCCGGGGGCGTTCAGGCGGGCGACGGGGCCTGCGGCGAGCGTGGCGCGACCGTTGGTCAGGCCGTCGAGGGCGGCGGCGTCGAAGGTGAAGGTTTCGCCCTGTTTCAGATCGAAGCGCGAGATGCGGCTGGTTTCGGGGGCGTTCGATTGGACGGGCAGGGTGAGGGTTTTGGTCAGAGCCTTGCCGTCGGGGGTGGCGAGGGTGACGGTGATGGTTTGCAGCCCTGCGTCGGTTGCAGTGACGGGGATGGCGATGGCGGCTTTGCCCTGTTCCGTCAGGGTGACGGAGGCGGGGGCGGTGCCGAGGGTGAGGCCGGTTGCGGTGATTGAAAGCGGCATTTCGCCTGCGGGACCGGTGGCGTGGACGATTTCCAGCAGCAGGCGGCTTTCATCGCCGGGGGCGAGGAAGCGGGGCAGCGAAGCGGTGACGACCACGGGGTCGCGGACGAGGACATCGGCGGAGGCCTGGCCGATGCCGGTGCCGCTCCACGCGACGGCCATCAGTTTGACGGTGCCGTTGAAGGCGGGGAGGTCGAAGGAGGTTTGGGCGATACCGTCTGCGCCCACGGTGACGGGGCCGGTGAAGAAGGCGAGGAGTTGTTCGGTGGGCGGGGGGGCTTGCAGGCGGGCCTGCGCGCCTGCGTCGCCGCCGGAGCGGACGGTGCCGGTTGCGCCGTTGAGGCCGTCGATCAGGCGGCCGTAGATGTCGCGGATGCCGACACCGAGTTTGCGCTGGCCGAAGTAATGGGCTTGCGGGTCGGGCGGGGTGAAGGCGGTGAGGTTGAGGATGCCCTGGTCGACGGCGGCGAGGGTGACGTAGGCGGTTTCGCCTGCGGTGATGCCGGTGACCTTGACCGACACGTCGAGCGGCGCGCGGGGGGCGGATTCTGCGGGGGCGATGATTTCGGCGGTCAGCGCGCGGGGGCCGGGTGCTATGGCGGCGTGGGCGAGGCCAAGCGCGCGGGCGGGGTTGTGGCCTGCGCTGGCGTCCATCGGGCGCAGGACCGAGGCGGTGACGTAGACGCCTGCGCCCCAGTCATCGGTGACGGGGAGGGAGATGCTGTTTTCGCCCATCGTGACTTTCACGGCCTGCATGGCGATGACGCGGTCGGACAGGACGGTGATCAGCGCGGTTCCGGCAAAGCGCGGCACAAGGCGCAGGGTGGCGGTGTCGCCTGCCGCATAGGCGGCTTTGTCGAGCGAGAGGTCGAGCGTGTCGGGCGTGCTGGAGACATCGGCGGCGGCGAACCAACCGGCGCTGAAGGGGATGGAGGCGGCGGCACCTGCGGTGCTTTCGACGGCGAGTTCGTATTCGCCCCATTTTACGGGGGCGGCGATTTCGGTCGGGCCATTCAGGGTGATGTCGCCTTCGCTTACGCGGGTGCGGGTGGTGACGGGTTCCCACATCCATGCGCCGTAGGATTGATACCACTGGTAGGTGGTTTCGACGCGGGTCAGGGTCCATTTCACGGGCAGGGGGGTGGCTTTGCCATCGGTGCCGACACCGACAAGGGTGAAGCGGGCTTCGCCGTTTTCGGGCAGGACGCCGTCGAAGGCGGGTTTGATGCCGATGAGGGGTTGGGAGGGGGTGAGGGGTTTGGTCAGCTTGCGTTCGACGGGGCGGCCCGAGCCTTCGGCGACGCGGACGGCGATGACGGCTTCAAGCGGTTGGGTGGTGGCGGGGACTGCCGGAAGGGTGAGCGCGAGGGTGGCGTTGCCTGCGTCATCGGTGCGGACGGGGTCGATGGGTTGAACGACGGCCGAGAAGGGATCATCGGCGCGGCCGAAGCTGTAGCCTGCCCAGCCGTCAAGTTCCTTGGCGGCGCGGATCAGGGTTTCGCCTTCGATGGCCAGATCGGCCCCCGGCGCGCCGAAGAGGTATTTCGCGGCAATGGTCAGATCGGGGTTGCCCGTGACGGCAAGGGGCGTGTCGGGCAATGACAGGGCGAAGTCGATGCGTTCGGGCAGGAAATCTTCGACCAGCAGCGTGCGCGAGGCGAGGGGGGCGGCGTCGAGGTCGGCCAACATGTCGATGCGCCAGACGCCGCGCGGGGCAGACCCTGCGACCGGCATGGCGAAGACGTAGCCGCCTGCGGTGTCGGTGGCGAGGTGGCGGGAATATTCGATCCCGTCAGGGCGGCGCAGGATCGCGGTGAGCGGCAGGCCGGTGATGGCCTTTGCGTCGCCATCGCGGGCGAGGGCGGTGGCGTAGACGGTTTCGCCTGCGCGGTAAGCGCCACGGTCGGTGGTGACGAACAGATCGACGGGGGGCGAAGCCTCGCGCCCTTCGACGCCACGGTCGGACAGGTCGAATTCGGGATCGGTCAGGGAAAGGAAGGTCAGGTCGTCTTCGCCATCGCGGGCGATGACCATGCCGGGGGCGGCGGCGCCCGTGCCACGGGTGAGCCCTGCGTCGAACAGGGCGTGGCCGGTGTCGTCGGTGGTGGCGGTGGCGAGCACCTCGTTTCCGGTGGAAAGGAGTTGCAGCGCCACGCCCGCTTTGGGTTCGGCGGATCCGAGCGAGAGGACGAAGACATGTAACCCGTCGGTGCCGGAAAGCGTGGTCAGGCCAAGGTCGGAGACGGTGAAGAACTGCCAGCCAGCGGGGGTCTCATACGGGTCGACGCCGGGGATGGCGGCTTTGAGCGCGAAGACGCCCGAGGGCTGGCCTGCCAGCGCATCAGCCATGGGCAGGCGGGTGGTGACATCGCGGTTGAGGTCTTGTGTTACGGTGGCGGTGCCGTTCCAGACTTGGGTGCCGGTTTTGGCGGAAAAGTCGTATTCCTGCCAGTCGGCCAAGGGGCGGAGAGGTAGCCGTTTTGCACGGACGCAATCAGGTTGCGGTCGGTGACGCGGTAAAGCGTGAGGTCGAGCGTGGTGGTGTTGACGGTTTCCACGGGAAGCGCGGGGTCGCCTGCGCGGGGCAACACATAGGCGCGGCCCGCAAAGCGGACGGCGGGGCTGCGGTCGCGGATATACGAGGTGATGTCGACCGATTGCATCAGCACCTGACCATCGGCGGCTGGCAGGCCTTCGCGCAGGGTGATGCTGACGGTCTGGCCATGTGTGACGCCGCCCACGCAGATGTCGCGGCCCTGCGCGGTGACGGTCAGGGTCGGGTCGGGGGTGCGGACGAAAGTGGCGTAATCGACTCCGGCAGGCACGAGGTCTTCGGACAGGGTGGCGCAGAGACGGGGGCGGGCGCTGTCAGCCTCGACCCGGTTTTCGACGATGCGGAAGCCGTATTTTCCGGTAGCCTCGGCCAGAAGGCCTGCGGTTTCTTCGCCGCCCGCTATGGAATGGGCGAGGCGCAGGGCTTTTAGCCCGTCAGTGCCGCGACCGAGGAATTCGAGCGCCTGAGCCATGGGAAGAAGCACGTCGCGCTGCTGTTCGGGGGATTGAGCGCGCAGGTAGCCGTTGGCGGCGGCCCAATAGGCCTGTTCGCGCAGGCTGCCTGCGTTCGGTTCGTCGGTTTCGGCGGCGGAGAGCAGCAGGCGGGCGAATTCGGACCAGTCTTCGTAGCTGTCGGACAGGTTTGCGGCGTCGCCCATGTGGCGGAAGGCGGAATCAACGTCACCCGCGGCTTCGGCTTCGGCGGCGGCTTGGCGGCGGTCTTCGAGGCTGACGCCGTCGTTGCGGTAGGCGTCTGACAGGCCGAGGGCCTGGGTGGCGAGTTGCGACACCTCCCAGTCCGGCAGGAAGGACAGGTCGGCGCGGCGGCTTTGGGCCAGCGGTTCGGCGGCGGCGTCGCGGGTCAGGACGTTGCCGGATATGGCGTCGGCAAAGGGGGTTTCGGCGCCGGCGTCTTTCTTGATGAAGCAGGCGCCCTTGGCGGTGTTGTAGGTGAATTCGGTGCAGGATGCGTTGGCGGTGCAGGCCAGTTCGCAGGCTTCCTGCGTGGTGTCGAAGGCGGTGGCAATGTCGCCGCCGGGCCGGTCGACGCCGATGGTCAGGGCAAAGCGTTTGGCGGGGATCAGGTCTTGGGCCTGTGCCGTCAGGGGCAGGGCGAGGGCAAGGGCGGCGGTGACAGAGAGGAGCAAGCGCATAATGGAAAACCTGACAAATGACCTGCGCGACCTTTGCACGGCGGGGGCGCTTGCGACAAGGATTCGGATGGGCTGCACGCTTTGGCTGTGGCGTTAAGCATATGTTCACCGCGCTTGCGCCAAGGTGGCTGCGAACGGGCAAGGGGCGTCGGGCGTGAGCGATCTGGTGGAACGGCTGGCACGGGAGCGGCGGGCGCGATTGTCGGCCGAGCGGCTTTTGGACTGGAAGAGCCGAGAGCTGGTGGCGGCCAACGAAAAGCTGGCGCGGCAGGCGCGGGCGCTTTCGGATCAGGTGGTCGAGGAACGGCAGTCAGCCCATGCCGCGCGGTCGGAAGCCGAGCGGCTGAAGGGGCAGAATGCGCGCTATGTCGGCGATCTGGACCGCGCGCAAAGCGTGGCGGTGATGGTCGAGCGGCGGATGCGCGATGCGCTGGATGCGATGCGCGACGGGTTCGCGATTTTCGATGCCGAGGGGCGGCTGGCGCTGGCCAATCCGGCGTGGTGCGCGGTCTTCGGGGCGGAATTGCCGGTGGGCATGGGGTATGATGCGCTGCTGGCGCTGCTGGTGCCGCTTTTGGCCGTGGACGAGCCTGACGCGTGGCTGGCGATGATGCGGGCGCGGGCGGGAATGGTGCCGGTGCCCGCCGAGGTGCTGTCGTTCCGGTCGGGGCTGCACCTGCGGCTGGAGGAGCGGCTGACGCGCGATGGCGACCGCGTGGCGCTGCTCATCGACATCACCGACGAGATGCGCCTGCGGGCCGCGGTCGAGGCTTTGCCGGACGGATTTGTGATCTTTGACAGGGAGGACAGGCTATTGCTGTGCAACGAACGGTATCGCGAGCTTTACCCCCTTGCCGCCGAGGCGATCAGGACGGGCGAGAGTTACGGCGACATCTTGCGCCATGCCCTGCGCGCTGGGCAGTTCGCCGATGTGGGCGATGCGCCCGACTGGCTGGCGGCGCAGCTGCGGGCCGAGGCGGGCGAGGTGGAATTGGCGGGCGGGCAGGTGATCCGTGTGCAGCATCATCCCACGCCCGATGGCGGGCGGGTGGCGCTGCATGCGGATGTGACCGCCGCGCATGAGGCGCGGGTGGCGCTGGAGGCGGCACGTTTGGCGGCAGAGGCGGCGAGCCGGACGAAATCGGCCTTTCTTGCCAATATGAGCCACGAGATCAGGACGCCGATGAACGGCGTGGTCGGCATGGCGGAACTGCTGTGCGACACGGCGCTGAGCGATGATCAGCGGCTGTTTGCCGAAACGATCCGGTCGAGCGGCGAGGCTTTGTTGGTCATCATCAACGACATTCTGGATTATTCCAAGATCGAGGCAGGGCGGCTGGTGCTGCACCCCGAAACCTTTGATCTGGAGCGGCTGATCCACGAGGTGGTGATGCTGTGCCAACCGAAAGCGCGGGCGCAGGGCATCGATCTGCTGGTCGATTTCGATGTGTTCCTGCCGACGCGCTTTGTCGGCGATCCGGGGCGGCTGCGGCAGATATTGACCAATCTGCTGGGCAATGCGGTGAAATTCACCGCCCAAGGCCATGTGCTGGTGCGGGTGGTGGGGTTCGAGACCGACACGGGCGAGGTGCAGTTGCATGTGACGGTCGAAGACACCGGCATCGGCATCGCGGCGGATCAGCTTGAGCTGATCTTCGGAGAATTCTCGCAGGTCGAGGACGCGGCGAACCGGCGGTTCGAGGGGACGGGGCTTGGCCTTGCGATCACGCAGCGGCTGGTCGAGCATATGGCGGGGGCGATCTGGGTCGACAGCACGCTTGGGCAGGGGTCGTGCTTTGGTTTCCGGCTGGTGCTGCCGGTGGCCGAGGGCGCGGCGGGGCCTGCGCTGCCTGCGGCTTTGCGAAGGGTGCTGGTGGTGGATGACAGTTTCATCAACCGCACCATTCTGGAACGGCAGTTGACGCCTTGCGGTATTCAGGCGGTGCTGGCGCGGTCGGGGGCCGAGGGGCTGGCGGCCCTTGGTGACGGGGTGTTCGATCTGGTGATCACCGACCATGACATGCCGGAAATGGACGGGCTGGCCTTTACGCTCGCGCTGCGGGGGGCGGGCTGGCAGGGGCCGGTCATGATGCTGTCGTCGCATGGCATGGCGCTTTCGGAGGCCGAGCGGGCGCTGTTCGTGGGGGTTGTGCAAAAGCCGGTGCATCGGGCCGAGCTTTACCGGCGGCTGGCCGCGCTGGGGGCCGATGCGGTGCCGGAGGGGGGGCCGCAGCCCGAGGTTGCGCCGACCGAGGCGCGGCGCATGAAGGTGCTGGTGGCCGAGGACAACCGCACCAACCAACTGGTCTTTGGCAAGATGGTGCGGGATCTGCCGATCGATCTGGTCTTTGCCCAGAACGGGCGCGAGGCGGTCGAGATGTGGCGCGACTGGTCGCCCGATCTGGTGTTCATGGACATCTCGATGCCCGAGATGGACGGGCGCGAGGCGACGCGGGCTATCCGTGCCGAAGAGGCGGGGCGTGGCCATGTGCCGATCCTTGCCTTGACCGCCCATGCGATGGAGGGCGACGGTGACGGGATACTGGCGGCCGGGCTGGACCGGCATCTGACGAAACCGCTGCGAAAGCCGGTGATCCTGGGTGCGCTGGCCGAGTTTTGCCCGCCGGATGCCGTGCCGATTCTGTCGGCCGTGCAAGCGGATGCAGCGTGATCGCGCGCGGCTGTCTGCTGGAGGGGGCTGTCTGCCGGACGGGGCTGTTTGCCGTCTCCAGACCTCATCCGAGGATATTTCGGACAAGAGGAACGGGGCAATGCAGGGAAAAGCGCGGTTTTTCGGGGTGGCGGGGCGATGGGCCTTGCTATCGGGCGGCGTTGGCGCTATCGCGCCCGACTTCTGTATGCCGGTCCTGCCTGACGTTGAGAATTCATTTTCGCGGTGGTAGCGTCGGGACAGGCCCCCTGCGCCGGGGAAGGATCGGCGCGCAACCCTGGAGGACGATGTCCTGTCTCATTCTGACCCTGCGACCGGTTTGCCGGTCGGGCCGCGGGCCGAGCGCATGAGCGCCGCCACGGAACAATCCGAAACCTATACCGCCGACGAGCTTTTGGCGCGTGTGCTTGCGTCGCTCGACGATGACAAGGCCGAAGAGGTCGTGCAGATCGATCTGCGCGGGCGGTCGGACGTGGCCGATTACATGGTGATCTGCTCGGGCCGGTCGACCCGTCAGGTCGCGGCGATTTCCGAAAAGCTGGCAGACCGGCTGAAGCAGGAATTCCGCCTGTCGGCCAAGATGGAAGGCAAGGAAACCGGCGACTGGGTGCTGATCGACGCGGGCGATGTTATCGTCCATGTGTTCCGCCCCGAAGTGCGCGATTTCTACCAGCTTGAAAAGATGTGGCTTCCCGGCGACGCGCATCGCAATCCGGTGCCGAGCGCCTGAGATGCGGGTGCATCTGCTGGCGGTGGGGCGGATGCGGTCCGGCCCCGAACGGGCGCTGGTGGATGACTATGTGACGCGGTTCGACCGGACGGGGCGGGCGCTGGGCCTTGGCCCGCTGGTCGAGCACGAGGTCGAGGACAAAAAGGGCGGCGGGATGGAGGCCGAGGGCGAGCTTTTGGCCCGCGCCCTGCCTTCGGGCGCTTTGCTTGTGACGATGGATGAACGCGGGCGGGTTATGTCATCGCCCGATTTCGCCGCGATGCTGGCGCGTTGGCGCGATGGCGGGCGGCAGGATGTGGCTTTCGTCATCGGCGGCGCGGACGGGATCGCGCCGGGATTGCGGGCGCGGGCCGAGGCTTCTGTGAGTTTCGGGGCGATGGTCTGGCCGCATATGCTGGTGCGGGTGATGCTGGCCGAACAGTTGTACCGCGCGGCGACGATTCTGGCGGGTGGCCCCTATCATCGGGCGTGAAGCGTTGCCCAAGGCGGCGGCTGGCGCTATTGAGGCGCAACCAGACCGGAGGGGCCGCGCCATGACCAATTTCAAACCCGTTGTGCTGTGCATCCTTGACGGTTGGGGCCTGTCGGATGTGACTGCGGGGAATGCGCCTGCCTTGGCGGATGTGCCGAATTTCCGGCGGCTGATGGCGACTTGCCCCAATGCCACGCTGGTGACGCATGGGCCGGATGTGGGGCTGCCCACGGGGCAGATGGGAAATTCCGAGGTCGGGCACACAAATATCGGCGCGGGGCGCGTGGTGGCGATGGACCTTGGCGCGATCGACCTTGCGATCGAGGACGGGTCTTTTGCGGTGAACGAGGCGCTGCTGGCCTTTGTGGCCAAGCTGAAGGCGAGCGGCGGGGCGGCGCATCTGATGGGCGTGATCTCGAACGGGGGGGTGCACGGGCATATCGTGCATGTGCTGGCGGCGGCGCGTGCGATCACTGCGCTGGGCGTGCCGGTCTGGCTGCATGCGGTGACCGACGGGCGCGATGTGGCACCGAGTTCGGCTGCAGGGTTCATCGACGAGCTGGTCGCGGGCCTGCCTGCGGGGGCGCGGGTGGCGACGGTGATCGGGCGCTATTGGGCGATGGACCGCGACAACCGCTGGGACCGCGTGGGCCGCGCCTTTGGCGCGATGGTGCGCGGGACGGGCGAGGTTGCGGCCGATGCGGCGGCGGCGGTGGCGGCATCTTATGCCAAGGGCGAGACGGACGAGTTCGTGGCCCCGACGGTGATTGGCGATTACGCGGGGATGCGCGACGGGGACGGGGTGTTTTGCCTGAACTTCCGCGCCGACCGGTCGCGCGAGATTTTGGCTGCGCTGGGCGATCCGGCCTTTGCGGATTTCGAGACGGGCAAGCGCCCTGCCTTGGCGGCGATGCTGGGGATGGTGGAATACTCCGACGCGCATAACGCCTATATGCAGACGGCTTACCCCAAGCGGGCGATCCCGAACACGCTGGGCGAATGGGTGGCGGCGGCGGGGCGCACGCAGTTCCGGCTGGCCGAGACCGAGAAGTATCCGCATGTGACGTTTTTCCTGAACGGGGGCCGCGAGGTGCCGTTCGAGGGCGAGGCGCGCGCGATGCCGAAATCGCCGAAGGTGGCGACCTATGACTTGCAGCCCGAAATGAGCGCGGGCGAGGTTTCGGATCATTTGGTGCAGGCGATCGAGCATGGCTACGATCTGATCGTGGTGAATTTCGCCAATCCCGACATGGTGGGGCATACCGGCGATCTGGGGGCCGCGATCAAGGCCTGCGAGGCGGTGGACCGCGGGCTTGGCCGTGCCTTGGCTGCGCTGGAGGCTGCGGGCGGCGCTATGGTGGTCTGTGCCGACCATGGCAATTGCGAGATGATGATCGACCCCGTGACGGGCGGGCCGCATACCGCGCATACGACCAATCCGGTGCCGGTGATCCTGTTCGGCGGGCCTGCGGGGGCGGTGTTGCGCGGTGGGCGGCTGGCCGACCTTGCGCCGACCGTGCTGGGGTTGATGGGGTTGCCCTTGCCGCCCGAGATGACCGGACGCAGCCTGATCGCATGATCCTTCGTATTGCTGCCCTGTTGGTCTGCCTTGCTGCGCCGGTTGTGGCGCAGGGCGTGGCCGATCAGGCGGCGGAGGCTGCGGCCGATCTGCAAAAGGCGGTGACGGCGCTCCAGACGGCCGAGGGCGGCAAGGACCGCGTGGCGGCGCTGACCCAGACGATCGCGGCCTATGAAAGCGGGCTTGGCGTGCTGCGCGAGGCTTTGCGTCAGGCGAGCCTGCGCGAGACGGAGCTTTCTTTGCAGTTCAACGCGCAGCGCGAGCGGATCGGGCAGTTGGTGGCGGTTCTGGCGCAGCTTGAAGCGGAACCGGGGCCGCTGCTCATGCTGCATCCTTCGGGGCCGCTGGGCACGGTGCGGTCGGGGATGATGCTGGCCGATGTGACGCCCGCGCTGCAGGGCGAGGCGATGCGGCTGAAGGGCGAGTTGCAGGAGTTGCGCGACCTGCGCGATTTGCAGCTTGCGGCGGGCGATACGCTGGCGCGGGGGCTTCAGGCGGCGCAAGCGGCGCGGTCGGCGCTTTCGCAGGCGATTTCGGAGCGCACGCAACTGCCGCGCGGCTTTGCCGAAGACCCCGACGAATTGCGCCGGTTGCTGGAGAGTGCGGATACGCTGGATGCCTTTGCGTCGGGCCTCGCGCCGGTCGAGGATGACGAGAATTACTTCATCACCGCCAAGGGCCGCTTGCCGCTGCCGGTCGTGGGGTCGGTGTTGCGCCGCCCCGGCGAGGCGGATGCGGCGGGGGTGGCGCGGCCGGGGTTGACGCTGTCGGTCAGGCCGCGCGCACTGGTCACGGCGCCATGGCCTTCGACGATACGGTATCTGGGGCCGCTGCTCGACTACGGAAATGTGATCATCCTGGAGCCGGGGGGGCGCTATCTGTTGGTTATTGCCGGGCTTGAGACCGTGTATGGAGAAGTGGGCGAGGTGGTTTCTGCCGGCGCGCCGCTTGGCCTGATGGGGGGGACCGATCCGACGCTTGCCGATCTGTTGTCGGTGTCGGAAGATGGTGGTGGCGTGCGCGAGACGGAAACGCTTTATATGGAATTGCGGCAAGGGGCCGATCCGGTGAACCCGGAAGACTGGTTCACCGTAGGAAGGGATTGAGGCGGATGAAGAAGTTTGTGATGGCCGCGCTGGGCGGCACCGTTGCCGGCGCGCTTTTGACGACGCAGGTCGCCGGTCCGCTGATCGCCCAGGAAGCCGAAAAGAGCACCTCGGTTTACGAGCAGCTTGACCTGTTTGGCGACATCTTCGAGCGGGTGCGCGGGCAATATGTCGAGGAGGTGGACAGCGAAAAGCTGATCCAGGCGGCAATCAACGGGATGCTGACATCGCTCGACCCGCATTCGAGCTATATGGCGCCCGACGATTTTGCCGACATGCAGGTGCAGACGCGGGGTGAATTCGGCGGCCTTGGCATCGAGGTGACGCAGGAAGAGGGCTATATCAAGGTCGTCTCGCCCATGGACGGCACGCCTGCCGACAAGGCCGGGATCAAGGCGGGCGATTTCATCACGCAGGTCAACGGCGAAAGCACGATGGGGCTGAACCTTGACGAGGCCGTGGACAAGATGCGCGGGCCTGTCGGTTCGGAGATCATCCTGACCATCGTGCGCGAGGGGACCGAAGACCCGTTCGACGTGTCGCTGATCCGCGACACGATCAAGGTGACGGCGGTCAAGGGCCGCACGGTCGGTCAGACAGTTGTGCTGCGGGTGTCGACGTTCAACGACCAGACGACTCCGGGCCTCGAGGCCGAGTTGAAGAAGGGTGTCGAAGCACTGGGCGGGCTGGACAACGTGGAAGGCTTCGTCATCGATCTTCGCAACAATCCGGGCGGTTTGCTGACCGAAGCGATCAACGTGTCGGACGCTTTCCTTGAAAAGGGCGAGATCGTTTCGACGCGGGGCCGCAACCCGCAGGACGGCGAGCGGTTCAACGCGACGCCGGGCGATCTGACCAAGGGCAAGCCTGTGGTGGTGCTGATCAACGGCGGGTCGGCATCGGCGTCGGAAATCGTGACGGGGGCCTTGCAGGACCATCACCGCGCCATCGTGGTGGGCACCAAGAGCTTTGGCAAAGGGTCGGTGCAGACCGTGGTGCCGCTGCGCGGGCAGGGCGCGATGCGCCTGACCACGGCGCGGTATTACACGCCGTCGGGCCGGTCGATCCAGGCTTTGGGGGTGATGCCGGATATCGTGGTGAACCAGCCGAAGGCCGTCGATCCGGCGACCGAAGCCGGACCCGAGGTCAACGCGCAAGGCGGGCGGACCGAGGCCGATCTGCGTGGCATCCTGTCGAACGATTCGATGACCGAGGACGAGCGCAAGTTGCTGGAAGAGGAACGCGCCAAGGTGGAAGAGGCGGCCAAGCTGCGCGACGAGGATTACCAGCTTGCCTATGCCGTCGACATCATCCACGGGCTGTCGACCGTGGCGCAGGCCCAGCAGCCGTGACCGGAGCGGCCGCCCCCTGCGGGGCGGCCCCCATTTGGAAAGTGCTGCGATGACCTTATCCGACCTGCCCTATCGCCCCTGCGTGGGGATTGTTCTTATCAATGCGAAGGGCGAGATTTTCGCAGGCCAGCGGCTGGATTCGACTGCCGAGGCCTGGCAGATGCCGCAGGGCGGGATCGATCCGGGCGAAAAGCCGCGCGAGGCGGCGTTGCGCGAGTTGTGGGAAGAAACCGGTGTCACCGCCGATCTGGTCGAATTCGTCGCCAAGACCGAGGATTGGGTGACCTATGACCTGCCGCCGGACTTGCTGGGCAAGGTCTGGGGCGGCAAGTATCGCGGACAGCGGCAAAAGTGGTTCCTGTTCCGCTTTCTGGGTTCGGACGACGCGATACGCATTGCCACCGAGCACCCAGAGTTCAGCCGCTGGCGCTGGATCGGCGCCGACGAGATGGTTGCCGCGATCGTGCCGTTCAAGCGGTCGGTCTATGAGCAGGTGGTCGTGGCGTTCCGGCCCTATCTGGCCTGATCCTTTCCGGGCGGTGATCTGGCGGAGCGGCCCATTGGGGCCGCGAGCGATATCTCGCGCTTGCGCGCTCGGGCGTTAGGGGGGCTCGCCCCCCTCTTGCCGCGTGCCGCGGCAATTCACCCCGGAGGATATTTGACGGCAGAAAATGCCGGATCAGCGGGTTGTGGCGGGAGTGGCGAGAAGGTCTTGCACCAGCGGGATGACTTTTTCGCCATAGAGGCGGATGCCTTCGAGCAGGGTTTCATGTGGCATGGGGCCGGTGGCGTATTTCATGTCGAAGCGGGTGACGCCGAGGTCTGACATGGCCCTGGCGATCTTGCGGGCCACGGTTTCGGGTGCGCCGACATAGAGCGAGCCTTGGGTCACCTCGTCCATGAAGCGTTCGGGGGTGACGGAGGGCCAGCCGCGCTCGGCGCCTATGCGGTCGAACATCGCCTTGTAATGCGGCCAGAGCTGTTCGGCGGCGAGTTCGTCGGTGGCGGCGACATGGCCGGGAGAGTGGATGCCGATGGGCTTTGCACGGCGGCCAAGCTGGGCGCAGGCGCGGTGGTAGAGATCGACATAGGGTTTGAAGCGGCGCGGGTCGCCGCCGATGATGGCGAGCATCATCTGCAGGTCCTGCCGCACCACCCGTACGACCGATTCGGGGCTGCCGCCCACGCCGACCCAGACCTGAAGCCCTGCGCCAAGGGTGGGAAAGACCTTTTGCGCGGTGAGGGGCGCGCGGGTTTGGCCGGACCATGTGACGGTTTCATCGCGCACGAGGCGGGCGAAGAGGTCGAGCTTTTCTTCGAACAGCCGTTCGTAATCGTCGAGCGCATAGCCGAAGAGCGGGAAGCTTTCGGTGAAGGAGCCACGCCCGAGGATCACCTCGGCCCGGCCGTCCGAGATGGCGTTGAGCGTGGAAAACCGCTGGAAGACGCGGACAGGATCGTCGGACGAAAGCACGGTGACCGCCGAGCCGAGGCGGATGCGGCTTGTCTTGGCGGCGATGGCGGCGAGGAGGATTTCGGGCGAGGAGATCGCGAAATCCGCGCGGTGATGTTCGCCAAGGCCAAGGAAATGCACGCCCAACTCGTCGGCGAGGACGCCTTGGGCGACCACATCGCGCAACACCTGATCATGCGGTTTCAGCTGCCCGTCGGGACCGAAGGAGGTGTCACCGAAGGTGTCGAGGCCGAGTTCGATCTGCATGATTTTCCTTTCGCAAGGCCCGAGGATAGGCGCAATCGGCACGGATTTACAGACTTAGCCGTTTGGAACACAGGCCGCGGGCGCCCGGGACTTTTCCTGAAAAGTCCCGGGCGGGGGCCGGAAAATCTTTGGCAAAGATTTTCCGGCGAGGGGGAGGGGCAAAATCCTTCTGGAAGGATTTTGGCGCGGCGGTCAGGCCACATCGCGCATTTGCAGCTGGCTGCCAGCGCCGGATTTCACCTCGAAGCGGCTGATCTTGCGGACGAGGTCGGAGAGTTTGGCGCTGCCATAGGTGCGGGTGTCGAAATCGGGATTGGCTTGGGTGATATACTGGCCGACCTGACCCAGCGAATACCATTCGCCATCGGGGTCGATGGCGCGCATGGCGGCGACGATCAGGGGGATCGCCTTGGCCGGAGGTTCCTTGCCGCCGCTTTGCGGTTTGGGTTCGGTTGGTTCGCTGCGGGCGGCGCTGCGCGGGGCGGGGTCGGCCTGCGGTTCGGGCTCATCGGGCGAGCCGAGGTTTTCGACGTAGATGAAACGTTTGCAGGCCTGCCGAAAGGCTTCGGGCGTTTTCTTTTCGCCGATGCCGAACACGTCGAGCCCCTGTTCGCGGATGCGGGCGGCCAGCCTTGTGAAATCGCTGTCGGAGGAGACGAGGACGAAGCCGTCGAACAGGCCCGAGTGCAGGAAATCCATCGCCGCGATGACAAGCCCTATGTCCGAGGCGTTCTTGCCCTTGGTGTTGGAGAACTGCTGGTCGGCGACGAGGCCGAGGGCGGCCACCTTTTTCGCCCAGCCGCCGAGGCGTTGGGCGGACCAGTCGCCATAGATGCGGCGGACCGATGCTTCGCCCAGACCGGCGATTTCCTCGAAGATCGCCTCGGCATAGCCCGATGGCACGTTGTCGGCGTCGATCAGCACGGCGAGGCGGGGGGCGCGGGGTTCGGGCATTGGGTGTCCTTTGGGCCGTTTCGTCCTTTGTGACCCAAAGCGCGCGTGGGGGAAAGGCTGGCTTTCTTGATCCTGTGCAAGCGCAGGTCTGGCGGGGAGCGCGGCACAGGAACCCTGCCGGTCCCGGCGGGTTCACTGGCCCTGTAACCTACGGGCGAGGACCGGATGGGAGAGCGCGACAAGGACGACGACGCGGTTTTGCCGCTGGCCGAGGAGCGGCTGGTCGTCGGAACGCGGCGGGTCGTTTCAGGTCGGGTGCGGTTGCGGGTGACGACCGAAACACTGGACGAGCCGGTGACGGCCGACCTGCGGGGCGAGACTGTAGAGGTGACGCGGGTTCCGGTGGACCGCGAGGTGGACGCGATGCCCGTGACGCGCGTCGAGGGCGATGTGACCATCGTTCCGGTGGTCGAGGAGGTGCTGGTGGTCGAGCGGCGGCTTGTGCTGCGCGAGGAGATCCATCTGCGCCGCACAGCCACGGTCGAGACGTTTGCGACCAGCGTTCCGCTGCGCCAGCAGCGCGTGGTGATCGAGCGGGACGGCGAGGAGCCGTTCCTTTTGCCAATCAACATCAACCAAGAGGATGAGAGCGATGAGCGACTATGATGATGGATCGGTAGCACTCGGTTCGGCCCGCAGCACGATTGTGACGGGCTTTTTCGACAGCCGGGCCGAGGCGGAAAGTGCAGCCGAGCGGCTGCGCGCCCTGGGTCTGGGCGGGCAGGTGCAGGTGACCGAAGGGGCGGGCGGGCCAGCGATGTCGGACATCGAGGAGCGCGATGAACGCGGGTTTTTCGAGCGGCTGGGCGATTTCCTGTTCCCCGACGAGGACCGCAGCACCTATGCCGAAGGGCTGTCGCGCGGGGGCTATCTGGTCACGGCGACGGGGCTGACCTCGGCTTCTTACGACTTGGTGATGGATGCGCTGGAAGAGGCGGGCGCGGTCGATATCGACGAGCGGGCGGCAAGTTGGCGGTCGGAAGGCTGGAGCGGTGGCGCTGTGTCGTCGGATGAGAGCCGCGGGCTTTCGGGTTCGGCGGGAGTAGGGGCCGGAACCGGCTATGCGTCGGAGAATGTCGGCGGGTCGTCCTATGGGGCGGGCGCGGTTGGCGCGGGGCGTATGGGGTCGGAACTGGCGGGCGAGGGGCGGTCCGGTATGGGCAGCAGCGGTTCGGTTTCGGGGTCCGCGCTCGGGGCTTCGGGGTTGCGGTCTTCGGATAGCGACGAGACGGTGCCCATCGTCGAGGAGCGCTTGCGCGTCGGCAAGCGTGATACCAGCCACGGGCGGGTGCGCGTGCGGTCCTATGTGGTGGAAGAGCCGGTGACTGAAACGGTGCGGCTGGAGGAAGAGCGGGTCGAGGTCGACCGCCATCCGGTCGACCGTGCGGTTGGCGCGGGCGATGGCGACCTGTTCCGCGAGCGCAGCATCGAGGCCGAGGAATACCGCGAGGAAGCCGTGGTCTCGAAAGAGGCGCGCGTGGTCGAGGAGGTCGGGCTGCGCCGGACGCATGACAGCCACGAGGAAACCGTTTCCGACACGGTGCGGCGCACCGAGGTGGAAATCGATGACGGGCGCGGCGGCGACAGCCTGTCGGGTGGGTTCCGGTCGAGCCGTCCGGTGAGCGAGGTCGAGGCGGAATCGGGTATGGACGATGACGAGATCGACGCGACGGGTCTGACCGAGAGGGACGTGAACCGTCCCTGACGCCGTAGGGTGCGCCTTTACGGCGCACCCATCTTTGGCCCACGAAGGTGCGCCGTAAAGGCGCACCCTACGCGGGGGTGGTTGGCGTGCGCCGGATCGGCGCTGCCGATTTCGGGTCAGTAGACCACGACCGAGCGGATCGACTCGCCCTTGTGCATCAGGTCGAAGCCTTCGTTGATGCGTTCAAGGGGCAGGATGTGGGTGATCATGCTGTCGATCTCGATCTTGCCGTCCATGTACCAGTCAACGATTTTTGGCACATCGGTGCGGCCGCGTGCGCCGCCAAAGGCGGTGCCTTTCCAGATGCGGCCGGTGACAAGCTGGAAGGGGCGGGTTTCGATCACCGCGCCTGCGGGGGCGACGCCGATAATGATCGACTGGCCCCAGCCACGGTGGGTGCATTCGAGCGCGTCGCGCATCACCTTGACGTTGCCGGTGCAGTCGAACGAGTAGTCGGCCCCGCCGATCTTGTCGAAGGGGGTCTTGGTCAGGTCGACGATGGCTTGGACGACCGATGTGCCTTCGGCCAGTTCCTTGGGGTTGACGAAGTGGGTCATCCCGAACTTTTCGCCCCATGCCTTTTTGTCGTTGTTGAGGTCGACGCCGATGATCATGTCGGCTCCGGCCATTTTCAGGCCCTGGATGACGTTGAGGCCGATGCCGCCGAGGCCGAACACGACCGCTTTCGCGCCGATTTCCACCTTGGCGGTGTTCAGCACTGCGCCGATGCCGGTGGTCACACCGCAGCCGATGTAGCAGATCTTGTCGAAGGGGGCATCGTCACGCACCTTGGCCAGCGCGATTTCGGGCACGACCGTGTGGTTGGCGAAGGTCGAGCAGCCCATGTAGTGGTGGATCGGGGTGCCGTCGAGCATCGAGAAGCGCGAGGTTCCGTCGGGCATCAGGCCTTGGCCCTGGGTGGTGCGGATGGCGGTGCAGAGGTTGGTTTTCTGCGACAGGCAGGACGGGCATTCGCGGCATTCGGGGGTATAAAGCGGGATGACGTGATCGCCCACTTTCAGCGATTTGACGCCCGGACCGACGGCGATGACCACGCCCGCGCCTTCATGGCCGAGGATCGCGGGGAACAGGCCTTCGGGGTCGGCTCCCGACAGGGTGAATTCGTCGGTGTGGCAGATGCCGGTTGCCTTGATTTCCACCAGAACCTCGCCCTCACGCGGGTCGGCGAGGTTCACTTCCATCACTTCGAGGGGTTTGCCGGGGGCCATGGCGACGGCGGCGCGGGTACGCATGGGATGCTCCTGTCTTGGTTTGGTGGTAGGTTGCCCAAACACCGCAGGATTGCAACGTGTGAAACCGACAAGAACCGGTAACGGAACGAAGCGGGCGTTCGGGCGTTTGGCGAGGTTGGATGGCAAAAACAGCGGGAGACGGGACGATGGGAAAGATGATGGTGGCGGTTGCGGTGGCCGCGCTTTTGGCCGGGTGCGAGCCGATGGGCGTGCCGGTTGCCGATGCGCCAAGCCCGAACACTTGCGGGGCCTATGACCTGCAATATCTGGTCGGATCGCCCGATACGGTGCTCGAGACGATACGGTTCAACAAGCCGCTGCGGGTCATTCAGGCGGGGTCGGCGGTGACGATGGATTACAACGCCGACCGTATCAACATCGAGCTGGACCGCTACCGGATGATTTCGCGGGTGTTCTGCGGGTAACCTGTCACAGAAAAAAGCCCCCGTTTGTGCGGGGGCTTTTTGGTCTGCGTTGCGTCAGTCTTACATCCGGTAGGCGGTGTGGCAATCCTTGCAGGTGCCGCCGATGGCGCCCATGCCGGCCTGCACGCCTTCGAGCGAGGAGGCGTCGAGCGCGGTTGCGGCGGCTTCGAGTGCGCCGGATTTCTTGACGAAATCATCCCAGTTGGCCCAGATTTCGGGCTTTGCCTCATCCGCCGGATCGGCGCCGCCTTGGGTTTCGAAGGTGGCGGTGATCTTGGCTGCGGCTTCGGCCAGCGCGGTCTTGGCCGCTTCGGCGGCGGCGGCGTCATAGGGGGCCTTGCCGCCCGCCATGCCGCCCAGAACCTTGGTCGCGCCGCCGATGGTTTCCATCAGTTCAGAGCGGGCAATGGCGTTGGGGTCGGTCCGTTCGGCTGCGTAAAGGGCGGTGGCGGCAAAGGCGAAGCCGGTGATGACGAGGGTTTTGGTGAATTTCATTATGCGTTTCTCCCTGAACTCTGGAGACCGACTATAAGGGGGGTCGTGTGACACGGAAGTGACCTTGTCACGCCGAAAGCCTGTATCACGGCATTGTCAGCGGGGGCGGGGCGGGGGTGGACTCGGGCCATGGCTGCGGTATGTTTGGAACATAACGGGAACATTTATGGCCAAACGTCGAATCCTTGTGATCTGGTTTCCCCGTCTGGGGGTCGAGCGGGTGCTGCGCCGGCGCGGGGCGGCCCTGCCTGCGCCCTTTGCGGTGGTGGGTGACCGGAACGGGGCGCAGGTGCTGGTGTCGGTCAACCCCGAGGCGGGGGCGCTGGGATTGTTCGAGGGGCAGGGGCTGCGCGATGCGCGGGCGATCTGTCCCGCCTTGGATACGGTGACGCAGGACGAGCGGGCCGAGGCGGCGTTTCTGACGGTGCTGCGGCGCTGGCTGGGGAAATATTCGCCCTGGGTCGCCGAGGATGCGCCGGACGGGGTGATGCTGGACCTGACGGGATGCGCGCATCTGTTTGGCGGGGAAGCGGCGCTGATGGAACAGGTGGCGGACGAGTGCGAGGCGATGGGGCTGACGCTGCGGGCGGGGTTGGCCGATACGCCGGGGGCGGCCTGGGCGCTGGCGCGGTTTGCGGGGCGCGGGGGCGGTGGCGGGGCCGAGACACGGTCGGGTGACGATATCGCGCAAGAGGCCCATGCCACGCGGTCAAAGGCGGTGCGGCGGCGGGCGGGTCCGGTGGCGCCTGCAGGGCCGCAGGGGGTGATCGCACCCGAGGGGCGTGCGCGGCAGATGCTGGGACCGCTGCCGGTGGCGGCGCTGCGGCTTGGGGCGGATGTGGTCGAAGGGCTGGCGCGTCTGGGCGTGCGGCGGATCGAGGATCTGGCGGTGCTGCCCCGCGCCACGCTGCCCAAGCGGTTCGGCCCGATGGTGCTGCGGCGGCTGGATCAGGCCTTCGGGTTGGAGATCGAGCCTGTCACGCCGGCCAAGGCGCCTTTGCATTTCGCGGCGCGCTTGAGCTTTCCTGACCCGATCGGTTTGCTCGGCGATGTCGAGGCGGGGGTGGACCGGTTGCTGCCGGTGCTGTGCGCCAAGCTCGCCTCACGGTCGCGGGGGGCACGGCGGGTGCGGTTGCAGGCGTTCCGCGCCGATGGCGATGTGCAGGTGGCCGAGGTGGGGTTGGCGCGGGCCTCGGACCGGGTGGAAAGCATCAGGCCGCTTCTGGCGCTGAAGCTGGGCGATATCGACGCGGGCTTCGGGATCGACATGCTTCGGATCGAGGCGGTGCTGACCGAGCCGCTGATGGCCGTGCAGTTTCGCGCCCGCATGGGGGAAGATGCCGCCCCCGTGCCGCAGGATACCGCGCTGGACGAGATCATCGGCAAGCTGGGCACGCGGCTGGGGGCCGAGGCGGTGACGCGGTTCCATCCGGCCGAAAGCCATGCGCCCGAGCGGGCGTTTCAGGTGCTGGCTGCGGCATGGTCGCAGCCTTTGGGCAAGCCGTGGGAAGGCTGCGGGCGGCCGCGACCGCTGGTCATGCTGCGCCCCGAGCCGGTGGCGGGGCCGGAAGGGCCGGTGCCGCCGAAAGGTTTTCGCTGGCGCAGGCGCGACTGGGTGACGCGGGTGGCGACTGGGCCGGAGCGGATCGCGCCGGAATGGTGGCTGGACCGGCCCGAGTGGCGGTCAGGCCCGCGCGATTACTGGCGCATGGAGACCGAGGATGGCACGCGGCTGTGGCTGTTCTATGCCCATGGCGGGGATGTGTCGGGGGGTGGTTCTGTCAGGGGGTGTTTGCGTGAGCGATTTCTTGCGAAGAAATCGCGCCGGAATTTGACGCAAATTCCGCGGTCGGGCGTGGAGCCAAAATCTGCGTCAGATTTTGCCGCGATTTCTTCGTGAGAAATCGCTCAGGCGGCTTCGGCAGCCGCTTGGCGCAGGAAGACGGGTGCGTCGGGGGCGGAGCGGTCAGCATCGTAGCCGTAGCCGCCGATGGTGAAGCCGGTCAGGTCGGCGGGGTCGGTCAGGCGGTGTTCCGAAATGAAACGGGCCATGGCGCCGCGGGCTTTCTTGGCGAAGAACGAGACGATCTTTGCTTCGCCCGCTTTCACCTCGAGGAAGGTGGGGGTGATGATGCGGAGTTTCAGGGCCTTGCGGTCGACGGCGTGGAAATATTCGTTCGAGGCGCAGTTGACGAGGATTTCGCTGCCTGCGGTTTCGCCTGCGTCGTTCAGCGCATTGGCGATCTTGCGGCCCCAGAAGGCATAGAGGTCGGGGCCTTTGGGGTTTGCAAGTTTGCTGCCCATCTCCAGCCGGTAGGGTTGGATCAGGTCGAGCGGGCGCAAAAGGCCGTAAAGGCCCGAGAGGATGCGGAGGTGGTCTTGCGCCCACAAGAGCGCGTCGGGGTCGAGGGTTTTCGCCTCGAGCCCCGCGTAGGTGTCGCCGTCAAAGCAGAAGGCGGCGGGTTTCAGCGTGGCGGGGTCGGGCTTGGGTTTGTAGGCGCGGAAGCGGTCGTGGTTCAGCTTGGCGAGCGGTTCCGAGATATCCATCAGCGCGCGCAGGTCGGCAACCGAGAGGTCACGCGCGATGCGGGCGAGTTTTGCGGCCTCGGCCCCGAAATCGGGGGTGGTGGGGTCCAGCCCTGCGGGCAGGGGGCGGGGCGTTTCGTCCAGTCGCTTGGCGGGGGATATCACGGTCAGCATGGAGGTCTCCTGTGGCACTCGACTTAGGGCGCGTCAGGCGTCGCGCAAGACGCCGAGGAAAGCTTCGCCGAAGCGTTCGGTCTTTTGGGCGCCCATGCCCTGTATCCGGTCGAGTTCGGGGATGGTCGAGGGGCGCAGTTCGGCGATCTGGCGCAGGGTGGAATGGGTGACGGAGAGGTATTTGCCGGTGCCATCCTCGCCGCGCGAGAGGCGGAGTTGTTCATCGGCGAGGCGGTCGTAGACTTGGCCCGCGTCGCGTCCGGCAAGGCGCATGCGCTGGGGGTGGAGTTCGGCGGCGGCGCCGTTGATGACGGTAAGGAAGGCTGTGCCGTAGCTTTCCAGTTTCTTCGCGCCAACGCCGTTGATGCGGGCGAATTCATCGAGGTTGGCGGGGCGCTTTTCGGCCATTTCGGCAAGTGTGCGGTCGGGGAAGATGACATAGGCGGGAACGTTGGCCTGTTCGGCCAGCGCGCGGCGCTTGGCTTTCAGGGCCGACATCAGGGGGGCGTCTTCGTCCGAGGTCAGGGTTTTGATCGCCACGCGGGGTTGGGCGGAAGCCACGGTGTCGCGGCGCAGGGTGATGTTTTCCTCGCCCCGCAGAATGGGGCGGGCGGCATCGGTCATCCGGAGGGCGCCGTGGCGGTCGGGGTCGGGGCGGACGAGGTCGCGGCCCATCATCTGGCGGAACACCGCGCCCCATGCGGGTTTGGTCAGGTCGCGTCCCACGGCATAGGTGGGAAGCTGGTCGTGGCCGCGTTCCTTGACCTTGGGCGTCGGGGTGCCGGTCAGGATGTCGATGAGGTGGCCCGCGCCGAACCATTCGCCGGTGCGAAGGATCGCGGACAGCGCCTTACGCACGGCATCGGTGGCGTCGAACAGGTCGGCGGGGCGGTCGCAGAGGTCGCAGTTGCCGCAGGGTTCGGAGGTTTCGCCGAAATAGCCGAGCAGCACCTGACGGCGGCAGGCGGTGGCTTCGGCAAGGCCGAGGAGCGCGTTGAGGCGGGCGTGATCGGCGGCCTTGCGGTCGGGCGGGGCCACGCCTTCGTCGATCTGGGAGCGGCGCAGGCGGATGTCATCCTGCCCGTAGAGGGTGAGGGTTTCGGCGGGTGCGCCGTCGCGTCCGGCGCGGCCGATTTCCTGATAGTAGCCCTCGATGGATTTGGGCAGGTCGGCGTGGGCGACCCAGCGGATATCGGGTTTGTCGATGCCCATGCCGAAGGCGATGGTGGCAACGACGATCAGCCCGTCTTCACGCTGGAAACGGATTTCGACGCGGCGGCGGTCTTCGGCCTCCATCCCGCCGTGATAGTGGCAGGCGGAGTGGCCCGCTTCGCGTAAAGCTTGGCCGAGGGTTTCGGTCTTGGCGCGGGTGGCGCAGTAGACGATGCCCGACTGGCCCTTCCGCGCGGCGGCAAAGCGCAGGATCTGCGTGCGGGGCGTGTCTTTGACCGCAAAGGCGAGGTGGATGTTGGGCCGGTCGAAGCCGCGCAGAAAGGTTTCGGGCTGCACGCCGTCGAACAGGCGGGTGACGATTTCGGCGCGGGTTTCTTCATCCGCTGTGGCGGTGAAGGCGGCGAGCGGGACGCCCAGCGAACGGCGCAGTTCGCCGATACGCAGGTAATCGGGGCGGAAGTCGTGGCCCCATTGCGACACGCAATGCGCCTCGTCCACGGCGATGAGGGTGGTGTTGATGCGGCGCAGCAGGGCCAGCGTGCCGGAGGAGGCGAGGCGTTCGGGGGCCATGTAGAGCAGTTTCAGGCTCCCTGCGTCGAGGGCGGCGAAGACGCTTTCGGTTTCCTCGTCGGTGTTGCCGGATGTCAGGGCGCCGGCTTCGACGCCGGTTTCGCGAAGCGAGCGGACCTGATCGCGCATCAGGGCGATGAGCGGCGAGATGACGACGGTAACGCCATCACGGCAGAGCGCGGGAAGCTGGAAGCAGAGCGATTTGCCGCCGCCCGTTGGCATGATGGCAAGGGTGTTCTTGCCCGCCATGACCGCATCGACGATTTCCGCCTGACCGGGGCGAAAGCCGGAGAAGCCGAAGATCGAGGACAGAAGGGCGGTCGGGTCTTGCATCTGGCCGGAATCGCTGTGGCGCGGGCAGGGTGGCCCGCGCGCGGTTAAGACGTCGTCAGGATCAGAGGAAGGCGGCGGCGTTGTTGATCAGGATGATCCGGAGCGCGTAGATCGCAAGGAGGGCGACGAGCGGCGCGAGATCGAGCCCGCCCATGTTGGGCAGGAAGGACCGCAGGCGGGAATAGACCGGACGGAGCAGGTTTTCGAGACCGTTCCAGATTTGGTAAACGAGCGGCTGGCGCAGGTTGAGGACCTGGAAGTTTATCAGCCAGCTCATGATGATATGGGCAAGGATGATCCACTGCGCGACGTTCAGGATCAGAAGCAGGATTTGCAGCAGAGAGGTCATTTCGCGGCCTTCGCACCAAGGAAAGAGTTCGTGTGGCTTTGCACACAAGAGGTTGTGGTCAGAGGTAATGGTTGGGCGGGCAAAGGGCAACGGTTATCGACGCTGCGCTTGTGGCTGGTGGCGGAGCGGGGGGTCACAACCCCCCGCAGCCCCCCTCGGACCGGTCCGGTGCAGAAACTGCGGCTGCGAAACCCGCAAGGAATGGGTCTTGCTTGACGCGGGCTGCGGGCTTGGGTCACGTGCGGCGGGGCAGGAGGGCTGCGATGTATCCGTTTTTTCGTCTTGGGCTGGAGCTGTGGAAGGCGCGGCGTGCGCCTGCGATGGGGCTTTTGGAGACCCATGTGAGCCATCATCGCTGCTGGCCACAGGATCTTGATCTGTGGATGGAGCTGAACAACGGGCGGACGCTGACGCTGTTCGATCTGGGGCGGGTGCCGATGGGGCGGCGCAGCGGGCTGCATGTGGCGCTGGCCGCGAACGGCTGGGGGGCTGCGGTGGCGGGGGCGGTGGTGCGTTACCGGCGGCGGGTGCGGGCCTTTGATGCGATCGAGATGAAAAGCCGCTGCATCGGTTGGGACGGGCGGTTTTTCTACATCGAACAGGCGATGTGGGTGCACGGGGAATGTGCGAACCATATCGTGCTGCGCTCGGCGGTGACCTCGAAGGCGGGGATCGTGGCGCCGGGGCAGGTGTTGGGGGCGATGGGCTTGGCGTTGGACAGTCCGCCGCTGCCGGAATGGGTGCAGGCGTGGATTGCCGCCGAGGGGGCGAGGCCCTGGCCTCCGGAGCTTTAGGCAGGCTTGCGCGACGGGCGCTTTCGGGATTCAATCGCCGGTAATCACAAAGGGGCAGGCGATGGCGAGTGGCACGACGAAGCGCATATGGGGCTGGTGGTTCTTTGACTGGGCGAGCCAGCCTTACAACACGCTGCTGCTGACCTTTATCTTTGGTCCGTATTTCGCGGAAATCGCCCGTGGCTATTATCAGGCGCAGGGCATGGGGGTCGATGCGGCGGCTGCGGCGGCGCAGGCCTATTGGGGGGCGGGGCTGGCGATTGCCTCGGTCATCATCGCGCTGCTGGCACCGTTTCTGGGGGCGATTGCAGACGGGACGGGGCGGCGGCTGGTCTGGGTCTGGGTGTTCTCGGCCTTTTACGTCGTGGGAAGTTACGCGCTTTGGTATGTGGCACCGGGGGGTGAAAGCCTGTTCTGGGCGGTGGCGTTCTTTGGCCTTGGCTTCATCGGGATGGAGTTCGCCACGATCTTTACCAATGCGCTGATGCCGAGCCTTGGGGACCATGACGATCTGGGGGCGGTCAGCGGGTCGGGCTTTGCCTTTGGCTATATGGGCGGGTTGATCGCGCTGATCCTGATGCTGACGCTGTTTTCCGAGAATTCGGCCACCGGAAAGACGCTGATCGGGATAGACCCGCTGTTCGGGCTGGACCCCGAGGCGCGGGAAGGGACGCGGGCGGTGGGGCCGTTCACGGCGGTCTGGTATGTGGTGTTCATGATCCCGTTCTTTCTGTGGGTGAAGGAGCCCAAGACCGAGCGGAGGCCGCTGAACCTGCGGCTGGCGTTTGCGAGCCTGCGCGAATTGCTGGCGGGGCTGCGGTTTCGCAAGAGCCTGTCGGCCTATCTGTTGTCGTCGCTGTTCTACCGTGATGCGTTGAATGCGCTTTACGGGTTCGGCGGGGTTTACGCATCGGGCGTGCTGGGCTGGGAGATCACGCAGATCGGGGTGTTCGGGCTGGTCGGGGCGGTGACGGCGATGGTGGCAAGCTGGGTCGGGGGCAAGATGGACCGCCGCTTCGGGCCGAAACCGGTGATCGCGTTCTGCATCGTGGTCTTGATGGTGGTCTGCACCGTCATCGTGGGGATGACGCGCGAGCAGCTTTGGGGGATGCCGCTGGATTCGGCGGCGGGGACTTCGGACACGATCTTTTTTGCCTGCGGGGCCTTGATCGGGGCGGCGGGTGGGGCGCTGCAATCGGCGAGCCGCACGCTGATGGTGCGCCACACCACGCCGGACCGCGCGACCGAGGCGTTCGGCCTGTTCGCGCTTTCGGGCAAGGTGGCGAGTTTCATCTCGCCCGCGCTGATCGCGTTGGTGACGGGGATCAGCGGATCGCAGCGCATCGGGATTTCTCCGCTGATCGTGATGTTCGCAATCGGGCTGGGGCTGCTACTGTTTGTCAGGGCGCGGGGCGAGCAGGAATGAACATGATCGGGCGGGTTTTATGTGTGATGGCTGTGGTCGCCGCTTTTCCTGCGATGGCTGAAACCAAGGCGAACAAGCTGTTCGGCGCGGCGGACGCGCCTTCGCAGCAGGCCCCGATGCCGATCGGCAGCTATGCCAAGGGCTGTGGCGCGGGGCTTGTGGAACTGGCCGAGACCGGGCCTACGTGGCAGGCGATGCGGCTGAGCCGGAACCGGCATTACGGGCAGCCCGATCTGGTGGACTTTATCGGTGATCTGAGCCGCTTTGCGCGGGATCGTCTGGGCTGGGCGGGGCTTTATGTGGGCGATATGAGCCAGCCGAGGGGCGGGCCGATGACCAGCGGGCATGCCAGCCACCAGATCGGGCTGGATGCCGATATATGGATGCTGCCGCCTGCGCGGCTGGACCTGAGCCGCGCCGAGCGGGAAGCGATTTCATCTGTCGCGGTGCGGTCGGCGGATCAGCTTTCGGTGACGCGGGCGTGGACGCCTGCCCATGCGGCGCTGCTGGAGGCGGCGGCGTCGGACCCGCGGGTGGACCGGATTTTCGTCGCGGCGGCGGTCAAGATCGCGATGTGCAAAACGGCAAATCGGTCGGACAAGAAGTGGTTGCAGAAGATCAGGCCGATCTACGGGCATGACACGCATTTTCATGTGCGGTTGAAGTGTCCCAAGGGGGCCACGCTGTGCGAGACGCAGAAACCGAGCGTTTCGGACCTGTCGAATGGCGGGAATGGCTGCGATGACACCTTGATGTATTGGGTGTCGGATGCCTATCTGCACCCCAAACCTTCAAAGGAGCCAGCACCGGCTGTTCGTGGTCCGCGCGACTACACGATGGCCGATCTGCCCAAGCAATGCATAAACGTCCTCTCTTCGCCCTGATTCTGGGCTTTGCCCTGATCGGGGGGTTGCAAGGCAGCGCAAGCCCGCCTTTGCCTGCCGGTTACCTGCAAAGCTATCGCTGGACGCTGGATGATGCGAATTTCGGCGGGCTGTCGGGGATTGTTGTCTGGCCGGATGGCGCGCGGTTTCTGGCGATTTCCGACAAGGGTGCCTTTGTCGAGGGGCGCATGGAGCGGGCGGCGGACGGGTCGATTGCGGGGGTGTCTTCAGGGCCGATGCGGCCGCTGCTGGCGCGGGGCAGCGCGGGGCTGGCCAAGGGGCGGACCGATTCCGAAGGTTTGGCGGTGGGGCCTGACGGGCGGGTGTTCGTGTCCTTTGAAGGGGTCGCGCGGGTGCTGGAATATGACCGGATTTCGGGGTCGGCCCTGAACCTGCCGTCGCATCCCGATTTCGCGCGGATGCAGATCAATTCCGCGCTGGAAGCTTTGGCGGTCGATGGGGAGGGTACGCTTTACACGCTGCCCGAACGGTCGGGCGCGATGGACAGGCCGTTTCCGGTTTATCGCTTTCGCGGGGGTGTGTGGGATCAGCCGTTCGATGTGCCACGGCGGGGCGGGTTTCTGGCGGTGGATGCCGATGTGGGACCGGACGGGCGGTTTTACCTGCTCGAGCGCGAATTTCAGGGGCTGGCGGGGTTTGCCAGCCGCGTGCGGAGTTTTGCGCTGACGGGCGGGGGCGTGGCCGACGAGCGGGTCGAGATGCAGAGTGCCACGGGGCAGCATGACAATCTGGAAGGTTTGTCGGTCTGGCGTGACGGGACGGGGGGGCTGCGGATGACCATGGTGTCGGATGACAATTTCAACTTTTTCCAGACGACCGAGATTGTGGAATACCGCGTCTTGCGTTGACTTGGCACGCCGTGGGGCGTAGTGCGGCCCCCGTCATCCGATGAGCGGGTGGCCAAGTCTCCGCGACCTTGTAAAAAACGGACGAACATATGACCCGCATCCAGACTTATGGCGTGATCGCCATGGCCATCGTCGTGGTGGCCTCGAACATCCTTGTGCAGCATCCGATCGGCCAGTGGCTGACGTGGGGTGCGTTCACCTATCCCTTGGCGTTTCTGGTTTCGGATATCGTCAACCGGCTGTCGGGCGCTTCGGCAGCGCGGCGGGTGGTTTATGTGGGCTTTGTCGTCGGGCTGGTGTGCAGCTGGGTCGGCACGCAGGTGGCGGGCGAGTTCGGCCCGCTTGTGACACTGCGCGTGGCGGTCGGGTCGGGGACGGCGTTTCTGATCGGGCAGCTTCTGGACATCGGGGTTTTCAACCGTTTGCGCCGGTCGGTTGCGTGGTGGAAAGCGCCGTTCGTCTCGACCCTGTTCGGGTCGACCATCGACACGGCGATCTTCTTTACCATCGCGTTTTCGACCGGTCTGATCTGGATCGAACCCGGTAACGATGTGTCATGGGCGGCGGAACCGATGCCGCTTCTGGGCTTTGGTCCGATGGTGTCTTTGTGGGTTTCGCTGGCCGTCGCGGACTGGCTGGTCAAGGTTGCGGTCGATGTGATCGCCCTGTTGCCGTTTCGATTGGCGGTTTACCGCTTTGCAGCACGGGTAGCGTAATTTCTTTTGACAAACACAAAATCTGTGTCACCTTTTGGGTATCGGCAACCCATTGAAAGGAGGTGATCCAGTGTCTAGAGCTACATTGGAGATAGGTGTCAGGACAGTCGGGGGGCGTGTTTTCTAAGGGCAGCCCCTTGGATAAACAGACTACCGATTGGGCTTGGTACCTAACTGGCCCATCTCCTTGGATCTCGGAAAGGGTCGCCTGTGTCGGGCGACCCTTTCTCTGTTTTGAAGGCAGGTCGGGTTATGGAAATGCTGCGGATCAATGACACGCTGGTGATTGCCGACTGGGAGTTGAGCGAGAATTTCTCGCGCTCGTCGGGGCCGGGCGGGCAGAATGTGAACAAGGTGGAAACGGCGGTCGAATTGCGGTTCGAGGCCGAGCGGTCGCCGCATCTGGGGCCTGCGGTCAAGGCGCGGCTGAAGCGGATCGCGGGGCGGCGCTGGACCACGGAAGGGGCCATCGTCATTCGCGCCGAGGAGACGCGGAGCCAGATCCGCAATCGGGAAATGGCGCGGGAGCGGCTGGTCGAGATGATCCGCGAGGCGCTGGTGGCGCCCAAGCGGCGGGTGGCGACAAAACCGACATGGGGCAGCACGAAACGGCGGCTGGCGGCCAAGGCGGTGCGCGGCGAGGTGAAGTCGCTGCGGGGGCGGGTGGACGGCGAGGAGTGAGGGCGTTCCTGCCGTTGGTAGCAACGGGAAGGATCGCTGCTTTCTGCCTCGACAACGATTTTTGGCGCAAAAATCGTGGCGGAGTTTGGCGCAAACTCCGCGTCCGGCCCGATTTCTGCGTCAGAAATCGGCGCGAAAAATGCGTCATTTTTCGCTTTCGAAAGCGGGCGATCTTTAGACGGTAACCGCCACCGCAGCCTGTTCGCCCACGCCGAAGACGCGCTTGTAGCGGGCGACCTCATCTGCCGGTCCCATCGCCTTGTTGGGGTTGTCGGACAGTTTTACGGTGGGGCGACCGTTGGCGGAAACCGCCTTGCACACGAGGCTGAACGGGGCGAGGCGGTCTTCGGCCAATCCGGTGAAATCGTTGGTCAGCAGGGTGCCCCAGCCGAAGGATACCTTTACGCGGCCTGCGAATTGGGCGTGCAGTTTGGCGATGCTGTCGACATCGAGACCGTCGGAGAAGATCACCAGTTTCTTCGTCGGGTCTTCGCCGCGCGATTTCCACCAGCGGATGGCGGTTTCGGCGCCTGTCGCCGGATCGCCCGAATCGATGCGGATGCCTGTCCATGTCGACAGCCAATCGGGGGCGTTCCGCAGGAAGCCTTCGGTGCCATAGGTGTCGGGCAGGATGATGCGAAGGTTGCCGTCATGTTCCTCGTGCCAGTCGGCCAGCACCTGATAGGGCGCTTGCGCCAGTTCGGCGTCGGAATTGGTGAGGGCGGAATAGACCATGGGGAGTTCGTGGGCATTGGTGCCGATGGCTTCGATGTCGCGTTTCATGGCGATGCGGCAGTTCGAGGTGCCGGTGAATTTATCGCCCAGCCCTTCCTGCATGGCCTGCACGCACCAGTCTTGCCACAGGAACGAATGGCGGCGGCGGGTGCCGAAATCGGCGATCTTCAGGCCGTCGATGGGACGCAGGCGTTCGATCTTTTCCCACAGCCGCGACATGGCGCGGGCGTAGAGGATTTGCAGCTCGAATTTGCCCATGCCTTTGAGGACGGCGCGCGAGCGGAGTTCCATCAGCACGGCGAGGGCGGGAATTTCCCACAGCATCACCTCGGGCCATTTGCCTTCGAAGGTCAGCTCATACTGGCCATCGTGCTTTTCGAGGTGATAGGCGGGCAGGCGCATGCCCTCGAACCACTCCATGAAGTCGGGGCGGAACATCTGGCGCTTGCCGTAAAAGGTGTTGCCGCGCAGCCATGTGGATTCGCCGCGTGACAGCGAGAGCGAGCGGACATGGTCAAGCTGTTCGCGGAGTTCGCCTTCGTCGATCAGGTCGGCGAGGCGGACGGATTTCGTGCGGTTGATCAGGCTGAAGGTGACGTGGGTTTCCGGCTTGTTGCGGAAAATCGACTGGCACATCAGCAATTTGTAAAAATCGGTGTCGATCAGCGAGCGGACGATCGGGTCGATCTTCCAGTTGTGATTGTGCACGCGGGTGGCGATATCGACCATGTCACTGTCCAAGGGTTACGCCTGCGGCGTTCAGTTTAGTGGTGGCCTCGGCCAGTGATCCGTTCAGGTCGATGGCGCGGCAGGCGCCTGTCAGCACCGTGGCGGCAAAGCCATTGGCGGCGGCGTCGAGGGCGGAATACGCGACGCAGTAATCGGTGGCGAGGCCGACGAGGGTTAGCGTGGTGACACCGCGGGTGCGGAGATAGCCGTCAAGCCCGGTGGGGGTTTTGTGGTCGTTCTCGAAGAAGGCCGAGTAGCTGTCGATTTCGGGGCGGAAACCTTTGCGGATGACCATTTGTGCGGTGTCGGTGCGGAGCGCGGGGTGGAAGGCGGCGCCATCGGTGCCGATCACGCAATGGGTGGGCCAGAGCACCTGCGGGCCATAGGGCATTTGGGTCAGCGAGAAGGGGGCGGCGCCTTCGTGGTTGGCGGCAAAGCTGGCGTGGGTGGCGGGGTGCCAGTCTTGGGTCAGCACCACGGTGGCGAATTCGTCCATCAGCGCGTTGATGCGGGGGATGATGCTGTCGCCGTCGGTCACGGCCAAGGCACCGCCGGGGCAGAAGTCGTTCTGCACGTCGATCACGATCAGGGCTTCGGTGGCGGGGCGCATCGGGGGGCCTTGCGGTTGTTTTCCTGATCTTGGGTAGGAAACGCGCGCGCCCGCGTCAATCGTATAAGCTGGGCTTTGCGGGGTAGCAGGCTTGAACTCGGGCGTGAAGGGGTGCATTTCGCGGCCATGATCACCATCGCCGCGCTATATCATTTCGCCCGATTTGCCGACCCTGCCGCTTTGCGGGGGCCGCTTTTGGCCCTGTGTCAGGCGCAGGGGGTGAAGGGGTCGCTTCTGCTGGCGGGCGAGGGGATCAACGGCACGATTGCGGGGGACCGTGCAGGCGTCGATGCGGTGCTGGCGCATGTGCGGGGCTTGCCCGGATGTGCTGCGCTGGAGTGGAAGGAAAGCTTCGCCGCCGAGATGCCATTCGGCAAGATGAAGGTGCGCTTGAAGCGCGAGATCGTGACGATGGGGCAGCCCGACGTGGACCCGAAGGCGGCGGTTGGCCATTACGTGCAGGCGGCCGAGTGGAACGATTTGATTTCCGCGCCGGATGTGGCGGTGATCGACACGCGCAACGATTACGAAGTGGCGATCGGCACGTTTCAGGGCGCGGTCGATCCGGGAACGCGGGCGTTTGGCGAGTTTCCGGCGTGGTGGGAGGCGAATGCTGCGCGGTTTCATAACAAGCGGATCGCCATGTTCTGCACGGGGGGCATCCGTTGCGAGAAGTCGACGAATTTCCTGTTGCAGCAGGGCGTGGCCGAGGTGTTCCACCTGAAGGGTGGCATCCTGAAATATCTTGAAGAGGTGCCTGCCGAGCAATCGCTTTGGCAGGGTGAATGTTTCGTCTTCGATCAGCGCGTGTCGGTCGGGCACGGGTTGGTGCCGGGGCAGATGTCGTCTTGCGGGGCGTGCCGGCGGCCTGTCACGCCCGAGGGGCGGGCGCATCCGATGTATGAGGAAGGCGTGCGTTGTGCGGCCTGCGCCGAAGAATACGACGAGGCGGATCGGGCGCGGTTCCGCGAGCGGCAAAAGCAGATGGAACTGGCGCGGGCGCGGGGCGAGCGGCATCTGGGTTCGTAACCGCGATTGACAGTCGCGGATCGCCAAGGGACACCAAGGGCGATTTCAGGAGAATGACTTGGCCCAACTGATCCGCACCCATGCCGCCCTGCTGTTTTCGGGCATCGTCACATTCATGCTGATGGGGGCGGGGCAGTCGCTTTACGGGCCTGCGCTGCCCGCCTTTGCGCGGGAATTCGGGCTGACGGTGGCCGATGCGGGTTGGCTGGTGTCGGCCTTGTGGATCGGGTCGGCCACGGGGGTGGCGATCATGTTCTGGCGCGGGGCGGGTGTCACGCCGCGCCATGCGCTGGCGATCTTGGCGTTGGGGGCTGCGGGGGTGGCTGCGGGGCTTGGCTGGTGGGGGACGGTGGCGGCGTCAGTCGTGTTCGGGACGGGTTACGGGATGTCGGCGGTGGTGTTCAACCCGCGCGTCTTGCGGGCCTTCGGGGCCAAGGGGCCTTCGATGGTGGGGCTGTTGAACGCGACATTTGCGGCGGGCGCGATTGCGATGCCCTTGGTCTTTGTGGCGGTGGGGTCGGACCCGCAGACGGGCTTTGCCATCGTGGCGGGTGTTTGTGCGGTGACGTGGCTTTTCGCGGGGTCGTCGGGGCGCATCGAGGACGAGGCGGCGGCGGGAACCGAGCCTTACCGCTTTCGCCCGCTGATCCTGTGCTTTGCCGTCTTGGGGATCGCGACCGAGGCCTGTCTGATCGGGCTGGGGCCGACCGCGCTGATCACGGCGGGGGCGACCGAGGAGGTGGCGGCCAAGGCGCTGTCGGGGTTTTTCGTGGCCTTTTTGCTGGCGCGGATTGTGCTGGTGTTTCTGGCGCACCGCTTTGCGGCTTTCAGCATTTACGCCGTGTCGATGGCGGGGGCGGCGGTTGCGGCATGGGGGGCGGTGGTGTTTCCGGCGGTGCCGTTTTTCGTCGCGCTGGGGGCTGCGGCGGGGCTGTTCTTTCCCAACTGCTATGTCGCGGCCTGCCGGCTGATGGGCACCGACCCGAGGGTGACGCCCACGATCATTGCCGCAGGGCTGGTGGGTGGCATTTCTGCGCCCGTCTTGCTGGGGCAGGTCTTGGGCGGGATGGGGTCGCGCGGGTTTTTCGAGATCATCGGCACGGTCTGCCTGCTGACGGCAGTGGCGGGCTTTGCCCTGCGCGGGCGGATGAACCGCTAGCCCGCCTGCCAGAGGCGGACGGCATCGAGCGGATAGGCGAGCATCAGGATGTTGAGCGCAAGGCCATCGCGGATGAGCCATGTGGTCAGGGCCTCGAACGCGATGATCAGGGTGATGCTGGCCCAGATGGGCAGGAAGCGGGCGAGGAAGAAGCCCGCGATCATCGCCGCGATATCAGCGACCGAGTTGATGACCGAATCGCCGAAGTAGTCGAGCGAGATGGTCACGGCGCGGTAGCGGTTGATGATGAAGTCGGAGTTTTCAAGGATTTCCCACGCGGCTTCGATCAGGGTGCCGATGGAGAGCCGCCAGCCGAGCGGCAAGCGGCGGGCGATGGCCCAGAGCGCGGCATAGAACAGCAGGCCGTGGATGATGTGGCTGGGGGTATACCAGTCGGTCAGGTGCTGCGAGTTTTCGGAGCTTACGACTGTGCCGTGCCAGAGCTTGACGTAGCCGCAGGTGCAGATCGGCACACGGCCCACATGCCAGAGCCAGAAGGCGGCGAGGGCGGTGATCGCGGCGGTGAGGTAATAGGGGAAATGGCGCGACTGGATCATGGGGCGAGGAAAGCACGCCGCAAAGGGCTTGGCAATTGCGGGTTGCGCTATAGCTTTGGTGCAAACGGAGGGCGATATGGCTGGGAAATACGGGCCGACGCGGGGGGAATTCGTGTTCCGCGCGGTGTTTTCGGTGCTGGGGCTGGTGGCGATAGGCGTGCTGGTCGCGCTGCGGGGCGTGCCCAAGGGGCCGGGTCTGGTCGAGGTGTTCGGGATCGCGCTTTTGTTCTTTGGCGGGACGCTGGTGCACAGCCTTTGGCGTCTTAGGGGGTCAGGGGAACGCGGCCCTGATCGGTGAGGGTGAAGGCCTTTTTGCCGTCGAGCACGATGGCGGTCAGGGGGCCGCCGTAAGCGGCGGATGAGTCGATGTTGATGCGGTTGCCGTAATGCGTGGCGTGGTCGAGGGCGGTGTGGCCGTGAACCACAAGGAAGCCGTGGTTGCGGGCGTCATCGAGGAAGCCTGCGCGGATCCAGACCAGATCGGTTTCGCGTTGGCGGTCCATCGGCACGCCGGGGCGGATGCCTGCGTGGACAAAGACCACCTCGCCGCGTTGCAGCCATGTGGGGCGGTGTTTGAGAAAGGCGCGGTGCGCGTGGGGGACGGCGGCGTTCGCTTCGGCATGGACCGGGGCGATGGGCCGGTCGGCGGCGTTCTTGACCCCGTAGGAGGCCAGCGTGGCCGATCCGCCAAGGCGGGGGTGCAGCCACGAGAGGTCGGAGCGCAGGCCTTCGTCATGGTGGTGGATGTCGTCGAGGAAACCGGTGAACATGCGGTCGTGGTTGCCCTTGATCACCTCCCACGGTTCGCCCGCCGCCATGCCGTCCATCAGGTGCTGGATCACGCCGCGGCAATCGGGGCCACGGTCGACCAGATCGCCGAGGTGGATGACGGGGGCGTCAAGGGTGCCATGCGCGGCGCGGTCGGAGGCGATGCGGGCATGGGCGGCGCGCAAGAGGTCGAGATGGCCGTGGATGTCGCCGATGGCGTAGGTGATCATGGGCTGCCCTTTTGGCCAAGAGCGGGGGGTTTCACACCCCCCACACCCCCCGTGGGATATTTGAGCCAGCGTGAAAGGGGAAGGGGTGCTATCCAATTCCTGCCGAGCGGCGTGCGGGCCAAGGCAGACGGGAGATAGGTCGGCACGGGTGAGGGGGCTGGCAGATAGGCGGGGACGTCCGGTCTGAGCGGGGTTTCACACCCCCGTGCCCCCGTGGGAAATTTAAGACCGCGCGAATTGCTGAGGTGCGTTGGTTTGGAGGCCATGGTGCAAGCCTGTTCCGGGCGGTTTTGAACGAGGGGCGGGGTCGGACCGGAAACCGCGCTTTGGCTGTGACATGACGTGTTTTGATGTGGTCGGGGTCGGGCGGACTTTTCGCTTCGGATCCAGACGGCGGCTTTGGTTTGGCTGCTGCTCTGTTGCATAGCGGGTGTCAGGTCGGGTTTGCATTGGCCGTTGTCGCGGACCAAGGGGCGCAATGGCCCGATGCCCTGCGGCTGCGCGGGATGGCTGCGGTTGTTGTGCTGCGCTGTTGCGATATGATCGCGTGGGGTCACGTTAAGAAGGTTCGTCAGGCCGTCTTGCCGCACGTGCCTTGGCGCTTCGTGCAGCCATGCGGTTCGCTCGGTGGCCCCGAGAGGGGGACGACGCGCCTGCACGAGTTGGGCGCGTCGAGGATTTCGAATGTTGTTCGGTGGTGTGGACGACCCGCTTTGCACAAGGTCCGACGGCACGGCCATGTTTCACGCTTGTCCAAATATCCCACGGGGGTGCGGGGGTGTGAAACCCCCGCTTGGACCGTCACGCCACGTCGAATTCCAGCGGTTTGACCTGTTGGAAAAGGCCGGTGGATTCGAGCGTGTCGACGACCTTGGGGTCGATGGGCTGGTCGAGGTAGAGGATGGCGATGGCGTCCTGCCCCACGCCCGAGCGGCCGAGGGTGAAGTTGGCGATGTTGACGCCGTTCTTGCCCATGGTCATGCCCAGAAGGCCGATGATGCCCGGCACGTCTTCGTTTGTGGTGTAAAGCATGTGCTGGCCGATTTCGGCGTCGATGTTGATGCCCTTGATCTGGATGAAGCGGGGTTTGCCGTCGGAAAAGCAGGTGCCCGCGACCGACCGTTCGCGGGATTCGGTGACCATGGTGACCTTGATATAGGCATCAAAGGTGCCGGTCTTGTCTTGCCGTGTGGTCGAGACGAGGATGCCGCGTTCTTTCGCCACGATGGGGGCCGAGACGAGGTTCACGTCGGGGTTGGTGGCCTTCATCACGCCGGCGATCACGGCCTGGTTGAGGGCGGCGAGGTTCATCTCGGTCACGGTGCCGTCGTAGAGGATGTTGATGGCCTTGATCGGTTCATCCGTCATCTGGCCGATGAAGGCGCCGAGGTGGGAGGCGAGTTTGACCCACGGGCCCATCACTGCGGCCTCTTCGGCGGTGACGTTGGGCATGTTGAGCGCGTTCTGGACGGCTCCGGTCAGCAGGTAGTCCGACATCTGTTCGGCCACTTGCAGCGCCACGTTTTCCTGCGCTTCGGTGGTCGAGGCGCCGAGGTGGGGGGTGCAGACCACGTTCGGCATGTTGAAGAGCGGGTTTTCGGTGGCGGGTTCGACCTCGAACACGTCAAGCGCGGCACCCGCGACGTGGCCGGAGGTGAGGGCTGCCGCCAGCGCCGCCTCGTCGATCAGCCCGCCGCGGGCGCAGTTGATGATGCGGACGCCGCGCTTGGTTTTGGCAAGGTTCTCGGCTGACAGGATGTTGCGGGTCTTGTCGGTGAGGGGGACGTGGAGCGTGATGAAATCGGCGCGGGCGAGGAGGTCGTCGAGATCGACCTTGGTCACGCCGAGCTGTTTGGCGCGTTCGTCCGACAGGAAGGGGTCGTAGGCCACGACCTTCATCTTGAGGCCAACGGCGCGGTCGCAGACGATGCCGCCGATGTTGCCTGCGCCGATGACGCCGAGGGTTTTGTTGAACAGTTCCACCCCCATGAATTTGGATTTCTCCCACTTGCCCGCATGGGTAGAGGCGTTGGCTTCGGGGATTTGGCGCGCAACGGCGAACATCATGGCAATGGCATGTTCGGCGGTGGTGATCGAATTGCCGAAGGGCGTGTTCATCACGATCACGCCTTTTTTCGAGGCGGCGGGGATGTCGACGTTGTCGACCCCGATACCGGCGCGGCCCACGACTTTCAGGTTCGTCGCGGCGGCGAGGAGCTTTTCGGTCACTTTGGTGGCCGAGCGGATGGCGAGGCCGTCATATTGGCCGATCAGTTTGGCGAGTTCGTCTTTGTCCTTGCCGAGTTTCGGCAGGTAGTCGACCTCGACCCCGCGGTCGCGGAAGATCTGGACGGCGGTTTCGGAGAGTTCGTCGGAAACGAGAACGCGGGGGGCCATGGGGATGTCCTTTGTCAATACGGGTTCCGGGGGCGGTGGGTGCAGAGCACCCACCCTACGGGAAGGGGATTGGGGGTAGGGTGGGTGCTATTTGCACCCACCATGCGCGGTCAGGCGGCTTGCGCTTGTGCCGCGATTTCGGCGTGGAAGGCATGGGCGATCCACGGCATCAGGGCGACCACGTCGGATTGCTCGACGGTCGATCCGCACCAGATGCGCAGGCCTGCGGGGGCGTCGCGGTATGCGCCGATGTCATAGGCCACGCCCGCCTTTTCCAGCCGTTTTGCCACGGCCTTGGCGAAAGCTTCGCCATCGGTGATGCGCGGGTCGGTGAATTTGAGGCAGACGCTGGTGGTCGAGGCCGTGGCGGGGTTTTCCGCGAGGTTCGCAAGCCACGGGTTGGCGGCGCAAAAATCCCACACCGTTTGCGCGTTCGCCGTTGCACGGGCGATCAGGGCGGGCAGGCCGCCGATGGATTTGGCCCATTTCAGGGCCGCGAGGTAATCTTCCACCGCCAGCATCGAGGGGGTGTTGATGGTCTCACCCACGAAGATGCCTTCGATCAGTTTGCCCTTGGAGGTGAGGCGGAAGATCTTCGGCAGCGGCCATGCGGGGGTGTAGCTTTCCAGCCGTTCCACCGCGCGGGGCGACAGGATCAGGATGCCATGCGCGCCCTCGCCCCCCAGCACTTTCTGCCACGAAAAGGTGGTGACGTCGAGTTTGTCCCAAGCCAAGTCCATCGCGAAGGCGGCGCTGGTGGCGTCGCAGATGGTCAGGCCCTGACGGGTGGCGGGGATGGCATCGGCGTTCGCAAGGCGGACGCCCGAGGTGGTGCCGTTCCATGTGAAGACGACATCGCTGTCGAAATCGACCGTCGTCAGGTCGACGATCTGCCCGTAGGGGGCGATTTTGACTTTTGCGTCGAGTTTCAATTGCTTGACCACATCGGTGACCCAGCCTTCGCCAAAGCTTTCCCATGCCAGCATCTCGACCGGGCGGGCGCCGAGCATCGTCCACATCGCCATTTCGACAGCGCCCGTGTCCGAGCCCGGGACGATGCCGATGCGGTAACCTTCGGGGACGTTCAGGATTTCGCGGGTGAGGTCGATGGCTTCTTTCAGCTTGGACTTGCCGACGGCGGCGCGGTGCGAACGGCCCAAGGGAGCATCTGCCAGAAGGTCAAGCGAGAAGCCGGGGATCTTGGCGCAGGGGCCAGAGGAAAAGCGCGGATTTTCCGGGCGCAATGCCGGTGCGGTCAGGTCGGTCATGGTATCCTTCCAGATATTTGCCCTTCGGTGGGGAAGGGTGTCCCGCTGCCGGAATTAGCGGGGCGGGCGGGGTGGCACAAGCTGGAAAATCGTCGTAAAGCGCCGCATCGTCGCGAAAAAGCGACAGCCCTGTTCACTATCGGAAACATCATGTTTGTCGCCACTCTGCTGACCGATCCCGCCCGCCCCGTGCTTGACCGCGCCACGGTCGAGGCTTTGCGAAATGCCTGGGGCGGGGGCGATGCGGTCTGGCTCGAGCCGGGGGTGGCGGCGGAATTTCCTTTGGAAAACATGCCCTTGAACCGCTGGGAGGTGTGGGAGGGGTTGCAGGGCTTGCGGGTCGATCTGGTGGTGCAGCGCGCTGCGGGGCGCAAGAAGGCGGTGCTGCTGGCGGATATGGACAGCACCATGATCCAGCAGGAATGTATCGACGAATTGGCCGACGAGGCGGGGGTGGGGCCAAGGGTGGCCGAGATCACGCGTCGGGCGATGAATGGCGAGCTGGATTTTGACGCCGCGCTGCGCGAGCGGGTGGGGTTGCTGAAACGGTTGCCGCTGGCGGTGATCGGCTCGGTCATTCGCGACCGGATCACGCTGATGCCGGGGGGGCGGGAACTGGTGGCGACGATGCGGGCGAACGGGGCCTATGCGGCGCTGGTGTCGGGGGGTTCACTGCGTTTACCGCCGAGATTGCGGGGGTGTTGGGATTTGACGAGAACCGGGCCAATACGTTGATTTCGGATGGGAAATTGCTGACGGGTGAGGTGAGCGAGCCTATCCTTGGCCGACAGGCAAAGGTGGATGCGCTGGTAGAGATTACCGGAAGGTTGGGGTTGCGAGAGGATCAGGTTCTGGCCGTGGGCGACGGGGCGAACGATCTGGGGATGCTCAAGCGGGCGGGGGCCGGTGTGGCGCTGCATGCCAAGCCGGTGGTGGCGGCGGAATGCGACATCCGCATCAACCACGGCGATCTGACGGCGCTTTTGTTCCTGCAAGGCTATGCGCGTGAGGAATTCGTTTCTTGAACTTCCCCTTCCGACGCGGTTCTAACAGCCCGAAGTGAAGGCGGCGTTAAGCCGTGACGCGGGAAAGGGCTGGGGCATGTTCGAGGTTTTGCCGCATATCGTGGTGTTGCTGGTCGTTGCGGCCTTTGTGGCGGGGTTCGTCGATTCCATCGCCGGCGGGGGCGGGTTGATTTCCGTTCCGGCGCTGTTGCTGGCGGGGGCGTCGCCAATAGAAGCCTTGGCGACCAACAAGTTGCAGGGCACCTTTGGCGCCGCGACCGCGACGGTCGCTTACGCGCGGGCGGGGCATGTGCGGCTGCGGGATCAGGCGGGGATGGCGGCGGTTTCGGCGCTGTTCGGCGGAATCGGGGCGTTGGCGGCGCATCTTATTCCGGTCGAGGTTTTGCGGGTGGTAATGCCTGTGGTGCTGGTGGCGGTGGCGGCTTTTTTCGCGCTGAAACCGGGGCTGAGTGACGCCGACAAGGTCGAACGGATCAAGCCTGCGGTCTTTGCAGTGACGGCGGTGCCGTTGATTGCGGCCTATGACGGGTTCTTCGGGCCGGGGACGGGGTCGTTCTTCATGCTCGGGTTCGTCATGCTGGCCGGATACGGCGTTCTGAAGGCCACGGCGCATACGAAACTGTTGAATTTTTCCAGCAATATCGGGTCTTTGGCGGTCTTTGTCTTTTCGGGCGCGACATGGTGGTTCGTGGGCTTTGCCATGGCATTCGCCCAGATCGCGGGGGCGGCCATCGGGTCGCGTTTGGCGATGCGGGCGGGGGCGCGGCTGATCAAGCCGCTTTTGGTCGTGACCTCGACCGGCATGGCGCTGCGTTTGTTGTGGCAGGTCTGGGCGGGGTAAATCCGTGACGCCCGGTCATGGCTGCTGCCCTCGCAGGGGGCATTCTGCCCCCTCGCCGCCAAGGCGGCTCACCCCCTGAGGATATTTGCAGGGCAGAAAATGCAGGCGCGCCTTCTCCTCATTTTCTGTCCTTCAAATATCCTCGGGAGGGGTCCGGGGAGGGTGGAAAACCCTCTCCGGCGGTTCAGCAGGATTGATGTCGGGTCAACTGGCCCAGTCGGCGCTTTGCATTTCGCGCAGGCGCGAGGCGGTGCGTTCGAATTCGAAGGCGCCTGTGCCTTCGAGGTAGAGCCGTTCGGGCGTGTCGGCCGCCGAGCAGATCAGCCTGACTTTGGCCTCGTACAAGGTGTCGATCAGGGTGACGAAACGTTTCGCCTCGTTGTAGTTCGAGGCGGAGAGGCGGGGAATGTCTTCGAGGATCAGCACGCGGATGGCCGAAGCGATGGCGAGGTAATCGCCGGGGCCGAGGGGGCGGGCGCAGAGATCCCAGAAACTGGCGCGGCCCACGCCGTTTGCAAAGCGCGGCACGGTGACGCTGCGACCGTTGACCGGGAGGGCGAGGGGTTCGCCCTTGGCATTGCCGGTGAGGTCGGTCCAGATTGCATCGATCTGGGCGGTGACGCGGCCTGCGGGGTGGAAATAGACCTGCTGGCCGGTCAGGCGGTGCTGGCGGTAGTCGGTCGGGCTGACCAGTTCGCGCACCGTGAAGCGGGTTTCGAGCAGCGCGATGAAGGGCAGGAAGAGCGCGCGGTTCAGGCCGTTCTTGTACAGGTCTTTTGGCGGGCGGTTCGAGGTGGTGACGATGACCACCCCTGCGCCCAGCAGTTTTTCGAACAGGCGGCCCACGACCATGGCATCGGTGATGTCGGTGATCTGCATCTCGTCAAAGGCGAGAAGGCGGGTGTCTGCGATGATCGCCTGAGCCACGGGGGCGAGCGGGTCGTCGGTGCCTGTCTTGCGGGCTTCGTGCATGCCTTTGTGGACCGACTGCATGAAGGCATGGAAGTGGACGCGGCGTTTGGCGGTTATGTCGACGCTTTCGGTGAAGAGGTCCATGACCATCGACTTGCCGCGCCCCACGCCACCCCAGAGGTACAGGCCGGGGGGAGGTGTGACCGGTTTGGCGAAAAGGCCTGCGAACAGCCCGACGCGGCGGGTGGCATTGGCTTCGAGCCATGCGCGCAGTGATTCGAGATCTGCGAGGACGGCGGCCTGCGCGGGGTCGGCGCGGAGCAATCCTGCGCTGACGCGTGCATCGTAAAGCTCTGTCAAGGTTTGGCGCATAGCCTTGAGTACTCAATACCGGCGCCCGAGTGAAGCGGATGACGCATGCCTTTGCCTGTGAGCGATGCTTTTGGCTGGGTCTTGCAACCGTCTGGCGCCTGAAACGAAGGGGAAAGAGGGGTTAGAATGGCAGCCTTATCCGAGGACATGACCGTGTATCCGATCGCCAATGGCTTGCCAAATAACCGCCGGTTGAAAGTGCTTGGGCGCGCCTATGCCGCGCCGGGCGATGCTCCGCCCGTGATATGGCGCGGTGGCTGGTGGGTGGCCCCTGCGGCCGCGGCGGGGGCGGCGGTCTGCCTTGTGCAGATTCTGTCGGTCTTCGTTTAGGCGGCGGCTAAAGCGCGATCGGGTTCTGCCGTTCTGGTCTGACGAAGCAGAGGAGTGACCGGATATGGCAGTGGCGCAGTTCTACGGGGCGAAGGCCGAGGCGGCCGATGCCGCCGGACAGGGGCAACGCATCGTCGCCCTGTCGGATTTCGGCGCGGTTGCCGATCTGGCGCGGGCGATTTCGGGTGCGGGCGGGGCCTGTATCCGGGTTGGCGAAGGCGCTGCGGTGCGGATCGCGTTCTATCCGGCGCGCGAAGGTGTGACCGACTTGCCCGCCGCGTTGTTGCGGGGCGAAAAGGCTGTGGATGTCGCGCAGGAGCCGGGCGTTGCGGGATTGCCGGGGGTGCAGTTCTGGGCCGGGTTTCCGCTGCGGGCGCCCTCGGGGGTGGTGCTGGGGCTGTTGGGCGTGATGGATGACGCGCCGCTTGCGCTGTCGCAAGGGGTAATCGGGCAATTGCAGGGGCTGGCCGATGTGCTGGCGCGGCAGGTCTTGCTGGCCGAGGCGGCGGTGGCCGTGCTGGCGCGGCGCAGTTTGCAGCTGATCGAGGACGTGTCCGAGGTCGATGACAGCGCGGCATCGCCGGTGCTGCGCGGGCTGTTGCGCTTTGCCTGCGGCGAGACGCCCAACAGCACCGAAGCGATGGCGCTGCGGATCGCGGGGTTGGCCGAGGCCAAGGCTGGCAAGCTGGTGCTGACCGCGGTGGCCGAAGGGATATTGGCGCAGCAGGGTTTCGACCGTGGCGTGACCGAGGCCGAGCTACCCGAGGCGGTATCGGCCGCCGTGGTGCGGCCCGGCGACGACTTTTCACCGATGGCGCGGTTGCGGATCGGCGAGCAAAGCTATGACATGGCGCGGTCCGAGGCGATCGAGGCCTTGGCGTTTCGGGTGACCGGGACCGATGCGGCGTGGCAGGTGTTGGAAAACGGACTGGAAGAGGGTTGGCCCGAGATCATCGCCGAGGTGCTGCGTAAGACGCGGGACGTGGTGATGGACTATGTGCGGATGCATATGATCCACGAGCGCGACGTGACGCTGCCCGAGGGGCAGTATCGCTATGACCTTTACGGGATGAGCTGGACCCTGCGCGGAACGCCGGACCATGCCGAGGTTTCGGTGAATGGTGGCAGTTGGCTGGCCTTTGATGCGTCGGGCGTGTCGTGGGACCAGCCGCGCGATTTGTCGGCGCGGGCGGCGATTGCCGGATATCCCGACATCGGCGACCGGATCGGGGCGGATGTGCATGAATGGTGCAAGCGCATCGCCGCCGGTTCGGAAGTGACGCCAATCTTCTAAAGGCTGTCGAGGAAAGCGATCAGCGCGTTGCGGTCTGCCTGTGGCAGGGCGATGACGCGGTCGCGGGCGGGGGCGGCTTCGCCCCCGTGCCAGAGGACAGCTTCAAGCAGGGTGCGGGCGCGACCGTCGTGCAGATAGCTTTCGACGCCCGTGACCTGTTCGGTCAGCCCGATGCCCCAGAGCGGCGGGGTTTTCCATTCGGTTCCCGTTGCGCTTCCTGTGGCGCTTCCTGTGGCGCGGTCTTCGGGGCGGTCTTCGGGGCGGTGGTCGGCGAGGCCTTCGCCCATGTCATGCAGCAGCAGGTCGGTATAGGGCCATATGAGCTGGAAGCTTTGCTCGGGTTGGCCGGTCAGGCGGGCGGTGACATGTTTGGGAGTGTGGCAGCCGGTGCAGCCGGTTTCGAAAAACACCCGTTTGCCGTGCAGGACGGTGGGATCGCCCGCGTCCGGGCGGTTCGGCACGGCGAGGTTTCGGGCGTAGAAGCTGACGAGTGCAAGGCTTTGGTCGGACACCTCGAACCCGTCGCGTGCGTTTGGTTCCTGCCCCGTGGCGGCGGTTTTGCAACCCGTCTGGGTGGCGGTGCAATCGCCCCACGGGTCGGGGTGCTGCTGCGTCGACAGGCCCATGTCGCCTGAAAAGGCTGCGGCGGATTGGGCTGTGATGCTTGGGGTGCCGCCCTTGAGGCCGAAACGGCCCAAGGCTGCGCCGGTGGCGGTGGGGATGCGTGCAGCGCGGCCAGAGATGCCGTCACGGTTGGCATCAAAGGGGTCTTCGGCTGACAGGATTTCAGCGGCGGGTATCGCTTCGAGCAGGCCGAGGCCGATCATCTGCGGGGCAACGCGGGGCGAGATCATCAGCGCGGGGTCGGGTTGGCCGTAGGCGGGGTCGCCAATCAGGAAGGTGGGCTTTCGCAGCGTGACGGTGATGCCGTCGGCGAGGGTCACGGGGACGTTCTTGTAAAACAGGTCGATGCGGCCTTCGGCCCTTTGGCCTGCGGTGGCATGGTCTTGCAGTTGCGCGCCAAGGGTCGGGTCGGGTTTCGTGGCGTTCCAGCCGGCGATGGCTTCGGGACCGGTGTTTGCGGGAAGCGACAGGCGCAGGATCATCGACACGGTGCCGTCGGTTGCCGTTTCGGGGGCATGGCCGCGCCCGTCTTTTATGTGGCAATCCTGACAGGCGCGGGCGTTGAACAGCGGACCGAGACCGTCGGAGGCCTTGGCCGAGGAAGGGGCTGCGACCCATGCCTTTGTAAAAAGCGCATTGCCGAGTTGGAAATCCATTTGCCGGTCGAAGGGCATGTTGGCGGAAGGCTGGCTGAAGGCATCGGCTGTTGCGCTGCGGCGGGTGGTGGCGGCGCCTGCGGGCAGGGATTCAAAGGGTTCGGCCTTGGTGAAATCGGTGGTCGGCTGCACGACCGTTGCGATCCGCGACTGTTCTTCGGCAGTGCGGGCGAGGGCGTTCGGAAGCGGATCGTCGAGAGCGAGGGCGGGATGGGCGAGCGCGATCAGCAGGGCGGCGGAGCGGATCATTGGAAGACGGCTTCCGGTGCGTCGAGGCTGTCGGAGCCTTCGAAGGTGACGGGTGACAGGCCGAGGGTGGCGACCGCCCCGGTGACGCTGGTGGTCTGGGCCACGAGGGCGTTGACGGCGGTGGTGATCAGGGCGGCGCCGGTGGTGTTGTCGGTGGTGTTGTCGGTGGTGTTGTCGGGGGCGAGCATCTGGTCATAGGCCGTGCCGTTCTGCGCGGCGGTCTGTATGGCGGTCAGGGCTGCGACCGAGGCGTCGAGTTCGGCGCGCAGGCGGGTGTCGAGGCCTGCGTCTTTGGCGGCGACGAGGTCGGAGAGCGAGGGGCCTGCCAGCGTGCTGCCATCGGGGCGGGTGTAGCGGCCAAGGTAGACGTTGCGGATGCCGATGCCGTTGTAAAGGTGGCTGGTGGGGGTGGTGTCGGAAAAGCAGTCCTGTTCTTCCTCGGGGTCGTTCAGCATGAGGCCGAGTTTCATCCGTTCGCCGGCGAGTTCGCCGTAGCCGAGGCTGCCCATGCCGGTGAGCATGGCCGCGAGTGCGGCTTCGGGGTCGGCGGTCAGGCGGGTGCGGGCGGGGCCGCTGGCGGACCATGCGGCGGTCATTTCGGCAAGGTCGGAGACGAGAAGGCTTGTCGCGGCGGCAAGATAGGCGGCGCGGCGGTCGCAATTGCCGTTGGTGCAGGCGGCGGTTTGCAGGAAATCGGTATGGGGCCGGTCGCCCGCGCCGGGGGCGGTGCCGTTCAGGTCCTGGCCCCAGAGCAGGAATTCGATCGCGTGATAGCCCGAGGCGACGTTCGCCTCGTGTCCGTCTGCTTCGTGCAGGGTGCGGATCAGGGCGGGGGTGATGGTGGTGCCGTCTATGGCGCGGCCCGACAGGGTAAAGCGCGGGGTGCCGACGACGTTCAGCGTGGCGAGGGGGTTTGTGGCGTCGGGCGCGGCGGCCACGTAGTCGATCAGCCCTTCGTCGAGCGGCCATGCGTTGACGCGGCCTTCCCATGCGTCGACGGCGGGGTTGCCGAAGCGGAACACCTCGGTCTGGCTATAGGGGATGCGGGCGAGCGCCCATGCGGTGCGGGCGGCTTGCAGCGTTTCGGGCGAGGGCCCGGCGATCAGGGCTGCGACGGCAGAGTCCAGCGATTCTGCGGTGGTCAGGCTGTCGGTGTAGGCGGCTTCGGCAAGGTCGGCATAGGTGGCCGCAACGGTTGCCGGTTCTGCGGCATGGGCGGCGGCGGGCAGCAGGAACAGCAGGGCAAGAAGGGGGCGCATGGCGGACCTTTGGTGGCTGTGGCGGGCTGTGACTGTATTTCCGACAAAAACAGTCAGTTGTAAAGCGGGGTCGAAAGAAAGGGGCTTTCCGCCCCTCTTGGCCTTTGGCCAATTCACCCCGAGGATATTTGAGCGAGCATGAAATAGGGGTTGGCGTTCCGTTTCACGCTGGTTCAAGTATCCTCGGGGGAGGGCCGCTTGCGGCCCGTGGGGGGCGGAAAGCCCCCCTTCTGGCGCGGAGATGGGTGCAGGTGGGGCAAGGGGAGGCAGGGCCGGAAGACGTGCTGCCGGTTCAGGCGGGGTTCGTCTATGTCATCGGCTGTGCGGATGCGCGGGGCTATGTGACCTATGTCGGCTGGACGGTCGATCTGGACCGCCGTCTGGCGAGGCACAATGCGGGGACCGGGGCCAAGAGCACGCGGGGGCGGGTCTGGTCTTTGCTTTATGCCGAGCGGTTGGGCGACCGCCGCGCGGCGATGAGCCGGGAATGGAATCTCAAGCGCGACCGCGCCTTGCGTCGCAGGCTGGCGCTGGCGGCGCAGGGGTTGGGATGACGGTTGTGGCGGCTGGGCAGTTGTGGTGGCGAGGCAGTTGTGGTGGCGAGGCGGGCCGGATACCGTTAATTCTATTTAATTACATCCGGACCGGACATGCCCAGTCAATCCTTCGTAGACGCTCAGGTTCTGGTCGTCGAATTTCCGGCCGCGGGAGTGATGCATGTCGCGCCGTCGAAGGTCGGCTCGACGTCGATCATGCAGGCTTACGGGCAAATGGCCGGTCTGGATATACGCGACGGTTCGGTGCGTAACGATCTGCGGCGCGACGCGCGCAGCGGACGCAGCGCGGCGGCGGGGCTTTCCATGCGCTATGTGGCGGCGGACGAATTGCCCGATCTGGTGGCGGCGCGACCGGGGTGGCGGGTTTTGGCGAATGTGCGGTGCCCCTATGACCGCGCGGTTTCGAACTGGCACAGCAAGCTCAACCGCTATGCGCGGCGTTATGATCCTTGGGTCTATTACCGGGGCAAGCTGGGGCAATTGTTCGAGGGGCCGAAGGCCTGGCCGCATATCGAGCGGGCCAACGCGCATATGCAGCGGCACATTCCGTTCCGGTCGATGGTGGCGGGGCTGGCGCAGAACGGCGTGTCCTTCGACCGGCATTTCGAGCAGCAGGCGCTGCTTTTGGCACTGGACCGTGTGCGCTATGACCATGTGTTCCGGCTGGAGCGGTTCGGCACCGATTTTCCGGCGGTGTTGGCCGGTCTGGGGATCGGGGCGGAATTTACCGGCCGGTTGAGCATCGTTCCGCACAGCAACCGGACGGCAGCAAGCAGGCCGGGTGCCGGCTTGCTGGATGCCGGGACGATCGCCTTGATCGATCGGGCCTATCCGCAGGACAAGGCGCTGCTGGGCTACAGTGACCCGATTTCCGGAAGGGTGGCCCGTTGGGGTTGACTTCTGCGCGGGGGGCGCGTCAGTCGTCGCCCTCCATTTCCTTGATCGCCTCGCGCAGGCGGCCGACGGCGGCTTTCTTGATCTGGCTGACGCGACCCGTGGTGACGCCGAGGATTTCGGCGATTTCGTAGACGTTCAGTTCTTCGACGAAATAGAGTTGCAGCACCATTGCCTCGCGTTCGGGCAGTTGGCCAAGGGCGCGGCGCAACATCTGGCGCATCTGGTCGGCCTGAAGCTGGTCTTCGACGGTGCGGTGGCCATCGGAAAAGAGCATCGAGTGGTCCGAGTAGACCTCGTCCAGCGACTTGATCGAACTTGCGCCGAATTGGGTTTCCCAATCTTCCAGTTCCGACACGGTAATGCCCATTTCGGCGGCGATTTCGTGCTTTTCCGGGGCACGAAGCAGGTTCTGTTCGAGCTTCAGCACCGAGGCGCGCTTTTTCTGCTGCATCACGATGGTGGCGCGGCAGAGCGAGGACGAGGCGCGCAGGTAGTCGACGATGGACCCCCTGATGCGGATCGCGGCATAGGAGGCAAAGGTTGCCCCTGCGCGGGGCGTGTAGCGCTGGGCGGCATCGACGAGGCCCATGTAGCCGACTTGCAGCATATCCTCGACCTCGGCCATGCGGCCGACGCGGCCGTGCATGTGCCAAGCGATCTTGCGGACAAGGTCCATGTGGCTGCGGACCAGCTTTTCGGGCGAGGGGCCGTCCTGTTCGGGGTACCGTTTCGCGAGCATCAGGCGTGCCCTTTCGTGATGGTTACACTTGGGATGGTTTTCGGGAAGGCGGGTTTCATTCTGCCGCGATCCCATTTTGCGCCGCCCAGCCGCCGGACCAGTGCATCAGGTCGGCGGGGCCGGGGCGGCGGAGGCTGTCGATGATGCCGGTGCCAGCGGCGACATGCGCCAGTTTCAGGCCCGCGTTAGCGATGGCTTCGAGTTCGGGGATTTCCGGCTCCCACAGGTCAAGCCGGGTCAGGCAGACGGTGGGTTGCCACGCCGCCCAGTCGCGGCACAGGCGCGCGGTGAGGGCGGGATGGGTTCCGGCGGGGATGCACAGGATCAGCTCGGCGTCGTCGCTGTCGATCAGACGGGCGGCGAGGTCGGGCGTGTGGTCTGCGGCATCCGAGAGATCGAAGATCTCGGGGAAGGCGGGGTCGGGGTCGGTGAAGTCGAGCGCGGCCTGAATCGTCGGGCGGTCGAGGGAAAGGCCCATGAGCCGTGCCCAGCCGCGCAGGCGGTCTTCGTGCAGCAAGAGGCCCGGCGCGGGGGCGACGAGGCGGGGTTGCAGGCGGCGGTCGGCCTGCAGGATGCGGGCGGCGAGGCGGGCGGCGAGGAGCGACTTGCCGCTGCCCGGCGGGCCGAGGATGACGCTGCGGGGGGCTATGGGTTCATCGAGGCCCGGTGCGAAGAACAGGCGGCGGGCAAGGTCGGCCAAGGGGTCGCCTGCCTGCGGGCGGGCGGCGTTTCGGGCGGCGGGGCGGGATGCGGCGGGGCGGGATGCGGCGGCGCGGAAGCTGCGCTCGAAGGGCGATGCATCGCGGCTGGCACGCAGCGCGGGGCGTTCGGGGCGGGGCGGCGAAGGGTCCGCCTGCGCGGGGGCAGGGGCTTGCGCTTCGTCCGCGTCAAGCGCGTCGGCGCTGGCGCGCAGTTCGTATTGGCCGTCGATCTTGCGGGTCGACAGGATCAGCGCATCGGGACCGAGGCGGCGGAGGATTTCCTCCATCGCCTTTTGGCTGGTCTTGGCGCGAACGGTGATTGTGGTCATGGATCAGCCCTTTCAGCGCGAGGGGAGTTGGCTTTGGCCGCCGATGGAGGCGATGACTTCGACGCGGCGGGTTTCAGGCAGTTCGTTGATGCCAAGGACGATGGCATCGGGCAGGTGCGGGCGCAGGAAAGCGGCAAGGCTGCGGCGCAACTGGCTGGCCACGATGAGCACGGCCTGTTTGCCTTGGCCCGTTGCTTCTTCCAGCGCGTCGGACAGGGATTTCACCAGCGTCTGGGCAAGGCCGGTGTCGATGGTCAGGCCTTCGTCGCCCTGGCGGCGGGCGCGCAGGAGCAGTTGTTCCAGTTCGGGGTCGAGGGTGACGAGCGGCATGGGCGTGTTGATCGGGGTCATCTGTTGCAAAAGAAGCGGGACGAGCATGGGGCGCAGCGCCTCGGCCATGTCGGGGGCTGAAAGGTTGCGGCCCGAGAGTTCGGCAAGGCCTTCGACGATGCGGCGCAGGTCGCCGATCGGGATGCGTTCGGACAGCAGCGTGCGAAGGACGCCGGTGACGGTGTGCAGGGGCACGAGTTTGGGGACCACGGCATTGACGAGGGTGGGCGAGACGCGGGCGAGAGTGTCGAGCAGCACCTGCACATCGTCGGGACCGATCAGGTCGGCGGCGTGTTTGTAAAGCAGCTGCGACAGGTGGGTAGCGATCACGGATTCGGGTTCCACCACCACGTGATCGTCGGCTTCCGCCTCGGCCAGCTGGTGGGGCAGGATCCAGACGGCATCGAGACCGAAGGAGGGGTCTTTGACCTCGATCCCCTTGAGCTTGCGGGCCGAGCCTGCGCCGGGAATGGCGAGTTTGCGGTCGGGGTAGACGACATCTTCACCGCGGATCACTTGACCCACGCGGATGCGGTACTGGTTCGGCGGCAGGGTCAGGTCGTCGCGGATGCGGACGCCTGGGACGACGAAGCCCATGGCCTTGGACACCTCGCGCCGGATTGCGGTGATGCGGGTGACGAGCGCGCCGCCGCCTTCGCCTGCGAGCGGGATCAGGCCGTAGCCGATCTGCAACGAGACGGGGGCGTGGTCGGCGACATCGTCGGGGGTGATGCCTTCGGAGGGTTTGGCGTCAGCCGGTTCGACAGTGTCGGTGCCGGGCGCGGCGCTGTCGTCGGTATTGTTCAGGTCGGTGCGGCCGAACCATGCGATGGCGGCAGCAGCGGCGGCGGCGAAGAGGAAGACGCCCGAGGGCATGCCGGGGACGAGGCCGATGATGCCGAGTACGGCGGCGACCGGCATCCATGCGGCGCGCAGGTGGATCTGCTTGGCGATCAGGCTACCCATGTCATGGCTGGACGAGACGCGGGTAACGATGATGGCGGTGGCGATGGAGAGGAGAAGCGCGGGGATCTGCGCGACGAGGCCGTCACCGATGGAAAGCAGCACATAGGTATGCGAGGCGTCGGCCATGGTCAGGCCGTGTTGCAGCGTGCCGATCAGGATGCCGCCGATGATGTTGATGGCCAGGATCAGGATGCCTGCCATGGCGTCGCCTTTGACGAATTTTCCGGCACCATCCATCGAGCCGTAGAAATCGGCCTCGGCCGCCACTTCGGCGCGACGGGCGCGGGCGGTGTCGGGTGTCAAAAGTCCGGCATTCAGGTCGGCGTCGATGGCCATCTGCTTGCCGGGCATGGCGTCGAGGGTGAAGCGGGCCGAAACCTCGGACACGCGGCTGGCACCCTTGGTGATGACGACGATGTTGATGATGACGAGGATGGAGAAGACGAGGATACCGACGACGATGTTTCCGGCGATGACGAATTCGCCGAAGGCCTTGATGACCTTGCCCGCCGCGTCATGGCCGGTGTGGCCTTCGGTCAGCACGACGCGGGTCGAGGCGACGTTGAGCGCGAGACGGAAGATGGTGGCGATCAGCAAGAGGCTGGGAAAGCTGGAGAAATCCAGCGGGCGGTAGGAATAGAGCGCGACCATCAGGATCACGAGGGACAACAGGATGTTGGCGACGAAGAAGAGGTCGAGCAGCACCACGGGAAGCGGCATGACCATCATGGCGATGATCACCAGAACGCCGAGCGGCAGGGCGAGACCGGCGAGTTGCGCCTTGAGGCCGCCGGATGCGGGAAGGGTGGCAGCGGTCATGCTGTGGCCTGTCGGGTTAAACAAAGGGGCGTGCGCGTCGTCATCTGTCTGTGTGGCCTGATCACGGGGTGGGTATCGGCTTTCGGTCTGCAATCGCCGTGCCACGGGGGGTGCTTCCCCTCCCTTCGTCTGTGCCGCTGCCGGACCATGCGGAGCGGCGTGCCGCCGCAAGCCTTTCCTCTCGCTTCGCTCCGGCGAAGGAAGGGGGGCTTTCCGCCCCCCTCGGCGCTTGCGCGCCCCCCCGAGAGTATTTTCGCCGGGTGAATTCGGGGCGTGAAGTCGGGGCGTGAAGTCGGGGGAAGGTGGTGATGCGACGCGGCTTGCGCGGTGGAGGGGCCGGGCTTGCGGATGGATTGTCCGTTTGGGTCCATGCCGTTACGGTCGTGTCAGTTGGACGGGTGTGACGGTAAGCGCGTGAGCGGTTTTTTTGGTTTCCGGTTGCCGGTGGTGGATGGGCCGACAGCCATTTACGCAGTCAGGATGGCCGGCCTGCCGGTGTTGCTGGTTGGCGCAAGTGCGGCGCTTCGGGCGGTTCTGGAGGCGGTGCGGCCTGACCGGTCGGTCGGGTTTCTGGCAGCCTGCGTGGTGGCAGCGGTTGTGCTTGTTGCTGTCGCCTTCCGGATGAGGGCGGGGCGTGCGGCGTGGGTGCCCTTTGCGGCGGTTGCCGTCGTGGCCTGGTTCCTGCTTTGCCTGTTGGCGGCTTTCGCGACGTGGCAGTCGGCGCCGGATGTCGTGCTGGTGAGGATCACGATCTTTACGGACCTGATCGTGCCGGTGCTGTGCATGGTTCTTTTGACCGGCGGGCTGCGCGGCTGGTGGTGGCTGCGGCGGCGGGCGATCCGATCCGGGTTGTGACGGGCACCTGCGGTTGCCTTGGATATTTGGGCGAGCGTGAAGGCGCGGCGGACTGCTGCTTTTTCTCATCCTGCATATCCCGGGGGTGAGGCGCTTGCGCCCAAGGGGGCGCAAAGCCGCCTTTTTGCGATGGTTGGCGGTGGCACGCGGTTTGCAGCGCGGGGGGATCATGCGATCCGGAGAGCTGACATGCGTTCGATATTCCTTTTGGTTCCGCTTGCCCTGATGGGCTGTGCGACGGCTGCGCCGACGGCGAAATCGGCTTTGCCGCTGGATGCGCGGGAAAACACGGTGCAATTGGCCGGGATCAAGGACGATCTGGATGCGGCGGACCGGCTGGCGGCGCCTGCGGTGGGCGGGTCTGGGGCTGCGGCTGTGGTGGCGCCGCCGATGATGTTTGCGCCGGATGTGCCTTCGCTCAAGGGTCTTGGGTTCGCGCAGATCGCGGGGCAGCCGGGCAAGACGCAGAACGAGAAGCGGCTGATGGCGATACGGGCGGCGAGGGTCGATGCGTTGCGCGACCTGACCGAGCAGGTGCATGGCGTGCGGATTTCCGGCACGACCACGGTGCGCGATGCGGTGGTGGCCGATGACAGCCTGAACGCCGTGGTGCAGGGCACCTTGCGCGGGGCGCGGACGCTGCGCGTCACGGCCTCGGGCAGCGACAGCTACGAGGTCGAGATGGAATTGGACCGCGATACGGTCGCCTATATCGTGCGGGCGCTGAAGGGGCGGATCTGATGCGGCTTTGGCTGGTTCTGTTTATGGTTTTTGCCGCTCCGGTGCGGGCGGGCGATCTGTGGATCGAGGCTACCGGATTTGCCGTGCAGTCGGGGGCCGAGGATCAGGCGAGCGCCAAGCGGCGGGCGGTGGCGGATGCGCTTTTGATGGCGGCGCTGTCGGGTGGGGCGGATGTGCGCGCGCATACGGCGGTGGACCGGTCGGTCGTGACGTCTGACATGCTGATCGTGCGGCCCGTGGGACGGGTGAAGGAGCATCGCCTGCTGTCGGCGGTGCGGAACGGTGACACGTGGCAGGTGACGATACAGGCGCGGGTCGGGCTGGGGGCCGAGGGCGCGTGCCAGTCGCGGCGGCGCATGGCGATTGCGGCCTATGCGCCGCAGATCGAGGTGTCGCCCTATGCGCCCGCGTGGGCGGTGCCGCTGGCGCAAGAGGTGGCGAATGATCTGGTGCGGCAGGTCCAGCGGCATCCGATGGTCGAGGTGGTGCGGGTGACGGATCGCGCGTTGCCCGACATGACCGAGGCGCGCGAGCGGCTGGATTACACCGTGCTGACGCGCGGGTCGGTGCGGCTGGGGGCGGGCGAGCATGGTTTCGTGCCGGTGATCCGGCTGGATGTGGGCGCTGCGGGGCGGCGGGCCGCGCTGGAGTTGCAGATGGAGCTGGTGCTGATCGGCGGCAATGGCGAGGTGACGCGGGCAGTGGTTGCGCGGCAGGTGGCGCTGCCGGGGCCTTCGGTGCTGGGGCGTGCCGCCGTGCTGGTCGAGCCGAACCGCCGGCAGATGGCGGCCAAGCTGACGGCGGGGCTGGACCGCGCCATGACGGAATTGCTGGACGTCGAGACGTGCAAGCCCGTGTTGACGCATCTGGCGGTTTCGGGCGGGGCGATCAGCGCGCCGGTGGGGCGGCGGCAGGGGCTGACGATGGGCGCTATCGCCTTTACCGCCGATGGCGATGCCTCGACCGAGATGCTGGAGGTGACGGGGCTTTCGGCAAATGGCGTGACGCTGAGGCCGCTCGACCCGAACCGTCCGGCGCGTGCCTTTGCGGGGCGTCCGGTGCGGTTTGTCGAGACGGGGCTTTAGCGATGTTGCGGGTGGCGGTGATCTTGACGCTGGTCGCCCAACCCGCTTTGGCGGGCTGGCCCGAGGGCGTGCCGGGGGCCGAGGTCGGGCGCATGGTGCGCGCGGCGATGGCGGGGGCGGGGGTGGCCGATGCGCCTGCCTTTGCCGATCCGGTGCGGGCCTATCCGGCTTGCGCGAATGATCCCGTGGTCAGCCCGCGCGGCGGCGACTGGGCCACGGCGGAAGTGCGTTGCGCTTCCCCTGCATGGGTGCGGGCGATCCGGACGGGGGCGCGGCCCGGGGGGGTGGTTTCTAACGGGGGTGCAGAAGCGGCAAGTGGGCCGCCGGTGGTGACGCTGGTGCGGTCGGTCGCCAAGGGGGCTTTGATCGGGGCGGGGGATGTTGCGTTGCGACCGATGGGCGCGCGGTCGGTTGACGGGATATTCACCGATCCGGCGGCGGTCGTGGGGCGGCGGGCGCGGGCGCATCTGGGCGAGGGGCAGGCGGTGCTGGTGCGGCAGTTGGAACCCGATTGGCTGGTGGAAACGGGCAACCCGCTTTCGCTGACCGCCGAGGCCGGGGGGCTGGCGGTTTCGGCCCCTGCCGAGGCGCTGGAGGACGGGCAGCTTGGCGATGTGATCCGTGTCGTCAACCTGTCGAGCCGCCGCGAGGTGAAGGCGCTGGTGACCGGACGGAATATTGTGACCGCGCAGACTAACATGCGCTGAGCGCGTGCCGTTAACGGGCTAAACGGAGGCTCTCATGGTTGATCTTATCTCGTCCTTTACGCCAAGACCCCGGATCGCCAAACCGGGTGAAGATGTCGGACCGTCCATCGCCGGACCCAATGCCGGACCGGCTGCCGGTGCGGTGGCCAAGCCCGGCGGCGATACTGTCGCGCTGAGTGCGGGGGCGACCGCGCTGCCTGCCGAACTGTCGGGTGGACCGCCGATCGACCTCGAGATCGTCTCGAAGATCAAGGAGGCGATTTCGGAGGGCAAGTATCCCGTCGACCTCGACAAGATCACCGAGAGCCTGTTTCAGGATTTCGTGAAGATGATGGCCTGATTATTGCTTGACTGCCCCCAAGACGGATCGGCCAGACAGGGCCGGACCAAGACCTGACCGAACCGGAGCATAGACCGATGAGCCTTGGCGTGACCGCTGCGATCCTTGCCACTTTGCTGGCGGGGGTTTCCCTTGTCTGGTTGGGCCTTTTCGGGCCGGGCCTGCGGCTGCGGGGCCGTCAGCGCCTTGTGGCGGCGGCTGTGCCCGTGGCGCCTGTGGCTGTGGGCGAGGGGGCCGCGCATATGGCCGAGCATGTGGCGGCGCGGGTCGAGGGGTTGCTGACCGCCCAGTCGCAGGCGCAGGCCGATGCGCTGGCCGACCTCAGGACCGAGATCCTTGGCCTGAAGTCGGATGTGGAATGGCTGGCGGGCGAGCGGATGATCGAGCAGGCCATAGCACTGGCGCAAAGCGGGATCGAGGCCGAGGAGATCGGGCGCGAGCTTGGCATGTCGCGCGATGCGGCGGAAACCATCGTGGCGTTCCGGCGGCACTGACCGCGCCGCAAAGGTTAGTGAATTTACGAGTGTGGCGCGGCCCTTGGGGGCTGCGCTTTTTTCTTTTGGCGCTGCGGTGGGCTGCGGTGGGCTGTGGCGGTTCAGAACAGGGTGCCTTGGGCGGTGCTGTCCACCTCGGCCGCGGCGCGTTTGAAGGTGTCGTTGCGGGCGGCGGGCAGGCGGTGGGCGCGGTCACGCAGGGAAAGGGCCTCTTCGATGGTGACGATCTGGATGCGGGGCACGGCGGGGAAGCCTGCAAGCTGGTATTGGCCCGCGCCTGCCGCTTCGGTGACCATGGGTTTGGTGGGTTCGGTGAGGGTGAGGAAGATGCCCACCTGCGCGCCTTCGCGTTCGATCACGCCGCGCAGGTCGCGGATCTGGGCCACGCCGACATTGTCGCCCGCCTTGACCGACACGATGGCGCGGCCTTCGTGTTTGGGGCCGAACCAGATGTTGCCGTCGATCCCCTTGTCGGCCCCGCGCTTGGACAGGTTGCCCGGCTGCGCGCCGATCAGGGCGAGCGCCCATTTCTCGAACTCGAAATAATGGGCCGAATTGTCGCGGCCCCGGCGGGCGAGGTTGCGGGCACCTTCGAGGTCTTGGGGGACGCCGTGGGTGATGAAGACGAGCTGTTCGGGCATGTCGCGGTAGGCATCGCGCAGGCGCTTTTCGATCAGGCCGATGGCAAGGTGGGTGACATCGATCCCGATCCAGCGGCGACCGAGTTTCTGCGCCGCATGGACGGTGGTGCCGCAGCCACAGAACGGATCAAGCACGGTATCGCCGGGGTTGGACGAGGCGTTCAGGATGCGTTCGAGCAGGGCCACGGGTTTTTGGGTGGGGTAGCCTAGGCGTTCTTGGGCTTGGGAGTTGATCGGTCGGATATCATCCCATGCGTCTGAACAGGGGACGCCGGGCATCTCATCCAAATACCGTTTGTATTGTGGAACACCGCCGGGCTTAGTTTGAATTATGCGCCCTTCTTCGATCAAGGCTTCCATGTTTTCGCGTGAATAGCGCCAATGGCGGAAAACTCCCATGACTTCATAAAAGGCGTTACCTTTCGACGCTCCGCCCGGTCCTGTAAGATTATCCAAACGATAAAGCCGTCCGTTCTCATCTCGGTGTCTGTATTTAGTATCAACGTATGTCGCATCATAGCCTGTGAACGGCTGATTGAAAAATTATCTGGCCTTTCCCCGCTTTTTTGAAGCGTAAGATAACGTCACGGACCCGTGGGAAATGTTTTGCGCCTTGTTTATAGTCAGCCTTCGCAGTCGTGCGATGCCAACTAATTTCGTTTACATAGTTTTCCGCCCCAAACACCGCATCCAGCAAAATCTTGAGGTAGTGGCTCGCCGTAGGGTCGCAGTGCAGGTAGAGGCTGCCGGTGGGTTTCAGGACGCGGTGCAGCTCGATCAGGCGGACGGCCATCATGGCGAGGTAGGCCATCATGTCGTTGTCGCCCAGAAACGAGCGGATCGCCCGCAGCATGGTGCTGGCTGCGGCATTGCCGGAGCGCATCACATCGCCAAAGGCTTCCTCGGCGCTGTCGTTCCAGTGCCATGTGTCGTCGAAAGCCTCGATCTGCGCGGCGCTGGTGCTGCCCTCGGGGCCTTTGAACAGGATGTTGTAGCCCGCGTTGGAATTGAACGGCGGGTCGAGGTAGATCAGGTCAACGCTTTCGGTCTGGATGCTGTCGCGCAGGACGCGCAGGTTGTCGCCGTAATACAGGTGGTTTGCCCCCAGAAGGGGTCTTTCCGGCGCACTCATTACTTTTATCCCGAACAACTCGTACCGATACGGACAAGATGGCTGCGCCTTGGGGTTGTGGCAAGGGGGCTGTGGGACGAGTGGACCGGCGGCAACCTGCTTGGCGTGGAACGGCATCGCTTTGCGCAAGGCGGGGGCTGGGGTAGCCTTTGGCCAAGCGGGGGCTGACGGGTGGCCGAGAGCGCGGCGGGGGGCGGAAGATGCGGGGGACGCGGCGAGGGGTCGGGCTGTGCTTTTGGTTGGCGATTTGGGGGGCGGGTGGCCTTGCCTCGCCCCCCGCGCTGGCGCAGGGTCTGGTGCCAGAGGCTGCGGCAGAGGCTGCGAGCGGGGGGACGATGGCCGAGGGGGTTCAGGCGGGATTTGCCGATTGGGTGCAGGGGTTCGTGCCGCGCGCGCGGGCGGCGGGGATTTCGGACGCGACGCTGGCGCAGGCGTTGCGCGGGCTGCGCTACAATGCCGATGTGATCGACAAGGACCGCAACCAGTCGGAATTCGTGCGCCCGATCTGGGAGTATCTGGACCGTGCGGTTTCCGACACGCGGATCGGCAACGGGCAGGACGCGCTGCGCTTGCATGGGCGGTTGCTCGACCGGATCGAGGCGCGGTACGGGGTCGAGCGCGAGGTGGTGGTGGCGGTCTGGGGGCTGGAGTCGTCATACGGGCAGAACCGCGGCGACATTCCGGTGATCGAGGCTTTGGCCACGCTGGCCTATGACGGGCGGCGCGGGCCGTTCTTTGAAGCGCAACTGATCGACGCGCTGCGGATCGTGCAGTCGGGCGATGTGGGGGCGGGCGATGTGCGGCTGGGGGCGTTCAGGGGCAGTTGGGCGGGGGCGATGGGGCATACGCAGTTCATCCCGTCGAGCTATCAGGCCTTTGCGGTGGATTTCGACGGCGACGGGCGGCGCGACATCTGGTCTGACGATCCTGCCGATGCCTTGGCCTCGACAGCGGCTTATCTGGCGCGGTCGGGCTGGCAGACGGGGCGGCCCTGGGGGGTGGAGGTGGCGCTGCCTGCAGGGTTCGACTACGGGCTGACCGGCGAGCGGCCGGTGGCCGAATGGCAGGCGCTGGGTGTGCGGACGGCCCAAGGGCAGGCGCTGCCCGACCACGGGGTGGGGTCGATCCTGCTGCCTGCGGGGGCGCGGGGGGCGGCGTTCCTGATCTTTGGTAATTTTCGCGCCATCGAGCGGTATAATGCGGCGGATGCCTATGTGATCGCGATCGGCCATTTGGCCGACCGCTTGCGCGGCGGCGGGCCGATCCGTGCCGCATGGCCGCGCGAGGACCGTGTGCTGAGCTTTGCAGAGCGGCAGGAGATGCAGGAGCGGCTGGGCCGTGCCGGCTATGACACCGGCGGGGTGGACGGCAAGATCGGTCCGAAGACGGTGGCGGCGGTGCGGGCGTTCCAGCGGTCGGTCGGGATGGTGGCGGACGGGTATCCCAGTCTGGAGCTGCTGGGGCGGCTGCGCTGAGGGGGGTGGGTGCAGAGCACCCACCCTACGGGGCTGGGGCTTGGGCCGTCGGTTGGCCGGGGGCCAGCCCCCGGACCCCCGGGATATTTGGGCCAAGGAGAAGGGGGTAAGGGGTGGAATTGCGTAAGGCCGGTCCGGAAGATGCCGAAGCGTTGGCGGCGCTGCATGTGGCCTGTCGGGCCGAGACCTATGGCGCGCTGCCGCCCGCGACGGAGATTGCGCGCTACGGCTTGGCGCTGCGCCGGGCGCAATGGCAGCGGTGGCTGGGGGCGGGTTTTGTGCCTGCCGCAGGCGGGGTTTGCGATGATGCGTCCGCAGCGCGAGGCGGGGTTGGCGGGGGGCTGAGCCGAGGAGCTTTGCGCGCTTTATCTGCTGCGCGCGTGGCAGGGGCAGGGGCTGGGTCGTGCCTTGCTGGACGGGGTGCGCGCGGGGCCTTTCACCGCGACGGTGGTGGCGGGCAATCTGCGGGTCAGGCGGTTCTATGCGGCGGCGGGTGGGGTGGAACTGGCGCGGTGGGCCGAGGATATCGACGGGATGCGCGTGACCGAGGGGGTGCTTGGGTTTCGCGGGGCGCGGTGAGGCCGGGGCTGTCGGGACGGGGGGCTAGGTAGCCGCGTGGTGCAAGCCTGTGTCCGGGGTGGGCTGTCGGGGGGCGGGTCGGGCATTGCTGGACGGGCTGTGCGTGGGGGGCTTCACCGCCACGGTGGTGGCGGGCAATCTGCGAGTCGGGCTGTTCTATGCGGCGGCGGGTGGGGTGGAACTGGCGCGGTGGGCCGAGGATGTCGACGGGAGGTGCGTGACCGAGGTGGTGCCGGGCTTCGGCGGGGCGCGGTGAGGCCGGGGCTGTCGGGACGGGGGCTGGAGGAGAGGGATCGCCGTTCGGCGCAAGCGTTTGGCTGCCGTGGCGCTGGGGCGGGCTTGCCGGGTGTAGTGCGCGCCTTGCCCTTTACCTCTGCGGCGGCAGCGGTGGGCAATTCTGCGGGCTATCCTGCGGGGTGGGCTGGTCCATGCGGCGGCGGTGTCGGTCGCTGGCCAGGGCCGGATGGCTGGCGGTGCAGTCGCAGCCATCATTGGCAGGGTGCCTCAGGTTTGGCAGAGCATTCGCGGTGGGCGGCTGCGCCGGATGGTGCCGCACATAGGCTTTTTGGGGGCGCCCTGTTGCGCGCCTTGGCCATGCGCTGGGGGTGTGTAAACCTTGGCGGTCCGATCCGGTGACCCGAGCGGCAGGCCGAAAGGAAGTGGGGCCTGCGGGGCGTTGTGGTGCGGGGCGTTGTGGCGCTGCGGGGCGTAGGGTGGGTGCTTTGCACCCACCATCCTTGGGAAAGGCTGCCTGCGCTGGCGGACTCGCCATCGGGTGGCGCGCGCGTTAGGATGTTCCTGTAATGTTCCTTTCGACTCATGCTGCCACATGCCCTTCGTCGAGCTGTCCGCCCTGTCCAACTTTACATTCCTTCACGGGGCGTCGCACCCCGAGGAGTTGATGTCGCGTGCCGCCGAGATGGGGTTGCCCGCGCTTGCGGTGGCCGACGAGAATTCGGTCGCGGGGATCGTGCGGGCGCATGGCCGCGCACGGGAACTGGCGCGGCTGGCGGCCGAGGCGGGGTTGCCTGCCCCGATCCGGCTGATCCCTGCGGCAAGGCTGCGGCTGATGGACGGCTTCACCCTGACCGCGTTGCCGCGCGACCGGGCGGCATGGGGGCGGCTGTGCCGGTTGATCTCGAAGGGCCGGCTGGCGACGGCGAAGGGGAGTTGCCTGTTGGGCGCGGATGACCTGCTTGAGTGGGGTGAGGGGATCGAGATGCTGATCCATCCGCCCCCGCACGGGCAGCGGGCGGCGTGGCAAGCGGTTGCGCGGCGGTTGGTGGCGGCGTTTCCGGCACAATGCAGCCTGCTTGCCGCGCCGCGCTATGACGGGCAGGACGGGCCGCGCTTTGGCCGTTTGGCGCGGTTGGCTGCGGCGCAGGGGATGCCGCTTGTTGCCTCGGCAGCACCCATGATGCACCATGGCGGGCGGCGGCGGCTGGCCGATGTGCTGGCCGCGATCCGGCTGGGGCGCACCATCGACACGCTGGGGCGCCATGCCCTGCCCCATGCCGAGCAGCGCCTGCGATCTGAAGCCGAGATGCTGCGCCTGTTCGCGGGGCATGAGGACGCGGTGCACCGGTCGGGCGAGATTGCGGCGCGACTGGTCTTCTCGCTTGACGAGTTGCGCTATGAATATCCGTCCGAGGTGACGGGCGGCGAAACCGCGGCGGGGCGTCTGGCGCGGCTGGCGTGGGAGGGGCTGGACTGGCGCTATCCGGCGGGCGCGACCGAAAAGGTGCGCGCGCAGATGGCGCATGAACTTTCCCTGATCGGCAAGCTGCACTACGAGCCCTATTTCCTGACCGTGCATGACATCGTGGCCTTTGCCCGCGACCGGGGCATCCTGTGCCAGGGGCGCGGGTCGGCGGCCAATTCCATCGTCTGCTATGCGCTGGGGGTGACATCCGTCTCGCCCGAGGTGGGGACGATGGTGTTCGAGCGGTTCATTTCCGAAGCGCGGAACGAGCCGCCCGATATCGACGTGGATTTCGAGCACGAGCGGCGGGAAGAGGTGATCCAGCATATCTATGCCCGCTACGGGCGGCATCGCGCGGGGCTTTGCGCCACGGTGATCCATTATCGCGGCAAGCGGGCGGTGCGCGAGGTGGGGGCGGCGATGGGCCTGTCGGAAGATGTGCTGGGCGCGATGTCGAGCCAGATCTGGGGCTGGGGCGGGGCGGGGCAGATGACCGAAGCGCGGCTTGCCGAGATCGGGCTGGACCCGACCGACCGCCGCCTGATGCAGGCGTTGCAGTTGATCGACGAGATTCAGGGGTTTCCGCGGCATCTGAGCCAGCATGTCGGGGGCTTCATCATCACCGAGGGGCGGCTGGACGAACTGGTGCCTATCGAGAACGCCACGATGGAAGGCCGCACGGTGATTTGCTGGGACAAAGACGATATCGACACGCTGGGGATACTCAAGGTCGATATCCTTGCGCTGGGCATGCTGTCGTGCATCCGCAAGGCGTTCGATCTTGTGCAGCAGCACCATGGCACCGGCTATACGCTGGCCAGCCTGCCGCGCGAGGATGCCGAAACCTACGAGATGCTGTGCCGTGCCGACAGTCTGGGGGTGTTTCAGGTGGAAAGCCGGGCGCAGATGAATTTCCTGCCCCGGATGCGGCCCCGCAGTTTCTATGACCTTGTGATACAGGTGGCGATCATCCGGCCCGGCCCGATACAGGGCGACATGGTGCACCCCTATCTGCGGCGCAGGAACGGGCAAGAGATCGTCACCTTTCCTTCCGATGCGCTGGGGCGCGTGCTGGGCAAGACGCTGGGCGTGCCGCTGTTTCAGGAACAGGCGATGCAGATCGCCATCATCGGCGCGGGCTTCACCCCCACCGAAGCCGACCGCCTGCGCCGGTCGCTCGCCACCTTCAAGAAGCATGGCTCGGTCAGCGAATTCCACGACCGCTTCCTGCAGGGCATGCAAGCCAATGGCTATGACGCCGATTTCGCGGCGCGCTGTTTTGCGCAGATCGAGGGCTTCGGCAGCTACGGCTTTCCCGAAAGCCATGCGGCGAGTTTCGCGCATCTGGTCTATGCCAGCGCCTGGCTCAAGCGGCACCATCCCGGCATCTTCGCCTGTGCGCTGCTGAATTCGCAGCCGATGGGGTTTTACGCCCCCGCCCAGATCGTGCGGGATGCGCGCGAACACGGGGTCATCGTGCGACCGCCCTGCATCAACGCAAGCGACTGGGACAATATCATGGAGCGCACCGCCGAGGGCGCGCTAACTCTGCGTCTGGGATTTCGCCAGATCCGGGGCATGTCCGAAGAGGAGGCCTGCTGGATCGTGCAGGCCCGGGGCAACGGTTTTTTGACGGTCGAAGATGTCTGGCGCCGTGCGGGCGTGGCGCCCGCGATGCTGACCCGTCTGGCCGAGGCCGATTGCTTCGCCAACCTCGGCCTGTCGCGGCGCGACGCGCTCTGGGCGGCGCGGGGGCTGTCGAAGGGGCCGGTGCTGCCGCTCTTTGCGGGCGATATGGACGGCGAAGGCATCGTCGAACCGGCGGTCGCCTTTGCCGCGCTGACGGCGGGCGAGGCGGTGGTCGAGGATTACATCGCGATGCGGCTGACGCTGCGGAGCCATCCACTTGCCCTGCTGCGCCCGTGGCTGACGCCCGATGCCACCGGCCAGCCCGATTTTTCTGCGAAAAATCCCGCGAACCTTTGGGCCGTGCCGCCTGTGGCAACGGTCGGAGTTTGAGTATTTGGACAAGGGTGAAAAGGTGCTGGCTCTTTCGCTTTCACGCTGCCCAAATATCCCGGGGGGACGATCGGCCTGCCGATCGTGGGGGCTGGCCCCCCTTGCTTCGGTTGCGACAGGCATCGACCCTGCCGGAGGGGGCGCCAGATTTTTCGCAGAAAAATCGTGGTCGGGGGCTACTCGACGCTGAAGGACACTTCGTTGCGGCGGCGCCAGGGCAGGGTCAGGGGGGCGTCGTAGAACTGGTAGTGCGGGCCAGCGGTGACGGTCAAGCCGCGCGCGGCGATCCAGTCGCGGAGTTTGGCGGCGCGGGTTTCCATGTCGGCGGTCTGGGGCAGGCCCGAGAAGGTGACGACGGCTTGGCGGTCGCCTGCCACTTGCCGCAGTTTCACGGCGGCGTCGCGCGGGACGGGCAGGGTTTCGACGCCATAGGCGCCGGGCATGGTGAATTGCACGGTCCATCTGTCGCCGCCTGCCGGAGTTTGTGCCACGGGGACGGTCATGGCGATCTTCTCGCCCCCTTCGTTGCCGCCGAAGATATAGCCTGCCAGCGCGCGGAAGCCGCGGCTTATCGCCGTGCTGCGGTCGCCCGTCACCGTCACCTCGGCCACCACATGCGGGCCGTAGCGGCGGAGTTCGACCCCGTCCGCCACGGACTCGACCGTGTAGGGCGGCATCTCGTAGCCCTTGTGCTTTTGCTGATCTGCCATCGCCGTTCCTGCCATCACGAGCCAGAGGCCCAGCCAGAGTATCTGCATGGTAGCACCTTTGCCTTGCCGCTTTACAGCTAGCTTGCCTCGCCGGGGATTCGAGCGTATCAAGCGCGCCATGATACGCTTTTTCGACATGGATGACCGTGCGCGCCTGCCGTGGCGCTTCAGCCGCGAAAGCCGGTCTATTCTGGCACGACTTCGCTAGGAAGTCCGCCTTTGCACGCCTTTGCGTGCCCGTCTGACCCTTTGCCCATTCATAATCCGAGAGAGAGCCATGACCGCTGCTCCGCGTACACTCTATGACAAGATCTGGGACGACCATGTCGTTCATCAGGCCGAAGACGGCACATGTTTGCTGTATATCGACCGCCACCTCGTGCATGAGGTGACGAGCCCGCAAGCCTTTGAAGGGCTGCGGATGACGGGGCGCACCGTGCGTGCGCCGGAGAAGACCATCGCGGTGCCGGACCATAACGTGCCCACCACGCTTGACCGCGCCAATGCGGCGACGATGACGGAAGACAGCCGGATTCAGGTGGCGGCGCTGGACAAGAACGCCAAGGATTTCGGGATCAATTATTATCCCGTATCCGATGTGCGCCAAGGCATCGTGCATATCGTCGGGCCGGAACAGGGCTGGACCTTGCCGGGGATGACGGTGGTGTGCGGCGACAGCCACACGGCCACGCATGGCGCGTTCGGGTCGCTCGCCCACGGGATCGGCACGTCGGAAGTGGAGCATGTGCTGGCCACCCAGACGCTGATCCAGCGCAAGGGCAAGAACATGAAGGTGGAAATCACCGGATCGTTGCGCCCCGGCGTGACGGCCAAGGACATCACGCTGTCGGTGATCGGCGAGACCGGCACGGCGGGCGGTACCGGCTATGTCATCGAATATTGCGGCCAAGCGATCCGCGAGCTTTCGATGGAAGGCCGCATGACGGTTTGCAACATGGCGATCGAGGGTGGCGCGCGCGCCGGTCTGATCGCGCCGGATGAAAAGACATTCGCCTATGTCATGGGTCGCCCGCATGCGCCCAAGGGGGCGAAGTGGGAAGCGGCTTTGGCCTATTGGAAGACGCTGTTTACTGACGAGGGCGCGCATTTCGACAAGGTCGTGACGATCAAGGGCGAGGATATCGCGCCCGTGGTGACATGGGGCACCAGCCCCGAGGATGTATTGCCGATCACCGGCGTCGTGCCCAGCCCCGACGATTTCACCGGCGGCAAGGTCGATGCGGTCAAGCGCAGCCTTGAATATATGGGCCTGACGCCGGGCCAGAAGCTGAGCGACATCGAGATCGACACCGTGTTCATCGGGTCTTGCACCAATGGCCGGATCGAGGATTTGCGAGCGGCTGCGGCGATTTTGAAGGGCAAGAAGATTGCCGTGAAGCGGGCGATGGTGGTTCCGGGTTCGGGCCTCGTGCGCGCGCAGGCCGAGGAAGAGGGGCTGGCGCAGATCTTCATCGACGCCGGTTTCGAATGGCGTCTGGCGGGGTGTTCCATGTGTCTGGCGATGAACCCCGACCAGTTGCAACCCGGCGAGCGCTGTGCGGCCACCAGTAACCGCAACTTCGAGGGGCGTCAGGGCCGTGGCGGGCGGACGCATCTGCTGTCGCCCGGAATGGCGGCGGCGGCGGCGATCACGGGCCGGTTGACGGACGTGCGCGAATTGATGACGGAAGGGGTGTAAGCCATGCAGAAATTCACCACGCTGACCGGCATTGCTGCACCCATGCCGCTGGTCAATATCGACACGGACATGATCATTCCCAAGCAGTTCCTGAAGACCATCCAGCGGTCTGGGCTTGGCAAGAACCTGTTCGACGAGATGCGCTTCACCCAGGACGGGGTGGAAATCCCGGATTTCGTGCTGAACCAGCCTGCTTACCGCAAGGCTGAAATCCTTGTGGCGGGCGACAACTTCGGTTGCGGGTCGAGCCGTGAACATGCGCCTTGGGCCTTGCTCGATTTCGGCATCCGCTGCGTGATTTCGACCAGCTTTGCCGACATCTTCTTCAACAACTGCTTCAAGAACGGCATCCTGCCCATCGTCATGCCGCAAGAGGTGGTCGATGTGCTGATGGCGGATGCGAAGAAGGGGGCGAATGCGCGGGTGACGGTCGATCTGGAAAGCCAGACTGTCACCACCAGTGACGGGCAGGTGTTCGGCTTTGACGTCGACGCGCATCGCAAGCATTGCCTGATCAACGGGCTCGATGACATCGGGCTGACGCTGGAAAAGGCGGCTTCGATCGACAGCTACGAGGCGAAAGCGGCGATGACGCGGCCTTGGGCCTGAGCGATCAATCCGCGCAAGATGGGGGGCTGTCCGAAAGGGCGGCCCCTTTTCGTTAACGATTTGATGCAATTGGGCGACAGTTTTTCGTCCTTTCGCCGCGATGGCGGGCGCAGGTGCTGCGGGCAGTTGCCAGCAAGGCCGCATTTTGGCTTAATTGGGGCAAGAATGAGGCAGACGCCCGAAGGGGCGGATAATGACCGGACCGGCACTTGCAGCACAGCGCAAGGTCAGGGACGGCGAAAGGTGGCAAGGCAGTGGTTTCGCGGCTTCCCGGCGCGATCATCCGCGCGATACTGGTGATGGCTTTGGCCGTCCTGCCTTCGGTTGTCTTGCCGGGGGTTTCGGTCGATTCCAAACAGATGGCTGCATTGGTGGCGCTGTTCGTCGGGCTGATGATCTTTTTCGAATACAAGGCCGAAGCGCCGAGCCTGATCGAGTTCCGTGATGCGCCGCCGTTCAATTCCTGCCGCTTCGGTCTGCTCTTTGCTGTGGTGGCGCTGCTGAGCCTTGTCGAGCGCGACGAGGTGGCGCCCGGTTCGCTGGGCGGGTTGGTGTCGGCGGTTGGCGCCTTGTTCGGACATATGCTGGATTTCAACGGCAGTCCGGTGCGGATGGCGGCCCTGTTGCTGGAAGGCGGAATCGACAGTGTCGCATGGCCTGCGCTGCGGTCGGCGGCGGGGCTGGCCTATGCAGTGGGGTTCTGCGGGACCGGGCTTGTGGTTTTGCTGCTGGTCAGCGCGGGGTGGCCGTGGCGGGGGCAGGCGTTCAACGTCTGGGTAAACCTGCCGACCTTTGATCCGACGACGGGCAAGGATGTTGTCAGCCGCTTGCGGCGCGATGCGGGGATTAACCTTTTGTTAGGGTTTTTCCTGCCATTCGTGATCCCGGCGGTGGTGCGTTTCGGGCTGGGCGGGATCGGGGCCGAGGCATTCTTGTCGCCGCAGACGCTGATATGGACAATGGCGGCATGGGTTTTCATTCCGGCTTCGCTGGTGTTGCGCGGTGTGGCGATGCTGCGCGTGGCGCAGATGGTGCGCCAGAAGCGGCGGGCTTCGGCGCTGGCCTACGACGAGGCATTCTTCGCGGCCTGATCGCGCTGGCGATGCTGGCCTTTCCACTGGCGGGCGGGGCGGGGGCCGAGGAACGGTTGCGCGTCGCCACCTGGAACATCGGGCTGGAACGGGACGGGCCGGGGCTGCTTTTGCGCGACATCACGGGCGGCAAGGACGCGCAGGTTCTGGCATCGGTCGCGGTGCTGGCGGCGCTGGATGCCGATGTGGTGCTGCTGACCGGATTTGACCATGACGCGGGGCTGGCGGCGCTGGATGCGTTCAGGGACGCTTTGGCCAAGGGCGGGGTAGCTTACGGCTACCGTTTCGCGCTGAACCCGAACACCGGCGTGCCGACGGGGCTGGACATCGACGGCAACGGGCGGTCGGGCGAGGCGCGGGACGCGCAGGGCTGGGGCAAGTTTCGCGGGGCGGGCGGAATGGCGGTGCTGTCGCGCCTGCCGGTCGATGTTGCCGGGGTGCGGGATTTCTCGAAGCTGTTGTGGCGCGATCTGCCGGACGCGCAATTGCCCGGAGACATGGCGGCGCAGAACCTGCAAGGGCAGCGGCTTTCGACCACGGGGCATTGGGATGTGCCGCTGGTCTTGCCGGACGGGGGGGCGCTGCATCTTTGGGCGTGGCACGCGACGCCGCCGGTGTTTGACGGCCCCGAGGACCGGAACGGGCGGCGCAACCATGACGAGGCAGCGTTCTGGCTGGCCTATCTGGACGGGCGGATCGGCATGGCCCCCCCGCGCGGTTCGTGCTTTTGGGGGATGCCAACCTGGACCCGGTAAAGGGGGACGGTCGGCCCGCCGCGTTGCTGGCGCTGCTGGGTGATGCGCGGCTGGCCGATCCGGTGGGGGCAGAGGATACGGTGGATTATGGCCCGCCGCTTGGTGCGCTGCGGCTGGATTACGTGCTGCCTGCGGCGGGTCTGACGGTGGCGGGGGCGAAGGCGGGGGCGGGGGCGGTGGCGGTGGCGGGGGCGGGGGTACTTCGGCCGGACGGTCTGGCGGAGGGGCTGGCGGCTGCGCTCAGGCTTTCATCGCGTCACTGGCCGGTATGGGTCGATCTGGTGCTGCCTTCGGGGCGGTCTTGACCAGCCAGTCGATCACCTCGGCCTGACGGGGGAGCGCGACCTTGGCCTCGCCGCCGAAGGTGAGGTCGAGCACCAGTTCGCGCCCCTTGCGCCGGTGTGCCAGAACCGCACGACGCGCCACCCAATGCGAGCGGTGGACGCGCAGGCCCAACCCTTGGGGCAATTGGACGAGCAGCGCCGAGAAAGGGCCGGGCACGTCGTAGCTGTGGGTGTCGGTGACGATGCCGACGTAATTGCCCTGCGCTTCGATGTGCAGGATGGTTTCGGGCGGGATGTCGTGCCCGCCCGCCTGGAGCCGCGCGTGCGACTGGGCGGCGGGTTCCGAGATGGCGGGGTCTTTGCGGAGTTCCTGAAGGATGCGCGGCAGCAACAGCCAGATCACCAGTTGCAACGCAATCTCGATCACGACGAAGTAGAACACCGTCAGCACGGCAAAGATCTTGGCGCTGATCCGTTCCACACCTGTCAGATAGAAGACCGTCGCCTCGCTTGCCGCAAGGCCGAGTGCCGAGACGGTCAGCACCACATACCAGTGCGATATGACGACGGCGCGGCCTTTGCCGCCGAAGATCGCATCGGCAAGGGTGTAAAAGCCGATAAGGCCGAGGGCGACGACCAGAACCCCCGCGCCGTATTGCGTCAATCTGATGCCGAGCGGGGTCGTGGTGGACTGGCCGCTCGGGTCCAGCAGGGTAAGGCCCATCCACATCAGAACGTAAAGGGCGATCAGATAGCGGTGCAACATGGCGCGCGCGGATTCGAACCGGCGCATCCGCAGGGTTTCGCCATTGACGAGGCGCAGGTGCAGGCCTTCGCCCGTCGGGTTTTTCGAGGCGCGGCGCATCACGGCGCATCGCTGCGCGGCAGGCCGAGGCCGGTCAGCCAATTGCGGACCGCATGCCGCCGGGTGACGGCGACCGGAACGGTCTGGCCGCCCTTGAGGCGCAGGGTGATATCGCGCCCCTTGGCCTGCCAGCCGACCAGCGCCGAGGCGGCGACCCAATGCGAGCGGTGCACCTGCATGCCCAGCGGGTCCGGCAACTGGCCTACCAGATCGGACAGCGGGCCGGGCAACAGAGCCGTGCGGTCGTTGGCCCGCAGATGGACGTAGTTTCCGTCCGCTTGCAGGTGGATCAGCGCCTGAAACGGAAAGCTGACCCCGTCGGCTTCGAGGAACCCATCGGGCAGGGGCGGGGCCGGGCGCGCCGGTGTGCGGGGCGTTTCGGTCATCCAGAGTGCGGGATCGGATTCGGCAAGCGTGCGGATCGGAAGGCCGCGCAACTCGGCCAGGATAAGGGGGATCAGCCGGTGGTTGACGATGGTGGCTGCAAGTTCGGCGACGAGGTAATGGAACACCAAAAGAAGGGTGAGCCGCGTCAGGTTTTCGCTGAAGTCGGGCACGAACATCCGCAGCAAGCTCTCGCCCACGATCACCGAGCAGAGCGTGGAGGCGAAGAGGATCGGCGACAGGTGGATCGAGAAAGAGCCGCGCCTTTTGGCGATACGGGCGCAGGCCGCAAAGCCCGACATCGCGGCGAGCATGAAGGCGGTCATCGAGCAGACGTAGATCGCGCCGCGCAATTCGACGGGCAGGCTGCGGGCGGCATCGTTGGTGTCGAGGCCGACGAGCACGAAGAGGATGACAAGGTAAAGCGACAGAAGATGCCGGTGCAGCACGATCACCTGCATCTCGCCCGGCAGGATGTGGAGCCTGCCGAGGCTGAGGAGATGCAAGGTGAGCGCGCCGTTGGCGGGGGGTGCGGTCATGGCCGGTCCGCCTGCACGGGACGGGTCACGCCGGGGGCGTATCGGACGTCAGGTCTGCGTTGCATCCTGTCAGGCCGCCGCGTCGGGGGATTGCAAGAGAAGGCCGCCGTCTGCCGCGAAGTGCTTGTCCTTACGCAGGTCCCTGAGGATGTAGCCCATCGTGTACTGCATCATGATGCTGGTCAGCAGCTCGGTCACGACGATGTAGAACACGAGCTTCATCGCGAAGTGCAGGGGCGTCGAACGGGGTATGCCGAAGAAGAACGGATCGAGCACATCGGCGCTGGCGACCGCGCAGGTGACTGTCAACACCAGAACCCAGGCCATCCGGACGCGGGGAATGGTTCCGGTGCGTCTGGCCCACCAGACGGCCACGTGCTTGCACAGCACGACGATCAGCACGCCGGCGAAAACCTCGATCGTGGCTACGGCAAGGGTGAGTTCGGGTGTACGCACATCGCTGTCGCGGCCGATCGTGGCGACGAGGATCATGCATGCAAGGCCGAAGTAGAAGAAGAGCATGATGCGATGCCGCGTCACGGCGTAGAATTCGCCTTCGTACAAGATAAATTCGGGCCCAAGAGGGACCTTCACCACTGACATCTTCATCGTAACGACCCCTAACCCCGCAAAGGTAGCATTCCCTAATAACGGGGCAACCATTCTTTTGGATAGCTTTGATTGACAAGTATTAACGAAGCCTTCCGGCAACGCTGCGTGGCAAGCGGGAGCAGACAGTTGCCTTGACCGCGCGGGGCCAAGCGGCTAGGCCACGGGCCAACGATTTTTCCGATGTTTTGCAGGAGCGCGCGCCGTGGCAAACCCTTCCATCCTTATCCTTGCCGGTGACGGTATCGGCCCCGAGGTCATGGCCGAGGTGAAGAAGATCATCGGCTGGTTCGGCACCAAGCGGGGCGTTACCTTTGACGTGACCGAAGATCTGGTGGGCGGTTGCGCCTATGACGCGCATGGCACGCCCCTGACCGATGCCACCATGGCCAAGGCGCAAGAGGTAGACGCGGTGCTTCTGGGCGCCGTGGGCGGGCCGAAATACGACGTGCTCGATTTCAGCGTGAAGCCCGAGCGCGGGCTGTTGCGGCTGCGCAAGGAGATGGACCTGTTTTCCAACTTGCGCCCCGCGCAGTGCTTTGACGCGCTGGCCGATTTCTCGTCGCTGAAAAAGGATGTGGTCGCGGGGCTGGATATCGTCATCGTGCGCGAATTGACCAGCGGGGTCTATTTCGGCGAGCCGCGCGGGATTTTCACCGAAGGCAACGAGCGCGTGGGGATCAACACCCAGCGTTATACCGAATCCGAGATCGCCCGCGTGGCGCGGTCGGCGTTTGAACTCGCCCGCCGCCGCAACAACAAGGTTTGCTCGATGGAGAAGGCCAATGTGATGGAATCGGGGATTCTGTGGCGGCAGGTCGTGCAGGAAGTGCATGACAAGGAATATGCCGATGTCGAGTTGACCCACATGTATGCCGATGCGGGCGCGATGCAGCTGTGCCGCTGGCCCAAGCAGTTCGACGTGATCGTGACCGACAACCTGTTCGGCGACCTGTTGTCGGACATGGCCGCGATGCTGACCGGATCGTTGGGGATGCTGCCTTCGGCGTCGCTGGGGTTGCCGATGGAGAACGGGCGGCCCAAGGCGCTTTATGAACCCGTGCACGGTTCGGCCCCCGACATCGCGGGGCAGGGCAAGGCGAACCCGATCGCCTGCGTGCTGAGTTTTGCAATGGCGCTGCGCTATTCGTTCGACATGGGCGACGAGGCCGCGCGGGTCGAGAAGGCCGTGGAAAAGGTGCTGGCGGATGGTGTCCGCACCGCAGACCTGATGGGCCCCGAAGGCGGCGTGCCGGTGTCAACCAGCCAGATGGGCGATGCGATCATCGCCGCACTCGACGCGTCGCTTTGATCGGCAAAGATACGCAAGGGGGCGGCGGTTTGCGGCCCCCTTCGTCTTGCACCTGCCGCGTGTGCAGGACTAAAGGGTGTGGTAACGGTTTCACACACCCAAGCGGAACATCCCATGCACAGCAATCTGCGCGGCGCGCTTTTGTCCCTTGCCTCATTCGGGGTTTACGCCACGCATGATGTGATCGTGAAGGCGCTGGGGGCAAGCTATGCGCCGTTCCAGATCATCTTCTTTGCGGGGCTGCTGGGCTTTCCGCTGATCACCATCATGCTGATGAGCGACCGCACGGATGGCACGCTGATCCCCAAACATCCGTGGTGGACGGCGATCCGCACGGTTTCGGCGGTGCTGACGGGGTTGGGCGGGTTCTATGCCTTTTCGGTGCTGCCCATGGCGCAGTGCTATGCGATCTTTTTCGCAATGCCGATCCTGATCACGCTTCTGGCCATTCCGCTTCTGGGCGAGCGGATCGGTTTTCACCGTGGCATCGCGGTTTTCGTGGGTCTGGCGGGTGTGCTGGTCGTGCTGCAACCGGGCGAGGTGGAGTTCAGCCTTGGCCATCTGGCGGCGCTGTCGGCGGCGTTCATGGGGGCGCTGACGTCGGTCATCGTGCGAAAGGTGGGCAAGGCCGAACGGTCGATCGTGCTTATGCTTTATCCTATGGTCGCCAATTTCGTGGTGATGGGGGCGGCCCTGCCGTTCTTTTACGAACCGATGCCGCTGGAACATCTGGGGATGCTGGGGGCCATGGCGGCGATGGGGCTGATCGGGGGCTTGCTGTCGATCTATGCCTATCGGGCTGCGCCTGCGGTGATCGTGGCACCGATGCAGTATTCGCAGATGCTGTGGGCGGTGTTTTACGGTTGGTTGTTCTTTAGCGAGTCGCTCGACTGGAACACCGCTCTGGGCAGCGCGGTCATCATTGCCTCGGGCATGTATATCGTGCTGCGCGAGGGGACGCCTGCGGTTTCGACCAACCGTCCGGTGCTGGAAAACCGCTCGCGGCTGGACACGGGCATGCAACCGCGCATCGGGGCATGGCTGCGGCTGTTCGAGCGCCGGTCGGGTGGCTGAATTCGGCGCGCTATCTTGCGCGGGGTCTTGCAAAGGCGGCGCGGTGCCTGTAACCCCCTGCCCACGGTCGGAGCGTAGCGCAGTCTGGTAGCGCACCTGCTTCGGGAGCAGGGGGTCGGAGGTTCGAATCCTCTCGCTCCGACCAATTCAAAAATCCCGATAATGCAATCACTTGAGAAAGTTGCGGACTATAGTTCCGGAACGGTTTGCCGGACCGGCTGTGTGAAGTAGCCGGCCATGAGTCGTGTCAGGCTGGACTTTCATTCCGTCACCTGCCTTGAGTGCGCCGCGTTTCTAAAACCGCAAAAGCCCGCGCAACTGGGTGGCCACGCTGCGAAGCTCGGGGACGAGCCGTGCCGCAACATCGGCAATCGGCTCGGGTCCGGCCGCGAGCCCGACGTTCAGCGCCGCTATGACTCGACCGCGAGCGTTCACCAAGGGAACGGCGACCGAGCACAGACCGAGTTCAACTTCCTGGTCGATGACGGCAAATCCTTGCTCGCGCACTTTGCTGATCTCTGAAACAACCGCTTCGGGATCGGTCAGGGTATAGGGTGTGCGGGGCGTCAGCGGAGCTGACCCGATCAACTCTTTCGCCGCCGGTGCGGGCAATGCCGCAAGCATCACGCGGCCCATGCTGGTGCAATAGGCGGGCAGGCGGCTGCCCGGCATGAGGCTGATCGACATGACCTTGCGCTGCGCGGCACGCGCGACATAGACGATCTCGGCCCCGTCGAGGATCGACACCGACGAGCTTTCACCGATCCGGTCGGACAGCGTATCAAGCGCCGGTTGCACGATGGCGGGCATCGGCATGGAGGCAAGGCAGGCCGTTCCAAGTCGCAGCACCCGGGGTGTGAGGGTGAAGAACTTGCCGTCCCAGTCGGCATATCCGTGATGGGCCAATGTCAGCAGGCAGCGGCGGGCCGTGGCACGGTCGAGGCCCGAGGCGGCGGCTACCCCGGTGATGGACTGGCGCGGCGTATCTGTCCCGAAGGTCTCGATCACCGCGAGCCCTTTGGCCAACCCGCCCATGATGTCGCGTTCGGTGATCGCCATGCCCGTGCCCTGTCGTGCGATATGTCAACAAATTATGCATAGCGCACATCGTGCATGGACGAAAGGGGGCCAGCGGCGATAAGCCTTGATGCGACCCTGCGGCCAGACTCGCGGGACTGGAGGTTTCGGATGGACAAGACCCTTCCCGACCTTGCCACGGCAGTGGCAGGGATATCGGACGGCATGACCGTGATGATCGGCGGCTTCGGCGGATCGGGCGCGCCGATCGAGCTGATCCACGCGCTGATCGACCGTTTCGTGGCGACGGGCCACCCGCGCGACCTGACGGTGGTGAACAACAACGCAGGCAACGGGCATGTCGGGTTGGCGGCGCTGATCGAGGCGGGAATGGTGAGGAAGCTGATCTGCTCGTTCCCGCGCTCGGCCGATCCGGTGGTTTTCACCGAGATGTATCTGGCTGGAAAGATCGAGCTGGAACTGGTCCCCCAGGGGACGCTCGCCGAACGCATCCGTGCGGGCGGGGCGGGCATTCCGGCGTTTTATACCCCGACAAGCTTTGGCACCGATCTAGCCAAGGGCAAACCCGTCGAGGTGTTCGACGGGCGCGCCTATGTGCAGGAACGCTGGCTTAAGGCCGATTATGCGCTGGTCAAGGCGCATCTGGGCGACCGCTTGGGCAACCTGACCTACCGGATGGCCGCGCGGAACTTCAACCCGCTGATGTGTACCGCTGCCGCCGCAACAATCGTGCAGGTCAGCCGCATCGTCGAGGCGGGCGGGATCGACCCTGAATCGGTGATCACCCCCGGCATCTTCGTGCAGGGTCTGGTCGAGGTGCCGAACCCCGCGCAGGAAGAAATCCTGAACCGCGCCAATGCCCGATACCCCGAGGTGGCCGAATGACCGCGAAGCTTTCCCCCACGCAAATCGCATGGCGCGCCGCGCAGGACATCGAGGACGGCGCATATGTCAACCTCGGCATCGGCTTTCCCGAGATGGTCGCCAAATTCCAGCCACCGGGACGCGAGGCGATCTTTCACACTGAAAACGGTATTCTCGGCTTTGGCGAGGCTCCGCCCGCGGGGGACGAGGACTGGGACCTGATAAACGCAGGCAAGAAGGCTGTGACGATCAAGCCGGGCACGGCGTTCTTCCACCACGCCGACAGCTTTGCGATGGTGCGGGGCGGGCATCTCGACGTCGCGATCCTGGGTGCCTACGAGGTGGCCGAGACGGGCGATCTGGCGAATTGGTCCACGGGGCCAAGGGGCGTGCCAGCCGTGGGCGGGGCGATGGATCTTGTGCATGGCGCAAAGCGGGTGGCGGTGATCACCGACCATGTGACCAAGGATGGCAAGCCGAAACTGGTGCAGCGCTGCTCTTTGCCACTGACAGGCGTGGGCTGTGTGACACGGATATATTCCAGCCTCGCCGTGATCGACATCGAAGGTGGACGGTTCGTCTTGCGCGAAAAGTTGCCTTCGCTGTCGATTGACGCATTGCAGGCCCTGACAGGGGCGGAAATGCTCGTGCCCGCGCCCGTTGTCGACCTGACCGTTCCGGAGCTTTGAATGACCCCCGTTTATATCTGCGACTATATCCGCACGCCCATCGGCCGCTTCGGCGGGGCGCTGTCTTCGGTCCGTGCCGATGATCTGGGCGCTGTGCCGCTGCGGGCGCTGATGGCGCGCAACGGCGGCGTCGACTGGGACGCGGTGGACGATGTGATCTTCGGCTGCGCCAATCAGGCGGGCGAGGATAACCGCAACGTGGCACGGATGTCGGCCCTGCTTGCGGGCTTGCCCGTGTCGGTGACCGGGACGACGATCAACCGTCTGTGCGGGTCGGGGATGGACGCCGTGCTGGTCGCTGCACGCCAGATCGCGGCGGGCGAGGCGCATCTGATGATCGCAGGCGGCGTCGAAAGCATGTCGCGCGCGCCCTTTGTCATGCCCAAGGCAGACACCGCCTTTTCCCGCAATGCCGAGATTTACGACACCACCATCGGCTGGCGTTTTGTGAACCCGGCGATGCAGGCCGCCCATGGCACCGACTCGATGCCGCAGACGGGGCAGAACGTGGCAGATGACTTTGGCATCGACCGCGACGCGCAGGACGCGATGGCGCTTGCCAGCCAGAACAAGGCGGCCGCCGCACAGGCCAGCGGGCGGTTGGCGCGGGAAATCACCCCCGTCACCGTTGCGCAGCGCAAGGGCGATCCGCTGGCCGTGGCCCAGGACGAACACCCCCGCGCCACCACGATCGAGGCGCTGGCCAAGCTCAGACCGCTGTTTCCGAACGGCTCGGTCACGGCGGGCAATGCGAGCGGCGTGAACGACGGCGCGGCGGCGCTGGTCATCGCCTCGGAAGCCGCGATGAAACGGCACGGCCTGCGCCCCCTCGCCCGCATCCTCGGCGGGGCGACCGCAGGCGTTGCGCCGCGCATCATGGGCATCGGCCCCGCACCCGCAAGCGAGAAACTGATGGCCCGCCTTGGCCTTGGACCCGCCGATTTCGACGTGATCGAACTCAACGAAGCCTTTGCAGCCCAAGGCATCGCCACGCTGCGCCAACTCGGCATCGCCGACGACGACCCGCGCGTGAACCGCAACGGCGGAGCGATCGCACTGGGCCATCCGCTCGGCATGTCCGGCGCGCGGATCACCGGAACGGCGGCGCTGGAACTGCACGAGACCGGGGGCAAGCGGTCGCTTTCCACCATGTGCATCGGCGTCGGTCAGGGAATCAGCATCGCGCTGGAACGGGTCTGAGCGAAGGGCCGACGCGGCAACGCAGCATCCTACCGACTGGCCGAATAGCAGGGAACCGAATGACGCTTTTTCAGAACAGCTTTGTCGTCAACAGCGCCGCAATGCGCGTCAGGTTCGGCGCCGGTGTGCGGCACAGTGTCGGTGACGAGATGGAGGCGCTTGGGCTGTCGCGGGCGCTGGTGTTGACGACGCCGCAACAGGCCGAGACGGGGCGCGAATTCGTCCGCCTGCTTGGCAGGAACGCGGTCGGTTTGTTCGACAAGGCAACGATGCATACGCCCGTCGCCATCAGTGAAGAGGCAACGGCCGAGGCTATTCGTCTGGCAGCAGATTGCGTCGTATCGATTGGCGGGGGTTCGACGACCGGTCTGGGGAAGGCGATCGCGCTGAGGACCGACCTGCCGCAGATCGTTGTGCCGACGACTTATGCCGGTTCGGAAGCGACGGGTATTCTTGGGCAGACGGAGCACGGACGGAAGACAACGATCACCACGCCCAAGGTCCAGCCCGAGGTGATTTTGTATGATCCCGAACTGGTGCAGGGCCTGCCGGTCGGCATGACGGTGACGAGCGCGCTGAACGCGATGGCGCATGCGGCCGAGGGGCTTTACGCGCAGAACCGTTCGCCTGTGTCCGGCCTGATGGCGCTGGAAGGTCTGCGCGCATTCCGCAACGCGCTTCCCGCAGTGGTCGCCAATCCGTCCGATCTGGCTGCGCGGGGGGAGACGCTTTACGGCGCCTGGCTCTGTGGCAGTGTTCTTGGCTCGGTCGGCATGGCGCTGCATCACAAGCTTTGCCACACGCTGGGCGGGAGCTTCGATCTGCCGCATGCCGAAACCCATGCAGTCATCCTGCCCCATGCCATCGCCTATAACGAGGTGGCGGTGCCAGACCTGCTGCGCCCCGTTGCCGAAATCTTCGGAACCGAGAGCGCGGGCGCGGCGCTTTACGCCTTTGGGCGGGATATGGGCGCACCGACCGCCCTGCGTGATCTGGGGCTGGCCGAAGCCGATCTCGACCGTGCGGCAGAGCTTGCGACCCAGAACCCCTATTGGAACCCGCGACCCGTCGAACGGTTGGCGATCCGCGCGATGCTACAGGCGGCATGGGCCGGTGACGCGCCCTAGCAGGCCTGTCAGGTTGCGCTGTTGACCGCGCTGAGGATGCTGTTCTCGGCATCTCGCAGGGCCTGACGCGCGGGTTTGCCGTGGAACACCGCATCGTGGATTTCGGCGCCGAGGATGCGTTCGATCAGGCTGAATTCCTGAATCGGCGGACGCGCCCATGTGACAAGCTCGTTCCGGCGGGCGAGTTGGTCGGCCATGCTGACGATGGGGGACGAGGCCAGCGCCTCGGGGTCGGCGCAGACGGAAAAGCGGGGGGCGACAGGGAAGCCGTTCTTGACATGGGCTTTCATCGCCTCGGGCGAGACCATCCATGTGATGGCGTTCATGATCTGCTTTTGCCGTGCGGGTTTGACCGAGGCAGGGATGGTCATGAGAAAGCCGCCGATGGGGGCCGCGATGCGGCGCAAGCGGCGCGAGGGCGGGGGAAGATAGGCCACGCGGCGGGCGACCTGCGAGCTGAGTTCATGTTCGAAACGGGCGGCGCGCATGGTCCAGCAATAGGCAAGGCCGGCCCGGCCGGACATGAAGCACTGGATGCGCTTTTCCCAATCCATGAATTCGATGTCGGGGGGCGACACCTCGACCAGTTGCTTCATGTATTCGATCACCTCGACCGCATCGACCGTGTCGATCTGCAGTTTGAGCTTTTCGAATTTCGGAAAGACCCAGCTTTCCTGATTGTGCAGCGGCATGTCGATGATCGTCTTCTGGCAGGCAGCCAGAAAGAACATGAAGGAATTGGCGATTGGCATGCCGCGCTGGCCGTTCCACGCGATGCCGTAGAATTCCGATGCGGGCCGGTGCAGGGCGCGGGCGGCGGCGATGGTTTCATCAAAGGTGCGCGGAAAGGTCAGGCCCTTTTCCTCGAACAGGTCGCGGCGGGCGGCGAGGATTTCTATCGTGCAATAAAGCGGGATGCCGTATTGCGTGCCCTTCCAGTTTCCGGTGCCCCAGACCGAGGGGTGGAAATCGAGCGGGTTGATCGCGGCGTCCTGCAACAGATCATCAAGGGGCGCGAGGTAGCCTTTTTCGGCAAATTCGCCCAGCCACGGCATGTTGATGGAAATGACATCATATTCGGCGTTCGGCTTTTCGAAATAGCTTTGCGAATTGACGTAAAGGTCGGGTAGCCGCTGCAGGTCGAAGCTGCTTTTCTTGCCCAGATCGTTGCGGAAATCGGACCACATGTTTCGCATCGACGAGAAGTAGTTGTCGTCGTTGAGCAGAAAGCGAATGTCGCCCGGGACCTTGCCGGCGATGTCGTCGCCGCGCACGGGCGAAATGATCTGTGCCGCGAAATAGCTGCCGCCGAAATAGTATTCGTTCGCCTCGGCGCCTTTTCGCAGGCCGAAGGTCTTGGCAAGATGGCCTTTTACGTGGGTCGCGTATTCCATGAAGCTTTGCAGCAGCGTGTCTGCGGGTTCGAGGAAATGCGTTTTCAACCCGCCGCCGCGCGGCACCTGACGGATCAGCCCGTCTTCGATCATCTTGCCGATCATGCGGTTGCCGGTCGAATAGGGCACGCCTGCGAGTGTTATCAGGCCGGATTTGTCGATGGGGCGGCGGCGCAGGTGGCTGTCGACGAGTTCGAGCACCACGTTCCAGTACACATCCTTTGCCGCACCGGGCAGGCCGGTGTCGAACGGGGCGCGGAGTTTGCGTAAAAAGTCGACGATACGCGACAGTTCATGCGCGGTGAGTTCCGGTGAGGCAGCGATGGACGTGTTGACCTGTTGCACCGGTTCAGCCCCGTTGTGCGGAAATCCCAGAATGCCATTTCACCAAAGCGAAGAAATCTTCGTTTTGCAATCCTGCATTCGCTGCGGCGCGGTAAAGTTCGAGGATAAGCCCCGAGGTCAGCATCGGCACGCCGTTGCCGCGTCCGGCATCGCTGATAAGGGTAAAATCCTTGATCATCTGCTGGATGGTGAAGGCGGGGGTGTAGTCTTCTGACACCACCAGATCGGCCTTGTACTTGAACAAAGGCGAAGCGACGGCACTTTCGCAGATCACCTCCATCATCGCGGCGCGGCTGAGACCGCCGCTGGCGCCCATGCTGACGGCTTCGGCAAGAATGGCCGAGGATGCGCCGACGAGCGTGTTGAGAACCAGCTTCATGTAGCGCGCCTCGTCGCCCGTCCCGAGCCAGAACTGGCGGGCCGACAGCAGCGAGATCAGGGGGAGGGCCGTTTGCCAGCCTTGCGGATCGCCCGAGGCGAGCACGGTGAGCGTGCCTTTTTCGGCCAGAGCAGTGCTGCCCGATACAGGGGCGCGGATGTAGAGAATTCCAGCATTTGCAAGGATTTGCGCGACTTCTGCAGAGCATTCGGGGGAAACGGTGCTCATCTCGACCAGCACGGCACCGCGCGGCAGGCGGGTGGCAAGGCCCGCGACCACGGCGCGCAGGGCGGCATCGTCGGGCAGGGTGGCAAAGACGAGGTCGGCCCCGTCGAGGGCGGAAAGGTCTGCGCTGGTTGCGGCCCCTTCGGCAGAAAGCATCGCAAGCGTGGCGGGGTTCGGTTCGCAGACCGCGACCGCAATGCCTGCGGCAAGCAGGTTGCGCGCCATGGGCAGGCCCATCTTGCCCGCTCCGACCCAGCCGGTCTTTCTGCCCGCCACGCCTGCGCGTGTTTCGGCCGCCACTTTCGAATCCATGAGACACCTCGCGTTCGTCTGCGACCAACATAGAGGGTCGATCCGGCGCTACGTCCCGGAATTTATCCGAAGCGGATAATTTCGCCCCGCTGTACCCGATCCGGTTTGATATCGATGGATCAAGGGAGTGAGTCGGGACCGTGCAGACGAGAGCGTCTGGCCCGATGCGTGAAACCAGTGACCCGTAGCCCGTGCATGGCGAGCAAGGCGGCCATGCGGTAGGGCGGCTGCACGCCAGAGCGGTGTGAAAGTAGGGTCGGCAGGCGTCATGCGCGGTGCGTGCGGTTACGACAGCAGGGGAGGAGCGAAACATGCGGGCAGTCCGTTTTCACGGGGCACGGGATATCCGGGTCGAGGATGTGGCAGAACCTTCGGGCAAGCTGGCGCCCGACGATGTGCTGATCGCCCCGGCAGTGACCGGTATTTGCGGAACCGATCTGCACGAATACCTTGCAGGCCCTATCGTCACGCCGAAAGAGCCGCACGTTTATACCGGAGCGACCAACCCGCAGATTCTGGGGCACGAGTTTTCTGCGCGGGTTCTGGCCGTCGGTGACGCGGTAAGCCATGTGGCGGCAGGGGATCGCATTTCGATCCAGCCGCTGTTGTCGCCGCGCAACGACTATTACGGCAAGCGCGGGCTGTTCCATCTGTCGCCCGTCATGGGCTGCGTGGGGCTAAGCTGGGCCTGGGGCGGAATGGGCGAAAAGGCGGTGATCAAGGATTACAACGCCCAGCCGGTGCCCGATAACATCACCGACGATCAAGCGGCCATGATCGAACCCGCTGCCGTTGCGCTGTATGGTGTGGACCGTGGCGGGGTGACGGCAGGGTCGACCGTGCTGGTTTCGGGCGCGGGTCCCATCGGCGCGCTGACGGTTCTGGCGGCGCACGCCGCAGGGGCTGCGCTGGTCATCGTGTCCGAGCCGAACCCGAACCGTCGCCGGATCATCGCCGAAATTGCGCCCTATGCCATCGTGGTCGATCCCCGAAGCGGAGATTTGGCGCAAGTGGTTGCCGATCTGACCGAAGAAGGCGTGGGCGTGGATGTGGCGCTGGAATGCGTCGGGCTTGAAGCGTCGCTGAATGCCTGCGTTACGGCGGTGCGCCGTCAGGGGCGGGTGGTGCAGGTGGGCCTGCACATGAAGCCTGCCAGCATCGACGCGATGCTGTGGGCCTTGAAGGACATCACCGTGGAAGCGACGTGGTGCTACCCGACGCAAATCTGGCCGCGCATCGCGCGCATGATCGCTGCGGGGAATTTCCCGGTCGAGAAGGTGATCACCGCACGGATCGACGCCAAGGATGTGGTCGCCAAGGGGTTCGAGGCACTGCTCGATCCGGCGGGCGAACATTTGAAGATTCTGGTCACGACCTGACCGCAAGCTGCATCGAAGAAAGAACAAAAGAATGAGCACCAAGAACGTCGCCTTGATCGTCGGGGCCACCGGCCTGTCGGGCAGCTATGCGGGACGCTTGCTGAAAGCGCAGGGCTGGACGGTCGTCACGCTGTCGCGCGGGGCGGCAGAGCTGGAGTTTTCCGACCGCCATATCGCCGCCGATTTGCAGGATGCGGCGGGGACGAAAGCGGCACTGGCTGCGGCACAGGATGTGACGCATGTGTTCTTCTGCACATGGTCGCGGCAGGCGAACGAGGCCGAGAACGTGCGCGTCAATGCGCTGATGATCCGCAATCTGTTCGACGGGCTGGCAGCTGCCCCGATCAAGCATGCGGCGCTGGTGACGGGGTTGAAGCATTACCTCGGGTCGTTCGACGATTACGCCAAGGTCAAGCCCTACACGCCCTTCCTTGAAAGCAGCCCGCGTCTGCCGGGGCTGAATTTCTATTACGCGCAGGAAGATGTGCTGTTCGAAATGGCCGAACAGCGCGGGTTTACGTGGTCGGTGCATCGCCCGCATACCATGATCGGGTTTGTCATCGGCAATGCGATGAACATGGCCGTGACGTTGGCGGTCTATGCGTCGATCTGCAAGGAAACCGGGCGGCCGTTCGTTTATCCCGGATCGACCGAGCAGTATAATGCCGTGACCGATGTGACCGACGCGCGGCTTCTGGCCAAGCAACTGGTCTGGGCGGCGACAACGCCGGAGGCGGCGAACACGCCGTTCAACACCTCGAACGGCGATGTCTTCCGCTGGACTTGGTTGTGGAAGCAGATTGCAGATTACTTCGGGCTGGAGGTTGCGACCCATCCGGGCAAGCCGACGCTTCTGGAAGAGCAGATGGCCGATGCGCCCGCGATCTGGGCGGGCATGGTCGCAAAGCACGGGTTGCAGGACATTCCGGTGAACACGCTGGCTTCGTGGTGGCACAGCGACGCCGATCTTGGGCGCACGCTGGAGTGTTTCACCGACATGACCAACAGCCGCACGCTTGGCTTTGACGCCTATCAGCCCACGCGCAGCAGCTTCACCGATGTGTTCGACGAATTGCGCGCGCGCAAGATCATCCCGGCGTGAGCGGGGGCAGGGGAGATATCATGCATTACGTAGTCCATTGCCTTGACCATGACGGTGCCGTTGAAAAGCGGTTGGCGAATTATGACGCGCACAAGGCCTATCTGGCGGCGGCGACGGTCAAAACGGTAATCTCGGGTCCGCTTTTGGCGGATGACGAGGCGACGATGATCGGAAGCTGCTTTGTTCTGGAAGCAGACAGTCTGGCAGCGGTCGAGGATTTCAATCGCAACGACCCCTTTGCCAAGGTGGGGTTGTGGAAAACCGTGTCGATCCGTCCCTTTGCCAAGCGCGTGGATAACCGGACATGAGCAATCCCGTAAACATCGCATTGGTCGGCATGGGCTGGTGGGGCCAGAAGATGCTGGCCGTTTTGCAGGCGGCGCCGCAAGATATTCGCGTGGTGCGGGCGGTCGAGCCGAATATCGAGACGGTGCGGGCGCTGTGCGCCGAAAAGGGGATCGCGCTGACGGCGGATTATGCCGATGCGCTGGCCGACCCGAGCGTCGAGGCGGTGGTGCTGGCCACGCCGCATTCGATGCACACCGGACAGATCGCTGCGGCGGTGGCGGCGGGCAAGCACGTGTTTTGCGAAAAGCCGCTGGCGCTGACCAAGGCCGAGGCCGTGCGTTCGGTGGAATTGTGCCGTGCTGCGGGGCTGGTGCTTGGCATGGGCCACGAGCGGCGGTTCGAACCCCCGGTCGCGGAAATGCTGGCGATGGCCGATGCGGGCAGTTTGGGCCGTATTCACCAGATCGAGGCGAATTTCAGCCATGACAAGTTTCTGTCGCTGGCGCGCGACAACTGGCGTCTGAAGGCCGATCAGGCGCCTGCGGGCGGGATGACGGCGACGGGGATTCACCTGCTGGACCTGTCGGTGCGACTGCTGGGGGCGGCAGAGTCGGTGCTGTGCATCTGCGAGCAGCTTTCGTCGGACCTGCCGCAGGGCGACACGGTGGCGGCTTTCGTCAAGTTCAAGGGGGGTGGCACGTCTTACGTTTCGGCCTCACTCGCCAACCCGTTCATGTCGCGCTTTACGGTTTACGGGGCCAAAGGCTGGATCGACATCCGCGACAAGGCGCATGTCGAAGCGCCTGACGGCTGGATCGTCACCAGCGCCATGACGGGCGGGCCGATCATCACCCGCGAAATCGGCAAGGCCGAGCCGGTCAAGGACAACCTCGTGTCGTTCGCCCGCGCCGTGCGGGGCACCGAGACCTATCCGGTGACGGGTGAACATCTGGTCAACAACATCGCACTTCTGGAGGCCGTGTTCCGCTCGGCTACCAGCGGCCGCATCGAAACCGTCGCATAAGGAACGAACGCCATGAAAGCCCTTATCTTCGACAAGCCGAACCAGCCGGTCGTGACGGATATCCAGACGCCGTCGATCAACGAGAACGAGGTTCTTGTCCGGTCGCGCCGCGTGGGGATTTGCCATTCGGATTACGAATTGCTTGCGGGCAACTATATCATCCCGATCTCGTATCCCGTCACACCCGGCCATGAATGGGTGGGCGAAGTGGTCGAGGTCGGCCGCAACGTCAAGGGTTTGCAGCGCGGCGACCGTGTGGTTGGCGAATGCGTGATCCGCACGCCGGAACGTATCCACCATTTCGGTTTCTCGATGGATGGAGCGAACCGCGAGTTCTTTGCCGCCCGCCCCGAGTGGCTGCACAAGCTGCCCGATGGTGTGGATGACGCAAAGGGCGCGCTGATCGAGCCGTTCACCTGCGGTTACTATGCCGTGCTGCGGCATGGCGGGGTGGATGCATCGCAGACCGTGGTGGTTTCGGGTGGCGGGACCATCGGCCTTGTGTCGGCGGCGGCGGCGATTGGCATGGGCGCGCAGGTGATCGTGGTCGATCCGGTGCCGCTGCGGCGCGAAATCGCGATGCGGCTGGGGGCCGTCGGCACGGTCGATCCGTCTGCGGGCAATGCCGTGGAAGCGGTGACCGAGATGACCAAGGGCGGCGCCGATCTGGTGGTCGAGGCTGCGGGGCATCCGTCATCGCTGGCCAATGTGTTCGACTATGCACGGCCCGAAGGGTTCGTTTCGATGGTGGGCATCAGCATCGGGCAGAAGATTCCGGTCGAGCTGGGCAAGATCCAGATCAAGGACCTGACCGTGCGCGGCTGCATCGGGTCGCCCGGTGTGTGGCCTGCGGCGATCCGGTTTCTGGAGCGCACGGGGATCGACCTGTCGCCGATCCAGACCCACAGCTTTGGTCTGGATGATGCGATCACGGCTTACGAGTTGGGCAAGGACCCGACCAAGGCCGTGAAGATCACGCTTGAGATCGCCTGACGAAACGCGACCGGGGAGGGGAGCAAAACGATGGCGCAAGGGATGCAAGCGGCAACGGCGCAGGGCGGCTTTGGTCTGACGCAGGTCAGGCTGGCGCGGGGCTTTGTCACGGTGGTCGTGTCGACCGTGCTGCTGCTGCTGGTCTGTCTGGTCTTTGCGCCGTCGGCCGTCTCGGCTGGCGGGTTGGCTGGAAGCCTGCCTTTCGCGGCGGTGATTGCCATCGTGGGGCTTGGGCAGATGCTGGTGGTGCAGCAGGGCGGGTTCGACCTGTCGCTGGCGGGCGGTGTATCGCTGGCGGTGGTGGTGACGACCCACCTTTCGGGCGGCAACGATGCGGACCTGCTTTCGTCGGTGATGATCGCCTTTGGCTTTGCGCTGGTTGCGGGATGCGTCAACGGCATCCTTGTCGGGGTGATACGGCTGAACGCCATTATCGCGACCATCGGGATGAACGCGCTGCTTTACGGGGCCGTGTTCGCGGTGTCGGGGGGCGTGCCGCGTATCACGACGCCGCTGATGGCGGAAATTGCGGGGGGCAAGACGTTCGGCCTGCCCAATTCGGTGCTGTTCGCGGTGGTGATCATGGTGGTTGTCAGCTTTGTGCTGAAAGCCTCGGTCGCGGGTCGCCGGTTCGAGGCGATCGGGGCCAATCCGCAGGCCGCCCATGCGGCGGGGTTGCCTGTGCGACGCTATCAGGCCGCGGCCTATGTGCTGGCCCAACTGCTTTACTGCGTCGCGGGGGTGCTGATTTCGGGCATCACGCGCGAGCCTACGGCCTTTCAGGGCGACAGTCTGCTTTTGCCATCCGTTGCGGTGGTCGTGCTGGCAGGCACGTCGCTTCTGGGTGGTCGGGGTTTTCCGATTTCGACGGTCATTGCCGCGTTCTTCCTGAACCAACTCAGCCAGTTCGCGCTTGCCGTCGGAGTGCCGTTCTCGGCCCAGACCATCATTCAGGCCTTGGCCTTGGTCTTTGGGATCGGCGTCTACTCGGTCCACTTCAAACGGGCCGCAACAAATCGCGCTACCATGTCCAACTCGGAGGAAACGGACGATGTCTAAGACACTTACGCTGTCGTTGTCGCTGGCGACGATCACCCTGACCACGGCTTTGGCCACCACCACCGTGCTGGCGGAAACCCCGTCCTGGTGCGGGCCCAAGCAAGCCTCGCTTGCGCTGCTCGACGGCTTTGGCGGCAACAGCTGGCGCCTTGTCACCACCGCTTCCGGCAAGGAAGAAGCGGCGAAATGCCCGAGCATCACGCAGTATGAATATGCCGATGGTCAGGGCAACACCCAGAAGGCCATTTCGGACATCAACTCGATGGCGGCGCGCGGCATCAATGCCATGGTCGTCTTTGGCGATGCAGGCCCCGCTGTGCTGCCCGCGCTGACCAACGCGCACAAGGCAGGCACCATCGTGGTGCCCTACCGCGTGAACGTGGGCGGTGAAGAAGGCGTGAACTACGCCAAGTTCATCGGGTCGTCCTTTGTCGAGGACGGCAAGAGCTGGGGCAACTGGATCAAGACCAACCTGCCCGATGGCGGCAACGTCCTGTTCCTGTCCGGCCCCGCCGGAAACAGCCAGGGTCTGGACGAGCTGGAAGGCATGAAATCGGTTCTGGATGACAAGTATGTCTTCATCAACCAAGAGCCGTTCGCCGTCACCAACTGGGATCCGTCCTTGACCCAGCAGGTTCTGTCTGCCGAGATCGCCAAGAATGACAAGATCGACGTGATCGTGTCGGACTTCGGCCCGTCGCTTGTCGGCGCGCTGCCGGTGTTTGCGGAATTCAAGCGGTCGATCCCGATGCTTGCCACGTCGGACGGCAACTCGTTGTCGTGCTTCTGGGCGCAGAACCACGAAGCCAACCCGGACTTCAAACTGTTCACGGTTGCGACCGGAAACGACAACGTGCGTCTGGCCGTGCAATGGGCAGTCGCGCTTGCCACCGATGGCACGCCGCCGGCTGACAATATCTTCAAGGCTCCGGTCTATGAAGATTCGGTTTCGGGCACACCGAACCCGGTGACCTGCCGCGACGATCTGCCCGGCTCGATCTATCTGTCGGCCGAAATGGCGGATGACGCGCAGGCCGCAGCGGTCGGCCAGTAAGTGAATTCCGGCCCGCGGCAGGTGCTGCGGGCCGGACCCTTTTTCCCGTTTCGGGACAGCAGGACAGGTCATGCCCGAGGTAGCAGCGATGAACGACATGCAGGTGCAGGATGCCGCCCCGGCGGCGCTGGTCGTGCCAAGGATACGGCTTTCCGGCATCACCAAGACCTTTGCCGGTGTCACGGCTCTGGCGGATGTGTCGGTCGAAATCTATCCGGGCGAGGTTCATGCCATCCTTGGCGAGAACGGCGCGGGCAAGTCCACGCTGATGAACGTGATCGCGGGTGTGTTCCGGCCCGATACCGGCACGGTCGAATTCGACGGGGTGACCGTCAGCCCGATGACGCCGGAAAAGGCCGCAGCACTGGGCGTTTCGGTGTCCTACCAGCATCCGGCTGTGCTTGACGATCTTTCCGTGCTGGAAAACCTGCGCGTGGCGCTGCCCGCGCGGGTTTTTGCTGCGGGCGACCCTGAGCGCATCGCACGGGGAATGCTTGACGATGTCGGTCTGGATGTCGGGCTGCATCTGCGGGCCGATGCGCTGACGGTGGCGCAAAAGCACCTGTTGGAAATCGCCAAGGCGCTGGCGACGCGCCCGCCGGTCCTGATCTTGGACGAGCCGACCGCCGCGCTTGACCAGGACGCGACCGAGATGCTGTTCGACCGCATCCGTTCCGTCGTGGCGCAGGGAACGGCGGTGATCTACATCACACACCGTCTGGCCGAACTGCGCCAGATCGCGCATCGCGTCACCGTGCTGCGCGACGGGCGGTTCAAGGGCGGGGCGTTGGTGCGCGACGTGACGGATGACGACCTGATGGCGATGATCGTCGGGCGCAGCCTTGCTTCGGCCTTTCCGCCCAAATGCGCCGAGGGCGCACCGGCGACGAATTTTGCCGTAAGCGGTCTGTCGGGCCGCAAATTCCACGACGTGCGTTTCGCCGTCGGACGCGGGCAGATCATCGGGGTCGCCGGAGTCGAGGGCAACGGTCAGGCGCAACTGATGCGGGCACTGGCGGGGCTTGAGTCGTGGAGCGGGGAGATCCGCCTTGACGACAAGACATTGACCGCTGCGGACGTGAAACAGAAGTCGGCCTATATGCCGTCGGACCGCCATTCCGAAGGGATCATCGCCGATCTGACGGTGCGCGAGAACGCCACTTTCTCTGCGCTGGACCAGCTAAGCCATCTGGGCATCGTGAACCGTCGCGCCGAACGTGACGAGGTCAAGCGGCTGTTCGGATCGCTTGCGGTCAAGACGCCGGGGCTGGAGGCCAAGATCCTGTCGCTGTCGGGTGGCAACCAGCAAAAGGTCGTCATGGCGCGGGCGCTGATGTCGAAGCCCGGTTTCATTCTGGCGGACGAGCCGACCCAAGGCGTCGATGTGGGCGCAAGGTTCGAGATCTACCGCATCCTGCGCGAGGTGTCGCAAGCGGGCACGCCGGTGATCGTCAATTCGTCGGACGCGGCCGAACTGGAGGGGCTGTGCGATATCGTCATCGTCATGTCGCGGGGCCGCGTGGCCGAAACGCTGCGGGGCGAGGACGTGACCGAAGAGAGGATCGTGGCGGCAGCGGTCAAGGCGCAGACGCATATAGCCGGCGACGATGCGGTGCAGAGACTGCCCGCGAAGAAACGGCCCCTGCACGATTTCATCCAGAGCGACAATGCGACGGTCGCGCCGCTTGCCATCGTGATCGCGGCGCTGGGGCTTTATGTGTTCAGCCAGAACGGCAACTATTTCTCGGCCTTCAACATCTCGAACATCCTGCTTCTGGCGACCGCGCTGGGGTTCATCGCGATGGGGCAGACCATTGCCCTGCTGATGGGCGGGATCGACCTTTCGGTCGGGCCTTTGGCGGGCTTTCTGGTGGTGGTGGCGTCGTTCTTCATCAACGATGGCCAGTCGCCGCAGACCATCGCGCTGGGGTTCGCGCTGATGTTCGCGGGGGCGCTGGTGGTGGGGTCGATCAACGGGTTGTTGATACGCTTTGCCAATTTCACCCCGATCGCGGCGACGCTTGCCATGTATATCGGCCTGCAAGGCATGAGCTTCGTGCTGCGTGACGGGCCGGACGGTTACATCAACTTTGCGGTGATGGATTTCATCGGCTGGAAGCTGGGACCGATCCCTGTGGCGTTTATCGTGCTGGTCGCCGTGGCGCTGCTGGCCGAATACGGGCTGCGCTACCACCGCGCCGGATGGCAGTTGCGGTCCATCGGGTCGGACGAAGGCGCTGCGCGGCGGATGGGTATCCGCGTGGACCGTGTGGCAGTTGCGGGATACGTCGCCGTGGCGCTGTGCACGGCGCTGGGGGCGGTGATGCTGATGGTGCAGATCGGCGTCGGTGATCCGCAGCAGGGGGTAAGCTATACATTGGCCAGCATCACGGCGGTCGTGCTGGGCGGGACAAGTCTGCGGGGCGGGCGGGGCACGTTCATCGGCACCGTGATGGGCGCGGTCTTGCTGACCGAGGTGCTGAACGCGGTGTCGTTCCTCGGCCTGTCGCAGACCTATCAATACGTATTCCAGGGCGTGCTGATCCTTGCCGCGGCCCTGATCTATTCGACGGCAAGAAGCCAGACCAAGGCCTGACGCCGCCCGATACCGCAAGCATGGCCCGATCGGGTTCGGCCTCGGCCGCTTGCGGGCAGGTGCGCGCATTTCGACAAAGGAAACCGGATGACAAAAGTGCCAGATATTCAGTTCTTTACGGAAAGCGGCTCGGTCGAGGCTGTGAATGGCCGGATCGGAGCGGGCACAGAGCCACGGCTGGCGCATGTGATGCAGCGGCTTGTCGAACATCTGCATGCCTTCATCAAGGATGTCGGCCTGACCCAAGAGGAATGGGAAGCGGCCATCGGTTTTCTGACGCGCACGGGCCAGATGTGCGATGGCAACCGGCAGGAATTCATCTTGCTGTCGGATGTTCTAGGCGTGTCGATGCTGGTCGATGCGATCAACAACCGCCGCCCGGTCGGGGCGACCGAAAACACGGTGCTTGGCCCGTTCCATGTCGACGGCGCGCCGGAATACCCGATGGGGGCGAACATCACCAAGGACGGCGGGACCGAGACCTGCCTTTTCGAGGGTCGCGTGACGGACCTTGACGGCAACCCGCTAGAAGGCGTGCGGATCGATGTGTGGTCCGACAACGAGGACGGCTTTTATGACGTGCAGCAACCGGGGCAGCAGCCCGAGCACAACAACCGTGGCGTCTTTGTCACGGGGCCGGACGGGCATTACCGCTTTCGCGGTATCAAGCCGGTTTCCTATCCGATCCCGGCGGACGGGCCGGTGGGACAGCTTCTTGAACGGCTCAGGCGTCACCCGTGGCGGCCTGCCCATATGCATTTCATCGTCAGTTGCGACGGGTTCGAGACGGTGGTCACGCATACCTTTGTGGCGGGCGATGACTACCTGACATCGGACGCGGTTTTCGGTGTGAAAGACACTCTGATTGCACCGTTCGAGCTGGTCGAAGGGGGCGAGACCAAGTGGCGGTCGACGTTCGACTTTGTGTTGAACCGCAGGGTAAAGGGCTGAGGGGATGAACACCGACATGACCGGGGCCAGCCTGAAACAAAGCCCGCGCATCGCCTTTCTGGGCACCGGAGCGCAGGGTGCATCTATCGCGGCGGATTTTGCGGCAGCGGGGCTGGATGTGACGTTCATCGACCAGTGGCCCGCGCATATCGAGGCGATCCGCGATAAAGGGATCACGGTGAACTTGCCGACGCGCAGTTTCAACGTGCGGGTTCCGGCGCTGCATCTGTGCCAGGTGGCCGAGATCAAGCAGCCCTTCGACCTGATCTTTCTGGTTGTAAAAGCATACGACACGCTTTGGGCCAGCCATCTTGCCAAGTCGGTTCTGGCGGAAGACGGATTCATCGTCGGGCTACAGAATGGCATGACCCATGAAGAGATCGCGTCGGTGGTCGGTCATCACCGCACCATTGGCGCTGTGATCGAAATCGCATCGAACATGTGGGTGCCGGGCATTACCAACCGCCAGAACGACCATGACGAAAGCTGGTTTGCGCTGGGTGCGCTGGACCCTGCCCAGCAACACCGCGTCGAAGGCGTGGCCGAGATACTGCGCCATTCGGGGCGGGTCGAGGTGGTCGACGACATCCGCTCGGCCAAGTGGATGAAACTGGTTGTGAATGCCGCCGAACTGATACCTTCCGCAATCATCGACACCGCGCTGAACGATGCCGCCCGCGCGCCCGGTATGCTGGACGTGATGCGCGAGGCGGGATACGAGGCGATGCGTGCCGCCTTGGCGGACGGGGCGACGATCATGCCGATCATCGGGATGCCGCCAAGCATGAGCAACGATCCCGAACGCTACGTGGACGAGATTTTCGCCGAAGTGCTCAAGACGTTCTCGCGCGAGGATACGCTGACGACGTCGCTTCAGGATTGGCGCAAGGGGCGGCGGGCCGAGGTGCGCGAGGTGAATGGTTGGGTTGTCGACATCCTGCGCGCCCACGGGCAGGCGGCACCGGTCAACCAACGGGTCGTAGAGATCGCGCTTGAGATCGAGGCGGGACTGATCCGTCCCGACCAGAGGAATATCGCGCTTTTGAAGAGCGATTTGCAGCCCGCAGGTGCCGAGCGTGCCTAACGTAAAGATCTATGTGGACGAGAGTGTTCTGGCAGGCGTAACGGAGCGGTCGGAGGCCGCTATGGCCGAACTTCGGCGCTATCTCTGCGAGGCGTTGGGCGTGACAGACGCGGCCTGTCATATCGTCCTGATCGGGGTGAAATCCCCCGCCGGCCAGACGCCCGCGAATGTCGAACTGGTGCTTTTGCGCAGGCAGGATCGGACAAGCGAGGTGATGACAGCGTTTTGCAGCCGGTTGCGCGACCTGATGACCGGGTGGCTCGGGTGCCAGACGGCCATCCGTTGCACCTTGATGGAGACGGAACTGTATTTCGTGGCGCGCCAGCCAACCTGAGCTTCCGTGCAGCACGCGCGGCCTGACGTGGACCGAGGCGGAAGGGCGCCATATCTGCAAAGCGGTCGCTAGAGCGGCTATCGCAAGATTATGCTGCACCGGCGCGGTGGTGTGATTTTTTGCTTGACGGTGCGTATCATATGTAATAGTGGTATCGACACACAAACGGAACACATCATGCCAACCAGCACCCGCTTTGCCGTAGCCACCCATATCCTGACCGCGCTTGCCGTGACCGGCGACAAGCCGCTTCGGTCGGAAGATCTTGCCGTCACGGTCAATACCGGGGCCGTGGTGATCCGCGGGCTTTTGTCGCGTCTGGCCGAGGCAGGGTTGACCCGGTCGCAGCTTGGCAGCGGCGGCGGGGCACTCCTTGCGAAGGCTGCCAACGAAATTCGCTTGCTCGATGTCTATTGCGCTGTCGAGGATACGGAACTGTTCGCGGTCCATCGCCAGCCGCCCAGCGCGGTTTGTCCGGTGGGGGCCAATATTCTTGGTGCCATCAACCCCACGCTGGCGCGGGCAAGAGCGGCGATGGAGGCCGAGCTTGGTCGCACGACGATTGCCGAGATAGCAGAGACTGTTTCCGCTGCCGCACGTGTCTGAAAACACGGGTTTCGTGTCAGACGCAGGCTAAGAAATGTCGGTGTGCAGTTAACACACATTCATATAATCGACCGGACAGTAAATGGGCGCTGACGATCTTCCCCTTACGGCCCAGTTTTAAGAGTGGAGAATGAAATGACTATCGGAATCATCGGTGCAGGCGCACTTGGCAGCGGTGTGGCACGGGCTTTGGCCAAGGTCGGCATCAGCGCCACCATCGCCAACAGCCGTGGGCCGGAATCGCTGGCCGATCTCGTCAAGGAAATCGGCCCGACGCTGAAGGCAGGCACTCTGGCCGAAGCGGCAGCCGCCGACATCGTGCTGGTCGCGCTGCGGTGGGTCGACGCCGAAAAGGTGCTGTCTGCCCTTCCGGCATGGAACGGGCGGATCGTCATCGACGGCACGAACCCGGTCGCCTTCCTGGAAGAAGGTAGCCCCGAGCGGAACGACCCGACCAACCCGTTCGCGGCCTATGGCATCGCGCCAATCGATCTGGGTGGCGTCGCGTCGACCGACATCTTTGCAGGCTTTGTGCCGGGTGCGCGGGTGGTCAAGGCGTTCAACCATCTGGATGTGGACGTGCTTAAAGAGCCGACCGTGAACGGCGGGCAGCGTGTGCTGTTCTATTCGGGCAATGATGCCGCAGCCAAGGCCGAGGTCGGTGCAGTCATCGAAAAGATGGGCTTCTTCGCCGTCGATGTCGGGACGCAAGCTGTCGGCGGGGCGTTGGCACAACTTCCCTTCGGCGCGCTGGCCATGACGAACTTCGTCAGGGTCTGATATCGCCCGACCGGGGCCCGCAAGATTGCGGGTCCCGGCAAACTACCAGCTCGCCGCATGGACGGACAAAGGCATTCCGCACATATTTCGCCAAGGGCGCGATGAACACCAAGCCGCATGCCGCCACTGCTGCCAACCGGCGCCCGATCCACTTGTTTATGACTGTAGGCCGGTTGAGCGATTGCACGGGCGCAGCGGCCCTTGCAAACTGCCCTACAGGCACGTCAGAGCAGGCTTTGCGCTTCGTCCTCGGTCGGGATGCGGCCGTGGGGGGTGAAGCGGTCGACGGTTTGCGGCAGGTTGTGCGACAGGCGTTCGAGGATCTCGCTGCGCGACAGGCCGGTCGTCTGGGCCAGTTCGTCAAGCGTGTCGTGGCCGAGCGCCTGTTCGAGCTCGCTGTGGTCGATGGGCTGGTTCGAGCCTGACCCGACCCAGCTTTCGGCGCGGTCGCGGTGACCGGACTGGCCAAAACGCTCCATCAGTTCGCCGATGCCGCCGGCAAGCCCGCCGCCGCCGAGGCTGCCGAGAAGGCCGCGAAGACCGCCACCCGATCCCGTGCCCTGCCCGCCGCCGAGGCCGCCCGAAAACATGCCTCCGGATGCGTTGGGCTGCTGGCCGGACGCGCCGCCTGCGCCGCCGAGCATGTCACCCAGTTTGTCGCGGTTCTGGTAGCCGGCGACGGTGGCTATGCCCAGAAGGGCAAGAAGGGACGGGGTGGAACGGGCCATGATGGTCCTCCTGTGGATGGGTTCGGGTGGGTCAGCGGCGGCGCGAGACGGCGCCCCAGATCACGAGCACGATTACCGCACCGACGATCGCTGCGATGATGCCCGCGCCTTCGTTCGGGCCATACCAGCCCAGCGCCTGACCGAGGTAGGTGGCGACGAAGGCGCCGACGATGCCCAGAAGCGTGGTGAGGATGAAGCCCGAGGGTTCATTGCGGCCGGGTGTGATCAGCTTGGCGATGACGCCTGCGAGAAAGCCGATGATGATGGTCCAGATGATCGACATGGGGGGCGCGGCCTTTCAGAGCTTGGGGCCGGTGCGGCCCCTTGCGTTCTGAACGCGCCGATGTGCTGGCGGTTCCGAGCGGCCCGCTTGATGGCCCGTCTTATGACCCGCCTAACGGTTTGCCCAGCGGCCCATGATGTAATGCGCGGTCATCAGGTCGAGATGCGCGCCGCCGCCGTTCTTGGCGATGGTGATCTGATCTGGCGAATGGCGGCAGTAGATGCCTGACGCCAGATCGTAGAAATCGGCGCGGATGTCGGTTTCGGTGATCGTGCCATTTGCGAGCGGGTCTATCAGCTCTCCGATATGGTGCAGCGTGGTGGCGCGGCTGTCGACGAAGACGGTGGCGCGGCGCATCGCTTCGTCGTCGACCTCGCGCATGTCGGGGCGGTAGGCGCCGATCAGGTCGAGGTGCTGGCCGGGCCGCAGCCATGCGCCCCGGATCAGGGGTTCGGTCGACATGGTTGCGGTGCAGATGATGTCGGCGCGGCCCACGGCGGCGGCAAGGTCGGTCACGGCGGTGACGCGCGGGTCGACTGCGGCCATGGCCGCGGCTGCGGCGGGGGTGCGGTTCCAGACGAGGAAGCGGGCATCGGAGAAATGCGAGGCGTAGGCATCGACCATCGACCGCGCCACGGTGCCCGCGCCGACGAGCAGGATGGTGGAGGAATCGGGGCGGGCGAGTTTCTTTGCGGCCAGCAGCGAGTCGCCGGCGGTTTTCCATTTGGTGACGAGGTGGAAATCGACCAGCGCCAGAAGCTCTCCGGTCTGGTCATCGAACAGGGTAACCGCGCCGTTGATCGTGGGGCGATGCAGGGCGGCATTGCCGGGAAAAACTGTTGCGACCTTGACCAGTTGCGCCATGCCGTCGATCCACGCGGCGCGGTTCAGGATGGTGTCGGCGCCGCGATGGAACAGGATATCGTCGATCTGCGCCCGTGGCAGGCGGTGGCCCGCTTCGATCGCGTCGGTCAGGCCCTGCCATGAGAGAAGCCGTTCGGCCCCGGGTCCGATGATGTTCGGGATCATAATCCGGCCTCGGCTTTGGTGAGCAGGCCTTGGGCGATCAGGCAGTCGGCCCAGCCTTGCCAATTCAGGAAGTGGTGGGTGCGCCAGCCGCGTGCTGCGGCGGCGGCGATGTTGTCGGCGCGGTCGTCGGTGAACAGCAGCCGGTCGGGGGCGATGCCGCAATCGCTTTCCACCATGGCATAGATGCGCGGATCGGGTTTCATCACGCCCATGCGGCCCGAGACGTAGAGGCGGTCGAAGTCGCGCAGGAAGGGCAGGCTATCGGCATGATTCGCAAAGGTTTCGCCGCTGGCGTTGGTCAGGGCAAAGACCGGAACGCCCTTGGCGCGCAGCGCGTGGAGCAGGCGGACCCCACCGTCGATCAGGGGCTGCGCCAGTTCGGGCCAGCGGTCATGCCAAAGCCGGATCTCGGGTGCCCAGTCGGGGTGGGCCGTGGCGCAGTCGTAGACGGTCTGGCGGAAGGGGTCGCCTGCGTCGATGCGGTCGTTCATGGCGTGCAGATCGACGGCTGCGAAAAGGGCGCGGCGGCGGTCCTCGCCTATCACGCGGTCGTAAAAGGCTTCGGGCTGCCAGCGGGTCAGCACATTGCCGATGTCAAAGATCACTGCCTCGGGGGTCACCTGTGATGTCCTTCTTGCGGCGGACGGTTTCGCGCCAGAGCGTATAGATGCCCGCGCCGCAGATCAGCGCAATGCCCAAAGCGGCGGTGGCGTCGGGCCATGTGCCGAAGACGACGATGCCCCAGAAGATGGCAAGCGGCATGGCGGCATATTCGAAGGGCGCCACGAGTGCGGCTTCGAGCAGGCGGTAGGCTTGGCTCACCATCAGCCCACCCACCGCAACGGCGATGCCGGTGGCAAGGAACCACGGCGCGTCATGCAAGGGTGGCCAGACCCATGGGCGCAGCAGAAAGGCGACCGAGGCATTGTCCGACCCCGAAAACTGGCCTTGGCCGACTGTCAGGCCCATCAGGGTGGACAAAAGGATGAAGCCGCATTGGACGTAGAACGAAAGCGTCATGGCGGATTCGGTATCCTTCATCCGCCGTGTCATCATGTGGCTGGATGCGTAGCAGAAGGCCGAGATCAGCACGAGGATCGCGGCGGGCTGGATCACCCCCGTGCCGGGGCGCAGCATGACGACGACGCCCGCCATGCCGACGCAGACCGCAAGCCAGCGGCGCGGCCCGACCTTTTCGCCAAGCACGAGGATCGACAGCAGCGTGACCAGAAGCGGCGAGACGAAGGCGATTGCCACGGCATCGGCAAGCGGCAGGGCGGCGAGGCCAAGGAAGTAGCACAGGTTCGAGCAGAGCACGAAGCCGACGCGGATCATATGGTCGCGGCCGCGGCGGGTGATGATCTGGCGAAAGCCGGTGCCGGAAAAATGCATGAGCGCGAGCAGGAAGACCATGCCGATCGCGGCACGGATCAGGATGACCTGATGCAGCGCGTAAGAGCCGGACAGGAACTTGATGGCAAGGTCGTTGATCGACAGCGTGGCGCTGCCGCCTAGGGCCAGAAGGATGCCCGTTAGGGTGGTGCGGGCTGCGGGTTGGGTGGTCATGATGACGGCAGTCAACCGCGCTTGGCGCGGCGTTTCTATCCTGCCTGCGACATGGCGGGTGGCAAAGGAGGGTGGGTGAATCACCCACCCTACGGTTGCGTGCCGCCTTTCGTAGGGTGGGTGCTCTGCACCCGCCGCCCGGCTTAGCCAAGCGCCTTGGCGGCGCGGAGTTCGTGTTCCAGCACTTCGAGAAAACGCGAGCGGTCAGCTTTCGAAAAGGGCCGGCCGCCGCCCTGACGGAACGGGTCGGCGCTGCGAAGGTCTTGCATCAGGTCGCGCGTGGCCAGCACGTTGCCGATGTTGCGCCCGGTAAGCACCTCTCCATTGTGTTTCACCACGACCGCGCCTGCGGCGATCACCTTGGCGGCAAGGGGTATGTCGCCCGTCACCACCACATCGCCCGGCCCCGCCTGTTCGGCAATCCATTTGTCGGCCTCGTCCGGTCCGGCGGAAACGAAGACGCTTTCGACCAGGGGGTTGGCCGACGGGCGGATGCCGCCGTTCGACACCATCAGCATACGGACGCCGTGGCGTGTGGCGACGCGCTCGGCCTCGTCCTTGACCGGGCAGGCGTCGGCGTCGATGAAGATCCTAGGCATGCAGCGCCGCTGCGTGGAAGGCGACGTGTTCCTCCATGAAGGTGGAAATGAAGAAGTAGCTGTGATCATAGCCCTTTTGCATGCGGAACGATCCGCCCTGACGGCGCGACGCCATCGCTTCGGCCATTGCCTCGGGTTTCAGAAGGTCGAGAAACTGGTCGGCGGTACCCTGATCTATAAGCATCGGGCCATCGAAGCCGCGTTTGCGCATCAGAAGGGTGGCGTCATAGGGGGCCCATGTCGCTTCGTCCTTGCCAAGATAGGCGGTGAACTGTTTGCGGCCCCAGTCGCTGGCAGTGGGGTTGCAGATCGGGGCAAAGGCGGACACCGAGCGGAAGCGGCCCGGAAAGCTCATGGCGATGGTCAAGGCACCGTGGCCGCCCATGGAATGGCCGGTGATCGACTGCGCCACCTCGGCCAATGGAAAGGCGGAGAAGAGCACGTTGGGCAGTTCGTCGGTGATGTAATCCCACATCTGGAAATGCGGCTCCCACGGGTCTTCGGTGGCGTTGACGTAGAAGCCCGCGCCTTGGCCCAGATCATAGGCCGTGTCGTCGGCCACCTGCGCGCCGCGCGGCGAGGTGTCGGGAAACACGAGGCCAATCCCCGCTTCGGCCGCCCAACGCTGCGCGCCGGATTTCACCATGGCATTGTCATGCGTGCAGGTCAGACCCGACAGGAACCACAACAGCGGAACCGGCCCGTCCTCGGCCTGCTCGGGCAGGAAAAGGCCAAAGGTCATGTCGCAATCGCACAGGTCCGAAGGGTGGGTATAGACGCCCTGCACGCCACCGAAAGCCCGGCTTTCCGATACGGTCTTCATTGCACATCCTCATCTTGACGCGCCCAAATTTCCACGCAGCGCGCGGGGTTGCAACCCTGCGTGGCGATTTTGATGCCGTGGCATTGCGGGGATGGAAAAGAAGGGGGCTCGCCCCCCTCGCCCTTCGGGCTCACCCCGAGGATATTTGAGCAAGCATGAAAGCGGCAAGGGGAATGCTTGTTTCACGCTGGCTTAAATATCCTCGGGGAGGTGAATTGGCCGGAACGGCCAAGAGGGGGGTGCGAGCACCCCCCTTACTTACGCCCGAGCGCGCATGCGCGAGATATGGCTTGCCCGCGCGCTTGCGCGGGCTCCGTTTGGTCATTGGGTGGGGTGGAAGCGGCCTGCGGGCGAGAGGGTGAATATCTGGCAGCCCGTGGCGGTGACGCCGACGGAATGTTCGAACTGCGCCGACAGGCTTTTGTCGCGGGTGATTGCGGTCCAGTCGTCCGACAGCACCTTGGTCTCGGGGCGGCCGAGGTTGACCATCGGTTCGATGGTGAAGAACATGCCCTCTTCCAGCACCGGCCCCGTGCCGGGGCGGCCGTAGTGCAGCACATTGGGGGGCGAGTGGAACACGCGGCCAAGGCCGTGGCCGCAGAAGTCGCGCACCACCGACATGCGGTTGGCTTCGACGTAAGTCTGGATCGCGTGGCCGATGTCGCCGAAGGTGTTGCCCGGTTTCACCGCCGCGATGCCGCGCATCAGGGCTTCGTGCGTGACGTTTATCAGGCGCTGGGCAAAGGGTTTGGCGCTGCCTGCCACATACATGCGGCTTGTGTCGCCGAACCAGCCATCCACGATCACGGTCACGTCGATGTTCAGGATGTCTTGCGTCTGCAACACGTCATTGCTGCGGCCCGGCACCTTGCTGCCCGGGATGCCGTGGCACACCACATGGTTCACGCTGATGCACGAGGCGTGCTGGTAGCCCTTGTATCCCACCGTGGCCGAGGTCACGCCGTGGCGTTCGACCTCGGCCGTGATGAAGGCGTCGATCTCGCCGGTCGTCGCACCCGGCACCACAAGGGGGGCCACCGCGTCGAGGATTTCGGCGGCGATGCGGCCCGCGGCGGCCATGCCTGCGAAATCTGCATCCTCGTGGATGCGGATACCGTCCCGTGTGATGCGACCGCGCGTTTCGTCCAACATAACCGTCCTTGCGACTCTTTGGTCATAGATAGGCAAAACCGGGAGCGAAGACCAGACCCGCGCCAAAGGGACTTTGAAACGGTGCGCCTGCGTCCTATACCCCGTTTGACGCGCAATACAGGAGAGAGCCGATGCCCAACCCCACCGCTGCTATGCTGGTGATCGGCGATGAAATCCTGTCGGGGCGCACGCGCGACAGCAACATGCATCATCTGGCGCAGCGCCTGACCGAGCATGGCATCACGCTTGCCGAGGCGCGGGTGGTGCCTGACGAGCAGGGGCGCATCGTGGCGGCGTTGAACGATCTCCGCCGCGCTTACGACCATGTGTTCACCAGCGGCGGCATCGGGCCGACGCATGACGACATCACCGCCGATGCGATTGCCGTGGCCTTTGGCGTGGCGATCACCCACCGCGCCGATGCGATGGCATTGCTTGCCGCGCATTACGAACGGGCGGGGCTGCCGTTCAACGATGCGCGGCAGCGGATGGCGCGGATACCCGACGGGGCGAGCCTGATCGACAACCCGATCAGCACCGCGCCGGGGTTCACGCTGGGCAATGTGCATGTGATGGCGGGGGTGCCCAATATCTTCGAGGCGATGCTGGCGGGGGTTTTGCCTACGCTCACGGGCGGAGCGCCGCTTTTGTCGCAATCCTTGCGGGTCAATCGGGGCGAGGGCGAGATTGCCGGAGACTTCGCCGCGCTGGCGGCCGAGTTTTCCGACCTGTCGATGGGCAGCTATCCGTTCAATACCAATGGCGTCTATGGCACCAATCTGGTGATCCGGGGCACCGAACCTGCACGGATCGATGCCGCGATGACACGGCTTGCGGCGCTGTTTGCATGATCGGCCTGCCCGCCCTGACGGAAGCGACATGGCCTGCGGCTTCGGTGCGCCGTGTCGGGCCTTGGGCCATCCGCGAAGGGCAGGGCGGCGGGCAGCGCGTTTCGGCGGCGGGTGCTGCGGCGGGGTGGCGCGACGCCGATATTCCGCAGGCCGAGGCGGCGATGGCTGCACTGGGGCAAGAGCCGCTGTTCGTCATCTGGCCCGAGGATGCATCGCTGGATGCGGCGCTGGCGGCGCGGGGGTATCGCATCAACGATCCGGTCGTTGCCTATGCCGCGCCCTGTGCCGCGCTGGCTGATCCTGCGCCACCCTTTCTGACCACCTTTCCGCATTGGCCGCCGCTGGGCATTGCCGCTGCGTTATGGGCCGAGGCGGGCACCGGCCCTGCGCGGCTGGCGGTGATGGACCGCGCCACGGGGCCGAAATGCGCCATTCTGGGGCGGGCGGGCGACCGTGCGGCAGGGGTGGCTTTTGTCGCCTTCCATGGCGAATTGGCGATGCTGCATGCGCTGGAGGTCGCGCCGCAGATGCGTCGGCAAGGAGTCGCGCACAACATTCTGCGGGCTGCGGCTGGTTGGGCGCAAGATCAGGGGGCGCAGACGCTGGCATTGTTGGTGACAGAGGCCAACGCGGGCGCGCGGGCGCTCTATGCTTCCCTAAGCATGCATGTTGTGGGACAGTATCACTATCGAAAGAGATAGCCCGAAAAGAGGCTGAGCAGTGAGAACCGACCCGAACCCTATCGCGCAAGCCTTGCGTCACAGCAGCCTTTGGCTTGGGCTGGTGTTCTGTGCGGCGCTGGTCCCTGTTCCGGTGCTTGGATTCTCGCTGGAATTTCCGCTGCCTGCGACTGCGCTGGGCGAGCGGCGCGCGGAACTGACCTCGTACCGATTGCCCACGGGGCCGTTCCGGCTGGATGCAGTGCCGACGCGGTTGACCGAGGGCACCTTGGACCAGACCGCGTGGCGGCTAGAGGCCGAGGGCAAGACGACGCTGGAGATATTGGCCCCCTTGCGCGTGCAGATCGCCAAGGCGGGGTGGGTCACGCTGTTCGAATGCGAGACCGAGGCCTGTGGCGGTTTCGATTTCCGCTACGGGATCGACGTGCTGCCGGAACCGGAAATGCATGTGGACCTTGGCGATTACCGCTTTCTGGCGGCAAGCCGTGTGGGCAAGCGGGGCGAGGAATTCCTGTCGCTGCTGGTCAGCCGGTCGGCGGACCGGGGCTTTGTGCAGATGACGCTCGTGGGGGCCGAGGCCGAGCCTGACCTTTCGGCTTCGACCAAATCGCCGGAAGACCCCGTAGAGGCGGATGTTGCGGCGGCGATTGCGGCGCAAGTGCCCGTTTTGCAGGTGGCGCCCGAATCGGTGGCCGCGCCCGATACGCTGGTTGCGGCGCTTTCGGCGGGGCAGGCTTTCGCGCTGGACGATCTGGTGTTCGCATCGGGCGTGGCGCGGTTGTCGGCGGGGGAATACCCGTCGCTTGGCATTCTGGCGGGTTGGATGCAGGCCAATCCCGACGCACAGGTCAGGTTGGTCGGCCATACCGATTCGTCGGGCGGGCGGGCCGAGAATACCGCGCTGTCGAAGAAACGGGCCGAGGCGATACGGGGTGAATTGGTGGCCCGTTTCGGCATCGATGCAGGCCGGATCACCGCTGACGGTGTTGGCCCCGACGCGCCGCGTGCCAGCAATGACACCGAGGCGGGGCGCAAGAAAAACCGGCGGGTCGAAGTGGTGCCCACCCCGACCCGCTGATGTCTTATCGGTGAAAAATCACCAGATGTCGGGCCCCTTGTCGATCAGGCTGCGGGCGAGGAAGTCGATGAAGGCGCGCACCTTGGGCTGGGTGAAACGTCCCGGCGGGTAGACCGCGTAGATGCCCTGGGTTTCGACCGGAAGGCCGGGGATCGCTTCTTCGACCAGCCCCTGTTTCATCGCGTCGTAATACAGGAACGAAGGCAGGTAGGCGATGCCAAGGCCCGACACGGCGGCGTTGAGCAGCGATTGGCCATCGTTCACGGTTAGCCAGCCCGCCGTGCGGACCTGACGCTTTTCGCCCGAGGGGGCGGTGATCTTCCAGACGTTGCCATTGGCCTGATTGGAATAGTGCAGCAGCTTGTGGTCATTCAGGTCGTCGATCTTCATCGGACGGCCATGGCGCTGGAAATAGGCGGGCGAGCCGATCATGCGCTTGGTGGTTTCAGTCAGCTTGCGCGCGCGGAGCGAGCTGTCTTCCAGCTCTCCCACGCGGATCGCCATGTCGAAACCTTCGCTGATCAGTTCCACGTAGCGATTGTTCAGCACCATGTTCACGGTGATGTCGGGGTATTCGAGCAGGAAATCCCCGAGGATCGGCGAGAGCAGGTTGACCCCGAAATCGGTGGCCACGCTGATTCGCAGCAGGCCCGAGGGTGCGGATTGCATCGAAGTGACCAGCGCATCAGCTTCGCCAGCATCGTTCAGCACGCGGCGGGCGCGGTCGTAATAGGCAAGGCCGATCTCGGTCGGTGACACGCGGCGCGTCGTGCGGTTCAGAAGGCGCGCCCCCAGACGCGCCTCGAGTGCCGAGACGTGCTTGGACACGGCGGATTTGGAAATGCCCATCTTCTTGGCTGCGTCGGTGAAGCCGCCTTGATCCACCACGGTGGCGAAGGCTTCCATCTCGGTCAGTCGGTCCATTGTTTTCCTCTGGCAAGCTATGAGGTCGTCTTTGGCGGTATTGATCGCCAATTCGGGCAGCATCGGGGCGCGGTTGCGTCCGATCCGCGGTATTGCGGGGTATCGTTGCTTTTGCGGAAACGGAAAGCCGACACTTCGGTCAGCGGCCCCGACCTTTGGACGGGTCAGAGCGTGGCGGCCAAGCGGGCGGCTTGGTCGATGGCGCGTTTGGCATCAAGCTCGGCTGCGACATCGGCGCCGCCGATGATGTGGCAGGGGGCGGAAAGGCTGGCGGCAAGGCTGCGGTTGGGGATCTGTCCGGCGCAGAGGACGACGGTGTCGACGGGCAGGAGTTCGGGGGCGCCGCCGCGTTCGATGGTCAGGCCTTGGGCGGTGATCTCGCGGTAGGTGACGCCGCCCAGCAGCGTCACGCCCTTGGCGGCGAGGGTGGCGCGGTGGATCCAGCCGGTGGTCTTGCCAAGGTTGCGGCCCGGCTTTTCGGCCTTGCGCTGCAACAGCCAGACTTGCCGTGCGGCGGGCGCAGGGTGGGGCCTGACCAAGCCGCCCGCGACCTGTGCCGGATCGCCCACGCCCCATTCGCGCCGCCATTGCGCGGGGTGCAGCGTGGGGCTGGTGGCTGCTTCGGTCAGGAACTGCGCCACGTCAAAGCCGATGCCGCCCGCGCCGACGATCGCCACGCGGGGACCGACGGGTGCGCCGTTCAGCACGTCGAGATAGGACAGCGCGCGGTCATGGCCTGCGATATCGGGCTGACGCGGGGTGACTCCGGTGGCGATGATCACCTCGTCGTAACCGGCAAGCAGGGCGGGGGTGGCGGGTGTGGACAGGCGCAGGTTGACGCCCGCCACGCGCAGGCGGGTGGCAAACCAGTCGATCAGGGGGCCGAATTCCTCCTTGCCCGGAATGCGGGCGGCAAGGCGGAGTTGGCCGCCGATCTGGCCCGAGGCTTCGAACAGGGTGACGCTGTGGCCGCGTTCTGCGGCGATGGCGGCTGCGGTCATGCCTGCGGGGCCTGCGCCGACCACGGCGATGCATTTGGGGGCGGTGGTCGGGGGATAGGTCAGGTCCAGCTCATGCCCCGCGCGCGGGTTCACCAGACAGGAGGCGATCTTGCCGGAAAAGGTGTGGTCGAGGCAGGCCTGATTGCAGGCGATGCAGGGCGCGATTTCGGCGCTGCGCCCGGCGGCGGCTTTCGCCACGAAATCCGAATCGGCAAGGAAGGGGCGGGCCATGCTGACCATGTCGGCCATGCCACGGGCCAGCAGGTCTTCGGCCACTTCGGGGGTGTTGATGCGGTTCGAGGCGATGACGGGGATGGTCACTTCGGCCCGCAAACGCTGGGTCAGGTGGGCAAAGGCGGCGCGGGGGACCGAGGTGGCGATGGTGGGCACCCGCGCCTCATGCCAGCCGATGCCGGTGTTGAGGATGGTGGCGCCCGCGGCTTCGATGGCGCGGGCGAGGGCGGCGACCTCGTCCCATGTCGAACCATCTGGTACGAGATCGATCAAGCTGATCCGGTAGATCAGCAGGAAAGCGGGGCCGAGGGCCTCGCGGATGCGGGTGACGATCTGAACCGGCAGGCGCATGCGGTTGGCATAATCCCCGCCCCAACGGTCGGTGCGGTGGTTGGTACGGCGGGCGAGGAACTGGTTGAGGAAGTAGCCCTCGCTTCCCATGACCTCGACACCGTCATAGCCCGCGTCGCGTGCGCGGGTGGCGGCGGTGACCATGTCGGCGATCTGCTTTTCGATGCCGGCCTCGTCAAGCTCGCGCGGGGGAAAGGGCGAGATCGGGGAACGGATGGCAGAAGGGGCGACGCAGTCCTTGCCGTAAGCGTAGCGGCCCGCGTGCAGGATCTGCATGGCGATGCGCCCGCCTGCGGCATGGACGGCGGCGGTGACGCGGGCGTGGTTCGTGATGTCATCAGGGGTGAAAAGCCCTGCCGCACCGGGGAATACGCCGCCTTCGGCATTGGGGGCCATGCCGCCCGTGACGATCAGCCCGACCCCGCCGCGCGCCCGTTCGGCGTAGAATGCCGCGACCCGCGCCCAGTCGCCCCGCTCCTCGAGCCCCGTATGCATCGACCCCATGACCACGCGATTGGGCAGGGTCAGCGGGCCGAGGGTGAGGGGGGCGAGAAGGTGGGGGTAGGGCATGGGCGTCTCCTGCCCGCCTTGATGGCGCAGCGAAGGACGGATGTCACGGCTCACGTGGCGTCAGGTTCTGTCACTGCAGGGGGCAACGATTTTTCTGCGAAAAATCAGCCCCCGCCCCCCGCCGGAGCGCGCCGTGAATTTTCGCAGAAAATTCGTTGGGCCGCAAAGGCGCCGGGGCGTGGTCAGGTCGTTTCCACGCAATGCCTGCGGAAGGCGCGTTTGAGCATGTCGAGTTCGGCGCGGAGCAGGTCGATCTCGGCGCGCAGGTCGTCTTCCATGGCGACGCCGGTGATGATGGTGAAATGCGCCAGCGTCTCGCCCGCCGCGCGGGCGCGGATGAGGAAGGTCTGCACGCCCTCGGTCAGGACCGCGGCGGGGATCGGCACCTTGACCAGCCATTGTCCCGTGGCGTCGGGAAGGGCGGTGACGGTCAGTCCGGGCAGGACCGCGTCGTTCAGGCGCACTTCGAGGCCGGGTTGGTCGACATCGGCTTTCAGCACGCCCTCCCACACTCCGCCGCGGATGCGCGTTTTCGTCAGGCTTACCCCGTCCATCGTCAAAGCTCCGCCCGTGGCCTGCGGCTGACCGTCAGGTCGCGCAGGGTGATCTGGTTCATTTCCGGCCCTTCGAAGATCAGGTCGATCCAGAGCCGTTCGATCCGCTTTTCGTTGACCTTGGTATAGGCCAGGTCGAATTCCACCATGGTCTCGGCCCCGTTGAGCGGCATCTCGCGGACCACCTGTTCGGTGTTCGGCCCGTGTTTCACGTTCAGGCGGGCAAAGATTTCCAGCGGTTTCTCGGTTTCGATGATCGCGTCGATCCGCACGAGATGGCGCAGTTTCAGGCCCTGCGCGCCTTCGTCGGGAAGGTCGATGACCAGTGACAGGAAAGATCCGTCGAAGCGGAATACGTCGAGCCTGAGGCCATAGGGCGCGACATCGGCTTCGCGTGTGTTCCTGATCTGGCGCAGGGTCAGTTCCGACTGGCGGCAATCGTGGAAGATGGTGGCACCCTCGCACACCTGCGTCCGCGTCGCCACGGCGGCCACGCCGGGGGTCGGGATCGGGCCTTTCCACAGTTCGGGACGCCAGACCCATTCGGTGCCGGGTTGCTTGCGGATGGCGTTAGAGCCGATGACGGGCAGGGCAAGGCGGTGATCGGCCACATGGATGATCCGGTCGAGCTGGCGGCGCAGGCTGCGGGCGCGGGTGCGCCAATGGCGCAGGTCGGCAAGGTCGGCAGCCGCGGCAGTGTCTGCCGCCTCTTGCCAAAGTTTCAGCGCCCGCCGCTGGAGAACCCTATCGAGAACCGTCGTAAGTTTTCCCAAAGCCACACCGTCTTTACCATTCCGCACCCGGGCTGACCCGAGGTTCGCCCCGCTTTATGCCGCAAAAGGCGTGCCGCGCCACTGGCTAATTGCCGGTTTTGTCGCCGATTGTAGACAGAGCGTGACCTTTCGCGCGGAAAGCCTAGGCGGGCGGCTGCACCGGCAGGCGATTCGCGGTGTCGAGGGCGGCGAGCGCGGCGTCGAGAAGCGACCGGCTTTGGTCGGATGTCAGGGGGGCATCGGGCGATCCGGTGACCGAAACGGTGGCAAGCCGTCCGCGCAGGCCACGAAAGGCGCGCCAGTATTCGCCCGTGGTGTTGTCGGCGACGTGGAGCACGAAGGTGGCATCCGTGCCTGCGGCAGAGAGCACGCGCACGTCTTCGGCCCGGCCTTCGCGGGCAAGGGCGGCGCGTCCGGCTTCGGACTGGAAAAAGGCGGCCAGTGCTTCGCCCCCGCCGGCCAGGACGCCTGCCGAGGCGGCTGGACCGACCGAGAGCGTGATGATCGCCGGAGGGGCCGATGCCGATGTGGCGCCCGAACAGCGCCCCATCAGAATCACCGCGCTGTCGTCGCCGCGCATGCCCGCGCCCGGAGAGATGCAATAGCCCGAGGGGGCCGACGCGACCACTGCGCCGTCGATGATCGGGATGGTGCGGATGCGGCTTGTTCCTGCGACATCGCAGCCCGCGACCGCGACCAGTGCCATGATCGACAGGCCAAGGCCCGACCTATGGCCAAATGCCCCATAGCGCGCTTTCAATTGCATCCCGAACACCCTTATCCAGCACCATGCCCCGGCTTTCGCTATGCAGGAGCGCCCCTTGCATAGCGCCGCGAGCGGCTTTGCGTCCACCTTTCTGCGAAAGCGCGTAGCGGACGATTGCCATTTGCCGCCGCTGGCGTTTGTCTGTGCGAAACGATTTGCGGAGAGACCCATGCGTATCAGACCCGTTCGCGACACCGATCACGCCGCATGGCTTGGCCTATTCCGCGCCTATGCCGGCTTTTACAAGACCAACCCGACCGCCGAAGCCGAAGCCGCCGTCTGGGGCTGGATCTTTAATGCGGCCGAACCCTTCTGGTGCGATCTGGCGGTCGACGCCGATGATCGCCCGCTTGGTTTTGCACAGTACCAGTTGATGCACCGGTCGCTGGGCGGGTCGAAGGTGTGCTACCTGTCGGACCTGTTCACACTGCCCGAGGCGCGGGGCCAAGGCGCGGGGCGGGCCCTGATCGACCACGTGCGCGCGGTTGCGGGGGGTATGGGCTGTCCCAACATTCGCTGGTTGACGGCCGAGGACAACGCGACCGCCCGCGCGCTTTACGATACGTACCAGCCGCGCACGCCCTTTGTGCTTTATTCCGTTCCGACGTGACGGAACGGGAACATCGCCCTGACAATTGCAATTCACCCCCCGCCGGACTATCTGTCCGCGGATAACAGACCGCCACGACCAAAGGGCTGCGCCTCGCGATGAACTGGATTTCCAATTACGTCCGCCCGAAGATCAACTCGCTCTTCTCGCGCCGCGAAGTGCCCGAGAACCTGTGGACCAAGTGCCCCGAATGCGGCACGATGCTGTTTCACCGCGAATTGCAGGCCAATCTGAACGTTTGCACCCATTGCGACCACCACATGGCGATCAGCCCGCGGGAACGGTTCGGGGCGCTGTTCGATGGCGGTATCTTTACCGAGGTCAAGGTGCCGGATGCGCTGGTCGATCCGTTGCAGTTCCGCGACCAGAAAAAATATCCCGACCGGCTGAAGACCGCGCAAAAGGCGACCGGAGAGCGCGAGGCGATGCTGGTGGCCGAGGGCGAGATTGCCCGCACGCCGATTGTCGCCGTGGCGCAGGATTTCAGCTTTATGGCCGGATCGATGGGCATGTATGTCGGCAACGCTATTCTGGCCGCCGCCGCGCGTGCGGTCGAGATGAAGCGCCCCTTGGTGCTGTTTTCGGCTGCTGGCGGGGCGCGGATGCAGGAAGGGATCTTGTCGCTGATGCAGATGCCGCGCACCACGGTCGCGGTTCAGATGCTGCGCGAGGCGGGGCTGCCCTATATCGTCGTCTTGACCCACCCGACCACGGGCGGGGTGACGGCATCTTACGCCATGCTGGGCGATGTGCAGATTGCCGAACCCAATGCGCTGATCTGCTTTGCCGGTCCCCGCGTGATCGAACAGACCATCCGCGAAAAGCTGCCCGAAGGGTTTCAGCGGGCGGAATATCTGCTGGATCACGGGATGCTGGACCGCGTGACGCATCGCAAGGCGCTGCGCGAGGAGTTGGTGACGATCATCCGCATGCTGACCGGACAGCCGCCCGCGATCCGGGGCGAGTTGACCTTGCAGCCTGCCGAAGCCTGACATGGCCACCGCTTACGGTTCCGATGCCGTCCTCGAACGGATGATGACCTTGCACCCCAAGGTCATCGACCTGACGCTTGACCGCGTGCACCGCTTGCTGGGGTTGCTCGGCAATCCCGAACGCGCCATTCCGCCGGGGATCCATATCGCGGGCACCAATGGCAAGGGCAGCACGCAGGCGATGATCCGCGCGGGGCTGGAAGCGGGGGGAAGCCGCGTGCATGCCTATACCTCGCCGCATCTGGCGCGGTTTCATGAACGCATCCGGCTGGCGGGCGAGTTGATCTCTGAACCTGCGCTGACCACGCTGCTGGATGAGTGTGTGGCAAAGAACGGTGCGGACGAGATCACGTTTTTCGAGATCACCACCTGCGCGGCTTTCCTCGCCTTTGCGCGCACGCCTGCGGATTGGACCTTGCTTGAGGTCGGGCTGGGCGGGCGGCTCGATGCGACCAATGTGATCGAACCGGCGCTGTCGATCATCACGCCGGTCAGTCTGGACCATCAGGCGTTCCTTGGCGATACGGTCGGCGCGATTGCGGGCGAAAAGGCCGGGATTATCAAGCGCGGCGTGCCCTGCATCGTGGGACCGCAGACAGACGAGGGGCTTGCCGTGATCGAGGCGCGGGCCGAACGGCTGGGCGCGCCCTTGCTGGTTTATGGCCAGCACTGGCATGTCTGGGAAGAAAACGGGCGGATGCTCTATCAGGACGAGCGGGGGCTTTTGGACCTGCCGCTCCCGAACCTGCCCGGACCGCACCAGATCCAGAACGCCGGTGCCGCGATCACCGCGTTGCGCCATCTGGGCCGCGACGAGGCTGCGGTCGAAGCCGCCGTGACCCGTGCCGAATGGCCCGCCCGTATGCAGCGCCTGCGCCGTGGGCCGCTGGTCGACAGCGCGCCTTCGGTCGAGTTGTGGCTGGACGGCGGGCACAATCCGGCAGGGGGCGAGGCGGTGGCCGCCACGCTGGCGCGGATGCCCGAACGCGAGACGCATGTGATTTGCGGGATGCTGAACACCAAGGATGTCACGGGCTATATGGTGCCGCTTGCCCCCCATGTGACGCGGCTGCATGCCGTGACCATACCGGGGGAAAAGAACACCCTTCCCGCCGATGAGACGGCAGATGCCGCCCGCGCGGCGGGGATCGACGCGGTGGCAGCTGGATCGGTGGCCGAGGCCTTGGCCGCAATCGCCGCCGCAACGCCCGCCGCCCGCGTGCTGATCTGCGGGTCGCTCTATCTCGCCGGAGCGATCCTGCGCGAGAACGGCTAATTCAACCCGACCCTCGGGAGAGTCGTGCTAAAGGTTAACGCAGTTTGATTCTGCAAAGACCTTTGCCATGACATCTCTTTCGCCTGTTTCCGGCCCTGCCGCGTCGCGTGTCGCCGTTCTGATCGACGGCGACAACATCCCCCAGTCGTTCCGCCCCGAGATCGACCGCCACGCCCGCGAGATGGGACGCGTGGTGTCGGGGCAGGTGTTCGGCGACATCGCCCTGCACAGCGACTGGGCGAAAGAGGCGGGTGAGAAGACCGAGCGGCCTATACTTGCGCTTGTGAAGGAATTGATCCGCACCAAGGGGGATGCGACAGGGTTGGAGATTGTGCGGCTGAACTCTCTGCACGGCACGATCGGTTTTCGTGCTTCGCAAACGCCGGAAAAGCAGTGGCGGGCCTGGTTGCGGGCAAGGCCGGACCATTTCGAACTTGATCCGAAGGGTCCGGAAAGCCGCGTGCGGCTGGTCGCATCGGCCAGCGCGACTGCGCCTAACGCCGCCCGTAGCGGGCCATGAACATCGCAACCGCGCCTTCGACCACCCGTGTCACATCGCGGGGCTTGGCGTCGTTGATGCCGAAGATGGCGCGGTCATGCAGGTCCGCCTTGCACAGTTGCGCGAATTGGTCGGCGGCAAGGTCGAGGTCATCGACCGCGATTTCGCCCCGTGCGACCGCCTTGGACAGGTAGCCGACCAGACGCTGGCGCACCATCAAGGGGCCGGAGTGGTAGAATTCCTGGCCCAAGGCGGGGAAACGGTCACTTTCGGCCACGCACATGCGGAACATGCGCTGGCCGAATTCGGATTGGCCAAAGCGCACGATGCGGGTTCCGGCCACGCGCAGCACCTCGGCCACGGGGGCGGTGTCGTCGATCAGGGCGGCGGCTTCGGTCGCCTGACGGGAACATTCGGCCTTGGCGACTTCGGTGAACAGCAGGCGTTTGTCGGGGAAATAGCTGTAAAGCGTGGCCTTGCTGACGCCTGCCTCGCGGGCGATGTCATCGACCGAGGCGCCTTCGAAGCCGTCGCGCAGGAAGATGCGGCGCGCGCCGTCGAGCACCTGATCGAACTTGCGGCCCCTGCGGATGGTCGGCGCGGGCAGAGCGGTCACGGTTGCGGACATGGTTTCCCCCCACGTTTCCCAGCATAGACAGGCGTGGCCCCTGCGACAAGCGGTCCGGTCTTTTCGGCTTGCCGCAGCGCGGGGCTTCGTTATCTTAGAATGATTCCAAACTGACAGGTGTGCCTTTCGATGATACCCGGACTGACCACCCGCCGCCGCTTTTCCGATCTGACCGAGCAAGAGGTTCTGGCGCTCGCCATCTCCTCCGAGGAGGACGACGCCCGCATCTACCGCAGCTATGCGGAACGGTTGCGGGGCGAATACGCCGCATCCGCTGCCGTGTTCGACGGCATGGCGCGGGAGGAAGATGCCCATCGCCAACGGCTGATCGAATTGCACCGCAGCCGGTTTGGCGAGGTGATCCCGCTGATCCGGCGCGAGCATGTGGCGGGGCATTATGCGCGCAAGCCGGTGTGGCTGACGGCGAACCTGCCCATCGCCACGATCCGCACCGAAGCGGCGGCGATGGAGGCCGAGGCGCACCGCTTTTACACCCGCGCCGCGCAGGCGACGACCGATGCGGCCACGCGCAAGCTGCTGGGCGATCTGGCGGCGGCCGAGGCCGGGCATGAACGGCGGGCGGGGGAGTTGGCCGAGGCGCATCTGACCGGCGAGGCCCGCGAAACCGAGGACGCGACCGCGCGGCGGCAGTTCATCCTGACATGGGTGCAACCGGGGCTGGCGGGGCTGATGGACGGGTCGGTGTCCACGCTCGCGCCGATCTTTGCCACGGCTTTCGCCACGCAGGATACGTGGACGACCTTTCTGGTGGGCACGGCGGCTTCGGTGGGGGCCGGTATCTCGATGGGGTTCACCGAAGCCGCGCATGATGACGGGGTGCTGTCGGGGCGGGGCAGTCCGTGGAAGCGCGGGTTGGCGTCAGGGGTGATGACGACGCTGGGCGGGATGGGGCACGCGCTGCCCTATCTGATACCCGATTTCTGGACGGCGACGATCATCGCCATGGTGGTTGTCTTTGTCGAATTGTGGGCGATTGCGTGGATCCAGAACCGCTTCATGGAGACGCCTTTCCTGCGGGCGGCCTTGCAGGTGGTGTTGGGTGGTGCTTTGGTCTTTGCGGCGGGGGCTTTGATCGGAGGCGGCTGATGTATCGCAAGGGTGAGGTGAGCTATCAGCCGCTGGCCCTGCCCGACCGCGTTCAGGTGCCGGATGGTCAGGCGCTGGCGCAGGCCGAGGCGTTTCTGGCCTATATGAAAAAGCGCCATTCGGTGCGGCAGTTTTCCACCCGCATGGTGCCCGAAGCTGTGATCGCCGCCTGCATCGCCACGGCGGCGACAGCACCTTCGGGGGCGAACCACCAGCCTTGGCATTTCGTGGCGGTGGCCGATCCGGGCCTCAAGGCGCGGATCAGGGAGGGCGCCGAGGAGGAAGAGCGGGCCTTTTATGCGGGCGGGGCGAGCGACGAGTGGCTTGCCGCTTTGGAACCCATCGGGACAGGGGCGGAAAAGCCGCATCTGACCGATGCGCCATGGTTGATCGTGGTCTTTGCGCAGCGGTACGGGGTCACGATGGATGGCGCTCGCTACAAGAATTACTACGTGCCGGAAAGCACTGGCATTGCCACGGGGTTTCTGATCGCGGCGCTGCATCATGCGGGGCTGGTTTGCCTCGAACATACGCCGAACCCGATGAAGTTTCTGGGGCCTTTGCTGGGGCGGCCCGACCATGAGAAGCCGGTGATGATCTTGCCGGTGGGCTGGCCTGCCGAAGGGGCCACGGTGCCTGCGGTGGCCAAGCGGAAGAAGCCGCTGGATCAGGTGATGTCGGTGTTCGGGTAAGCGATTTCTTACGAAGAAATCGCGGCGGAATTTGACGCAAATTCCGGGCGCAGCGTCGGACACCGGTTTTTGCGTCAAAAACCGGCGCGAAATCTGCGTCAGATTTCGCTACAGGCCCAGAAGCGCGGGCAGGGCGTGCATCGACGAAAAGAGCCGCGCGCCCGTGGCTGCGAGCGCGGGGTGGTCGCCCTGCGGGGCGTAGCCGAAGCAGGCCATTCCGGCAGCGCGGGCGGCGGTGGCGCCTGCGACCGAATCTTCGATGACCACGCAACCGGCAGGTTCGATGCCAAGGCGCGATGCCGCGAGCAGGAACAGGTCTGGCGCGGGTTTGGGTTTGCCGATGGCTTGGCCGGAATAGAGGTGCCCCCGGAAGCGGTCGATCAAGCCGTGCTGGCCCAAGGTGATGTGCATCTTTTCGACGGTGCCGTTCGACCCCATCGCAAAGGGGATGCCTGCGCGGTCGAGCGCGTCGAACACTCCGGTGATGCCGTCGATCAGGGCGGTGTTCTCGCGCAGCATGGCATACATGCGGCGGTAGAAATCGGCCACCCAATCGTCGGGCAGGTTCGCACCGGCGGCGCGGGCGCGGGTGGCGACGGTCTCTACCGTGCCGCCCACGTATTTCGCGTTCAACTCGTCAAGGCTGACGGGCAGGCCGTAGCGGACAAGATCGGCCTGCACCATCAGCAGGGTGGGGTGTTCGCTGTCCACCACCACGCCATCGCAATCGAAGATCACGGCACGGGGCGTCATGGGCGCAGCCGCAGCAGGGTGACATGCGTGTCGCCATAGCGGCGCTGGTCGACGGTGTCGAAACCGGCGGGGGGCAGGGGGGACGCACCTTCCTCCCATACCACCAGTGCGTCGGGGGCAAGCCAGCCGCCCGACAGCAGCGAGGCGAGGGCGGCTTCGCCAAGCGATTTGCCGTAAGGCGGGTCGAGGAACACAAGGCCGAAACGGTCGCCCTTGTTTGCGCCCATCTTGGTCGCGTCACGGCGCCAGACATCGGTTACGCCACCCGTGCGGGTCAGTTCGATGTTGCGGCGCAAGAGGGCGCGGGCGGCGGTGCCGTCATCGACGAAGGTTGCCTGCGCCGCGCCGCGTGACAGGGCTTCCAGCCCCAAGGCGCCGGTGCCCGCGAAGAGGTCGAGCACGCGGGCGCCGGTGATCGGGTCGCCGTGGCCGCCATTTATGAGCAGGTTGAAGATCGACTCGCGCACGCGGTCGGAGGTGGGGCGCAGATGCGCCTTGGGGTCTCCGTCGCCCACGGGGGCGAGGTGAAGGCCGCGGAATTGGCCGCCGATGATACGCATTACTTCAGCAGGGCTTTCAGGTTGGTCGCAGGGTCGGCGATGGCGGCGGGGTCCACGCTGCGGCCCTGTTCGATCAGGCGTTTGCCGACCATATAGGCTCGGCTGTCGTTCATCGCATCCACCGCAAGCAGGGTTTCGCCGCGGAAATACCAGAAGGACACCGCGTCACCTTCGGGGCCGCGCGTCACGATGCGGTCATATCCGCTGTTCAGGCCTGCGATCTGCAGTTTGGTGTCGTATTGATCCGACCAGAACCACGGTTGCGCGGTATAGGGCGCGTTGGCCCCTGTGATGTTGGCGGCCACGGCTTCGGCCTGGTCGATGGCATTGCCGACCGATTCCAGCCGCAAGCGCCCGCCCTGCCACGGGAATGACGCGCAATCGCCCGCCGCCCAGACATGCGGGGCCGAGGTGCGGCCCATGGCATCGGTGCGGATGCCGTTTTCCAGCGCGATGCCCGCCGCCTCGGCCAGTGCCGTGGCGGGCAGGATGCCCACGCCTGCGATGACGAAATCGGCGGGCAGTTCGCGCCCGTCGGTCAGGCGAACGCCTGTCACGCGGGCCTCGCCAAGCAGGCGGTCGAGACCGGTCGATTCCATGATCTTGACGCCACGGGCGCTGTGCAGGGCGCGGAAATAGTCGGATGTTTCGGGTGCGGCCACCCGTTGCAGGATGCGGGGGGCCATTTCCAGCACGGTCACGTCCAGCCCCAGTTTCGCGCCGACTGCTGCCGCTTCCAGCCCGATATAGCCGCCGCCCACGATCACCAGCCTGCGGCCTGCGCCGAATTCGGCCCGCATCGCATCGACATCGGCCAGCGTGCGGACGGTGTAGACGCCTGCGAGGTCACCGCCCACGGCTGCGGGCAAGCGGCGCGGGGTCGAGCCGGTGGTCAGCACGAGGTCGGTATAGGACAGCACATCACCGCCGACGGTGACGGTCTGCGCCACCGTATCTATGGCGGCAACGGGGGTGCCAAGGCGCAGGGTGATCGACTGGTCGGCGTAGAAATCGGCCGAGCGGAGCCAGAGCCGTTCTTCCCCGATCTCGCCCAGAAGATAGGCCTTCGACAGGGGCGGGCGCTGGTAGGGGGGCTTGGGTTCCTCACCGATCAGGGTTATCGCGCCGTCGAAGCCAAGGCCGCGCAGCTTGGCGGCACAGGCCGCTCCGGCCTGACCTGCGCCGATGATGATGACATGCGCCATGCGCGTCTCCCTGCCTGCCAAGACTGGCCTTCGTTCGGGCCGGACCCTATATCCCGCACTGGACGAAACGCAACGCGAAGAGGGACGAAGAATGACGATTTCCGTGGGGGCCAAGCTGCCCGAGGCCACATTGTTGAAGCGTGAAGATGGCAATATCGCACCCGTCGCACTGGGCGACAAGCTCAAGGGCCGCAAGGTCGTGGTCTTCGGCCTGCCGGGGGCGTTTACCGACACCTGTTCCACCATCCACCTGCCCAGCTTCATGCGGACGCGCGAGAAATTCGCGGCCAAGGGGATCGACGAGATCATCTGCGTGTCGGTCAACGATCCGTGGGTGATGGAAGCCTGGGATGCGGCCACGGGCGCGGGCAAGGCGGGGGTTACGCTGCTGGCCGATGCGGATGCTTCCTTCACCAAGGCGATCGGCATGGATTTCAGCGCCGGTGTGGTGGGCTTGCTCGACCGGTCGGTGCGTTATGCGATCTATGCCGAGGATGGTGTGGTCAAGGTCTTGAACACCGAGGAAAAGCCCGGCGCTTGCGAGCTGTCGGTGGGCGAGACGCTGCTCGGGCAGATCTGACGCGCTGCGCCGCGCCCTTACATCAGGGCGCGGCGGATCAGGTTCAGGCCCATCACGATCAGCACCGCTTGGGTCCACCAGCGAAAGCGGTTCTGGTCGAGACGGTCTTGCAGGGCGTATCCCAGCGACATGCCGATCTGCGCCGGAATGACGAGTGCGGCGGAAAAGCCCAGCGAGGCGGGGTTGGCAAGGCCGGTCTGGATATGCGCGCCCAAAAGCGTGACCGCGCCCAGCAGGAAGGCCACGCCAAGCGCCCTGACGGTTTCGAGCTTTGGCACTCCGGTGGACAAAAGGTAAACCAGAAGCGGCGGGCCCCAGACGCCGGACACGCCGCCATACAGCCCGCCCAGCACCCCCAACCCCCATTCCGCGACGCGCTGGTGGCGCAGCGGCAGGGTCGGGCTGCGGCCTGACAGGTTGAACGCCGCATAGGCCGTGATCGGCACGCCCAGCAAAAGCAGCATCGCCGGTTGCGGCAGCACGCGCACGAATTGCGCCGAGACGATGATGAAGACCGCCATTGCCAGCAAGAAGCGCCAGAACTTGGCGGTGGTGGCAAGGGCGGGGCCTATGCCTTGGCGCAGGGCTTGGCTGAGGTTGGTTACGAGCGTCGGCAGGATCAGTCCTGCCAGCGCGAGGTCGGGCGGCAGGAAGCTGGAAAAGGCGCTTATCATGATCATCGGCATGGCAAAGCCGACCGCGCCCTTGACGAATCCGGCCACCAGCGTGACCGCGACCGCCACCCAGAAGGCGCCCGCGCCTTGCCCTGCCATGATCAGGTCCATGCCTGCCCTTTCGTCTTTGGCGGCAGAGTGGCGGCTTGGCGCGGCAATGGGAAGGGCGGACGGACTGTCATGCCCGAGCGACGATCCGCTGCGACATTTTACTACGTCTGGCGTTTTTTTGGTGAAACTATGTTGCTTGGCTGTGCATTCCGCTCTAGCTATCTCGCAGTTGCAGAAAACCCGATCCGACAGGTGAACCCATGCCCCATGACGGCCAGCCCATGCCCCAGACGCCGCTTCTTGCCGATCTGTTCGGCCTGACCGCCGCTGCCCTGCCCGAGGCCGAGGCGCTGTTTCACACGGCACGCGAAAACCTGCGCGAGCGGGTCACGCTGGCCGGCAAGGTGTCGGCTGCGGCGCTGGAAGAGCACCAGTTTGGCGCCCATGCGCTGGCGTGGCTGGCCACTTATGTCGAAAGCCTGCGCCAGATGCGCGCATGGGCCGTGCGGGTCGAGGCTGCGGGGCAGTTCGGCGAGATGGAGGCGCTGATCCTGCAAATCGCCTATGGCGAGTATCTGGCGCAGATTTACGGCGGCATCCCGATGTCGCAGGGAGAAACCGCGCGGCTTGGCGACCTGTGGGTCGATGCGGCGCAGGCGGGGGCCGCTGCCGCGCTGCTGATGGCTGCGGGCAACACGCCCGCCGCCCGTGCACGGCTGGTTGCGTTGATGCAGGACAACCACGGGCGGGCGACATTCGGCGTAACGGGGCTGGACGAAGAGCTGGAGATGATCCGCGACCAGTTCCGCCGCTATGCCGACGAGCAGGTGATCCCCTTTGCCCATGACTGGCACCTGAAGGATGAATTGATCCCGATGGAGGTGATCGACCAACTGGCCGAGATGGGCGTCTTCGGGCTGACCATCCCCGAGCAGTTCGGCGGTTTCGGCCTGTCCAAGGCGTCTATGGTCGTGGTGTCGGAAGAATTGAGCCGTGGCTATATCGGGGTCGGCAGCCTCGGCACGCGCACCGAGATTGCCGCCGAGTTGATCCTGTGTGGCGGTACCGACGAACAAAAGGCCAAGTGGCTGCCCAAGCTGGCGAGCGGGGAAATCCTGCCCACGGCGGTGTTCACCGAACCGAACACAGGGTCTGACCTTGGCGCGCTACGCACCAGGGCGCGGCGCGATGGGGATGACTGGGTCATTTCCGGCAACAAGACATGGATCACCCATGCAGCGCGAACGCATGTGATGACGGTTCTGGCGCGGTCGGTCGATGCGACGACCGACTATCGCGGGCTGTCGATGTTTCTTGCCGAAAAGACCCCGGGGACGGATGAGACCCCGTTCGTCGATGCAGGCCTGTCGGGTGGCGAGATCGAGGTTTTGGGCTATCGCGGGATGAAGGAATATACCGTCAACTTCGACGATTTCCGTGTGAAGGGTGAAAACCTTTTGGGCGGGGTCGAAGGGCAGGGGTTCAAGCAGTTGATGCAGACCTTCGAGAGCGCCCGTATCCAGACTGCCGCCCGCGCCGTTGGTGTGGCGCAATCCGCGCTGGAAGCGGGCATGGCCTATGCCACCGACCGAAAGCAGTTCGGCAAGGCGTTGATCGAATTTCCCCGCGTGGCCGGAAAGCTGGCGATGATGGCGGTCGAGATCATGGTGGCGCGGCAGCTTACCTATTTTTCCGCGTGGCAAAAGGACCATGACAGGCGCTGCGATCTGGAAGCGGGGATGGCCAAGCTTCTGGGGGCACGGGTGGCTTGGGCTGCGGCGGACAATGCGCTGCAAATCCACGGCGGCAACGGGTTCGCGCTGGAATACAAGATCAGCCGCATCCTGTGCGATGCGCGTATCCTGAACATCTTCGAAGGGGCTGCCGAGATTCAGGCGCAGGTCATCGCGCGGCGTCTTTTGGACTAAGGTTTCCGGCCGACGGGCGGGGTGATCCAAGACGCGGGTGCAACTGGCTTGCGACCGCATAAGCCGCGAGCAACCCCAATCCGGCGGCGGCAAAGACGCCTTGCACGGGGGCAACCAGCAGCACCAGCCAAGCAGCGCCCGGTGTCAGGATACCCGACACGTCGCGGAAGCTGGAATAGACCGCCGACATCTCGGTGCGTTCGGACGGTTTGACCGCCATCAGGAAGGGCAAGCCGCCGACCACGTCGAGCACCACAAGGAAAAACGCCGCCCCCATCATGGCGATAACCGACAGCCATGGCAGCGGGGCGACGAGGGCCGAGACGAAGAACAAGGCGCCGCAGACGCCAAAGGCCAGCCGCACGCCTTGGCGGACCGAAGCACGCCGCACATAGCGCAGCATCAGGGGCGAGATGAACAACAGCGCGTTCGACAGCGACAGGGCGACGCCGCCGACCTTGTCGCCCAAGCCCGCCTCGATGCAAAAGATCGGCAAGTAGACGACATAGACCCACCAGCCGCAGGACCGCATCACCGCGAACATCCATCCGGCGATCAGGCGGGGCTGGCGGAAGAAGCGGCCCAGATAGGCCAGCGGGTTCAGCGCAGGCCCCTTGGCGCGGGCGATCTGCTTGCCATTGCCAAGCCGCAGCACCCAGAATGTCGCCAGCAGCGCCAACGCAAAGGTTCCGGCCAGAAGGAAGGGCGCGGGCGCCCAGACATCATGCAGCCAGACGCCCAGCATGGGGCCAATGGCCCAAGGACCAGCCGCATAGACCATCTGCGTGGATTGCGTGCGCCCGAGTTCGGCGCGGTCGATATAATCGAGCACATAGGCGTTGAAGCAGACAAAGGTGGTGGCCGTCGCCATTGCAAGGCAGATGAGAGCGGCCTGCACCGACAGCGCCGTGCCGTGGATCGCCAGCGCCATGCCGATCAGGTAAAGCCCGCAGCCCGCCGAATACATCCAGCGGCGCGGCACGTGGCGGGTGAACCACGGGACCATCAACCCCCAGACCAGCGCCACGATTCCGGCGTGGAAATAGGCCTCGGACGTGGCGGCGGCACTGCCCAGCCCCTTGTAGACCGCAAGCGGCATGGCCGAAATCAGCGTGCCGCGCACCGCAGCTTCCATCCCCGCCAGCAATGCGAAATTCTGCACGCGGGGCGTGGGGGAATGGCGAAGGAAAAGCGGGATGTAACGCGTGGCCATGATCTGTCTGATTTTTAGGCATTTGGCCAAGACCGGCCCCGCCCCGTCTGCGCCAAGCGCGACAGGGCGGGTCGGGTTTGGCTTTTATCCGCGCAGTTCCGAGGTGATCCGCACCGGCCCCGCCACGCCTTTCAGCTTGGCGCGGTAGATCACAAGGCTTTCGGTCACGCGCATCACATAGGTGCGGGTTTCGGTAAAGGGGATCATCTCGACCCAATCCACCACATCGACCGACGGGTCGCGCGGGTCGCCGAAGGCTGCGATCCAGCGTTTCGGGCGGCCCGGCCCCGCGTTGTAGCCCGAAGCGACGAGTGCGACCGAAGGGCCGAACTGTTCGACCAGTTGGGCAAGGTATCCGGTGCCGATCTTCACGTTATAGGCCGGATCGTTCAGGCTGCCGCCATCATAGACCAGCCCCACGCGGGGCGCGACCAGCTTGGCGGTCGAAGGCAGCACCTGCATCAGCCCCCGCGCATCGGCGGCGGAGCGTGCGGCGGGGTCGAATTCCGACTCGCGCCGCGAGATCGCCAAGGCAAGGGCGCGGCTGACGGCCAGCCCTTCGTTCGGCACGAAGGACGGGACGGGGTAATAGGCGCGGGGCAGGATGATGCCGCGTTCGGCCGCCTGTTTGGCGATGACAACGGCAAGGTGGGGTTCGTCGATCTCTAGCGAGAACTGGGCAAGCTGGGCGATTTCGGTCTCGTTCAGGCTTTCGGCCAGATGCAGGAAGAAGCGTTTGGCCAGCGTCCGGTCGCCCGCCTTTTCCAGCTGCACGCCAGCGGCAAAGACCGACGACCGCGCAAAACCCGCGTCTTGCCAGTTGGGCGGGCGCTGTTCCGACAAGAGCGAGTCGTCGAGGTTCAGCCCCAGCGTTTCGGCGGCGAGCAGGCCGTAATAGGCGGTCTGGTGGCGCGCCGCGATCTGGTAGGCGGCGGTTGCCCCCGCCGTATCGCCCGCCGCTTGCAGGGCGCGGCCCTGCCAGTAATGCGCGCGGGCGGTGGAAATGGGCGTCGAGACGGCGGCTTCGAGGTGTTTGAAATGCGTCAGCGCGGTCGCGGGGTCGCCAAGGAAGCGCAGCGCGATCCAGCCTGACAGGAATTCGAGGTCGGCGTAATCCGATCCGTCTTTCAGGTGGTGCGATGCGGCCACCTGATAGGCCGCCTTGGGCTTGCCATCGCGCAGCAAAGCGCGGGAAAGTGCGGCGCGGCGGTCGGCCCAAGCGTCGGGGTCGCCCAGCGTCTGGGGCGATTTCGAGGCCGCGATCAGGGTTTCGGCGGCGTCGTCGTCGCGGTCGCGGCGGAAGCGCCAGTTGAACCGTTCATAGGCAAGGCCGGGGTCGGCTTGCAGCGCGGGCGGAATGCGGGCGATCATGGCGTTGACGCCATCGGCATCGGCATGCAGCGCCATCCGCGCCTCGGCCACGGCACGCCAGCCCGACGACACGCGGGGCAGCATGCGCTTGGCCTCGGAGGTGCGGTTCTGCCACAGCAGCCGGTCGAGCCGGACCTCATGCGCGACCGACAGCGCCTCGCCATAAAGACCCAGCAGCGCCTGTTCGTTTTCGGGGCCAAAGGGCAGGGTAGTCCAGGCGCGGAATGCCTCGTTCTCGGCATCTGCCGCGCGGCCCTGCGCTTGCAGGGCGCGGATATAGGCGATGGAGCCTTCGGCGGTTTCGGGCAAGTCTGCGGCGAAATAGGCGATCACGCGGGCGGGATCGGTTGACCGCGCCACCGCCTCTTCGCCCTTTTCGCGCAACAGCGGCAGGCCCGGCCAATCGGGGCGGCGGGCAAGGAAGGCTTCGTAATCCCCCAGTCGACCCCCGCCTGCCCGCAGCCATTGCCAAGTGACGATATCGGCCCCGATCTCGCCCGCGCCTTGGGCTGCGGACAGCGCACCCGTCCAATCCTGCGCTGCAGCCCTGGCTTGTGCATCGCGCATCGCGCCCGCCGCATCGGCAGCAGCAGCCAAGGGTGTGCAACACAAGAATGCCGAAAACAGCCACCCGAGGCGGCGTGAGAAATGGCCCATCTGCTCGTCCGTTTATTATTGGTATTCGTTAGGGTTGAATGTGCCCCAAACGCGGGCAATCGGCAAGCGGTGCGATCCTGCGCGGCCTTGCACTTCGCCCCGCTTGGCAAGCCTTTGCCACACCGTTAGGAAGGGCGCGTTTGCAACGGGCGATTCATCCGCCCACCAATGGAGAGACGTGTCATGATCAAAGGGTCCATTCCTGCCCTGGTGACGCCGTTCAAGAACGGTGCGCTGGATCTCGATACGCTCAAACATCTGGTGGAATGGCATATCGAACAGGGCTCGACCGGGCTGGTTCCGGTGGGGACCACGGGCGAAAGCCCCACGCTCAGCCATGAAGAGCATGAAACCGTGATCGAAGTGGTGGTGAAAGCCGCCCGTGGCCGCGTGCCGGTGATCGCGGGGGCCGGGTCGAACAATACGGTGGAAGGCATTCGCCTGATCCAGCATTGCGAACGCGTGGGGGCCGATGCGGCGCTGGTGGTGACGCCCTATTACAACAAGCCCACCCAAGCGGGGCTGGTCGCGCATTACACGGCGCTGCACGATTGCTGCACCCTGCCGATCATCATCTACAACATCCCTGGCCGGTCGGTCGTGGATATGTCGCCCGAAACCATGGGCCAGCTTGCGGAACTGCCGCGGATAGTGGGCGTCAAGGATGCGACCGGCAAGATCGAACGCGTGTCGATGCAGCGCGCCTCCTGCGGGGCCGATTTCATCCAGCTTTCGGGCGAGGATGCGACCGCGCTGGGCTTCAACGCGCATGGCGGGGTGGGCTGCATTTCGGTGACGGCGAACGTGGCCCCGAAGCTTTGCGCCGAATTCCAGGCGGCAACGCTGGCAGGCGACTACCGCAAGGCGCTGGAGTATCAGGACCGTCTGATGCCGCTGCACGAGGCGATCTTCATCGAGCCGGGTCTGGCGGGGGCGAAATACGGCCTGTCGCTGCTGGGCCTGTGTTCCGAGGAGGTGCGCTTGCCGCTGGTTACGCTGACCGAGGGGACCAAGGCAAAGATCAAGGCGGCGATGGAGTTCGCGGGGGTTCTGTGACCCTGACGGAACGCTCCGCCATCCTGCGCGCCGATAACCTGCGCGGGGCGGTCTGGATGGTGGCCGCCATGGCGGGTTTTGCCGTCGAGGACATGTTCCTGAAGGCCGCCAAGGCGCATATGCCGCTGGGGCAGGCGTTGCTGGCCTTTGGCGTGATCGGCATGGTGTTTTTCGCGGTCATGGCGCGACGGCAGGGCGAGGCGGTGTTGCACCCCGCGGCCCTGTCGCGGCCCCTGCTGATCCGGTCGGGGTTCGAGGTGACGGGGCGGTTGTTCTATTCGCTGGCCATCGCGCTGACGCCGCTTTCGGTGGCATCGGCGATCTTGCAGGCGACGCCGCTGGTTGTGGTGGCGGGGGCTGCGCTGATCTTTGGCGAAACGGTCGGCTGGCGGCGCTGGACGGCCATCGTCGTGGGATTTCTGGGCGTTCTGGTGATTTTGCGCCCCGGTCTTGATGGCTTCAGCGTGCTTTCGCTGGTCACGGTGGTCGGGCTGATCGGCTTTGCGGGGCGCGATCTGGCCACGCGGGCGGCGCCCAAGGTGCTGTCGAACCGGCAGCTTGGGGTTTACGGCATGGCGATGCTTGCCTTGGCGGGGGCGATCATCCTGTCGGTGACGGGGGGCGCTGTCTGGCCCGATGCCACGGGGGCGGCGCTGGTCGTGGGCATGACCGCCTTCGGCATCTTTGCCTATAACGCGCTGACCATCGCCATGCGGACCGGAGAGATTTCGGCCGTCACCCCGTTCCGCTATACGCGGCTGGTCTTTGCCATGATCGCAGGGGTCGTGGTCTTTGGTGAACACCCCGATGCGCTTACCCTGATCGGGTCGGCCCTGATCGTGGGAAGCGGGATCTACACGCTGCACCGCAGCCGTCAGCGGGACGCTTCGACCTGACCTGTGCGGATCAGGCGGAAGGCTTCCACCATCAGGGCGGTCATCAGGCCGAAGTTTAGAAAACCGTTGGTCGCGGTCATGCCCGAGAGGATACGCCATTCATGCGGCAGGATCACATCGCCAAAGCCCAGCGTGGTGAAAGAGACGATCGAGAAATAGAGCGCCTCCTCGAATGTCGCAAAGACGCCGAGCAGGTCATAGACGATGGCCCAAAGCCAGACCCCCGCAGTGGTGGTGGCCACCACCCAGAGCGAGGCTGTCAGCACGGCCAGAATCATCTTGGGCCGGTGCGGTTCTTTCACCAGCCAGCCGTGCCAGCGGGAAAAGCCGATCTCCATCAGCAGGGCCGATACCGCGCCGATCAGGATGGAAACCATCATCACGCCGGTGCCGAGGGCTATCTGATGCAGCATGTTTTCGCTCCTTGCCCCCGCAAACTGCCGCCTGCGCCGCGAAAGGTAAATCCCGCATTCGGGCGGGGCTTCTGGACAGCGGGGGTGGCATCGCCTATCTCGGGTCCATCATGGTAGTGAAGTCCGATCCCAATTCGAAGCTGATTGCAGAAAACCGCCGCGCGCGGTTCGATTACGCCATCGAGAGCGATCTCGAGGCCGGTATCATGCTGCTCGGGTCCGAGGTGAAAAGCCTCCGCAAGGGCGGGTCGAACATCGCGGAAAGCTATGCCAGCGTCGAAGGCGGCGAGTTGTGGCTGATCAACGGCTATATCGCCCCCTATGCCGAGGCCAAGACATGGGGGCACGAGGAACGCCGCCGCCGCAAGCTGCTCGTCAGCAAGAAGGAATTGTCGCGGCTGTGGAGTGCGACGGCGCGCGAGGGCATGACCATCGTGCCGCTGCGGATGTATTTCAACGACCGCGGCATCGTGAAGCTGAAGCTCGGCATCGCCAAGGGCAAGAAGCTGGCTGACAAGCGCGAGACATCGGCCAAGCGTGACTGGGATCGTGAAAAGGCGCGTCTTTTGAAGATGTCGAAGCGCGACTAAGGCGATTTCTGACGCAGAAATCGCGCAAATTTTTCACGAAAAAATTTGGCGCAGCGGCTGGCGTGGGCGCTGGAAATTCCTTCGTAAGGAATTTGCCAAATTTCTGCGTCAGAAATTTGGGTCGGGCCGCGCGGGCCTTTGCAGGCTTGCCCTTTTGGCGCTTTGAAGCTACCTCCCGCGCTGACCCCTATTAGGACCTGGCCCATGTCCGACGATCCCAAGACGCTCGTTTCGACCGACTGGCTTGCCGCGCATCTGAAAGACCCCGATCTGCGGGTTCTCGATGCGTCCTGGTATCTGCCCGATGCCGGCCGCGATGCGCGGCGGGAGTATGAGGTGTTCCACATTCCGGGCGCACGGTTCTTCGATATCGACGAGATTTCGGACCAACGCTCGTCCTTGCCCCATACCGTGCCGCCGGTCGAAAAATTCATGAGCCGGATGCGCGCCATGGGCGTGGGCGACGGGCATCAGGTGGTGGTCTATGACGGGGCGGGGATCTTCTCGGCGGCCCGCGTGTGGTGGACGTTCCGGCTGATGGGCAAGATGGATGTGGCTGTGCTGGACGGCGGTTTTCCGAAATGGCGGGCCGAGGGGCGCGAGATCGAGGATATGCCCCCCGTGGTGCGCGACCGGCACATGACCGTCAGCCGCCAGAACCAGCTTGTGAAAGATGTCACGCAAGTGGCCCATGCCTCAAAGCTGCGCGAGGCCGAGATCATCGATGCGCGGTCGGCGGCGCGGTTCAAGGGTGAGGCGCCCGAACCGCGGGCGGGGCTGCGGTCGGGGCATATTCCGGGCTCGAAGAACGTGCCCTTTGCCACCTTGCTGAACCAGAATGGCACGATGAAGCCGGTGCCGGAATTGCGCGCCCTGTTCGAGGCGGCGGGGGTTGACCTGTCCAAGCCCGCGATCACCACTTGCGGATCGGGTGTCACGGCGGCGGTGCTGTCGCTTGCGCTGGAACGGATCGGCCACAGGAATCACGCGCTTTACGATGGCTCTTGGACGGAATGGGGCATGTTTGACGATTTGCCCGTCGAAAAGGGATAGACAATGTTCGACCATTTGAAGGCCCAGCCGCAGGACAAGATCCTGCAACTGATCCAGATGTATCGTGAAGATGCGCGTGACGGAAAGATCGACCTTGGCGTTGGCGTCTACAAGGATGCGACCGGCCTTACTCCTGTGATGCGGGCCGTGAAGGCGGCCGAAAAGAAGCTGTGGGAGGTCGAGACCACCAAGACCTACACGGGGCTGGCGGGCGAGCCTGCCTATAACGCGGCGCTTTGCGGCATGATCCTTGGGGATGTCGTGCCGATGGAGCGTGTGGCTTCAGTCGCCACTCCGGGGGGCACCGGGGCGATCCGTCAGGCGCTGGAGCTGATCAAGCTGGCGGCGCCTGACGCTACGGTGTGGCTGTCTAACCCGACATGGCCGAACCATCCGTCGATCATCAAATACCTCGGCATGAAGATGGCCGAGTACCGCTATTTCGACGCCGAGACGCGGGGCATCGATTTTGGCGGGCTGATGGAAGATCTGGGTCGCGTGCAGGCCGGCGATGTGGTTTTGCTGCACGGCTGCTGCCACAACCCGACCGGCGCGAACCTCGATGCCGCGCAATGGGATGCGGTGGTCAGGCTGCTGGCCGAAAAGGGGGCCATGCCCTTTGTCGATCTGGCCTATCAGGGCTTCGGTGACGGGCTGGACGCCGATGCCGCGGCGACGCGGCTGATCGCAAAGTCGTTCCCCGAGGTGCTGATTGCGGCATCCTGCAGCAAGAACTTCGGCATCTACCGCGAACGCACCGGCATTCTGATCGGGATCGGCGATGCGGGCGGCAAGGGCGTGTTGCAGGGCAACCTGAACTTCCTGAACCGCCAGAACTTTAGCTTCCCGCCCGATCACGGGGCGCGGCTGGTGACTATGATCCTTGAGGATGACGCGCTGACCGCCGACTGGAAGGCGGAACTGGAAGAGGTGCGGCTGAACATGCTGACGCTGCGCCAGTCGCTTGCCGACGAGTTGCGCCGTGTGACCAATTCCGACCGCTTCGATTTCGTGGCCACGCATCGTGGCATGTTCAGCCGCCTTGGGCTGACCGAGGCGCAGGTGGTGCGTCTGCGCGAGGAACATGCGATCTATATGGTGGGTGACAGCCGGATCAACATAGCAGGGCTGAATGCCCGCACCGTTCCCCTGCTGGCAGCGGCCATCGCGCAGGTTTCCTGACACTTTCGCCACGCTAATGAAAATGGCCCGCAGGAGCGATCCTGCGGGCCTTTCAGTTTGACGGTGGCGGGGAGGAGGTTCGCCACCGTCTGCCGTAATGCTTAGCCGTGGTAGGCCTGTTCGCCATGCGAGGCGAGGTCGAGGCCCTGACGTTCGGTGTCTTGATCGACGCGCAGGCCGATGGTCATGTCGATGGCCTTGAACAGGACCGCCGAGACGACACCCGACCAGACGATGGTGATCAGCACGCCTTCGATCTGGATCCAGAGCTGGCTCATCATGGCGTAGTCGTCGCCCTTGATGCCGCCAAAGGCGCCGGCCGAGAACACGCCGGTCAGGATCGCGCCGATGATGCCGCCGATGCCGTGGATGCCAAAGACGTCGAGGCTGTCGTCATACTTCATCTTGGCCTTCACGACCGTGACGAAGAAGTAGCAGACCACCGAAGCAATCGCACCAAGGGCGATGCCGCCCATCGGGCCGATGGTGCCGCAAGCCGGGGTGACGGCGACGAGGCCCGCAACCATGCCCGAGGCAGCGCCCAGCATCGATGCCTTGCCGCGCTGGACGGTCTCAAGCAGCGTCCATGCCACCGTTGCCGCAGCCGTGGCGATGAAGGTGTTGATCATCGCAAGGGTCGCGCCGCCGTTGGCTTCAAGGTTCGAGCCGACGTTGAAGCCGAACCAGCCGACCCAGAGCATCGACGCGCCGATCATGGTCATGACCATCGAGTGCGGGGCCATGTTGTCCTTGCCGTAGCCGACGCGCTTGCCGATCATCAGGCAGCCGACGAGGGCGGCGATACCGGCGTTGATGTGCACGACAGTGCCGCCTGCAAAGTCGATGGCGCCCTTGGCGAACAGGTAGCCGTTGGCATCCCAGACCATGTGGGCGATCGGGAAGTACGAGAAGGTCGCCCAGAGCACCGAGAAGACCAGAACCGCGCTGAATTTTACCCGTTCGGCGAAGGCGCCGATGATCAGGGCCGGAGTGATGGCCGCGAATGTCATCTGGAAGGCGATGAACAGGTATTCCGGGATCACGTAGCCCGCCGAGAAGGTGGCCGACATGCTGTCTGCGGTCACGCCCGACAGGAACAGCTTGCCAAAGCCGCCAAAGATCGGGTGGGTCGAGCCGCCGAAGGTGAAGGAATAGCCATAGACGACCCAGACGATCATCATCACGCAGGCGATCATCGTCGTCTGCATCAGGACCGAAAGCATGTTCTTCGACCGCACCAGACCGCCGTAGAACAGGGCAAGGCCGGGGATGGTCATGAACAGCACCAGAACGGTGGCGATCATCATGAAGCTGACATCGCCCTTGTCCATGACCGGCGCGGCTTCGACCGCGGCCTCGGTTGTGGCTTCCTGCGCGAGTGCTGGCAGGGCGGCAAGGGCAGCAGCGCCAAGCGCGCCGAGACCCAAAAGTTTTTCAAGAGTTTTCATTGTTACGGATTCCCCTTCCCGCGTTCTGTCAAAGCGCGTCGTCATCGGTTTCACCCGTGCGGACGCGCACGGCGTGCTGGACATCCAGCACGAAAATCTTGCCGTCACCGATCTTGTCGGTCTTGGCGGTGGCGCGGATCGTTTCGACCACCTGATCGGCGAGCGCGTCGGATACGACGATCTCGAGCCGGACTTTCGGCACAAAGTTCACGGCATATTCGGCACCGCGATAAATCTCGGTGTGGCCGGACTGCGAGCCGAAGCCCTTGATCTCGGTCACCATCATCCCCCGGACGCCGATCGTCGTGAGGGCTTCGCGCACCTCTTCGAGCTTGAACGGCTTGATTGCTGCAATGATGAGTTTCACGTCGTTCCCCTTCGTTTGGCGGAACCCCGAAAGGTTCTTGGGGCTATCAGGCGTGTCCAAGCCGTTTCGCACAAGAAAGGCGGGCAGGGTTCGGTCGGCGGTTAACTGCACTTTTGCCTAAATTTTACACTTATTGGGCGACATGCCTGAAAAATGGGCGAACATCGCACGCGAATCGCGCTGGCTGGTGTTTCACATTCCCCCGCAGGCTGTGTAGATTGTCGCAAAACAGATGCACGGGCAGCACGGGCAGAAGAATGGCACTTATCGGTAAAGGCCGTGGTCCGCTTGTGGCGGACCGGCGGTATCCATCAGGCAGACCGGCAAAGGCCCCGTCGCGTAACGGTGGAAGCGGTTCGGGAGGTGGCGGGCCGCGCAAGCCTGCGCCCAAACGCGCAGCTGCGCGCAAGCCTGCCCGCAAGCGCGGCGTGATCGGGACGCTGGTCTTTGGCACGCTTGGCCTGATCTGGCGCATCGTCTGGGGCGTGGGCTGGCGCGTGGGCTTTGTGACGGCGACGATCCTTGCCGCCGCGATCCTGTTCTTTTACGCGCAGCTTCCACCGCTGACCAACCTGATCGACGCCCGCGCCAAGGGGTCGGTCACGCTGCTTGACCAGGATGGCAAGGTGTTCGCATGGCGGGGGGAAACCTTTGGCGGCATGATCACCGCCGACACGGTTTCGCCCTACCTCAAGAACGCCGTGGTCGCGACCGAGGACCGCCGCTTTTACCGCCATTTCGGCATCAGCCCGCGCGGCATCGCATCGGCGGTGCGGATCAACCTGTCCGAAGGGCGCGGCCCGCTGGAGGGCAACGGCGGGTCGACCATCACGCAGCAGGTGGCGAAGCTTCTGTGCCTTGGCGTGGCCTATGATCCGCAAAAGTGGAAGTCGGAAGCCGAATACGAAGCCGATTGCCGCAAGGGCGGGATCGTGCGGAAGATCAAGGAAGTGCCCTTCGCCATGGCGATGGAGGCGAAGTATTCCAAGAACGATATCCTGACGATCTATTTCAACCGCGCCTATCTGGGGGCCGGTGCCCGTGGCTTCGAAGCCGCCGCGCAGCGTTATTTCGGCAAATCGGCCAATGATGTGACCCCTGCCGAGGCCGCGATGCTGGCGGGGCTGCTCAAGGCTCCGTCGACCTTTGCCCCCACCAACAACCTCGACCGCGCGCGGGCACGGGCGAATGTGGTTGTCGGGCTGATGGAGGATCAAGGCTATCTGACAGCCGCCGAGGCCGACGAGGCACGGGCCAATCCCGCCACTTTGTCGCAGGCGGCGGCGACCAAATCGGGTGGCTATTTCGCCGATTGGGTGATGGAGACGGCGCCCGCCTTCCTGACCTCGGAAACCACCGAGGATGTGGTGATCCGCTCGACCTTGGACCAGCGGATGCAGAAGGCGGCCGAGGATGCGGTGGCTTTCGTCTTCGACACCAAGCTCAAGCAGGGGTCGAACGCGCAGACAGCCGTGGTGGTGATGGCCGCCGACGGTGCGGTCAAGGCGATGGTGGGCGGGCGCAAGACCGACCTTGCCGGATCGTTCAACCGCGCCACGCAGGCGTTGCGCCAGACCGGTTCGGCGTTCAAACCCTTTGTCTATGCCGCAGCGCTCGATCTGGGGTGGAGCCCGATGGATTATGTGGAAGACACACCGCTGACCATCAACATCCCCGGATCGGGACCATGGACGCCGTCGAATTACGACAAGGAATTCAAGGGCCTGATCACGCTGGCGCAGGCGCTGGAAGAAAGCCGGAACATTCCGGCGGTCAAGGTGTCGGAAGCGGTGGGCCGCGATCTGGTTCGCAACGTGGCGCAGGGCTTCGGCATTGACAGCGATCTGGCGGCGGGCCCCGCGCTGGCGCTGGGCGCATCGGAATCGACGCTGCTGGAAATGACGGGGGCCTATGCGGGCATCCTGAACGGCGGGTCGTCGGTCAAGCCCTACGGGCTGCTCGATCTGCGGTTGCAGGGCGAATCCGAGCCGTTGATGGGCGCTGCGGGCGGGATCGGCGAGCGGGTGATACAGGAGACATCGGCGCAGCAACTGACATGGATGATGACGCAGGTGGTCGAACATGGCACGGGCGGGCGCGCACGGCTGGCCGACCGTCAGGTGGCTGGCAAGACCGGCACAACGCAGGCGGCGCGCGATGCGTGGTTCATCGGCTTTACCGCCGATTTCGTGGTCGGCGTCTGGATGGGGTATGATGACAACAAGCCGCTGACCGGCGTGACGGGGGGCGGCATTCCGGCCGAGATCTGGCACGAGGTGATGATGCGGGTGAACGAAGGCATCCCGCCCAAACCCCTGCCGCTGATCGTGCCGCAGGCCAAACAGCCGCCCCTGCCGGGAACCGAGCCGACCCCGCTGCCGCCGGGCGCCGTATCGGACGGCGGGATCGACACCGATGGCGACGGCATCGCCGATGCATGGCCGGTCGATCCGAACGACCCCAACGCAGGCCTTGCCCGCCCACGCAACGGCCAAGCCGCGCCGCAGGGCGAACCGGTCCAGCCGCGCCGCGACCGCGCGCAGGAAGACCCCGTCGAGTCGCTGCTGAAAGACCTGCTCGGGATCAACTAGGCCAGCCTTTGCCAAGGGGCGCAGGACGCAGGCGCGTTTTGCGCCCGAACCGGCTATGCTGGCCCAAATCATTCTGGCCCCAAAGCCATGCCCTGAAAGGACAAGCCCCATGCCCGTGCCCAAGAACACGATCTGCCTGTGGTATGACCGCGACGCCGAAGCTGCGGCGCGGTTCTATGCCGAAACCTTTCCCGACAGCGAAGTGACGGGCGTATTCCACGCGCCCGCCGATTTTCCGTCAGGCAAGGCGGGCGATGTGCTGACCGTCACCTTTACCGTGATGGGCATCCCCTGCCTTGGCCTGAACGGAGGGCCATTCTTTACCCAGTCCGAAGCGTTCTCGTTCCAGATCGCGACCGAGGATCAGGCCGAAACCGACCGGTATTGGAACGCTATAACCCGCAATGGCGGCACCGAAAGCGAATGTGGCTGGTGCAAGGACCGCTGGGGTGTGAGCTGGCAGATCACGCCTCGCGTGCTGACCGAAGCACTCGCCACGGGCGGCGACGTGGCGCAGCGGGCCTTTGTCGCGATGATGCAGATGGGCAAGATCGACGTGGAGCAGATCGAAGCGGCGGTGCGGGGGTAGCACAGCCAACCGTCGGGACTCTGGGCCCCTCACCCTGACCCTCTCCCCGAGGGGGAGAGGGAAGCGCGCCGGTTCTGCAGCGCCTTGCGCCGGGTCGGGACGGTCTCTCCCTCTCCCCCTCGGGGAGAGGGTCGGGGTGAGGGGGCCGCCTGCCTGCGCTTCAGATCGTCTGCAACTGCGCGATCAGCTTGTCCAGATCGCCGCCGTTCCGGTCGAGCAACGCCCCGATCTCGGTGCGCTCCGAGGCGAGCATGTTCACGCCTTCGATGATGATGTTGAAGAACAGGTCGCGGCCCGATTTGTCCGACACATGCCAGCGCAGGTCGAACGGGGCCTCGCCCTTCAGCGTGGCGGTCGAGATCACCTCGTAATAGCTTTTGATCGGGCGGGCATCGGTCACTTCGATCTTGCCGCCGATGAATTCGCGGAAGCGGCGGCCGTATTTGCGGCTCAGGTAACCCTGATAGGCCTTGGTGAACGCGGTCATCTGCGCGGGGCTGGCCGAACGGGCAGCAACCCCCAGCGCCGAGCGGGCGATCACTGGCACATCGGCATATTTGACGAAGAGTTTCTCGAAGTCACCGAACATCTGGGTTTCGGATTGGCCCGACCCGATGATCCGGTTCACGTCGGCAACCGCCTTGTCGATCAGCCCGCGGGCCTGGTCCACATCGAGCGCTGCGGCAGGCAACGGCAGGGCAAAGGCAGCCGAGGCGGCCAGTGCGACTGATGTAAACCCGCGGCGAGTCAGTTTCAGGTCATTGCGCATAGGGGTCCTCGAAATTGGCATCATCACTGGTATTTGCGCTGCCACCCGTCTGGCCGAGTTCGAAGCGCCGGTTTTGCAGATACAAAAGCCGCGCCTGCGCGTAGCTGTCCGCGCTTTCATATAGAATGGAATCGAAAGTCGCGGAATAGCGCGACCGATCACCAAGCGTTGATGCGACCTTGGCGCCGGTCATCCAATAGGTTTCGGGCGCCTCGAGCACCAGCCGCAGCGGGTTCAGCGCCACATCGACCAGCGTTCCGGTGAAATCGCGGGTCGTCGACGGGCCGAGGAAGGGCACTTCGACATAACGGCCCTCTTTCGCGCCCCAGACATGCAGCGTCTCGCCGAAATCGGTGGGGGCACCGGCGACACCCATCGCGGTGGCCGGATCGAACAGCCCGCCGATGCCGATGGTGGTGTTGATCACGAAACGCACGGTATTGTGCATCGCGTCGCCGGGTTTGGCTTGCAGCAGGTCGTTGACCACATCGCCCGGCCCGTCGAGGTTGGTCGCGAAATTCGAGATGCCCTGTTCGAGCGGCTGCGGCACGATAGACCCGTAGGCTGACGCGGCCGGGCGCAAAAGCGTCTTGTCCACCCCACGGTTGAAGGCGTGGACGTGGCGGTTCACAGCCTCGTTCGGGTCGTTGATCCCCTGCGGCGCAGGTTCGCGGGCGCAGGCCGAAAGGCCAAGCGCGGCGATAAGCATGAAAGCGCCGCGCAGGGCCGGTCTGGCCTGACGGGGGAAAGAAAAGGATGGAGTTTGACGGATCATCTTTCTACTTTCGCGCTTACTGGCCGTGCGATTAAGGGTTTACAAACGTCTGATCGCGGGAATGACAAGCCATAAGCCTCCCGTTCCGCCATGACAACCGACGAAGCGTGTCGTCCCAGTTATGCGTTGCGGAAAGCCGCCAAGACAACGCACATACCGTTTTACGGTAAAGAGGGGTTTTTGGATGAGTCGAAACGAAATGCAGCGCGGTCTGTCAGAACTGCGCGAGGCTCGGGTCGAGCAGAATGGTCTGCTGGTCGCGGCCTTTGTTTTCTCCGTTTTCGTCAACATCCTGATGCTGACCGGCCCGCTTTACATGCTGCAGGTCTATGACCGCGTGCTGGGCAGCCGGTCGGAACCCACTTTGCTGGCGCTTTCGGGGCTTGTGACGTTCCTTTTCGTCGTCATGGGCGTGCTCGACCATGCCCGCAGCCGGGTTCTGGCGCGGGTCGGCGCGCGCATCCAGCAAAAGCTGGAGCGGCGGGTTTTCGACGCCTCGTTGCGCCGTCTGATGCTGGCGCCCGACGATCCGGCGGCGCTGGCCGCGCAAAAGGACCTTGAAGCCTTGCAGCGGTTCTGGACGTCGCCCGCGCTGGTCGCGATCATCGACATGCCATGGGCGCCGCTGTTTCTGGCAGTGATCTTCATCTTCAACTGGGTGCTTGGCGTGATGGCGCTGATCGGCGGGGTGATCATCGTCGCCATCGCCCTGTTGAACCAAGCCCGCACCAAGGTGCCCTTGGCTCGCGCCACATCGGCGGGTATTTACGCCGACCGCGCCGGAGAATTGCTCAAGGGCGAGGCCGAGACCATCCGCGCGCTTGGCATGACCGGCGCCGCCTTTGACCGCTGGCAGAACGCCCGTGGCGTGGCCGTTGCCGAAGGCATGGTCGCGTCGGATGTGGGCGGGGCCTATGCCATCGCCTCGCGGACCTTCCGGCTGTTCTTGCAGTCGGCCATGCTTGGCCTTGGCGCGTGGCTGGTGCTGCATGGCGACATGACTCCGGGCGGGATGATCGCGGCGTCGATCCTGATGGGCCGCGCCTTGCAGCCCGTCGAGCAGGCCGTGGGGCAATGGTCGGTGGTAACGCGGGCGCGCGACGGCTATGGCCGGTTGGCGGACCTTTTGACCCGCGTGCCGGTCGAGCCCAAGCGCACAGCCCTGCCGCGCCCCAAGGCGCTGGTCGAGGTGACGGCCCTGACGGTGGTGCCCCCCGGCGAGCAGATGCCCGCGCTTCGCATGATGAACTTTACCCTGCCACCCGGTCAGGCGCTTGGCGTGATCGGGCCTTCGGGGGCGGGCAAGTCCACCGTCGCACGTGCGCTGACAAGCGTGTGGCGGGCGGCGAGCGGCAAGATCCGGCTCGATGGCGCGACGCTCGACCAATACGACCCCGACGTGCTGGGCAGTTACATCGGCTACCTTCCGCAGCGGGTGACATTGTTTGACGGCACGGTTGCCGAAAACATCGCCCGTCTGGGCAAGCCCGATCCGGCCAAGGTGGTCGAGGCGGCAAAGGCCGCTGCCGCGCATGACATGATACTCAAGCTGCCCGACGGCTATGACACGCGCCTGTCGTCGGTCGGCGGGCGGCTTTCGGGCGGGCAGACCCAGCGCATCGGCCTTGCGCGGGCGCTTTACGGCAATCCGGTGCTGCTGATCCTCGATGAGCCGAACTCGAACCTCGACAACGAAGGGTCGCTTGCGGTGAACGCGGCGATCCGCGCGCATAAGGCGGCCGGCGGGTCGGCGATGATCATGGCGCACCGGCCTGCGGCGATACAAGAGTGCGATCTGCTGCTGGTGGTCGAGGATGGAACGCGCCGCGCCTTTGGCCCGCGTGATCAGGTGCTGCGTGAGATGGTGAAGAATTCTGCCGACATCGCCCGCGCGGCAACGCCCGGAGGTGTGGTATGAGCATGGACCCGAATCCCGCATGGTCGGCGCGTGGGCCGATCCTTCTGGGCAGTATAGCACTTGCCGTCCTGCTGGGCGGCTTTGGCTTGTGGAGCGTGACAACCACGATCGCGGGCGCGATCGTCGCCAGCGGGCAGATACAGGTCGAACAAAGCCGTCAGGTGGTGCAGCACCCCGATGGCGGCGTGGTCGCCACCATCGGGGTGAAAGAGGGGGCGAAGGTCGCGGCGGGTGACCTGCTCTTGACGCTGGACGGGTCGATGGTGAAATCCGAACTTTCCATCGTCGAGGGGCAGTTGTTCGAACTCCTCGCCCGCCGCGCCCGTCTGGAAGCCGAGCGCGACGATGCCGAGGCGCCCGTGGTGCCGCCCGAACTGGCCGCGATGGTGGCCGAGCGGCCCGCCGTGGCCGAACTGGTCGACGGGCAGTTGCGGCTGTTCGCTGCCCGCCGTGACACGCTGGCGCGGTCGTCCGACCAGCTAAAGCAGCGCGGCGACCAGACGCTGGAGCAGATCAAGGGCATCACCGCGCAGAGCGAGGCCATGACCACGCAGCTTGCTTTGGTGCGGCAGGAGTTGTCGGACCAGCAGGCGCTGCTGGCCAAGGGGCTTACGCAATCGGGCCGCGTGCTGGAATTGCAACGCCAAGAGGCCGAGATGCTGGGCCGCGCCGGAGAGTTGACCGCCGCCAAGGCCGAGGCCGAACAGCGCGTGACCGAAATCGACCTCGAAGCCCTGCGCCTTGCCGCGCAACGTCGCGAAGACGCAAGCACGCAGTTGCGCGACATCGGGTCGTCGGAACTGGAACTGGTCGAGCGCCGCCGTGCACTTGCCGAACAGATCGAACGGCTGGACGTGCGTGCCCCCGTGGCGGGCATCGTGCTGGGCCTGACCGTCACCACCCCCCGCGCCGTGGTGCGCCCCGCCGATCCGTTGCTATACATCATCCCGCAGGACCGCCCTCTTGTGATCGAGGCGCAGATCCAGCCGATCCACATCGACGAGGTGCGCGTGGGCCAGGAAGTGCGTCTTGTCTTCCCCGCCTTTTCCTCGCGCACCACGCCCGAGTTGTTCGGCCGCGTGTCGGTGCTGTCGGCGGATGCCTTTACCGACCAGAAGACCGGCGCCACGTTCTACCGCGCCGAAATCGTGCTGGAAGCCGACGATATCGTAAAGCTGGCCGATAAGGAGCTGTTGCCGGGGATGCCGGTCGAGGCCTTTATCAAGACAGGTGACCGCACGCCGATGGCCTACCTGTTGAAACCCTTTACCGATTATTTCCAAAAGGCGTTCCGCGAAACCTGACCGCAAAGCGTCGCTTGCGTGTCTTGCGGGGGTGGGTTGCCCCCGCTAGCCTGCGCCAAACCCAAACGGAGGCCACCATGACCATCGAAGCCCGCCTCGCCGAACTCGGCGTGACATTGCCCGACGCGCCCGCCCCTGCGGCCAATTACGTGCCCTTCGTCGTGGTGGGCAACATCGTGCATGTGTCGGGCCAGATCAGTCAGGATGCCAACGGGCTGATCAAGGGGCGTCTTGGCGCCGACATGACGGTCGAAGACGGGGCGGCGGCGGCGCAACGCTGCGCGATTTCCCTGCTCGCGCAGGTGAAAAAGGCCTGTGGCGGCGATCTTTCGCGGCTGGTGCGGGCGGTGAAGCTGACGGGGTTCGTCAATTCGACGACCGATTTCACCGACCAGCCCAAGGTTATCAACGGCGCGTCCGATTTCCTTGTCGCCGCTTTGGGCGATGCCGGACGGCATGCGCGGTCTGCGGTATCGGCCGCATCGCTGCCCTTGGGGGTTGCGGTCGAGATCGAAGGCATCTTCGAGATCCGCTGATGCGTGCCCCCCTGCCTGCCGCCTTCCTGACCCTGCCCATCGCCCACCGCGCCTATCACGACGTGGCGGACGGGCGGCCCGAAAACAGCCGCGCTGCCGTTCGCGCGGCTGTGGCTGCGGGCTACGGGATCGAGATCGACCTGCAACTGTCGCGCGATGGCGTGGCGATGGTGTTCCATGATGAAACGCTGGAGCGCCTTACCCCGCATCAGGGCTGGCTGCGCGACCTGACCGCCGCGGAACTGGGGGCCACGGCGCTGACCGGCGGGGACGAGGGCGTGCCGACCTTTGCCGAAATCCTGTCGCTTGTGGCGGGCCGCGTGCCCCTGCTGGTCGAATTGAAAGACCAGACCCTGCGGATGGAGGATACCGACGGCAAGCTTGAAGCCGCCACGGTCGCGGCCTTGCAGGGTTACGATGGCCCCGTCGCACTGATGTCGTTCAACCCGCATTGTCTGGCGCATCTTGCCCGTCTGGCCCCGCACATCCCGCGCGGCATCACCACCTCGGCCTATGACGCGCAAGACTGGGCACCCCTGCCGCCCGAAACCTGCGACCGCCTGCGCCCGATCCCCGATTACGACCGCGTCGCTGCGTCCTTCATCAGCCATGAGGCCGCCGATCTCGCGCGCCCCCGCGTGGCCGAACTCGCCGACCAAGGGGCGGCGGTGCTGTGCTGGACGATCAAATCGCCGCAGGCCGAGTCCGAGGCGCGCCGTATCGCGCAGAACATCACCTTCGAAGGCTACTCGGCGCAGATCCCGTCCCCGCCCGCCGCTTGACGCAAGGCACATCGGGTCCACCTTTCCCCGTGTCGCAATCATCCTGGGGGGTCCGGGGGCCGAATGGTCCCCCGGCTTTCCGCAAGAACCACGGGCCGCATGACACATCCCACCCTGCACGACAGCCTGACCGAGATCGACGCCGCCGAATGGGACGCCGTGGCCTGCCCCGAGGCGACTTCGGGCCGTCCGGTCGACCCGTTCACCACGCACCGCTTTCTTGTGGCGCTGGACCGGTCACGGTCGACCGGCACCGGGACAGGCTGGGGAACCAAGGCGCTGGTGCTGCGTGATGAGGACGGGCGGATGATCGGGGCGACCCCGCTTTACGTCAAATCGCACAGTCAGGGCGAATACATCTTCGATCACGGCTGGGCCGATGCGCTGGAACGAGCGGGGGGGCGCTATTACCCCAAGCTGCAAATCGCCGTGCCCTTCACCCCTGCGACAGGCCGCCGCTTCCTGACCGCCCCCGATGCGCCCCATACCCGCGATGCTCTTATCGAGGCCGCGATCGGGCTGGCGGCGGGCAACAAGCTGTCATCCCTGCACGTCACCTTTTGCACGGGCGACGAGGCCGAAACCCTGTCAGCCCGCCACGGCCTGCTGCACCGCGTGACCCAGCAATTCCACTGGGAAAACCGCGGCTACGCTACGTTTGATGATTTTCTGGCCGACCTCGCGTCGCGCAAAAGAAAGAACATCCGCAAAGAGCGCGAAACCGCCCGCGCCGCAGGCCTGACCATCCGCGCCCTGACCGGCGACGAGATCGAGGAAAAGCACTGGGATGCTTTCTGGTATTTCTATCAAGACACCGGCAGCCGCAAATGGGGCACGCCTTACCTGACCCGCAAGTTCTTTGACGAAGTCCACAAGACCATGCGCGACGATGTGCTGCTGGTTCTGGCGGAACGGCAGGGCAAGCCGGTAGCGGCGGCGCTGAACTTCATCGGGCGTGATACGCTTTACGGGCGCTATTGGGGCTGCAGCGAAGACCACCCCTGCCTGCATTTCGAACTGTGCTATTATCAGGCCATCGATTACGCCATCGCCCACGGCATGGCGCGGGTCGAGGCGGGCGCGCAGGGCGAACACAAACTCGCGCGCGGCTATCTGCCAACGCCCGTCCATTCGCTGCACTGGATCAATGATCCGAACTTCCGCGAAGCGGTCGCCCGCTACCTGCAAGCCGAACGCCGCGCCGTTGACGAAGAGATCGAGGTGCTGACGTCCTACGGTCCCTTCCGCAACGTGACCTCCGAGGACTGACAAAGCCCGCGCCATGCGCCATGATGGGCCAAAGGAGCACGCCATGACCCTGACGCTTTACACCCATCCGATGTCACGCGGCCGCATGGCCCGCTGGATGCTGGAAGAACTGGGCCAGCCCTATGATGCGGTTTACCTCGACTATGCGACCACGATGAAAACGCCCGACTATCTGGCGATCAACCCGATGGGCAAGGTGCCCGCGCTGGTGCATGACGGCCGCGTGGTAACGGAATGTGCGGCCATCGTCACCTATCTGGCCGATGCCTTTCCCGACGCGGGGCTTATGCCTGCCGACCGCGCCGCCTTTTACCGCTGGATGTTCTTCGGGGCCGGCCCCTTTGAGTCGGCGGTCACGAACAAGGCGCTGGGGGTCGAGGTGCCGCCGGAAAAGCGGGGCTTCGTCGGCTATGGCAGTTTCGATCGGCTGTTGGCAACGCTCGACGCCACGCTTTCGGCGCGTGACTTTCTGGCCGGAGACAGGTTTTCGGCGGTTGACCTCTATGTCGGCTCGCAGATCGGCTACGGGCTGATGTTCGGCTCGCTTCCCGCAAGCGCCGCCCTGTCCGCCTATTGGGACCGGATCAAGGACCGCCCCGCCCGCCTGCGCGCCGCAGGTCTCGATGATGCCGAACTGGCAAGGATGAAACACGATGGCTGACCGATTGACCGACCGCAGCGCGCTGGAACCGCTTTTTGCCGCCGGATGGGCGTTGCAGACGGACCGCGACGCGATTTCCAAGCGTTACATGTTCAAGAACTTTGTCGAGGCCTTCGGCTTCATGACCCGCGCGGCGCTTTGGGCGGAAAAGCTGGACCATCATCCGGAATGGTCGAATGTCTACAAGACGGTCGATGTCACGCTGACCACGCATGATTGCGACGGGCTGTCCGCGTTGGATGTGCGGCTGGCGCAGAAAATGGACCAGCTTGCCGCGTAAGGGCGGGCACGATTTTTCTGCGAAAAATCACCCGCCGGTCCTGAACCGGGGGTGATCTTTGCCGCGCGTAACAGGGCCGTTAGCGGATGGCTGCGGCTTTCACGTCGTCGTCGATGAAGGGCACGTATTGGCCGAAATTGTCGGCGAACATGCCCACCAGTTTGGCGGCCTGCGCGTCATAGGCGGCTTTGTCGGCCCAGGTTTCGCGCGGGTTCAAAAGCGCGGCGTCCACCCCCGGCAGGGCTGTGGGCACGTCGAAGCCGAAGTTCGCATCGCGGCGGAATTCGACGCTGCCGAGCGACCCGTCCAGCGCCGCCGCGAGCAGTGCCCGCGTGGCCTTGATCGGCATGCGCTTGCCGGTGCCATAGGCCCCGCCGGTCCAGCCGGTGTTCACCAGCCAGCAGGTCGCGCCATGCTTGGCGATCTTGGCTTGCAAGAGCTTTCCGTAAACCTCGGGGCGGCGCGGCATGAAGGGGGCGCCGAAGCAGGTGGAGAACGTGGGCTGCGGTTCGGTCACGCCGCGTTCGGTTCCGGCGACTTTTGACGTGAAACCCGACAGGAAGTGATACATCGCCTGCGCGGGGGACAGCCGCGCGATGGGGGGCAGCACGCCGAAGGCGTCGCAGGTCAGCATGATCACGTTCTTTGGATGCCCGCCAAGGCCGGTGGCCGAGGCGTTCGAGATGTAGTCGAGCGGATAGGCGCAGCGGGTGTTTGCGGTCAGGCTGTCGTCGTCGAAATCGAGTTCCAGCGTTTCGGGGTCGTAGACCATGTTTTCCACCACGGTCGCGAAACGGTGGGTGGTGGCAAAGATTTCGGGTTCGGCTTCGGGGTTCAGGTTGATGGTCTTGGCGTAGCAGCCGCCTTCGAAATTGAACGACCCGCGGTCGGACCAGCCGTGTTCATCGTCGCCGATCAGCGTGCGGTCGGGGCTGGCCGAAAGCGTGGTCTTGCCGGTGCCTGACAGGCCGAAGAACACGGCCGTATCGACGGGGTTGCCGATGGCATGGTTGGCGCTGCAATGCATCGGCATCACGCCCTTTTCCGGCAGCAGGTAGTTCAGCAGGGTGAAGACCGATTTCTTGTTCTCGCCCGCGTAAGCCGTGTTGGCGATCAGGATCAGCTTCTTGTCGAAGTTGAGCGTGATCACCGTTTCGGTCCGGCAGCCGTGGCGGGCCGGATCGGCCTTGAAGCTGGGGCAGTTGATGATCGTCCATTCCGGCACGAAACTGTCGAGTTCGCCGCGCGCCGGGCGGCGCAGCAGGTGGCGGATGAACAACCCGTGCCATGCCAGTTCCGTCACGACGCGCACATCGAGGCGGTGGACCGGATCGGCCCCTGCATAAAGGTCTTGAACGAAGTAGTCGCGCCCCTGCATGTGGGCCAGCATGTCGGCGTGCAGCAGGTCGAATGCAGCGGGCGACATGGCGGCGTTGTTTTCCCACCAGATCGTCTTTTCGACCGAAGCGGTGTGGACCACGAATTTGTCTTTCGGCGAGCGTCCGGTGAACTGGCCGGTCGAGCAGAGGAACGCGCCGCCCTTGCCAAGCTTGCCTTCGCCGCGCTTCACCGCCTGTTCGACCAAGGCGGGTTCGATCAGGTTGTAATAGACGTGTCCCAGTCCGGTGATGCCTTGATGCGCCAATTCCTGCGCGGGGTTCACGCGTCCGTTCATCATCCTGCAAGCTCCTCAGGGCCGGAAAATTTCCGGCGTCTCTTCCCAAAACGCAACCCGGGCCAAAGGGTTGCAACGATCCCCCCCGGGCCAACAGGGGGGTGTCCCATTGGCTATAACACGGCGTTCCGAATTTGGAACAGCACGCAAGCGCACAGTTAGCGCAACCATTCCAAGGTTAGCGCAATCACTTGCTGCGGTGCGGTTGGAAGTGGCGGCTGCCCGCGCCGCGCGGTCGGGGAAAGCGCCGGAGCGTGTGGAAAGATGGTTAATATTTGCGGTGAAACTGCGGCAAATAGATCATTCCACCTAACTTTCGTGCGTCCGCGCCCCCCAGTTCCAAGGTGATTCGCACATTCGGGTTGATTCCAATCGGCGGAAAATGGATCATCTGGCAAAAATCAGAATAACGGGCAGTAAGGGATAACCACACATGGCAAGGATTGCGCTTGTTGACGACGACAGGAATATCCTGACGTCCGTTGCGATGACGCTTGAGGCCGAGGGGTTCGAGGTCGAGACCTATAATGACGGGCAATCGGCACTGGATGCGTTCAACCGGCGCCTGCCGGATATGGCGGTGCTCGACATCAAGATGCCGCGCATGGACGGGATGGACCTGCTGCAGCGCCTGCGGCAGAAAACCTCGATGCCGGTGATTTTCCTCACCTCCAAGGATGACGAGATCGACGAGGTTCTGGGCCTGCGGATGGGGGCTGACGATTACGTCAAGAAGCCCTTCTCGCAGCGTCTGCTGGTAGAACGCATCCGTGCGCTGCTGCGTCGGCAGGAAGCCATCGCGTCGGGCGAGGTGGCCACGACCGAAGAAACCAAGATCATGGAGCGCGGGCAGCTTCGCATGGACCCTCTGCGCCATTCTGTGACGTGGAAGGGCATGGATGTCGCGCTGACCGTGACGGAATTCATGCTGCTTCAGGCGCTGGCGCAGCGCCCCGGTTTCGTGAAAAGCCGTGACCAGTTGATGGACGTGGCCTATGACGATCAGGTTTACGTCGATGACCGCACCATCGACAGCCACATCAAGCGTCTTCGCAAGAAGATGCGTGCAGTTGATAACGATTTCTCGGCCATCGAAACGCTTTACGGGATCGGCTACCGCTACAACGAGGAATGACCGCACAAACGCGCCTGACAAAGGAGGGGCGTCCGGCCGCGTCGGGCGACCTGCTTCTCGGAGACGACTGGGTCGCACCTGACCATCTCGTCGATCCCGCCCTGCGTGAAGGGCGGGGGCGGCGCGGTTTCGTGTCGTTGAACCGGTCGCCGCTGGCCCGCAAGATCATCTTGTTCAACCTGCTGGCGCTGGTTCTGCTGGTGGCGGGCGTGCTGTTCCTGAACCCGTTCCGCGACAGCCTTGTGATCCAGCGCGAGCAGGGCCTGATTTCCGAGGCGATGCTGACCGCCGACCTGCTCGAGGCCAGTTTCGAAGGGCCGCCGCAAGCCGCCGATGTCGATGCCGCGCTGTCGACGGCAGGGATTGGTCCGGGGGTCGAGGTCTTCGTATACACGCCCGAGGGTGCGCTTTTGGGCCGCCATACCGGCGATCCGCGCGAGGTGGTCGATACGGCGAACCGCACGACGCTGATCGTCGATGCGCTGAACTGGGTCTGGGACGGCGTGACCGGCCTGTTCGCGGCAAACCCCGCGACGCTGCAACCCTATGACGGCGAGGCGCTGGTGCGTCCGCTGATCGACGAGTCTGCAAAGGGGCAAACCGTGGTCAACACGGGGCGCGGGCCGACGGGCGGGGCGCTTTTTTCAGTCGCCACACCCGTGACCGAGGCAGGGGCGCTTGTGGCCGTGGTCGCGTTGACCAGCGCCGAGGGCGAAATCGACCGTCTGGTGCGTTTTGAACGCGAGCAGGTTTTGCAGATGTTCGTGGTGGCGCTGATGGTCAGCCTTGGCCTGTCGCTGGTCTTGGCGTCCACCATTGCGAATCCGCTTTCGGACCTTGCCGCCGCTGCCGAACTGGGCCGCGACCGTGACCGCCGCGCGGGGCCTGCGCGCGTGCGTATCCCCGATCTGGCTGCGCGGCCCGACGAGATTGGCCGCCTGTCGGTGGCAATGCGCGGCATGGTGGCGGCGCTCTATGACCGGATCGACGCCAACGAACAATTCGCCGCCGACGTGGCGCATGAGATCAAGAACCCGCTGGCGAGTTTGCGGTCGGCGGTGGGCACGCTGCGGGTGGCAAAGCGCGACGACCAGAAGGAAAAGCTGCTCGAGGTGATCGAGCATGACGTGCGCCGCCTTGACCGCCTTGTCAGCGACATCTCGAATGCCTCGCGGCTGGACAGCGAATTGGTCAAGGAGGAGGAGGAGGAATTCAACCTCGTCAAGACCCTGACCAACCTGTGCGAATATCTGGGCAATCAGGCCGAGGAAAAAGGGGTCGAGTTCATCACCGATTTCCCCCCCGATCCGATCAGCATCCACGGGCTGGAAGCGCGTCTGGCGCAGGTCTTCGTCAACCTGATCTCGAACGCGGTCAGCTTTTGCGAGGAAGGCGATGCCGTCCGCGTCTGGGCGCGCCGCCGTGCAAACCGCGTGCTGGTGGTGGTCGAAGACACCGGCCCCGGCATTCCCGAACAGGCGCTGACCAAGGTGTTCAAGCGGTTCTATTCCGAGCGCCCGCAGGTGCAGTTCGGCCAACACTCGGGCCTTGGGCTGGCGATTTCCAAGCAGATCGTCGAAGCGCATGGCGGGGTGATCTGGGCCGAGAACATCCGGCCCACCAATGCCGATGCCACGTCGGACCCGCTGGGTGCCCGTTTCGTCGTCGGCCTGCCGGTCTGACCCGTGACACACCCCCCTGACCTGACGCTGCATGCGACATGCGTGGCGGTGGGCGAAACGGGGGTGTTGATCATCGGGCCAGCCGGATCGGGCAAATCGTCGCTCGCGCTGGCGTTGATGGCTTATGGCGCGGTGCTGGTGGCCGATGACCGGACCGTATTGACCCGTGACGGGGCCGATCTTGTGGCGAGTTGCCCGCCCGCGATCCAAGGGATGATCGAAGCGCGGGGTTTGGGGCTTTTGCACGCCGAAGCGCGCGTAGGCGTGGCCATTGGTCTGGTCGTCGATCTGGGCCAAACCGAAGGTCAGCGCCTGCCGCCTTTCCGGAATGTGATGCTGTCCGGACGGACACTGCCCCTTGTGCTTGGCCAGACATCTCCCCATTTTCCTGCTGCGCTTTGGCACTATGTCAAGGCGGGGCGGCGGGAATGAAAACGCAAACGGCAAAGGCCGAAACCTTGATCGATGGGCACCACGTGGTGCTGGTGACCGGGCCTTCGGGGGCCGGGCGCTCGACTGCTATCGATGCGCTCGAAGACCTCGGCTACGAGGTGATCGACAATTTGCCACTGTCGCTGATACCGCGCCTGATCGACGGGCCGCCACTGGCCCGCCCCATCGCGCTGGGCATGGATGTCCGCAACCGCGATTTCAACGCGACCGCGCTGATCGAGACCATCGACACGCTGACCCGCGATCCGCGCGTGTCGCTGGATGTTCTTTACCTCGATTGCGCTCCTTCGGAACTTATCCGGCGCTATGCCCAGACGCGGCGGCGCCATCCGCTGGCCCCCGCCGAAACCCCGGTCGAAGGGGTGGGCCGCGAGATCGACCTGCTCGCACCGATCCGCGTGCGCGCCGACCACCTGATCGACACGACCGAAATGTCGCCGCATGACCTCAAGGCGGAACTCGCGCAATGGTTCGGGCGCGACACGTCGCATCGCTTGGCGGTTTCGGTGCAATCCTTCAGCTACAAGCGCGGGCTACCACGGGGCGTGGATATGGTGTTCGACTGCCGCTTCCTGCAAAACCCCTATTGGGCCCCCGATCTGCGCGATCTTGACGGGCGCGATGCGGCGGTGGCCGATTTCATCCGTACCGATGCCCGTTTCGTGCCGTTCTTCGAAAAATTGCGCGATCTGGTACTGCTTTTGTTGCCCGCGACCGTCGAAGAGGGCAAAGCGCATCTTTCGATAGGGTTCGGCTGCACCGGCGGGCAACATCGCAGCGTCGCAATCGCGGAAATGTTGGGCAATTCGCTTGCAGAGGCAGGCTGGCCGGTGTCAAAACGTCACCGGGAACTTGAACGCAGGTCAGCAGGTTTGCTGTCCTCGGCATCGGGGTGATGGGCGCGTGATCGGTATCGTGATCGTGGCGCATGGCGGCCTTGCACGGGAATATCTCTCGGCGGTCGAACATGTCGTCGGTAAACAGGATGCGATGCGCGCCATCGCCATCGAGGACGAACATGATCGCAGCGCCAAACAGGCCGAGATCTGCGATGCGGCTGATTCTGTCGATCTGGGGCAAGGTGTGGTCGTTGTGACCGACATGTTCGGTGGCTCGCCGTCGAACCTGTCGCTGATGGCCTGTTGCGGGCGCGATCGCCGGATCGTCTATGGCGCGAATCTGCCGATGCTGATCAAGCTGGCCAAATCGCGCGACATGTCGGTGCCCGATGCCGTGGCCGCCGCGCTTGACGCGGGGCGCAAGTATATCAACAGTCTGGACTTGGGCAGCGGTGCGTGACCCGCAGCGGATGGATGAGGCCAGAGTGACGTCGAAAACCCTTCGGATCATCAATGAAAAGGGCCTGCATGCGCGGGCCTCGGCCAAATTCGTCGAAGTCGTCGAACAGCATGACGCGCAGGCGGCCGTGACCAAGGATGGAATGACGGTTTCGGGCGACTCGATCATGGGGCTTTTGATGCTTGCCGCATCGCGCGGAACCTCGATTGACGTCACGACAAGCGGCACTCAGGCCGAGATGCTGGCCGACGCGCTGGAGGCGCTGGTTGCAAACCGCTTCGGCGAAGACTACTGAGACGCGTCGGGCGAAGGTAAAGGCGCATAACGGGTGATCGAGACGTCGCACAACAAAACGGAGCCTGTCGCAGTGCGACGGGATGACGGTGGCGGCAAGCCCTATGACATGCGCCGCCTCTCCTATGCGGGCACGTTCAAGAACCCGTTCAAGGCCGCGACCATCCGCGCCATCGAATGGACCACTGCCAAGATCACGCTTCTGCGGCTGATCCGGCAGTTCGAACGGTCGGGCGCGCCTTTTGGTTCGCCCTTCTGGCCCAAGGCGATCCGCCAGATGGGAATCACCATCCAGACGCCGCCCGAAGAGATTGCGCTGATACCGCCCACCGGTCCGCTTGTCGTGGTGTCGAACCACCCGTCGGGGCTGGTCGACGGCATGGTGCTGGCAGAACTGGTCAACCGCGTTCGACCGGATTTCAAGATTTTGACGCGCAGCCTTTTGACGGGCATCCCCGAGGTTGCGGAATTCATGATCCCCGTGCCCTTCCCGCATGAAGACAACGCCCGCGAACTGGGCTTGCAGATGCGCGACGAGACGATGAAGCATCTGCGGGCAGGCGGGGTCATCATCCTGTTTCCGGCGGGCAAGGTCGCGATGTCCGAAGGCTGGTGGGGTCCGGCAGTCGAAAGCGAATGGAACGTCTTTACCCACAAGATCGTCAAATCATCGGGTGCGACGATCCTGCCGGTTTATTTTCCGGGCCAGAATTCGCGCACATTCCTGATCGCCAACAAGATCAGCGACACGATCCGGCAAGGATTATTGCTGTATGAGATCAAGCGCTGCCTGTTCAAGCCGACCCGCCCCGTCATCGGTGCGCCGATTCCGGCGGAAGAACTGAAGAAATGGGAGGGCAATCCGCGCGGTTTCCTCGCATGGTTGCGCGCGCACACGCTCGGGCTGAAGCACAGCGCCTGACAGCCGTCGGCCACGATTTTTCTGCGAAAGATCGACGACACCGATGCTTCTGCGAAGGATCTTCGGAGCGCGTCTTCAAGTTTTCGCAGAAAAATCTTGGTCCGGTTCAAACCTAGCTGAAGATCAGCGAGATTTCTTCTGTTCCCAACAACCGCCATTGCCCCGCAGCCAGCCCGTCGGGCAGGGTCAGCCCGCCCAGCCGTTCACGGTGCAGCGCCTCGACATGGTTGCCCACGGCCGCGAACATGCGGCGCACCTGATGATAGCGCCCCTCGGTCACGGTCAGCAGGGCTTCGGTCGGTGACATCACTTCCAATCCAGCCGGAACAAGGGGTTTTTCCTCACCCTCCAGCATCAAGCGGCCCGAAGCGAAGACCGCCGCCTCGTTGCCCGTCAGCGGGCGGGCCAGCCTTGCACGATAGGTCTTTTCGACATGCCGCTTGGGGCTGATGATGCGGTGCAAGAGCGCCCCGTCATCGGTCATGAGCAAAAGCCCCGAAGTCTGCTTGTCGAGCCGCCCGATGGTCGAGATCGCCGGATCGCGCCCGCGCCAGCGTTTGGGCAGAAGATCATAGACGATGGGCCCGTCTTCCTTGTGCGAACAGGTCATCCCCAAAGGCTTGTGAAGCAGGATCACCATACCTTGCAGCGGGTCGAGCGGTTCGCCGTCGATTTGCATCCGCTTGGGCAGGTCGGGCGTCACGGCGATGCGCGCGCTGGCATCGGCCAGTTCCACGCCGTCAAGCACGATCCCCCCCGCCTTGGCCAGCCGCGCCATCTCGCTGCGCGAACCGTAGGCCATCGAGGACAGCAGTTTGTCCACGCGAGAGGTTGGCGCTTTTGTCATGGCCGTCAACGCGTCGGAACCGGCACCTCGCCGCGATAGTCGTAAAAGCCGCGCTGCGTCTTGCGGCCCAGCCAGCCTGCTTCGACATATTTGGTCAGCAGCGGGCAGGGGCGGTATTTGGTGTCGGCCAGCCCGTCATGCAGCACGTTCATGATGGCAAGGCAGGTGTCCAGCCCGATGAAATCGGCCAGTTCAAGCGGCCCCATCGGATGGTTCGCGCCGAGTTTCAGCGATTCGTCGATGGATTTGACGTTCCCGACGCCTTCATACAGCGTGTAGACCGCCTCGTTTATCATCGGCATCAGGATGCGGTTGACGATAAAGGCGGGGAAATCCTCGGCACTCGCCGCCGTCTTGCCGAGCTTTCGCACCACCCCGTGCAGCGTGTCCCATGTCTCGGCATCGGTGGCGATGCCGCGGATCAGTTCGACCAGCTGCATCACCGGCACGGGGTTCATGAAGTGGAACCCCATGAACTTTTCGGGCCGGTCGGTCCGGCTGGCAAGCCGCGTGATCGAGATCGACGAGGTGTTCGATGTCAGGATCGTCGACGGTTTCAGATGCGGCAGAAGGTCTTCAAAGATCGCCTGTTTCACCGTCTCGCGTTCGGTCGCGGCTTCGATGATCAGGTCGGTCGGGCCGACATCGGCTAGCGTGAGCGTCGTCTTGATCCGGCCCATTGCGGCGGCTTTGTCGTCAGCCGTCACCTTGCCGCGCGTGACCTGCCGTTCGATGTTCCGGTCGATTGTGGCGATGGCCTTGTCAAGGCTGGTCTGGCTGATGTCGGTCAGCAGTACGTCATAGCCTGCAAGCGCGAAGACATGGGCGATGCCGTTGCCCATCTGGCCTGCGCCGACGATCCCGACCGTGCGGATCTCTGCCATAACGTCACCTTCCTTCACGAATTTCGTGAAAACCTTATGCATCCCAAGCCCTTCGGCGCAAGGCCACGGCGGTGCGGCTTTACGCTTTCTTGACGGATCGGCGCCAAAGCTGGGCGCGGGTGTGTTGCAATGCAGGTGTGCGGGATGAGCTTTGCTTTTCCGGGCGAGATGTCGCTCGACTATTTTCCATGCCGTTACGGGCGTTCGAAACTGCTGTTCCGGGGACCAAGGCGCGATCTTGCCGCGCCCTATGTCGCTGTGCTGGGCGGGGGTGAAACCTATGGCAAGTTCGTGGCCGAGCCTTGGCCCGCGCTTTTGCAACAGGCGTTGGGGGTGCCGGTCGTCAACCTTGGCGCGGTGAACGCGGGGCCGGATGCATGGGCGGGGGATGGGGCTATCCCTGAAATCGCCGCGCAGGCGCGGGTGACGCTGGTGCAGGTGACAGGCGCCCAGAACCTGACCAACCGCTTCTATTCGGTGCATCCGCGCCGGAATGACCGGTTCCTGCGTGCCTCGCCGCTGCTGGCCTCGATCTACCGTGAGATCGATTTCACCGAGTTCACCTTTACCCGCCACATGATGCAATCGCTTTACCGCGCCTCGCCGGAAAAGTTTGCCATCGTGGCCGAGGAGTTGCGGGCGGCATGGCTGGCGCGGATGATCGCGCTGTTGCCGCGTCTGGGGGCACGCGTGGTACTGGTCTGGATGGCGGGGCAGGGGCCAGACGCGGCGCGGCCCGTGCCCGAGGATGAGCCGATGCTGGTGACGCGGGCGATGCTTGATGCGCTGGTGCAGCGCGGGGCGGGGCTGGTCCAGGTGGTCTATAGCGACAGGGCGCAGACGCAGGGGGTGGCGGGCATGGTCTATCCGGCGATGGCGGAAGCGGCGGCGCGGGCAATGCCGGGGCCGATGCAACATGCCGAGGTTGCGGCGGCTGTCGAGCCGGTTCTTGCGGGGTTGCTCGGGCTGGGTGGGTGAATCACCCACCCTACGGGGCGCTGTTGTAGGGTGGGTGATTCACCCACCCAGCCAACGCAAGCAAAAGGCGCGGCGGTTTCCCGTCGCGCCTTTCGGTAGGTTTCCGAAAGCTCAGAGCTTTTCGATCATCTCGGGGACGAGCGTGAACAGATCGCCCACCAACCCGTAATCGGCGACCTGAAAGATCGGCGCTTCCTCGTCCTTGTTGATGGCGACGATGACTTTCGAATCCTTCATCCCCGCAAGGTGCTGGATCGCGCCGGAAATCCCCAAGGCGATGTAGAGCGTGGGTGCCACCACCTTGCCGGTCTGACCGACCTGCCAGTCGTTCGGGGCATAGCCGCTGTCCACCGCCGCACGGCTGGCACCGACGGCTGCTCCCAGCTTGTCGGCCAGTTTTTCGACCAGCGCGAAGTTTTCCTGCGACCCCAGACCGCGCCCGCCCGAAACGACGATGCCCGCCGAGGTGAGTTCGGGGCGATCCGACGTCGCCACCTTGTCCTCGACCCACGAAGACAGCGACCCGTCAGCGGCAATGGCGATTTTCTCGACCGCAGCCGAGCCGTCCGCAGCAACAGCGGTGAAGCCTGCGGTCCGCACGGTCATCACCTTTTTGGCGTCCGACGATTTCACCGTCTGCACGGCATTGCCGGCATAGATCGGGCGCTCGAAGGTGTCGGCGTCGATCACGGCGGTCACGTCCGAGATCACCATCACGTCGAGCAAGGCCGCCACGCGCGGCATGACGTTCTTGCAGAACGCGGTCGCAGCACCGGCGATGTGGCTGTAGTTGCCCGCCAAAGCCACGATCAACCCGGCGGTCGACTCGGCCATGCCATGGTCAAAAGCTGCGTCGTCGGCATGCAGCACCTTGGCCACGCCCGCGAGCTTGGCCGCTTCGGCAGCGGCAGCGCCGCCCGTGCCTGCGACTAGAACGTGGACTTCGCCAAGCGAAGCCACGGCGTCCAGTGTCTTGGCCACGGCATCGGTTGCCAACTGGCCGTCATTCACATCGGCAAGAAGAAGAACGGCCATCAGATCACCCCTGCTTCGTCTTTGAGTTTCGCGATCAGCTCGGCCACCGAGCCGACCTTGACGCCCGCCTTGCGGCCCGCCGGTTCGACCGTCTTCAGCACGGTCAGGCGCGGGGCCACGTCCACGCCGTAATCGGCGGGGGTCTTCACCGCCAGCGGCTTGGCCTTGGCCTTCATGATGTTGGGCAAGCTGGCATAGCGCGGCTCGTTCAGGCGCAGGTCGACCGTGACGATGGTCGGCATCTTGACCTTGATGGTCTGCAAACCGCCGTCGACTTCGCGCGTGATCACGGCGTGATCGCCCTCGACCGCCAATTCGCTTGCAAAGGTCGCCTGCGACCAGCCGAGCAGCGCCGAAAGCATCTGCCCCGTTGCGTTCATGTCATTGTCGATGGCCTGCTTGCCACAAAGGACCAGACCCGGACCTTCTTCCTTGACCACGGCTGCGAGCAGCTTGGCCACCGAAAGCGGTTCGATGTCGGTATGCACGTTATCGGTCGCCTCGATCAGGATCGCGCGGTCGGCACCCATGGCCAGCGCGGTCCGCAGGGTTTCCTGGCTTTGCTTCACGCCGATGGACACGACGACGACCTCGGTCGCGATGCCCTTTTCGCGCAAGCGAATAGCCTCTTCCACCGCGATCTCGTCAAAGGGGTTCATCGACATCTTGACGTTGGCGAGATCGACGCCCGATCCGTCCGCTTTCACACGGACCTTCACGTTATAGTCGATCACCCGTTTGACAGGCACCAGGACCTTCATCGGCGCAATCTCCATGTTCCGGCCCCATGGGGCCCAATCCAAGCTCTCGACAGCCTAAGTAATCGCTTGCGCTGCGCTGCGACAGACCAAATGCGACAGCAAACCGCGTCCCTACGTCGCGTTATGCTTGCCGGTCAGCCCTCGCGGGTCAGTCCGGGCACCCAGAGGACATCATCTTTGCCGTCGTTGTTGGCGATACGCCCCGCGACGAAGAACCAGTCGGACAAGCGGTTGAGGTATTTGACCGCTTCGGTATTGACCGATTCCATCGTGGCGGTTTCGACCACCAGACGCTCGGCGCGGCGGCATACGGTGCGGCACAGGTGCAGTTGCGCGGCGAGGGGTGACCCGCCGGGCAGGATAAAGGACCGCAGGGGCGTAAGTTTGGTGTTCATCGCGTCGATCTCGCGTTCCAGCCGCAGCACCTGTGCCTCTTGTATCCGCAAAGGGGTGTAGGGCAGGGCGGAATCGAGGTGCATGTCGGGCGTGCAGAGGTCGGCGCCAAGGTCGAACAGGTCGTTCGAGATGCGGGCCAGTGCCAGTTCGATCTCGCCCTCCGCGTGCTGGCGGGCAAGACCCACGGTCGCGTTCGTCTCGTCCACCGTGCCATAGGCCGACACGCGCAGCGAATGTTTCGCCACCCGCGCCCCGTTGCCCAGCGCGGTTTCGCCCGCATCGCCAGTTTTCGTGTAAATCTTGGACAGAACGACCATCAGCGGCCCCCATGGAAATAGGCGAAGGTCACAATCAGCACCACGGCCACGGCTTGCGCCGCGATGCGGTAGCGCATGATGCGGTTCGCGTGTCTGCGGTTGAATTCCCCGCCTTTGCCGAAGCTGCCGATCCCGAGCATCAGGATGGCGAGCACGACAAGCGCCGATAGCGAGGCGAGGATGAAAAGCGGATCGTTCAGCATGGTGGTCCCTCCGTTCGGCGGTGATCTAGGGGTTGTCGGGCAAAAAGCGAAAGGGAAAACGATTATTCTGCGCCCGAGTGGCACTAACCTTTGGAAATCACCCAGTCGAGCAGCGAGGTCGGCAGGATCCGCCGCAAGAAGCCCATCAGATAGGTCGGCGTCGTGACGTAATAGCGCGCCTTGGGGCGCGGGCTGTCCAGCGCCTTGACCAGCGCCCGCGTGACAGCCGAGGCGGGCAGTTCGAAAGGGTCTGGCCCACGCTTTTCGTAAAGCCGCCCGCGCAGGCTTTCGTATTCGGCGCGGCGGGCGGAATTTTCCCAGTCGATCCATTTCTCGAAATGCGGGATGGCGTTCTGGCGGATCAACGTGCCGATGGGGCCGGGTTCTATCAGGATGGTGTGGATGCCGGTGCCGCGCATCTCGATCCGCATCACGTCGCTTAGACCCTCCATCGCGAATTTGGTGGCGACATAGGCCCCGCGCCATTTCGCGCCGACAAGGCCAAGCACCGACGAGCAGTTGACGATGCGGCCATGCCCCTGCGCCCGCATCACCGGAATGATCCGCCGCGTCAGGTCGTGGTAACCGAAAAGGTTGGTCTCGAAAATCTCGCGCAGCGCGCCGCGCGGCAGGTCTTCGACCGCGCCGGGGCAGGCGAAGGCACCGTTGTTGAACAGCGCATCGAGCCTGCCTCCGGTGCGCGACAGGGCCTCAGTCACGGCGGATTCGATGCTGGATTCGTCGGCATAGTCGAGGCGGAAACTCTCCAGCCCCTCGCCGCGCAGGCGTTCGCAGTCGGCTTCCTGCCGGCAGGTGGCAAAGACGCGCCAGCCAAGGGCGCGCAAGCCCTGCGCCGCGTCGTACCCGATGCCGGAAGAGCAGCCGGTGATAAGGATGGACCGCATGAAACCCGCCTGACTGACCCTGAACCCCTGTCTGCTTAGGCGGTCGGGGCGGTCTTGGCAAATGCCCAAACGGTCAGTCGGCAGTGGCCAGATCGACCGTCGCGGTGGCGGGGGCCTGATCGGTCAGCAGGCTTTTGTGCACGAATCCAGTCACGTCGCCTGTGGCCGAGCGGACCCGCATCCAGCCGTTCGGTTCGGCCCACATCAGATAGACCGCTTCGCCAAGCCCGACCTTTCCGGCAAGGGCGCTGCGTTTGTTCGGCTCGCTGCGGACATTGGCGGTTCCGGCGGTGATCCAGCGCAGCTGCACATTGGCGGGCAGGTTCGCATCGGCGGACAAGGCGCTGTCGGTCAACGTGTCCGTCAAAGTGTCTGGCGTGGCTTGCGAAGGCGCGGTCGGCGTGTAGGCCGCAAGCGATACCTCTTGCGGTGCCGTCGCCCGAACCACAGGCTTCGGGGCGGGCAAAACACGGATCCCGCTGATGGCTGGCGCGTCGCTTGCCTGTTCCACGGCAAAGCGGGCGGTCCGGGCCGGGCCATCGCCAAAGATGACCATCGACGAATAGAGCGACGCACACAAAAGAACCAACAACCTGAACACGACTCATACTCCGGCGACTCATACTCGGGCTGCATAACATGCAGGGTGCGACGCGGGTCAACGCTTGTTGTGGGCATCCTCGCTTTCGCGCTGGACCGAAGGCGTGGCGCGAATTACACAACATCCATGTCAGATTTGCCCGAAGACCCCAATACACAGTCCGTGACCCTGTCCGAGCCGCTTTCGCGGGCCATCGGTGAACGCTATCTGACCTATGCGCTGTCCACGATCATGCACCGCGCCCTGCCCGATGCGCGCGACGGGCTGAAGCCCGTGCACCGCCGCATCCTTTATGCCATGCGCGAACTCAGGCTTTCGGCCACGGGGGGCTTTCGCAAGTCGGCCAAGATTTCGGGCGACGTGATGGGCAACTATCACCCCCACGGCGATGCCGCGATCTATGATGCGATGGCGCGCCTCGCGCAGGATTTCAACGTGCGCTACCCGCTGGTCGACGGGCAGGGCAATTTCGGCAACATCGACGGCGACAATCCGGCCGCCAGCCGCTACACCGAAGCCCGCCTGACCGCGATTGCCGAAACCCTGATGGAGGGGCTGGCCGAAAACGCGGTCGACTTCCGCCCGAACTACGACGGCACGCTGGAAGAGCCCATCGTGATGCCCGCCGCCTTTCCGAACCTGCTGGCCAACGGGTCCAGCGGTATCGCGGTGGGGATGGCGACGAACATTCCGCCCCATAACCTCGACGAGTTGATCACTGCCTGTCAGGCGATGCTTAAAGACCCCGAACTGGACCATGCCGCGCTGGTGGCCATGGTGCCCGGCCCCGATTTCCCCACCGGCGGCGTGATCGTGGAACCGCGCGAGAATATCCTCGAAGCCTATCGCACCGGGCGCGGGTCGTTCCGGCTGCGGGCGAAATGGCAGGTCGAAGACCTTGGCCGTGGCATGTGGCAGATCATCGTCACCGAGATTCCCTATCAGGTCGCCAAGTCCAAGCTGATCGAAAAGCTGGCCGAGGTGATCCAGACCAAGAAGGTGCCGCTGCTGGCCGATGTGCGCGACGAATCCGCCGATGACGTGCGGATCGTGCTGGAACCGCGCACGCGGACGGTCGAACCCGACATGCTGATGCAGATGCTGTTCCGCAACACCGACCTCGAAACGCGGTTCGCGCTGAACATGAACGTGCTGATCGACGGCAAGGTGCCAAAGGTCTGCTCGCTGCGCGAGGTGTTGCGCGCCTTTCTCGACCACCGCCGCGATGTTCTTAAACGCCGGTCGTTCCACCGTGTCGAAAAGATCGACCACCGGCTCGAGGTGCTCGAAGGGCTGATCATCGCCTACCTCAACCTCGACCGCGTGATCGACATCATCCGCTATGACGACGACCCCAAGGCCGCGCTGATGCGCGAAGACTGGGGCGTACCGCACAAGCGGGCGATGACCGAAAAGGATTACATCCCCCCCGCCCCGGGCGAGGGCGAGCTGACCGAGTTGCAGGCCGAATCGATCCTGAACATGCGCCTGCGGTCGTTGCGGCGTCTGGAAGAGATCGAACTGAACCGCGAACGCGACGAATTGATGAAGGAACGCGCCGATCTGGCCGACCTTCTGGAAAGCGACCGTCGCCAGTGGAAGAAGATCGGCGAGGAGCTGGAAGATATCCGCAAGAAATTCGGCAAGGGGACCGAGGTCGGCAAGCGCCGCACCGATTTCGCCGATATGGGCAGCACCGAGGAAGTCCCGTTCGAGGCGATGATCGACCGTGAACCGATCACCGTGATCTGTTCCAAAATGGGCTGGATACGGGCGATGAAGGGCCATGTCGCGCTGGATTCGGATGTGAAGTTCAAGGATGGCGACGAAGGCCGCTTCCTGTTCCACGCCGAAACCACCGACAAGATATTGCTCATCGGGTCGAACGGGCGCTTCTACACGCTGCTGGGTGCCAACCTGCCCGGCGGGCGTGGCATGGGCGAACCCGTGCGCCTGATGGTCGATCTGCCCAACGAATGCGAAATCACCGATCTGATGATCTTCCGCGCCGGTGAAAAGCTGCTGGTGGCATCCACCGCCGGTGACGGATTCATCGTGCCGTCAGACGAGGTTCTGGCGCAGACGCGGGCGGGCAAATCGGTGCTGACGGTGCGCGACGGGGTCAAGACGGCGCTCTGCCGCCGCGTTTCGGGTGACCATGTCGCCGTGGTCGGTGAAAACCGCAAGGTGCTGGTTTTCCCGCTGGTGCAATTGCCCGAAATGGCCAAGGGCAAGGGCGTGCGCCTCCAGAAATACAAGGACGGCGGCCTGTCGGATGCGATCACCTTTACGCTGGCCGACGGGTTGTCGTGGAAAGACCCCGCAGGGCGCACCCGGACCGAGACGGAACTGGCGCTGTGGACCGGCCCGCGTGCCGCGGCGGGAGCTATGGCCCCGCGTGGTTTCCCCCGCGACAACAGATTTACCTGACCCCCCAAAACGAAAACGCCCCAAAACGAAAACGCCCGGAGCCGAGGAACACTCGATCCGGGACGCCTACTCGTTACCGACATACTGATTACAGGCCGCTTGTGACGACACATCAGAAGATATCGATCAGATATGAATTTTCAATTACACCGCGCAGGACTTTTTGCACACGTTGCCGTTGCGTCACATCAGGCAGCACTCGCCTTTAACCATACGCCCCCCTCGGGCCGCAGTGTCAGGATCATCACCGGTTTCGGATCGCGCCCCTGCACCGGATCGAAGCGGAAGCGCGACAGCAGGGTCGCAAGGATGATCACCGCTTCCTGCAGCGCGAAGTTCTGGCCGATGCAGATGCGCGGGCCGTCACCGAACGGCAGATAGGCGAAGCGCTCGACGGGCTTTCCGCCGGCAAAACGGTCGGGATCGAAACGGTCGGGATCGGGCCAGAGCTTGTGGTGACGGTGCAAGGCATAGACCGGCAGGATGACTGTATCGCCGCGCAACACCTCGCGACCGCACAATGCGTCATCCGCCTGCGCCGTGCGCGACAGGAAGGCGGCGGGCGGATACATTCGCAACGCCTCGTCCACGATGCTGCGGATATAGGGCAGGGCCATCACATCGTCCGCAGTCGCAGCACGCTCCGAAAGCACCGCCTGCGCTTCGGCCCGCGCCTTGTCCTGCACCGACTGGTCGAAGGCGCAAAGGTAAAGCGACCATGCCAGTGTCAGCGCGGTCGTCTCGTGGCCCGCGACGATAAAGGTCAGCAGGTTGTCGCGCAATTCGGCGGTGGTCATCCGCCGTCCGCTTTTGGGGTCTTCGCCCGCCATCATCAGGTCGAGCAGATCGGGGATTTGCGGCCCCCCTTCGGCCCGCCGCTTGTCGATTGCGCCGTCGGCCACGCGCTTCATCTCGCGCACGCCCGATTGCGCCAGCATCCGCGACGGGCGCGGCAGCCATGTCGGCGCGCCGATCACGTCGAGCAACGATACCTTGGCCGTCTGGCTTATGTAGCTTTCGATCGAGCGGTGGATCGCGTCACGGTCGAACCCGCCGCCGCCGGAAAATGTCACATCCGAAATCACCTCGAAGGTCGCCGTCACCATCTCGTCGAACACGTCGACCGCGCGGCCCATCGTCGCTGCGATCCGCGCCACGGCCCGATCCGCCGCTGCCGTCATCACCGGCGCCAATGCGGCCACGTTGCGGTGGCTGAACACCGGTGCCGCCGCTCGGCGTTGCCACAGCCATTCCTGCCCTTCGGCCACGAACATCGACTTGCCGATGCCGGGTTCGAGAATCAGCTTGGTCACATCAGACTTCGGATAGTCCTCGACCTTGTCGCGCAGGATGCGTTTGAGCGCCTCGGGGTCCATGACCATATGCCAGCGCTTGCCCGTCCGCCCCGACACGATGGGCGCGTGCGTGGCGATTTCGGGGATCAGCTCCAGCACGTTGCGCCGCCCCGCTTTCAGCGTGCCGAACACGCCCAAGGGTTCGGTCGCCAAGGGAACGCGCACGGGCTTGCGGGCAGGTGCAGGGGAATCGAGCATGGGAGCCTCGTCTTTTTGCTTCCCTTCAGATAGGCGGTCGCGCGCTTTCGGAAAGGCCGCGATTGCGCCACGGCGCAGGGGCGGCTATCCATGCCATGCGCCCCGTTGCGCGAAAGTCATAACCGGATCACCCATGCGCGCACTTCGTCTGACGGCCCTCTGCCTTGGCCTTGCCTTTATTGCGGCTTGCCAGAAGAACGACCTAAAAGAGCCGCCGGTGCCCTTGGGCAACTTTGCGCTGGGGTTGAACATCGTCGTGGCCGACAATGTGCAGAAGGTGCCGATCTCGCGCAATGCGACGCCCGACGAATGGGAAACGGTGATGAAAACCGCCGTGGCCGACAGGTTCGGCCGCTACAACGGGACCAAACTCTACAACGTCGGCATTTCGGTCGACGGCTATGCTCTGGCGCCTCCGGGAATTCCGGTCGTCGCAGCGCCCAAATCGGTGCTCGTGGTCACGGCGAACATCTGGGACGACGCGAGCCAGACCAAGCTGAACCCCGAGGGAAAGCAGATCACCGTGTTCGAAAGCCTTTCGGGCGAAACCTTCATCGGGACGGGCATCACCCGAACCAAAGAGCAGCAGATGGAAGCGCTGTCCTACAATGCGGTGAAACGGGTCGAGGAATGGTTGCTCGACAACCCCGAATGGTTCGGCCTGCCGCCGGGATACAAACCGTCCGGCCCGCGCAAGGCGCCCGAATTCGACATGACCGCGCCCGCCTTGCCGCCCGCCGATGCGGGCAGTCGCCCCGTGCCGCGCCCTGTGCCCGAATCGGCGACAGGCCTCGTTCCGGTGACGGCGGGGAACTGATCGCGCGGCCCCGCTGGCTTTTGCCTTTCGGCTTGATTTTCCCCCTGCGGCGGCATAAGTCGCCGCCCGTGTAGCATTGGGCCGCATCGGCCCCCCAATTCGAGGCCCGACATGGCAAAGGCAAAGTTTGAACGGAACAAACCGCACGTCAACATCGGCACGATCGGCCACGTTGACCACGGCAAGACGACGCTGACGGCGGCGATCACCAAGTATTTCGGCGAATTCCGCGCCTATGACCAGATCGACGGCGCGCCGGAAGAGCGGGCACGCGGCATCACGATCTCGACCGCGCACGTGGAATACGAGACGGAAGCGCGTCACTACGCCCACGTCGACTGCCCCGGCCACGCCGACTACGTCAAGAACATGATCACCGGCGCTGCCCAGATGGACGGCGCGATCCTGGTTTGCGCCGCGTCCGACGGCCCGATGCCGCAAACGCGCGAGCACATCCTGCTCGGCCGTCAGGTCGGCATTCCCTACATGGTCTGCTACATGAACAAGGTCGACCTTGTTGATGACGCCGAACTGATCGAACTGGTGGAAATGGAACTGCGCGAGCTGTTCTCGTCCTACGAATACCCCGGCGACGACATTCCGATCGTCAAGGGTTCGGCCCACCAGGCCATGATCGGCGAGCGCAAGGACATCGGTGAAGACAGCATCCGCGCGCTGATGGCGGCTGTCGATTCGTATATCCCGACGCCCGCACGCGCCATCGACCAGCCCTTCCTGATGCCGATCGAAGACGTGTTCTCGATCTCGGGCCGTGGCACGGTTGTGACCGGCCGTATCGAGCGCGGCGTGATCAACGTTGGCGACGAAGTCGAAATCGTCGGCATCCGCGACACCAAGAAGTCGACCTGCACGGGCGTGGAAATGTTCCGCAAACTGCTCGACCGCGGTGAAGCCGGCGACAACGTCGGCGTGCTGCTGCGCGGCATCGACCGTGAAGGCGTGGAACGTGGCCAGGTGCTGTGCAAGCCGAAGTCGGTGAACCCGCACACCCAGTTCGAAGCCGAAGCCTACATCCTGACCAAGGAAGAAGGCGGCCGCCACACGCCGTTCTTCGCCAACTACCGTCCGCAGTTCTACTTCCGCACGACCGACGTGACGGGAACGGTCCAGCTGCCGGAAGGCACCGAAATGGTCATGCCGGGCGACAACCTGAAGTTCAACGTCGAGCTGATCGCCCCGATCGCGATGGAAGAGAAGCTGCGCTTCGCCATCCGTGAAGGCGGCCGCACGGTTGGTGCAGGCGTCGTCTCGAAGATCCTCAAGTGATCTGACGGGGCCACCCGGCCAAAGTGTGATGAAAGGCTCCGGTGCGAACCGGGGCCTTTTTTCTTTGCCGTGACATCCCATATCTGACGCGATCTGCAGGACGGGGGCGGCATGATGACCACGCTGACGGGGGGCTGCCTTTGCGGGCATATCCGCTTTACCGCAACAGGGACGCCCGGGCATCCGCACAGTTGTTCGTGCCATATGTGCCAGCGCCATTCGGGTGCGCCCGCGATGGTCTGGGTTACATATCCGGCAGGGGCGGTGGTCTGGGACGGGCCCGGCGGCGCACCGCAGCTTTGGCGATCCTCGGCGCAATCGTCCCGCGCCTTTTGCCCGCAGTGCGGATCGACCCTTGGCGCGGTCGACGATGCGCCGACCGTGGGCCTTGTGACCGGCGCTTTCGACAGGCCGAACCTGCAAGCCCTTGCCCCCGTGGCGCATAGCTATCGCAGCAGACGCCCGCGCTGGTGGGCCAAGCTGTTCGCTTAGGACGTCAGCCGCGCCACAACACGGCGGGCCAGCGGTGCGACGATCAACACGGTTGGAAAGGCCAGCGCCCATGATACGGCCCAATTGCCCGCCCAGAGCGCCGGAAAATGCGGCCCCAGACCCAGCGTGCGAAAGGTCGACAGCCCCGAGACGATGCAGGACATCAACCCCGACAGGATGAAGCCGAACAGGACGGGGGCATAGCGGGCGGGGATCATGGGCAAGGCCTTTGGCAGGAAATCGGGCCGCAGCAATAGATCGCGGTTTTCCCTGCGGCAAGCACCCATTCGGCCCTTGATTTCTCCCCTCCCATGCCGTAACTCGCGCTCAGGCATAGGAGTTTAGCTCAGTTGGTAGAGCATCGGTCTCCAAAACCGAGGGTCGTGGGTTCGAGTCCCCCAACTCCTGCCAGCCTTTCCCCTTAGAACTACGCGATGCGCCGCGCCTGAAAATGCGTCGGGCGCCGCCTGATTCCCGCGTGCCACACCGGATGCCGGGTGGCAGTGGTACAGGTGCGTCCGGTTTGCCGCTGCATAGTCGGCCGGTGCGGTTGAAATTAACCCAAATTGCTTTGTTTTTGACGTCCTGTTTTTCTTGCTTTGGAAGAACGGATTGGCACAAGCCATTGCAAATTCGATATAAAATAATGATTAATTACCAGAATGAATTTTCTTTGGGTGTTTTAACCGAGTTGCCCGAAAGCCACACTCTATATCTTTGGCATGGTTTTTAAGCCCAAATCGGTTTTGCCGATTTTTGATACAATCCCGTTACCCGGCATTGGTATCCGGCGGGCTGATCGGACTGAGGGAGTCCGGTTCGATTTGCCTGGGGCCAAAATGAAAAAATATCTGCTCGTCTCAACTCTCGTCATCGCGTCGTCTGGCGCTGCCTTTGCCGACGTTTCGCTTTCCGGCGATGCACGCATGGGCATTGCCTCGGTCAAGGGCGGCGACTACAACTTTTCCAGCCGCGCTCGCGTCCGTTTCTCGCTCTCGGGCGAAACCGATTCCGGCCTGAAATTCGGCGCACAGTTCCGCGCCAACGAAGCGGCTGATACGGCTGCGTCCGACAAGGGCACCGGAACCGTCTTCATCGAGATGCCCGATTACGGCAAGCTGACGATGGGCGATACCGATGGCGCCGTTCAGGCCGCCGTCACCCAGCTGGCGCCGATCGGCTTTGACGACACGCAGAAACTGCAGGAATTCACCTTCCTGACCGGTGGCGACACCGGCAAGGGCAAGGACCTGCTTTACACCTATACCAGCGGTGCGCTGTCGTTCAGTGCGTCGATCGGCAACCCCGGCGCAGCCTCGGGTAGCGGGTCGAGCGCGAACAAGGACGATTCGGCCATCGGCGTCGCCTACACGACCGAATTCTGGAAGGTCGCTGCCGGCTACGAAGACAACGGTGTCAACAGCCAGACCGTGCTGAGCGGCAGCTATGGCAACGGCCAGTTCGAAGTGAAGGGCGTTTACGGCCAGCGTGACGACGACAAATCGCAGTACGTGGTCTATGGCACCTATATCATCGGCACCAACACCCTCACCGCATTTTACCGCGATGACGAAATCAAGGCGACCAAAGCAACGGGCTTCGGCGTCGCGCATGATTTCGGTTCGGGCCTGGTGTTCTCGGCCGGTTACGCCAAGGAAGAAGCCAAAGACGCCAACGTCAGCGTCGGCCTCACGATGGCATTCTGATCACCCAGTTGTGTCACTCCGGTCCGCACCAGCGGGCCGGAGATCCAATTCCAAAGGAGAATATCCAATGACACTCGTTTCAAAGGCCGCCCTGTCGGTCGCCCTGCTGGCTGGCATGACGGTTGCCGCTGCGGCGCGCGATCAGGTGCAGGTTTCCGGCTCGTCCACGGTGCTGCCTTATGCCGCCATCGTTGCCGAAGGCTTCGGTGAAAACTTCAGCTTCCCGACCCCCGTCGTCGAAGGCGGCGGCACCTCGGCCGGCATCAAGAAATTCTGCGAAGGCGTGGGCGAGAACACCCCCGACATCGCCACCGCATCGCGCAAGATCAAGCAGTCGGAAACCTCTCGCTGCAAAGCGAACGGCGTTACCGACATCGAAGAAGTCCGCATCGGCTATGACGGCATCGTCTTCGCCTCCGACATCAACGGCCCGTCCTTCAACTTTACTCCGGCGCAGTGGTACAACGGAGTTGCCGCCGAGGTCGTGATCAACGGCAAGATCGTTCCGAACCCGTTCCAGAAATGGTCCGACGTCGATCCGTCGCTGCCCGATCAGGAAATCCTCGCCTTCATCCCCGGTTCCAAGCACGGCACGCGCGAAGTGTTCGACCTGAACGTGATCGAAACGGGCTGCAAGACATTCAAAGCCGACAAGGTTCTGGCGCGTCGCGCTCTTGGTGACAAGGACAAGACCAAAGAAGCCTGCATCGCGATGCGCACCGACGGACGTGTGGTCGAGATCGACGGCGATTACACCGAAACGCTCGCCCGGCTGCAGACCAACATGCAGGGCATCGGCGTCTTCGGTCTGGCGTTCTACGAGAACAACACCGACAAACTGCGCGTCGCCGATTTCAAGGGCGTGACGCCCTCGCGTGGAACCGTCGCCTCGGGTGAATACAAGATCTCGCGTCCGCTGTTCCTCTACATCAAGAAGCAGCATATCGGCATCATCCCCGGCCTCAAGGAATTCACCGAATTCTTCGTGTCGGACGAGATGGCCGCTTCCGGTGGCCCGCTCGAAGCCTATGGTCTGGTTCCCGATCCGGAACTGGCAAAGACCCAGTCCAAGATCGCTTCCGAACTGGGAAGCTGATTCCGCAAGGTCGCAGCAAATCCGAACGCTCCGGGCCGATGGTCCGGAGCGTTTTCCATTTGCGACGGATCAAGCGTTTAGGCCCGGAAATTGCCCCGAAAAGACCACTCGCCTGCCGCAGACCGGTCGCGCTGCGGTTCCGGCGGAATGGTTGTCTGCGCCGGTAACCGTTTTTCTTGTGCGAGTGATAACATGTCCCAGTTTCGGTATGCGGTCGGGCGGCTCATGGGTGGGCTGCTGGCCTTGGGCCTTTTTGCGCTGTTTCTCAACGCCCTGATCCTGTCGCAGCAACAGCGGATGCAAAGCGCCTTGGCGCTTTCGGGGCCGCCACCGGCACAGGTGGCGCTCGGGCAATTCGTGCCGGATCAGCCAAGAGGCGAAGTCAACCTCGCCGCCCGGATCGATGCCGCCATAGACGTGGCGCTGCCGGCGGGGACCGGCAGGCTTTACCTGCTGGTCGATCCTGCCGCGCCGACGGGCAGCCGTGCGCGGGCTGCGATGTTCGTATCGCATTCCGACGCGCAGGCTTTCGAGGCCTATGTGTCACAGGCGACGCAAGCGAGGGTCGGCGATGCGCCCGTGATCGCGCTGAACGGTGCGCTGGAACTGCCCTATTGGATCGACCGGGCAGAACTGGCGGCGGCCGAGGCCGGGCGCGGGCTGTCAAAAGATTTGCCCTTTGTCCGGCCCTTCCTGACCGGCCGCGAGGCAGGTCTTGCCCCGCCGCTTTTGTCCTATCTCGTGCCGGGCGTCCTTCTGCTGTTGCTGTTGGCGCATCTTTTCGCCGAAGCGCGGCAGGTGATGACCCGCCGCCGCGCCTTGCGCGCCTTGGCTGCGCTCGATGCGCTGGACCGCGAGGCGGAAGAGACGGCGGCGATCTCGACCGCCTTGCAACCGGGCGACCGGCAATGGGCCGACGTTGCCGCCCGCCGCCATGGCCTGCGGCAAAGGCGGATGGAACTGGACGCTGTGCTTGCGCGGGGGCTTGGTGTCGGGTCCACGCGCGGGGTCTGGCTGGTGGGTGCGGCGATCGGCGGCTTGGCCAGCATCCTGCCGCGTCGTCCGATGCTGGATGTGGTCGCCAACCATCTGGTCGGCGGCGATGTGGCCGGGGTCGTGGCGCTTGCCGGACAGGCAAGCTGGTTTGAGCCCCTCGAAGCTGCGATGGCGGTTCCGGGTGACATGTTGGCGCGTCTGGTGCTGTCGATGTTCGGGCCGCAGTCGACTGGCGTGGCATCCGGGCTGCGAGGCCTGCCCTTTACGGTCTGGCTTGCGCTTGCGGTGGTGATCATGCTTGTCGTGATGCGTCGGGGCGACGTGAACCGCAGCCTGCGCGGCCATCTGCGCTAGGGGTGCGGGCTGCGGGTTCGACGCCGCCCGCCAGCTGCTTTGCGGCGCAGGCCTATCGCGCTGCCGCCCGCGCTTGAATTCCCGCGCCTTAGCCTGTATCTGAGGCGCAGATTTCCCTTTGCCGCACCGGACCCGGAACACATGGCCACCAAGACCAACCCTTTGCAGTTCATCCAGCAGGTCCGTACCGAGGTCAGCAAGGTCGTCTGGCCGACGCGCCGCGAAGTGATGCTGACCACGATCATGGTTTTCATCATGGCCGCGCTGACCGCGACCTTCTTCAGTCTGGTCGATCTGGGCATCCGCACGGGGCTGCGGCTGATCCTCGGCTAAGGTCGAAACACCGTTTCTCCTTGAATTTCTGGGTGGGGACGGGTATTCGCGCCACAAGTTCGGGATGATCGGCGCGCAGCGATTCGTGTTGCGCGCTGTTTTTTGTTCCTGAAACACCAAGAATTACAGGGGGATATTCCCCCGAAAAGCAGGATGGACGAAGGCATGGCCAAGCGCTGGTATTCGGTAAGCGTTCTCTCGAACTTCGAGAAGAAGGTTGCCGAGCAGATCAAGACTGCCGTTGCCGAAGCCGGTCTTCAGGAAGAGATCGACGAAGTGCTGGTTCCCACCGAAGAGGTGCTGGAAGTCCGGCGCGGCAAGAAGGTGACGTCCGAGCGGCGCTTCATGCCCGGCTATGTGCTGGTGCGGATGGAGATGACCAACCGCGGCTATCACCTGATTTCGTCGATCAACCGCGTCACCGGTTTCCTTGGCCCGCAGGGCAAGCCCATGCCGATGCGCGACGCCGAGGTGAATGGCATTCTGAACCGCGTCGAAGAGGGCGAGATTGCGCCGCGCAACCTGATCCGCTTCGAGATCGGCGAAAAGGTCAAAGTGACCGACGGCCCGTTCGAGGGTTTCGACGGCATGGTGGAAGAAGTCGACGAACAGCACAGCCGCCTCAAGGTGTCTGTGTCGATCTTTGGCCGGGCAACGCCGGTCGAACTGGAATTCACGCAGGTCACCAAAGGACTCTGACGTGCATCGCGTGGGAGGCGAGCGCCCCGTTTCGGGGTGACGGACCGGACCACTAAACCGCCCGCAAGGGCTGTGACAAAGGAGATGGCCAATGGCCAAGAAGATTATCGGCAGCCTCAAGCTGCAAGTCAAAGCGGGTCAAGCAAACCCGTCCCCGCCGGTCGGTCCGGCACTCGGCCAGCGCGGCCTGAACATCATGGCTTTCGTCAAGGAGTTCAACGCCAAGACCGCCGACATGACTCCGGGCACGCCGACGCCTGTCGTCATCACCTATTATCAAGACAAGTCGTTCAGCCTCGAGTTCAAGACGGCCCCGGCTTCGTATCTGTTGAAAACCGCCGCTGGCCTGCCGCAAGTCGGCAAGCGCAACCGCGCCAAGGGTTCCTCGAAGCCCGGCCGTGAAGTTGCCGGCACCGTGACGGTCGCGCAGGTCCGCAAGATCGCCGAAACGAAGATGAAAGACCTGAGCGCCAATTCGATCGAGGCTGCGATGCAGATCATCCTCGGATCGGCCAAGTCTTGCGGCATCGAAGTGAAGGGCTGATCATCATGGCAAAGCTCGGCAAGCGCACCAAAGCTGCGCAAGAAGTCTTCGGCACCGCGATCAACGTGTCGCTCGAAGATGCACTCGCCCTGATCAAAAAGGGCGCGACCGCGAAATTCGACGAGACCGTCGAAATCGCGATGAACCTCGGCGTTGACCCGCGCCATGCGGACCAGATGGTCCGTGGTGTGGTCCAGCTTCCGAACGGCACCGGCAAGACCGTTCGCGTCGCCGTCTTCGCCCGTGGCGCCAAGGCTGATGAAGCCAAGGCCGCTGGTGCAGACATCGTCGGCGCGGAAGACCTGATGGAAACCATCATGTCCGGCAAGATCGAGTTCGACCGTTGCATCGCGACGCCGGACCTGATGCCGCTCGTCGGTCGTCTGGGCAAGATCCTCGGCCCGCGCAACCTGATGCCCAACCCCAAGGTCGGCACCGTGACGATGGACGTGAAAACGGCCGTCGAAGCAGCCAAGGGCGGCGAAGTGCAGTTCAAGGTCGAAAAAGCCGGCGTGATTCACGCAGGCGTTGGCAAAGTGTCGTTCGACACCGCCAAACTGGCTGAAAACATCCGCGCTTTCGTCGACGCCGTGACCCGTGCGCGCCCGTCGGGTGCCAAGGGCGCCTACCTGAAAAAGGTCTCGCTCTCGTCCACCATGGGCCCGGGCGTTTCGGTCGAACTGGCGTCGGCTGCGGCCAAGTAAAACCCCGCTTGCGGGATATAAAGCCGCCGGTCCCCCGTGGACCGGCGGTTTTTCATTGGTCGCCGGTTTTTTGCGTTGATCCCCGCTGCGTTGCCTGCAATCCTGCACGCAGGAACGCGAAGCGCGGCTAAAGCCGCGTGATAATTGGTTTTCCGCGAAAGGCGGGCTTCCAAACCCTCGCGTTAGTCTTTATAGCCACAATCTGCGCTAACCGCCCGATTCGTCGGGAGGTTGCGTATTTCGTCCGAGACGGTGGGTGTCAGGCAATCGCCTGACTTAATTTCCCTCCCGAGATGAGAGAACGAGAACAAATTTCCGGGGGAACTCCCTCGGGCGATTCTGGCCTCGGGACATCATTCGGACCCGAACGCCCCGGCAACGGGGCAAACATGAGCCGGGGGGAAACCCCCACACTTGGAGTGAAACTGTGGATAGAGCCCAGAAAGAGAAAGTGGTCGAGGAACTCGGCCAGATCTTCGAAAGCTCTGGCGTTGTAGTGATCGCTCACTACACGGGTATGACGGTTAAACAGATGCAGGACCTGCGCGCCAAAATGCGCGAAGTTGGCGGGTCCGTACGCGTTGCCAAGAACAAGCTCGCCAAAATCGCCCTTGAAGGGAAACCCGGCGTTAAAATGGGTGACCTGCTCACGGGCATGACCGTGCTCGCCTATTCGGAAGATCCTGTCGCTGCTGCGAAGGTGACCGAAGCCTATGCCAAGGGGAACGACAAGTTCGTTATCCTCGGCGGCGCAATGGGTGACACTGTCCTGGACCTGGCCGGTGTGAAAGCCGTGGCAGCCTTGCCGTCGCGTGAAGAGCTTATCGCTCAGATCGTGGCTGCAATCGGTTCGCCCGCCTCGAACATCGCCGGTGCGATTGGCGCGCCTGCTTCGAACATCGCAAGCATCCTGTCGACCATCGAGGAAAAGGCTGCGGCGTAAGCCGCTGTCCGGAACCATACCCGCGCGGGGCAATCCCGTAGCGTTGGACCCCATCTTTATAAACGGAATGAGCAAATGGCTGATCTGAACAAACTCGCCGAAGAAATCGTTGGTCTGACCCTCCTGCAGGCGCAGGAACTGAAGACCATCCTGAAAGACACCTATGGCATCGAGCCGGCAGCCGGTGGCGCCGTCATGATGGCCGCTGGTCCCGCCGCTGCAGCCGCTCCGGCTGAAGAGCAGACCGAATTCGACGTCGTCCTGACCGACGCTGGTCCGAACAAGATCAACGTCATCAAAGAAGTCCGCACCATCACCGGTCTGGGCCTGAAAGAAGCCAAGGACCTCGTGGAAGCTGGCGGCAAAGTCAAAGAAGCAGTGACCAAAGCCGATGCCGAAGGGTTCAAGAAGACCCTCGAAGCAGCTGGTGCCAAGGTCGAGCTGAAGTAATCGCGCCGGATGCGCCTCGCGCATCTAGTATGACGATTTTGGCTGGGTCCGGCATAGTCCGGGCCCAGCCGAACCTGTCTTGAAAGGGGCATCCGGCACGGGTGCATCTTTCAAGGCGTGGTTCAAGGTTCGGGAGCTTTCCGGTGGGACGGAAAGCATGAATGGAACCTGGCACCCCTTTCGCCAAGCGGCGCGACCGTGACCCCGACGGATGCGTCCCTGCGACACGAGAAAAAGGTGACGACGAGCATGGCGCAAGCTTACGTTGGTCAGAAACGCATCCGCCGCTACTATGGCAAGATCCGTGAAGTCCTCGAGATGCCGAACCTCATCGAGGTTCAGAAATCTTCCTACGACCTGTTCCTGAAATCGGGCGATGGCCCGAAGCCCGCCGATGGCGAAGGCATTCAGGGCACGTTCCAGTCGGTGTTCCCGATAAAGGACTTCAACGAGACCGCGGTTCTCGAGTTCGTCAAGTACGAGCTGGAAAAGCCCAAGTACGACGTTGACGAATGCCAGAGCCGCGACATGACCTATGCCGCGCCTCTCAAGGTGACGCTGCGCCTGATCGTGTTCGATGTCGATGAAACCACCGGCGCGCGGTCGGTCAAGGACATCAAGGAACAAGACGTCTTCATGGGCGACATGCCCTTGATGACCTCGAACGGCACGTTCATCGTGAACGGCACCGAACGTGTGATCGTGTCCCAGATGCACCGGTCGCCCGGCGTGTTCTTCGACCACGACAAGGGCAAGACCCATTCGTCGGGCAAGCTGCTCTTCGCTTGCCGGATCATCCCCTATCGCGGCTCGTGGCTCGATTTCGAATTCGACGCCAAGGATGTCGTGTTCGCCCGCATCGACCGCCGCCGCAAGCTGCCCGTGACGACGCTGCTCTATGCCCTCGGCATGGGGCAAGAGCAGATCATGGACGCCTATTACGAGACGGTCGATTACAAATACGTCAAGAACAAGGGTTGGGTGACCAAGTTCTTCCCGAGCCGCGTTTCGGGCACCCGTCCGACCTATGACCTCGTCGATGCCGCAACCGGCGAAGTGATCCTGAAGGCCGGCGAAAAAGCCACGCCGCGCATGGTCAAGAAATGGCGCGACGAAGGTGCTGTCACCGAACTTCTGGTGCCTTACGAATATATCCTCGGCCGCTTCGTCGCCAAGGATATCATCAACGAGGAAACCGGCGAGATCTGGGCGGAAGCCGGCGACGAGCTGACGATGGAATACGACCGTGACGGTTCGCCCAAGGGCGGGTCGGTCAAGGTGTTGCTCGATCAGGGCATCACCACGATTCCGGTTCTCGACATCGACAACGTCAACGTCGGTCCCTACATCAGGAACACGATGGCGGCAGACAAGAACATGGGCCGCGACACCGCGCTCATGGACATCTACCGCGTCATGCGTCCGGGTGAGCCGCCGACCGTCGAAGCCGCAAGCCAGCTGTTCGAAACCCTGTTCTTCGATAGCGAACGTTACGACCTTTCGGCTGTCGGTCGCGTCAAGATGAACATGCGTCTCGACCTTGGCCGTCCCGACACCCAGCGCACGCTGGACCGTGACGACATCATCGCCTGCATCAAGGCGCTGACCGAGTTGCGCGACGGCAAGGGCGAAATCGACGACATCGACCACCTCGGCAACCGCCGTGTGCGGTCGGTCGGCGAGCTGATGGAAAACCAGTACCGCGTCGGCCTGCTGCGTATGGAGCGCGCGATCAAGGAACGTATGTCCTCGGTCGAAATCGACACGATCATGCCGCAAGACCTGATCAACGCCAAACCCGCCGCCGCTGCGGTGCGTGAATTCTTCGGCTCAAGCCAGCTGTCGCAGTTCATGGACCAAACCAACCCGCTGTCGGAAGTGACGCACAAGCGCCGCCTTTCCGCCCTCGGGCCGGGCGGTCTGACCCGCGAACGCGCCGGTTTCGAAGTGCGCGACGTTCACCCGACCCACTATGGCCGGATGTGCCCGATCGAGACGCCCGAAGGCCAGAACATCGGCCTGATCAACTCGTTGGCCACCTTTGCCCGCGTGAACAAGTATGGCTTCATCGAGACACCCTACCGCAAGGTGATCGACAACAAGGTGACCGATGAAGTCATCTACATGTCGGCGACCGAAGAAATGCGCCACACCGTGGCGCAGGCCAACGCGGCGCAAGATGCCGAAGGGCGCTTTACCGATGACCTGATCTCCAGCCGGAAATCGGGCGAATTCATGCTGAACCCGCCGGACGCGATCGACCTGATCGACGTCTCGCCGAAACAGCTTGTCTCGGTCGCGGCCTCGCTGATCCCCTTCCTTGAGAATGACGACGCTAACCGCGCCCTGATGGGTTCGAACATGCAGCGTCAGGCGGTTCCGCTGCTGCAATCCGACGCGCCTTTCGTCGGAACCGGCATCGAAGCCGTGGTCGCACGTGACTCTGGCGCCGCCATCATGGCCCGCCGCGCCGGTGTGATCGATCAGGTCGACGCAACGCGTATCGTCGTGCGCGCAACGGAAATGCTCGAACCCGGCGAACCGGGCGTCGACATCTACCGTTTGCGTAAATTCAAGCGTTCCAACCAGTCGTCCTGCATCAACCAGCGTCCGCTGGTCAAAGTGGGCGATGTCGTGGTGCGTGGCGAAGTGGTGGCTGACGGTCCCTGCACCGACATGGGCGAATTGGCCCTTGGCCGGAACGTGGTCGTCGCCTTCATGCCGTGGAATGGCTACAACTACGAAGACTCGATCCTGATTTCCGAACGCATCCTGCGCGACGACGTCTTCACCTCGATCCACATCGAGGAATACGAAGTCGCCGCCCGCGATACGAAGCTGGGGCCGGAAGAAATCACGCGCGACATCCCGAACGTGGGCGAAGAAGCCCTGCGCAATCTGGATGAAGCCGGTATCGTCTATATCGGTGCCGAGGTTCAGCCGGGCGACATTCTGGTGGGCAAGATCACCCCCAAGGGTGAAAGCCCGATGACGCCGGAAGAAAAACTGCTGCGCGCCATCTTCGGTGAAAAGGCGTCCGACGTGCGCGATACCTCGCTGCGTCTGCCGCCCGGTGCTTATGGCACCATCGTCGAAGTGCGGGTCTTCAACCGTCACGGCGTCGATAAAGACGAACGCGCCCTGCAGATCGAGCGTGAGGAAGTCGAACGCCTCGCCCGCGACCGTGATGACGAATTGGTGATCCTGGAACGGAACATCTATTCGCGTCTGAAGACGCTGATCATGGGCAAGACCGCCGTCAAGGGGCCGAAAGGCATCCGTTCCGGTTCGACCATCGACGACGAGTTGCTGGGCACGCTGTCGCGCGGCCAGTGGTGGCAATTGGCGCTGGCCGAAGAGGCCGAAGCCAAGGACGTCGAAGCCCTGCATGACCAGTACGAAGCGCAAAAGCGCGCTTTGGAACTGCGTTTCGAAGACAAGGTCGAGAAAGTCCGTCGCGGCGACGATCTGCCTCCGGGCGTGATGAAGATGGTCAAGGTCTTCGTCGCGGTGAAGCGCAAGCTGCAACCGGGCGATAAGATGGCCGGTCGTCACGGCAACAAGGGCGTCATCTCCAAGGTCGTTCCGATCGAGGATATGCCCTTCCTTGCCGATGGCACCGCCGTCGACCTCGTGCTCAACCCGCTCGGCGTGCCGTCGCGGATGAACGTGGGCCAGATCCTCGAGACCCACATGGGCTGGGCCGCGCGCGGCTTGGGCATCCGGATCGACGAGGCGCTCAAGGAATATCGTCGTTCCGGCGATATGACTCCGGTGCGCGATGCGATGCGTCTGGCTTACGGCGACGAGACCTATGACGACGCTTTCGGTGATGTGACCGAAGACCAGTTCCTTGAAATGGCAGGCAACGTCACCCGTGGCGTTCCGATTGCCTCGCCGGTCTTTGACGGCGCCAAGGAAATGGACGTGAACGATGCGCTGACGCGTGCGGGCTTCGATACCTCGGGTCAATCCGTGGTGTTCGACGGCCGCTCGGGCGAGCAATTCGCGCGAAAGGTCACCGTGGGCGTCAAGTACATGCTCAAGCTGCACCACCTTGTCGACGACAAGTTGCACGCCCGGTCTACCGGTCCGTACAGCCTCGTCACGCAGCAGCCTCTGGGTGGTAAAGCCCAGTTCGGTGGCCAGCGTCTTGGTGAAATGGAAGTCTGGGCGCTCGAAGCCTATGGCGCGGCTTACACCTTGCAGGAAATGCTCACCGTCAAGTCGGACGATGTGGCAGGCCGGACCAAGGTTTATGAAAGCATCGTCAAGGGTGAGGACAACTTCGAGGCCGGCGTGCCGGAATCGTTCAACGTCCTCGTCAAGGAAGTGCGCGGCCTCGGCCTCAACATGGAACTCCTGGATGCGGAGGATGAGTGACGCGAAGGGTGCGCCGTAAAGGCACACCCTACGTAGGGTGCGCGGTCCCCGCGCACCTTATCCGCCGACAGTCCCCCGCCGCCCCCATTCATAAGGTTATGAAATGAACCAGGAACTCTCGACCAACCCGTTCAACCCGGTTGCGCCGATCAAGACCTTCGACGAGATCAAGATCTCGCTCGCCTCGCCCGAACGGATCCTCTCGTGGTCCTTCGGCGAGATCAAGAAGCCCGAAACCATCAACTACCGCACGTTCAAACCCGAACGTGACGGGTTGTTCTGCGCGCGTATCTTTGGCCCGATCAAGGATTACGAATGCCTTTGCGGCAAATACAAGCGCATGAAATATCGCGGCGTCGTCTGCGAAAAGTGCGGCGTGGAAGTCACCTTGCAAAAGGTGCGCCGCGAACGCATGGGCCATATCGAACTGGCCGCACCCGTCGCGCATATCTGGTTCCTGAAATCGCTGCCCAGCCGGATCGGCCTCATGCTCGACATGACGCTGCGCGATCTGGAACGCATCCTCTACTTTGAAAACTATGTCGTCATCGAACCGGGTCTGACCGACCTGACCTATGGCCAGCTGATGACCGAGGAAGAATTCCTCGACGCGCAGGACACGTATGGCGCCGACGCCTTCACCGCCAACATCGGCGCCGAAGCGATCCGCGAAATGCTGGCTGCGATCGATCTGGAATCGACCGCTGACCAGCTGCGCGAGGACCTGAAGGAAGCGACCGGCGAGCTGAAGCCCAAGAAGATCATCAAGCGTCTGAAGATCGTCGAAAGCTTCCTCGAATCCGGCAACCGTCCTGAATGGATGGTGCTGACCGTGCTTCCGGTGATCCCGCCGGAACTGCGCCCGCTCGTCCCGCTGGACGGTGGCCGTTTCGCCACCTCCGACCTGAACGACCTTTACCGTCGCGTCATCAACCGCAACAACCGCCTGAAGCGTCTGATCGAGCTGCGTGCGCCCGATATCATCGTGCGCAACGAAAAGCGGATGCTGCAAGAAGCCGTCGACGCGCTGTTCGACAACGGCCGCCGTGGCCGCGTGATCACGGGCACCAACAAGCGCCCGCTGAAATCGCTTTCGGACATGCTCAAGGGCAAGCAGGGCCGCTTCCGCCAGAACTTGCTCGGCAAGCGCGTCGACTTTTCGGGTCGTTCGGTCATCGTGACCGGCCCGGAACTGAAACTGCACCAGTGCGGTCTGCCGAAAAAGATGGCTTTGGAACTGTTCAAGCCGTTCATCTATTCGCGGCTTGAAGCCAAGGGGCTTTCCAGCACCGTCAAGCAGGCCAAGAAACTGGTCGAAAAGGAACGCCCCGAGGTTTGGGATATCCTTGACGAGGTCATCCGTGAACACCCGGTTCTGCTGAACCGCGCGCCCACGCTGCACCGTCTGGGGATTCAGGCGTTTGAGCCGATCCTGATCGAAGGCAAGGCGATCCAGCTTCACCCGCTCGTCTGCTCGGCCTTCAACGCCGACTTCGACGGTGACCAGATGGCCGTGCACGTTCCGCTCTCGCTGGAAGCCCAGCTCGAAGCGCGCGTGCTGATGATGTCGACCAACAACGTGTTGTCGCCTGCCAATGGCGCGCCAATCATCGTTCCGTCGCAGGACATGGTGCTTGGCCTTTACTACACCACCATGAACCGCAAGGGCATGGTCGGCGAAGGTATGGCATTCGCCGACGTGGACGAAGTGGAACACGCGCTCGCCTCGGGGGCCGTGCACCTGCACGCCTCGATCAAGGCGCGGATCCGCCAGATCGACGAAGAAGGCAACGAGGTGTGGAAGCGTTTCGACACCACGCCGGGCCGTCTGCGTCTTGGCAACCTGCTGCCCTTGAACGCCAAGGCTCCGTTCGATCTGGTCAACCGCTTGCTGCGGAAAAAGGACGTGCAGGCCGTCATCGACACCGTCTACCGCTACTGCGGCCAGAAAGAGTCGGTGATCTTCTGTGACCAGATCATGGGCTTGGGCTTCCGCGAAGCCTTCCGCGCCGGTATCTCGTTCGGCAAGGACGACATGCTGATCCCGGATTCCAAATGGACCATCGTGAACGAAGTGCGCGATCAGGTTAAGGAATTCGAACAGCAGTACATGGACGGCCTGATCACCCAGGGCGAAAAGTACAACAAGGTCGTCGATGCCTGGTCCAAGTGCTCGGACAAGGTGGCGGGCGAGATGATGGCCGAAATCTCGGCGGTGCGTTACGACGATGCCGGTGCCGAGAAAGAGCCGAACTCGGTCTACATGATGTCGCACTCGGGCGCGCGGGGTTCGCCGGCGCAGATGAAGCAGCTTGGCGGTATGCGCGGCCTTATGGCCAAGCCGTCGGGCGAGATCATCGAAACGCCGATCATCTCGAACTTCAAGGAAGGTCTGACCGTTCTTGAATACTTCAACTCGACCCACGGCGCCCGTAAGGGTCTGGCCGACACGGCACTGAAAACGGCGAACTCGGGCTATCTGACCCGCCGTCTGGTGGACGTGGCGCAAGATTGCATCGTGCGTTCGCATGATTGCGGCACCGACCGTGCGATCACGGCCGAAACCGCGGTCAACGATGGCGAAGTGGTGCAAACCCTTGCCGACCGCGTGCTGGGCCGTGTGGCTGCCGACGACGTGCTGGTTCCGGGTTCGGACGAGGTGATCGTTGCAGCAGGCGAGCTGATCGACGAGCGTCGCGCCGACCTGATCGATCAGGCCGGTGTGCAGGTGATGCGGATCCGTTCGCCGCTGACCTGCGAAGCCGAAGAGGGCGTCTGCGCCATGTGCTACGGGCGCGACCTTGCCCGCGGCACCATGGTGAACGAGGGCGAAGCTGTCGGTATCATCGCAGCGCAGTCCATCGGCGAACCCGGCACGCAGCTGACGATGCGGACGTTCCACATCGGCGGCATCGCGCAGGGCGGCCAGCAGTCGTTCCTCGAGGCCAGCCAAGAGGGCAAGATCGAATTCCGCAACGGCACGCTTCTGTCCAACGCCAATGGCGAACAGATCGTGATGGGCCGGAACATGTCGATCGCCATCGTGGATGAAAACGGGGCCGAACGTGCGGTGCACAAGATCACCTACGGCGCCAAGATCCACGTCCTTGACGGCTCGACCGTCAAGCGTGGCGCGAAGCTGTTCGAATGGGACCCCTATACCCTGCCGATCATCGCCGAAAAGGGCGGTGTCGCGCGCTTCGTCGACCTGATCTCGGGGATTTCGATCCGCGAAGACACCGACGATGCGACCGGCATGACCCAGCGCATCGTGTCCGACTGGCGTTCCGCGCCCAAGGGCAACGAGCTGAAGCCGGAAGTCATCGTGATGGACCCGGCAACGGGCGAACCGGTGCGCGCCGACAACGGCAATCCGATCAGCTACCAGATGTCGGTGGATGCGGTCCTCTCGGTCGAAGACGGCCAGGAAATCCGCCCCGGCGACGTCGTGGCGCGTATCCCGCGCGAAGGTGCCCGGACCAAGGACATCACCGGTGGTCTGCCGCGTGTGGCCGAACTGTTCGAAGCCCGTCGCCCGAAAGATCACGCGATCATCGCGGAAATGGACGGCTATGTCCGCTTCGGCAAAGACTACAAGAACAAGCGCCGCATCACGGTAGAACCCGTGGATGAGACGTTGCAGGCCGTCGAATACATGATCCCCAAGGGCAAGCACATTCCTGTTCAGGAAGGCGACTTCGTCCAGAAGGGCGATTACATCATGGACGGCAACCCGGCCCCGCACGACATCCTGCGTATTTTGGGTGTCGAGGCTTTGGCGAACTACATGATCGACGAAGTGCAGGACGTGTATCGTCTGCAAGGCGTGAAGATCAACGACAAGCACATCGAAGTGATTGTCCGCCAGATGCTGCAAAAGCTGGAAATCCTCGATGGCGGCGACACCACGCTGCTCAAGGGCGAACAGGTCGAGAAAATCGAGCTGGACGAAGAGAACCTGAAAGCCCGCAACCGTGGCGGCCGCGAGGCCAAGGCGGAACCGGTCCTTCTGGGGATCACCAAGGCGTCGTTGCAGACCCGTTCGTTCATCTCGGCGGCATCGTTCCAGGAAACCACGCGGGTGCTGACCGAGGCTTCGGTTCAGGGCAAGCGCGACAAACTGGTCGGCCTGAAAGAGAACGTGATCGTCGGTCGTCTGATCCCGGCAGGGACGGGTGGCGCCACGTCCAAGGTCAAGAAGATCGCAACCGACCGCGACCAGACCGTGATCGAGGCGCGGCGTTCGGAAGCCGAAACCGCAGCGGCGCTTGCCGCTCCGGTGCCGATGACCGAAGCCGAGGATGTGTTCAGCAACCTGATGGACACGACCGACAGCCGCGATTGATCGCAGCCAAAGCCTGAAACGGGGCCGTCGCAGCGATGCGGCGGCCCTTTTCCTTTGCGCGCCGCCGCTGCTAGGCTGCGGGCGAATGTGGGGGATAGTGTCATGGGTTTTTCCAACCGTCTGGCGGGGCTGATCCGCTTTTCCTATCCCGCCTTGTCGGGTTTCAGCGCCAAGGCCCCCGATGCCGCCCGCCTGCAAGCCATGCTGTTTGCAAGGCCACGGCTGGAACGCCGCTTTGCGCTGTTCGAAACCCTCGCCCTGCCGTCGCTCATCGCGCAGAGCGACCCGGATTTCGAACTGATGGTGCTGGTCGGTGACGCCATGCCCGCTTGGGCGGTCGACCGGCTGCAAGCGGGGATTGCACCCCTGAATGCCCGCATCGTGGCGCTGCCGCCGATGCACCACTATCCCGCGATACAGGCCGCTTACGCCACGCTTCCCACACGGGCCACCACCCACCTGACCAGCTTTCGTCTCGATGACGATGACGCGCTCGACCTCGACCACGTCGCACGGCTGCGCCGAATCGCATCGGGCATCGCCGGTTTCACCGCCACGCCCTTTGCCATCGCCCACAATCGCGGTCTGTTTGTCGACCTGTCCGGCCCGACCCCGCGCTTTACCGAGGTGACCGAGAAACTCCCTCTCGGTATCGGGCTTGCGCTCTGTTCGCCCGTGACCGAAGTCGACACGATCTTTCGGCGCAACCACCGCCTGTTGCCGCAATTCCTGACCACCTTTTCCGATGCGACCGAGATGGCCTTCCTGCGGTCGGTGCATCAGGGCAACGACAGCACCGCCCATACCACAGGCGTGGTGATAGACCGCAGCACGGCCGAGGCGGCGGCGATCCTGACCGCCCGTTTCGCCACGGGGCTGGATGCGTTAACGCGTCTGGCATCGGCTTCCTCATCCTGATAGCGCTGCGATCAGGGAGAGCCTGATGCCGATATCCGACAACATGCGCGGCGCGCTTTACATGAACGTGGCCATGGCCGGGTTCACCATCAACGACAGCTGCATGAAGGCCGTGACCCAGACCATGCCGCTGTGGCAGGCCATCGCGCTGCGCGGGTTGCTCACGCTGGGGCCGCTCTTGATCATCGCCACGATGACCAACGGGCTAAGCCTGCGGATGCCCCGCCGCGACGGGGTGATTGTCGCCATCCGTTCGGTGGCCGAGGTGGGGGGCACGCTTCTGTTCCTTGCCGCCCTTGTTCACATGCCGCTCGCGAACCTGTCGGCGATCCTGCAATCGCTGCCGCTCGCCGTGGCGCTGGCGGCTTGGGCGGTATTCGGCGAAAAGATCGGCTGGCGCAGGCTGACGGCGATCCTCGTCGGTTTTGTCGGCGTGCTGATCGTCATCCGCCCCGGTCCGCAGGGGTTCGACTTCTGGTCGATCATGGGGCTTGCCTCGGTTGCTTGCGTCGTGGTGCGCGATCTTGCCACGCGCGAGCTGTCGCGGGCCGTGCCCTCGGCCTCGGTCGCGGTCTTTGCCTCGCTGACGGTCACCGCCACGGGTCTGGCCCTGTCCTTGCCCGCAGGCTGGCAGCCGATCACGCCGCATGAATGGCTGGTGATCCTTGGCGCTGCCTCGGCACTGGTGGTCGGCTACATGTTTGTCGTCATGGTGATGCGGGTGGGCGACATCGGCTTTGTCGCCCCGTTCCGCTACACCGCGCTGCTCTGGGCGATTTTCCTCGGCTGGGCCGCTTTCGGAACCCTGCCGGATGCGTTAACGCTGCTTGGCGCTGCGCTGATCGTCGGATCGGGCATCTTCACCCTGTGGCGCGAACGCAAACTAAAAGGCACTGCACCGGCATGACCGCGCTTTCCATCGTCATCCCCGCCAAGAACGAGGCCGAAAACCTGCCCTCGCTGATCGACGAGATCGTGACCGCCTTGGCAGGCGAGGCAGATTACGAGGTGATCGTGGTCGATGACGGCTCGACCGATGGCACGGCGCAGGCCCTGCTGGCGGAGCGTGCCCGTTTTCCGATGCTTCGGGTCTTGCGGCACGAAACCTCGGGCGGGCAAAGTGCTGCCGTCCATTCCGGCGTTCGTGCGGCGCGGGGGGCCATCATCGCCACGCTGGACGGAGACGGGCAGAACCCGCCCGCAAACCTGCCCGCGCTGATCGCACCCTTGCGGGGCAGGGGGGCTGATGGCATCGGCATCGTTGCAGGCCAAAGGGTGGCGCGGCAGGATACGTGGTCGAAAAAAGCCGCCTCGCGCTTTGCCAATGCCCTGCGCGGCGCGATGCTGAATGACGGCACGCGCGACACCGGCTGCGGGCTGAAAGCGTTTCGCCGCGACGCCTTTCTTGCGCTGCCCTATTTCAACCACATGCACCGCTACCTGCCCGCGCTGTTCAAGCGTGACGGCTGGCAGATCGCCCATGTCGATGTCACCCATCGCGGGCGCGGGGCAGGGCGATCAAATTACAGCAATTTGCAGCGCGCCATGGTCGGAATTGTTGACCTTTTCGGCGTGATGTGGCTGATCCGCCGTCGCAAGACCGCCGCACCCCGCGACCTCACCGAATAAGGACGAACCCCGTGCAGACATTGATGAGCCTTTTCGGCGCGGAGACCGCAGCCGACACCGCATGGCTTGTCATCGGCCTTTTCGGGCAGTTGATGTTCACCGCGCGTTTCGTGGTACAATGGATCGCATCGGAACGGGCAGGGGCAAGCGTGATGCCGGTCGCGTTCTGGTATTTCTCGCTGATCGGCGGGACGATCGTGCTGTTTTACGGCATCCACAAGCTGGAACCCGTCATCATCCTTGGCCAATTGCCCGGCGTGGTGATCTACAGCCGGAACCTGTGGCTGATCCACAAGGGCCGCAAGGCCGATGTCTGACGCCACGCCGTCGGAGGCCAACCCTTCGGACAACTGGCGCAAGACGGCGCTGATGGTCGTCGCAAGCGTAACGCTGCTGCGTCTGGTGCTGCTGGCCTTTAACCGCACCGACCTGTTCGTCGACGAAAGCCAGTATTGGCTTTGGGGGCAAAGCTTTGACTTCGGCTATTATTCCAAGCCGCCGCTGATCGCATGGGTGATCGGGCTTTCGACGTGGATCGGAGGCGACACGGCCTATTTCGTGCGCGCCCCCTTTGCGCTGTTCCATGGTGCTGCGGCGCTTATCCTTGCAGCTCTTGCCAACCGTCTGGCGGGGCCGCGCGTGGCGCTGGTGGTGGCGGCAACCTATGTGACCCTGCCAATGGTGGCGGTGGGCAGCCTGTTGGCCTCGACCGATACGATCATGGCGCCGTTCTTTGCCGCCGCCCTGTATTTCCACACCCGCCTTGCTGCCGAACGCCGTAGCGATCTTGCGGTTGCGGCGGGGGTCTGCCTCGGCTTTGCCTTCCTTGCGAAATATGCAGCACTTTACTTTCTGATCGGGGTCGGGGCGGGGGCCATGCTGCTGCCCGCGCTGCGGATCGGTTGGCGGAATGCCTTGCTGATGCTGCTGGCCTTTGCCGCCGTGGCTGCGCCGAACCTGATATGGAACGCGGCGCACGGATTTTCCACCGTCGCCCATACCGCCGACAACATAAGCTGGGTGCGGCAGGACAGCCCGCTTGCCTCGCTTTCCGTGACCGAGATGGCCAGTTTCCTGCTCGCGCAATTCGGGGTAGCGGGGCCTTTGGTCTTTACCGCCCTTCTGGTGGCGTTTTTCCGGCGCGAGACGGCGCAGCTGACGGTTTTTGCGCTGCCGCCCCTGCTGATCGTCAGCGCGCAAGCACTGCTGGACAAGGCCTATGCCAACTGGGCGGCCTCGGCCTATTTCGCCGGAACCATCGCCGCCGTGCTGGTGCTGCGGCGCTATCCGCGTCTGGTCTGGACCTCGCTTGCGCTGAACGGTGCGGTGTCGCTGATCCTGCCGCTGCTGACGCTGTTTCCCGCCACCACCGTCGCGGGCAGTGATCCGCTGTTGGACCGCTGGACAGGGCAGGCCGCAATGAGCCGCCAGATCATCGACATGGCAATCGACAATGACGGGCTGCCCGTAGTGGCCGAACGCCGCGATGTGCTGGCCGACCTGTTCTTCACCGGCGCGACAAGTAATGTGCAATTCTACGCCGTGCCGCCAAGGGGCCGCCCGATGAACCATTACGAACAGACCCATCCCTTGCCGCCCGACCTGACGGGCAAGGTGCTTTATATCGCCGCAAAGCCACCCGCCTGCGCCCATGAACGGCTGGAACTCGATGCCGGAACCGGGGCCTATGCGCGGGCGGGGCTGCGGGCCTTTGTCACCGATGCCGCGTGTTTCCATGCGTCTTGACCTGCCCGCGCCGCTGACCGTCGCCGTCGCCTCGGGTCTGGCGATGCTGCCTTTCGTGGCCTATCCCGCGATAGACGAGGCTGTCGCGGGGTTGTTCTTCGACGGCAAGGGCTGGATGGGCGGTCCGGCATCCGAGATGTTGCGTTTTGCGCTGTGGCGATTTTCGGCGCTGGTGCTCTTTGTCGCCCTTGTCCTGTGGCTGGTGGCGCTGTTTCGCAAACGCCCGGCTTGCAACGGGTCAGCCCGCGCCTGGGGTCTGATCGTGCTGACCTATGCGCTTGGCCCCGGCCTTATGGCCGACACGCTGCTCAAGCGGTTCTGGGGCCGCGCCCGCCCTGCCGATGTGGCCGATTTCGGCGGTGCATCCCATTTCACCCCGCCGTGGCTGCCCACCGACCAGTGCTTGTCGAACTGCTCATTCGTATCGGGCGAGGTGTCGGGCGCGACCGCCACCGCCATTGCGTTGATCGTCATCCTCGGCCTGTGGCGTGACCGTCTGTCGCCGCTCGCCTATCGTGCGATTGCGGCTTTCGCGCTGGCTCTTCCGCTTGTGTCGGCGCTTCAACGCATGTCGTCGGGGCGGCATTTTCTGTCGGACGCGATCTTTGCCGCGCTTTTCACCCTGCTGATCGCCAGCCTCTTGCGCGTCGTCCTGTTCGGGCGCAAAAACCCTGTTACATAAGGCGCGATGGCCCGAATGGCACCAAGAGCGCCCGTTGACATCCCCCGCGACTCCCCCTATACGCCCGCTACCTCGTATTGCGACCTTAACGGTTTTGCTGACGGGGTGCCTAAAATCGAGTGGTCATGATCCGGGCCCTGCGCTCCGATCCTCTGGAATTCCACCGCGTCGTCCCTGCATAGGGGCGCATGCGGTATTGGTGTTTTGCGGTATGCGCAAGGCACCGTCGAGAAGCAGCGCACCGGGTCCGGTGCGAGTATTGACAGCGCAACACGGGGAACGTGAATGCCAACTATCCAACAGCTGATCCGCAAACCGCGGGAAGCAAAAGTACGGCGCTCCAAGTCGCAGCACTTGGAATCCTGCCCGCAGAAGCGTGGTGTTTGCACCCGCGTCTACACCACCACTCCGAAGAAGCCGAACTCGGCTATGCGTAAGGTTGCCAAAGTGCGCCTGACGAATGGCTTTGAAGTCATCAGCTACATTCCCGGCGAAAAGCACAACCTTCAGGAACACTCTGTCGTCCTGATCCGTGGCGGCCGCGTGAAAGACCTTCCCGGTGTGCGTTACCACATCCTTCGCGGTGTTCTCGATACGCAGGGCGTCAAAGAGCGTCGCCAGCGTCGTTCGAAATACGGCGCCAAGCGTCCGAAGTGAGGAATTAAAACATGTCACGTCGTCACGCCGCTGAAAAACGCGAAATCCTGCCCGACGCCAAGTATGGCGACCGGGTTCTCACCAAATTCATGAACAACCTGATGCTCGACGGCAAAAAGTCCGTCGCTGAATCGATTGTTTACGGTGCCCTCGCCCGGGTCGAGCAGCGCCTCAAGCGCCAGCCGATCGAGTGCTTCCACGAAGCACTGGAAAACGTGAAACCCTCCGTCGAAGTGCGCTCGCGCCGCGTCGGTGGTGCGACCTATCAGGTCCCCGTCGAAGTCCGTATCGAGCGCCGCGAAGCGCTCGCAATCCGTTGGCTGATCATCGCGGCGCGCAAGCGCAACGAGAACACCATGGAAGAGCGTCTTGCCGCCGAACTGTCCGATGCGGTGAACAACCGCGGCACGGCCGTGAAGAAGCGTGAAGACACCCACAAGATGGCCGACGCAAACAAAGCGTTCAGCCACTACCGCTGGTAAGGGTCAAACATGGCACGCGAATATCCGCTTGAGCGTTACCGCAACTTCGGGATCATCGCCCACATCGACGCGGGCAAGACCACGACGTCCGAGCGCATCCTTTACTACACAGGCAAGTCCCACAAGATCGGCGAAGTCCATGACGGCGCCGCCACGATGGACTGGATGGAGCAAGAGCAAGAGCGTGGCATCACGATCACCTCTGCTGCGACCACCACCTTCTGGGAACGCACCATCGACCCGAACCTCGAGCACGCACGTGCCGACAAGTACCGTTTCAACATCATCGACACCCCCGGCCACGTCGACTTCACCATTGAAGTCGAACGTTCGCTGGCCGTGCTCGATGGTGCCGTGGTGCTTCTCGACGGCAACGCCGGCGTGGAACCGCAGACCGAAACCGTGTGGCGTCAGGCTGACCGCTACAAGGTTCCGCGCATCGTCTTCGTCAACAAGATGGACAAGACCGGCGCCGATTTCTTCAACTGCGTCCGCATGATCAAAGACCGCACCGGCGCCAACGCCGTTCCGGTCGCTCTGCCGATCGGTGCCGAAGACAAGCTCGAAGGCATCATCGACCTCGTGACGATGGAAGAGTGGGTCTATCAGGGTGAAGACCTTGGTGCATCCTGGGTGCGCCAGCCGATCCGCGCCGACCTTCAGGATAGCGCCGCCGAATGGCGCATGAACCTGATCGAAACCGCCGTGGGTCAGGACGACGCCGCGATGGAAGCCTATCTCGAAGGCACCGAGCCTGACGCCGATACGCTGCGCGCGCTGATCCGCAAGGGCACGCTCGCCATCGACTTCATCCCCGTCTTCGCGGGTTCGGCCTTCAAGAACAAGGGCGTCCAGCCCCTGCTCAACGCCGTGATCGACTATCTGCCCTCGCCGCTCGACGTGCCGCCCTACGAAGGCTTCGCTCCGGGTGACGAGACCGAAACGCGCAACATCGCGCGTTCGGCAGATGACAGCCAGCCCTTCTCGGCGCTGGCGTTCAAGATCATGAACGACCCCTTCGTCGGCTCGTTGACGTTTACCCGCATCTATTCGGGCAAACTGGCCAAGGGCGACGGCATGCTGAACGCGACCAAGCAGCGCAAAGAGCGCGTTGGCCGCATGATGATGATGCACGCCATCGAGCGTGAGGAAATCTCGGAAGCCTTCGCCGGCGACATCATCGCGCTTGGCGGTCTGAAAGAAACCACCACCGGTGACACGCTGTGTGATCCGGCGGCGCCCGTCGTTCTCGAAACCATGACCTTCCCGGTGCCGGTCATCGAAATCGCCGTGGAACCCAAGACCAAGGCCGACCAGGAAAAGATGGGCATCGCACTCGCCCGTCTGGCTGCCGAAGACCCGTCCTTCCGCGTCGAGACCGATATCGAATCGGGCCAGACGATCATGAAGGGCATGGGCGAACTTCACCTCGACATCCTCGTCGACCGTATGCGTCGCGAGTTCAAGGTCGAGGCGAACATCGGCGCTCCGCAGGTGGCTTACCGCGAGACGATCTCGCGCGAGCACGAGATCGACTACACCCACAAGAAGCAGACCGGCGGCACGGGCCAATTCGCCCGCGTCAAACTGGTCATCACCCCCACGGAACCGGGCGAGGGCTACTCGTTCGAATCCAAGGTGGTCGGCGGCTCGGTGCCCAAGGAATACATTCCCGGCGTCGAAAAAGGCATCAAGTCCGTCATGGACTCGGGCCCGCTCGCAGGCTTCCCGGTGATCGACTTCAAGGTGATGCTGATCGACGGCGCGTTCCACGACGTCGACTCCTCGGTTCTCGCCTTCGAAATCGCTTCGCGCGCCGCTATGCGTGAAGGTCTGAAAAAGGCAGGCGCGAAACTGCTCGAGCCGATCATGAAAGTCGAAGTCGTCACCCCGGAAGAATACACCGGCGGCGTCATCGGCGACCTGACCTCGCGTCGGGGCATGATCAACGGGCAGGACAGCCGCGGCAACGCGAACGTCATCGCTGCCATGGTTCCGCTGGCGAACATGTTCGGCTACATCAACACGCTGCGCTCGATGACATCGGGCCGTGCGGTGTTCTCGATGGAATTCGACCATTACGACTCGGTTCCGCAGAACATCTCGGACGAGATCCAGAAGAAATACGCTTGACGGTGCGGCGGGGTTAACCCCGCCCTACCAACCCCGTAGGGCGGGGGACACCCCGCCGCAACCGAACAAAGAGGAGTCCCACCCATGGGCAAGGCAAAGTTTGAACGGAACAAACCGCACGTCAACATCGGCACGATCGGCCACGTTGACCACGGCAAGACGACGCTGACGGCGGCGATCACCAAGTATTTCGGCGAATTCCGCGCCTATGACCAGATCGACGGCGCGCCGGAAGAGCGGGCACGCGGCATCACGATCTCGACCGCGCACGTGGAATACGAGACGGAAGCGCGTCACTACGCCCACGTCGACTGCCCCGGCCACGCCGACTACGTCAAGAACATGATCACCGGCGCTGCCCAGATGGACGGCGCGATCCTGGTTTGCGCCGCGTCCGACGGCCCGATGCCGCAAACGCGCGAGCATATCCTGCTCGGCCGTCAGGTCGGCATTCCCTACATGGTCTGCTACATGAACAAGGTCGACCTTGTTGATGACGCCGAACTGATCGAACTGGTGGAAATGGAACTGCGCGAGCTGTTCTCGTCCTACGAATACCCCGGCGACGACATTCCGATCGTCAAGGGTTCGGCCCACCAGGCCATGATCGGCGAGCGCAAGGACATCGGTGAAGACAGCATCCGCGCGCTGATGGCGGCTGTCGATTCGTATATCCCGACGCCCGCACGCGCCATCGACCAGCCCTTCCTGATGCCGATCGAAGACGTGTTCTCGATCTCGGGCCGTGGCACCGTGGTGACCGGCCGTATCGAGCGCGGCGTGATCAACGTTGGCGACGAAGTCGAAATCGTCGGCATCCGCGACACCAAGAAGTCGACCTGCACGGGCGTGGAAATGTTCCGCAAGCTGCTCGACCGTGGTGAAGCCGGCGACAACGTCGGCGTGCTGCTGCGCGGCATCGACCGTGAAGGCGTGGAACGTGGCCAGGTGCTGTGCAAGCCGAAGTCGGTGAACCCGCACACCCAGTTCGAAGCCGAAGCCTACATCCTGACCAAGGAAGAAGGCGGCCGCCACACGCCGTTCTTCGCCAACTACCGTCCGCAGTTCTACTTCCGCACGACCGACGTGACGGGAACGGTCCAGCTGCCGGAAGGCACCGAAATGGTCATGCCGGGCGACAACCTGAAGTTCAACGTCGAGCTGATCGCCCCGATCGCGATGGAAGAGAAGCTGCGCTTCGCCATCCGTGAAGGCGGCCGCACGGTTGGTGCAGGCGTCGTCTCGAAGATCCTCAAGTGATCGAGGCTGCAAGGCGGGATTAATTCCCGCCTTGTGACAGAATTCCTGCTTTTCCCCTTTCCAACCGGGGTGGGCATGGCTAAGGACACGCGGCGCAGCTTTCGGGCTGCGCCGCAGACCATCAACAATTGTGAACCTATGGGTCGGGCATCCCGCGCGATCTACGTTCCGAAGGAAAACGAAGATGCAAGGTCAGACCATCCGCATCAGGCTGAAAGCCTTCGATTACCGCGTTCTGGATGCCAGCACGCAGGAAATCGTAAACACGGCCAAGCGGACCGGCGCGCAAGTGCGCGGCCCGATCCCGCTGCCGAACAAGATCGAGAAATTCACGGTTCTGCGTGGCCCCCACATCGACAAGAAGTCGCGTGATCAGTGGGAAATCCGTACGCACAAGCGTCTTCTCGACATCGTCGATCCGACCCCCCAGACCGTGGACGCGCTGATGAAGCTCGACCTCGCCGCTGGCGTGGATGTCGAGATCAAGGTTTAAGGGGGTAATGACCATGCGTTCTGGTGTTATCGCCAAGAAGCTGGGCATGACCCGGCTGTTCATGGAAAACGGCGCACAGGTTCCTGTGACCGTTCTCCAACTCGACAATCTGCAAGTGGTCGCACAGCGCACCGCCGACCGTGACGGCTACACCGCCGTCCAGCTGGGCGCGGGCACTGCCAAGGCCAAGCGGACGACGGCTGCCATGCGTGGCCACTTCGCCAAGGCGAACGTGGCCCCCAAGCGCAAGATCGCGGAATTCCGCGTGACGCCGGACTGCCTGATCGATGTGGGCGCGGAGATCACCGCCGACCATTACCTCGCAGGGCAGTTCGTCGACATCGCCGGCACCTCGATCGGTAAGGGCTTTGCCGGTGCGATGAAGCGTCACAACTTTGGCGGTCTTCGTGCATCGCACGGCGTGTCGGTCTCGCACCGTTCGCACGGGTCGACCGGCCAGTGCCAGGATCCGGGCAAGGTGTTCAAGGGCAAGAAGATGGCTGGCCATCTCGGGTCCGTCCGCACCACCACCCAGAACCTGCAAGTCGTCCGCACCGACGCCGACCGTGGCCTGATCATGGTCAAGGGCGCCGTCCCGGGCTCGCGCGGTGGCTGGGTCACCATCAAGGATGCGGTCAAGAAGGCGCCGTTCGCCGACGCGCCGCGTCCGGCGGCGATCCGCGCCGCAACCGCTGCTGCTCCGGCTGTCGAAGTGGCCGCCGAAGGGGGTGAAGCATGAAACTCGACGTAATCAAGCTCGACGGCGGCGCTGCCGGTTCCATCGATCTGGATGAAGCGCTGTTCGGCCTCGAGCCGCGCGCCGACATCCTGCACCGTGTGGTCCGCTGGCAGCGTGCCAAGTCGCAGGCAGGCACCCACTCGACGCTGACGCGCGCCGAAGTGTCCTACTCGACCAAGAAGATCTATCGCCAAAAAGGCACCGGCGGCGCACGCCACGGTTCCAAGAAGGCCCCGATCTTCCGTCACGGTGGTGTCGTCAAGGGCCCGACCCCGCGGTCGCATGCCCATGATCTGCCGAAAAAGTTCCGTGCGCTTGGCCTTCGCCACGCACTCTCGGCCAAGGCGAAAGCCGGTGAACTGGTGATCCTCGACAGCATCGCGCTGGCCGACGCCAAGACCGGAATCCTTGCCAAGACCTTGCAGGAACGTGGCTGGAAGCGCGTGCTGATCATCGATGGCGCTGATGTCGACGCGAACTTCGCGCTCGCTGCCCGCAACATCGAAGGCATCGACGTGCTGCCGACCATCGGCGCTAACGTCTATGACATCCTCAAGCGTGACACGCTCGTGATCACCAAAGCGGGTGTCGAAGCCTTGGAGGCTCGCCTGAAATGAGCGCGAAACCCGAACACTACGATCTGATCAAGAAGCCGATCATCACCGAAAAGGCCACCATGGTGTCCGAAAACGGCGCGGTCGTCTTTCAGGTGGCGATGAATGCCAGCAAGCCCATGATCAAGGAAGCCGTCGAAGCGGTTTTCGGCGTCAAGGTCAAAGCGGTGAACACCGTCGTCACCAAAGGCAAGGCCAAGAAGTTCCGCGGTCGCGCAGGCGAACGCTCGGACAAGAAAAAGGCCTATGTCACGCTCGAAGAAGGCAACACTATCGACGTTGCAACGGGCCTCTGATAAAAGCCCACGAATCTTGCGGCCCCGGTTTTCCGGGGCCGTGGATTTTTTGAAGAATCGGCTTGTTTTGCTGGGGTCCAGCACCTGCCGTTGACGGACTGACCGGGGATCTTCGGAGCCCTATAACTCGGGTCGCAAGCGACCCCTTTAGCTGACGGAAGACAGAGAGCATGGCACTCAAGTCGTATAAACCGACGACGCCTGGCCAGCGTGGGCTGGTTCTGATCGACCGTTCGGAGCTGTGGAAAGGCCGCCCCGTCAAATCCCTTACCGAGGGTTTGACCAAGACGGGTGGACGGAACAACACCGGACGTATCACGATGTGGCACAAGGGTGGGGGCGCCAAGCGTCTCTATCGCATCGTGGACTTCAAACGCCGCAAATTCGATATCGCGGCGACCGTGGAACGGATCGAATATGACCCGAACCGCACCGCGTTCATCGCGCTGGTCAAGTATAACGACGGCGAGCTGGCCTATATCCTGGCTCCGCAGCGTCTGGCCATTGGCGATCAGGTGATCGCCGGCGCCAAGACCGACGTCAAACCCGGCAACGCGATGCCCTTCTCGGGCATGCCGATCGGGACGATCGTGCACAACGTCGAACTGAAGCCCGGCAAGGGTGGCCAGCTGGCCCGCGCTGCCGGAACCTATGCCCAGTTCGTCGGCCGTGACGGTGGCTACGCGCAGATCCGCCTGTCGTCGGGCGAGCTTCGCATGGTCCGTCAGGAATGCATGGCCACCATCGGTGCCGTGTCGAACCCCGACAACTCGAACCAGAACCTCGGCAAGGCCGGGCGTCGTCGTCACATGGGCATCCGCCCGACCGTCCGCGGTGTGGCTATGAACCCGATCGACCACCCGCATGGCGGTGGTGAAGGCCGGACTTCGGGCGGCCGTCACCCGGTCACTCCGTGGGGCAAGGGCACCAAGGGGAACAAGACCCGGTCGAACAAGCAGACGGACAAGTACATTGTCCGCTCGCGTCACGCCAAGAAAAAGGGCCGGTAATCCATGGCACGTTCTATCTGGAAAGGCCCGTTCGTCGACGCTTACGTCCTGAAAAAGGCCGAGAAGTCGCGCGAGTCGGGCAAGAGCGAAGTGATCAAGATCTGGTCGCGCCGTTCGACCATTCTGCCGCAGTTCGTTGGTCTGACCTTCGGGGTCTACAACGGCAAGAAGCACATTCCCGTCGCGGTTACCGAAGAGATGATCGGTCAGAAGTTCGGTGAATATTCGCCGACCCGGACCTATTACGGTCACGCTGCCGACAAGAAAGCGAAACGGAAGTAAGCCATGGCAAACGAAAAGAATCCGCGCCGCGTGGCCGACAACGAAGCAATGGCGATTTCGCGCATGCTCCGTACCTCTCCGCAGAAGCTGAACCTCGTCGCAGCGATGATCCGCGGCAAGAAAGTGGAAAAGGCTTTGGCCGATCTCACCTTCTCGAAGCGCCGCATCGCCGGTGACGTGAAAAAGTGCCTTCAGTCGGCAATCGCCAACGCTGAAAACAACCACGGCCTCGACGTCGACACGCTTGTCGTCGCGGAAGCCTGGGTCGGCAAGAACCTCGTGATGAAGCGTGGCCGTCCGCGGGCACGTGGCCGTTTCGGCAAGATCATGAAACCGTTCAGCGAAATCACCATCAAGGTACGTCAAACCGGGGAGACTGCATAATGGGTCAGAAGGTCAACCCGATCGGGATGCGTCTTCAGGTCAACCGTACCTGGGACAGCCGCTGGTTCGCTGAATCGAAAGATTATGGCAATCTGCTGCTTGAAGACCTCAAGATGCGTGAATTCATCCACGAGGAATGCAAGCAGGCCGGCATCAGCCGTGTGATCATCGAGCGTCCGCACAAAAAGTGCCGCGTCACGATCCACACCGCGCGTCCGGGCGTCATCATCGGCAAAAAGGGCGCCGACATCGAAACGCTGCGTAAGAAACTTGCAGCCTTCACCAAGTCGGACCTCCACCTGAACATCGTCGAAATCCGCAAGCCGGAAGCCGACGCACAGTTGGTAGCCGAGTCGATCGCCCAGCAGATGGAGCGTCGCGTGTCCTTCCGTCGCGCGATGAAGCGTGGCGTTCAGGGTGCGATGCGCATGGGAGCCCTCGGCATCCGTGTGAACGTTGCAGGTCGTCTGGGTGGCGCTGAAATCGCACGTACCGAATGGTACCGCGAAGGCCGCGTTCCGCTGCACACCCTGCGCGCCGACATCGACTATGCGCTGTCCGAAGCCGCGACCCCTTACGGGATCATCGGCGTCAAAGTGTGGATCTTCAAAGGAGAAATCCTCGAGCACGATCCGCAGGCACATGATCGCCGTCACGCCGAAGCGCAAGAGGGCGCCGTTCCTCGCGCTCCGCGTCGCGACCGCGAACGCGCGTAAGGGAGAAGAAAGATGCTGCAACCGAAACGGACCAAGTTCCGCAAACAGCACAAGGGCCGTATCCACGGCGAAGCGAAGGGCGGCTTTTTGCTGAACTTCGGCTCCTTTGCGCTTAAAGCCACCGAGCCCGAGCGTGTGACCGCGCGGCAGATCGAAGCGGCACGCCGCGCGATCACCCGCCACATGAAACGTCAGGGCCGCGTCTGGATCCGGATTTTCCCGGATGTCCCGGTCTCGTCGAAGCCTACCGAAGTCCGTATGGGTAAAGGTAAGGGGTCGGTCGATTACTGGGCAGCCAAGGTCAAGCCGGGCCGCATCATGTTCGAGATCGACGGCGTGTCCGAAGTGATCGCACGTGAAGCCCTGCGTCTGGGCGCCATGAAACTTCCGGTGACGACCCGCGTCGTCGCCCGCGAAGACTGGTAAGCGTGGCGGTGGGTGCACAGCACCCACCCTACGAAGACCAAAGGCCCCTGCCGGAAACGGCCGGGGTTTTTCTTAAGTAGGGTGGGTGATTCACCCACCCGTGCCGTTTACGGCAGGCGGGCCCAAATCATTCCTTGCGCCCCCAAGTCCCACCCCGTATAGGAGCGCATCCAGCGGCTCCGGGGCGACTCGAAATCGCTGGTCTATCATTGATCCACCGGGTTCAGGGTCACCCTTCCATAAAAGGGGCTCTCTGGTGATTGAGAAAAAGGAAATGGCCGTGAAAGCCGAAGAACTGCGGGGCAAGTCCCCGGACCAGCTGCGCGACAATCTTGTCGCGCTGAAGAAGGAAGCCTTCAACCTGCGCTTCCAGCAGGCCACCGGCCAGCTCGAGAACACGTCCCGCATGAACGCCATCCGCAAGGACGTGGCGCGCATCAAGACGGTGTTGACCCAAAAAGCCGCTGAAGCCGCGAAGTAAGAGGACACATTATGCCCAAGCGTATCCTGCAAGGTGTCGTGACCTCGGACAAGAACGAGCAGACGATCACCGTCCTCGTCGAGCGCCGCTTCAAGCACCCGTTGCTGCAAAAGACCGTCCGTAAGTCCAAGAAATATCGGGCTCACGACGCGGAGAACAAGTTCAAGGTCGGCGACTCGGTTCGCATCGAAGAATGTGCGCCGATTTCGAAAACGAAACGCTGGACGGTGGTGCTCGAGGCGTAAGCTTCGACCCTCCGTTCGGCTCGAACGAAACCCTGGGACCGTTACGATCATGACGGGTTCCAAAGGTCGGGAGTAATCTAAATGATCCAGATGCAGACCAATCTGGATGTGGCTGACAACTCTGGCGCTCGCCGGGTTCAGTGCATCAAGGTTCTGGGCGGTTCGCACCGCCGCTACGCATCCGTGGGCGACATCATCGTGGTGTCGGTCAAGGAAGCGATTCCGAAGGGCCGCGTGAAGAAGGGTGACGTGCGTAAAGCCGTCGTCGTTCGCACCGCCAAGGAAGTCCGCCGTGAAGACGGCACGACGATCCGCTTCGACCGTAACGCCGCCGTCATCCTGAACAACCAGGGCGAACCGGTCGGCACCCGTATCTTCGGGCCGGTCGTTCGCGAACTGCGTGCGAAGAACTTCATGAAGATCATCTCGCTGGCTCCGGAGGTGCTCTGATGGCTGCGAAACTCAAAAAAGGTGACACCGTCATCGTGCTGACCGGCCGCGACAAGGGTAAAAAGGGCGAAATCGCCTCGGTAAACCCCGCCGCGAACAAGGCAGTGGTCGAAGGCGTCAACGTCGCGATCCGTCACACCAAGCAGACCCCTTCGTCGCAAGGTGGCCGTATCCCCAAGGCGATGCCGATCGACCTGTCGAACCTGGCAATCGTCGACAAGGACGGCAAACCGACCCGCGTCGGCTTCCGCATGGAAGGCGACAAGAAGGTCCGTTACGCCAAATCGAACGGGGAGGCGATCTGATGCTCGATACCGCAACCTACACCCCCCGCGCCAAGGCTGACTATGTCGCCCGCATCCGTGCGGCGATGAAGGAAGAGTTCGGCTACAAGAACGACATGCAGATCCCGCGTCTGGACAAGATCGTCCTGAACATGGGCGTCGGCGAAGCCGTCAAAGACACCAAGAAGGTCAAGCAAGCCGCCGAGGAGCTTTCGCTCATCGCCGGTCAGAAGGCTGTCATCACCCACGCCAAGAAGTCGATCGCCGGCTTCCGCGTCCGTGAAGAGATGCCGCTCGGCTGCAAGGTGACCCTGCGCGGCGACCGGATGTACGAATTCTTCGACCGTCTCGTCACCATCGCACTGCCCCGCGTCCGCGACTTCCGCGGCGTCAAGGGCTCGTCCTTCGACGGGCGTGGCAACTACGCAATGGGCTTGAAAGAGCACATCGTGTTCCCCGAAATCAACTTCGACAAGGTCGATGAAGTGCTGGGGATGGATATCATCATCTGCACCAACGCAAAGACCGATGCCGAAGCCAAGGCGCTGTTGAAGCATTTCAACATGCCCTTCACGTCCTGATCGCGAGGAACCAAAGATATGGCTAAAAAATCCATGGTGAACCGCGAAGTGAAGCGCGCCAAGCTCGTGAAGCAGCATGCTTCCAAGCGCGCTGCTCTCAAGGCGGTGATCAACGACCAGACCAAGCCGGTGGAAGATCGCTTCAAGGCGACAATGAAACTTGCTGAACTGCCCCGCAACTCGTCGGCGACCCGGCTGCACAACCGGTGCCAGCTTACGGGCCGTCCCCATGCTTACTACCGTAAGCTCAAACTCTCGCGGATCATGTTGCGTGAATTGGCCTCGTTTGGCCAGATTCCCGGCATGGTGAAGTCGAGCTGGTAAGGAGAGGAGGGGAAAATGACTATGAACGATCCTCTCGGCGATATGCTGACCCGTATCCGCAACGCGCAATTGCGCGGCAAGTCGACCGTGTCCACCCCGGCTTCCAAGCTGCGGGCATGGGTGCTCGACGTGCTGGCGGGCGAAGGCTACATCCGTGGCTACGAGAAGAGCACGACCGAAAATGGCCAGGGTGAACTGGTGATCTCGCTCAAGTACTTCGAAGGCACCCCTGTCATCCGTGAAATCAAGCGCGTGTCCAAGCCGGGCCGTCGCGTGTACATGGGTGTCAAGGATATCCCGACCGTGCGTAACGGTCTTGGCGTCTCCATCGTCTCCACGCCCAAGGGCGTGATGTCGGATGCAGCGGCTCGCTCTGCCAATGTTGGCGGCGAAGTCCTCTGCACCGTATTCTAAGGGGGGGATGGAAATGTCTCGTATTGGCAAAAAACCGGTCGAACTGCCTTCGGGCGTGACGGCTACGACCAGCGGCCAGACCATCGAAGTCAAGGGGCCGAAAGGTACCCGCAGCTTCACCGCCGGTGACGACGTGACCCTGGTGATCGAAGGGACGACCGTTTCGGTCAAGCCCCGCGGCACCTCGAAGCGCGCCCGTCAGCAGTGGGGTATGGTCCGTTCGATGGTTGCGAACCTCGTTGCGGGTGTCACGACCGGCTTCAAGAAAGAGCTTGAAATCCAAGGCGTTGGTTACCGCGCTGCGATGTCAGGCAACGTCTTGAAACTGTCGCTCGGCTATTCGCACGAAGTGAACTTCGACGTTCCGGCAGGCGTGACCGTCACGTCGCCGAAGCAGACCGAAATCGTTGTGGAAGGCATCGACCAGCAGCAAGTTGGTCAGGTTGCAGCGAACATCCGCGAGTGGAAGCGTCCCGAGCCCTACAAGGGCAAAGGCATCCGCTACAAGGGTGAGTTCGTCTTCCGCAAGGAAGGCAAGAAGAAGTAAGGGGCGCAATCATGGCGAACACCAAAAGAGAGCTGTTCCTCAAGCGCCGCCTGCGCGTCCGGAACAAAATCAAGGCGATGTCCAACGGGCGCTTGCGTCTGTCGGTTCACCGTTCTTCCAAGAACATCAGCGCCCAGCTGATCGACGATGTCAAAGGGGTCACCGTTGCGGCCGCTTCGACGCTCGAAAAGGATCTGGGTCTGATCGGCAAGAACAACGTCGAGGCTGCGGCCAAGATCGGCGCTGCGATTGCGGAACGGGCAAAAAAGGCTGGCGTGGAAGAATGCTATTTCGACCGCGGCGGCTACATCTTTCACGGCAAGATCAAGGCTTTGGCCGATGCTGCCCGTGAAGGTGGCCTGAAGTTCTAATCAAAGCGGGCGGCGGTTCCCACAAGGAACGCGCCGCCCCGATGATCCGGGGATTGCCGCAAGGCTCCACCAGGATCGGCAGATAACGGCGCTTTGCCGCGCCACGATGTAAGGAATGCCTCATGGCAGAACGTGATAACCGCCGGGAAGGCCGTGGCAACGACCGCCGCGACAACCGCCCGGAAGAAACCCCGGAATTCGCAGACCGTCTGGTCGCGATCAACCGCGTCTCGAAAACCGTCAAGGGCGGCAAGCGCTTCGGCTTTGCGGCACTCGTCGTGGTCGGCGACCAGCGTGGTCGCGTCGGCTTCGGCAAGGGCAAGGCCAAGGAAGTGCCGGAAGCGATCCGCAAGGCCACCGAACAGGCCAAGCGCAGCCTCGTCCGTGTGCCTCTGAAAGACAGCCGCACCCTGCACCACGATATCGAAGGCCGTCACGGCGCCGGTAAAGTGGTGATGCGGACGGCCGTTGCAGGTACCGGCATCATCGCCGGCGGCCCGATGCGCGCCGTCTTCGAAATGCTCGGCATCCAGGACGTTGTGGCCAAATCGATCGGTTCGGCCAACCCCTACAACATGATCCGCGCAACCATCGACGGTCTCAAGCAGGAAGCCTCGCCCCGCCATGTCGCGAACCGTCGCGGCAAGAAAGTGGCCGAGATCCTGAAGAAGCCCGAAGCCGAAGTTGTGGAGGCTTGATCATGGCTGACAAGAAAACCATCGTCGTCAAGCAGGTGGCTTCGGCTGCCCGCCGCCCTGCCGTCCAGACCGCGACCCTGAAAGGGTTGGGCCTGAACAAGATGAACCGCACCCGCGAACTCGAAGACACGCCTTCGGTCCGTGGCATGGTCCGCAAGATCCAGCACCTCGTGCAGATCATCGAAGAGCGCGGCTGATCTTACAGTCAGGGTGGGTGAATCACCCACCCTACCAATTGCAAGACGCCCCTCCGCAAGGTGGGGCGTTTTGCTTTGGTTCAAAATGGCAAGGGCGCGCGCGCCTTTGCCATGCGCTGCGGGTTCCGTCATCCGCCGGTGGCCCAAGGGCCGCGGTCAGCGCCCGTTTCGCCCATGGCGGGCGCTGGCCTCGGTCTGCGATCGGCCGGGCAGGGCAGGGCTTGCCGTTGCCGCACGGGCGGGGAAATGCGGGTCGCGTTTCCGTTGCCGCCCGCTGCAACCGTCTGGAAAATCCCGCCTTGCCCCACGCCCCCCATCCCGCTATACGCCCGCAGTGGCCCCGCGCCACAGAATCAAAAAGAAACGCCGCGTTGCCCTTCATCCGTCGCAGGGTGGGCATTCCGGCTTAGGAGTATGCGACATGAAATTGAATGAACTGCACGACAATCCCGGCGCAGCCAAGAAGCAAAAGCGCGTTGCACGTGGTCCGGGTTCGGGCAAGGGCAAGACCGCTGGCCGTGGTATCAAGGGTCAGAAATCGCGTTCGGGCGTCGCCATCGGCGGCTACGAAGGCGGCCAGATGCCGCTGTACCGTCGTCTTCCCAAGCGCGGCTTCAACAAGCCGAACCGTCTGGAATTCGCGGTCGTCAACCTCGGCCTGATCGAGAAATTCATCGCCCTCGGCAAGCTGGATGCGAAATCGGAAATCACCGAGGACATGATCGTCGCAGCCGGCCTGACCAAGTCGAAGCATGACGGCATCCGCATTCTTGCAAAAGGCGAGATCAAGACCGCGATCAAGCTGAACGTGACCGGCGCTTCTGCATCGGCCATCGAAGCCGTCGCCGCCGCTGGTGGTACGCTGACTGTGAAACCGGCACGCGTCGCCGCTGAATAAGGTGTTGTGAGCGGCCCTTAGACCGCTTACATCACAAGGCGAAGTTTTCCCGCGCCGCCGACCGGAAAACGGTTGGCGGCGTTATCTTATGAAAGAGATCTGGGCATGGCATCTGCTGCAGAGCAAATGGCGGCGAACCTGAGTTGGGCCGCCCTGGGCAAGGCGACCGACCTTCGCCAACGCATCTTCTTCACCCTCGGGCTGTTGATGGTCTACCGGCTGGGAACCTATATCCCCGTTCCGGGCATCGACGGCGCGCAGCTGCGCGAGTTCATGAACGACGCGGGCGCGGGAATCGGGGGCATGCTAAACATGTTCACCGGCGGTGCGATCAGCCGGATGGGCATCTTTGCCCTCGGCATCATGCCCTATATCTCGGCTTCGATCATCGTCCAGCTTCTGACCTCGATGGTCCCCCAACTCGAACAGCTCAAGAAAGAGGGCGAGCAGGGGCGCAAGAAGATCAACCAGTACACCCGCTACGCGACCGTGTTCCTTGCCACCTTCCAGGCCTGGGGCATCGCGGCCTCGATCGAGGCGGGCAATCTGGCGCATGATCCGGGGCTGTTCTTCAAGCTCTCCTGCGTGATCACGCTCGTCGGCGGCACCATGTTCCTGATGTGGCTGGGCGAGCAGATCACCGCGCGCGGCATCGGCAACGGCACTTCGCTGATCATCTTCGTCGGCATCGTCGCGGAAATACCGCGCGCCATGGCGCAGTTTCTGGAAAGCGGCCGTTCGGGTGCGGTGTCGCCGATCGTCATCCTCGGCGTGATGGTGATGATCGTCGTCGTGATCACCTTTGTCGTCTTTCTGGAGCGGGCGCTTCGCAAGATCCACATCCAGTATCCCCGCCGTCAGGTCGGCATGAAGATCTATGACGGCGGCTCGTCGCATCTGCCGATCAAGGTGAACCCCGCCGGCGTGATCCCCGCCATCTTTGCCTCGTCGCTTCTGTTGCTGCCGACCACGATCTCGACCTTTTCGGGCCAATCGACCGGCCCCGTGATGTCGACGATCCTGGCCTACTTTGGCCCTGGCCAGCCGCTGCACCTTTTGTTCTTCGTCGCGATGATCGTGTTCTTCAGCTACTTCTACACCCAGAACGTGGCTTTCAAGGTCGACGAGGTGGCCGAGAACCTGAAGAACCAGAACGGTTTCATCGCAGGCATCCGCCCCGGCAAGAAGACCGAAGAATATCTTGAATATGTGGTCAACCGCGTGCTCGTCCTCGGTTCGGGTTACCTTGCGCTCATCTGTCTCTTGCCGGAAATCCTGCGCAACGAGCTGTCGATCCCCTTTTACTTCGGCGGCACCTCGGTGCTGATCGTGGTGTCGGTCACGATGGACACGATCAACCAGATCCAGTCGCACCTTCTGGCGCATCAATACGAAGGTCTGATCGAGAAATCGCAGCTGCGCGGCAAGAAGCGCACGGCTCCGCGCGCTCCGGCACGGCGCTAAGGGGGCGGGATGGTCAACATCATCCTCCTCGGCCCTCCCGGCGCAGGGAAGGGCACTCAGGCCAAGCGTCTGGTCGACGGGCGCGGCATGGTCCAGCTCTCGACCGGCGACATGTTGCGCGAGGCCAAGACCAGCGGCACCGAAATGGGCAACCGCGTGGCCGAAGTCATGGCCAAGGGTCAGCTTGTGACGGACGAGATCGTGATCGGCCTGATCGAGGAAAAGATCACCGGTCACGCGGGCGGCGGCTTCATTTTCGACGGCTTCCCCCGCACCCTGCCGCAGGCTGATGCACTGGCCGCGCTGATGACCCGCACGGGCCAGACGCTCGACGCGGTGATCGAGATGCAGGTGGATGATGCGGCTTTGGTGGCGCGGATCTCTGGCCGCTACACCTGCGGCAATTGCGGCGCGGTCTATCATGACCAGACCAAACCCACGGCCAAGCCGGGCTGCTGCGATGTCTGTGGGTCCGACAAGATGGTTCGCCGCGCCGACGACAACGAAGACGCGCTGCGCCAGCGGCTGATGGAATATTACAAGAAAACCTCGCCCCTGATCGGCTATTACTACGCCAAGCACCAGCTGCATGCGGTGGATGGTCTGGCCGGGATGGACGCCGTGGCCGATGCCATCGCAAAGGTGCTTGACAGGCAGTGACGAAAGCGGCGGCTCTGCCCTTGACGGGCAGGGGAAAAGCCCCTAAGCCACGGCGTCCCGCAAGGGAATCGTTCGGCCTATCTGATGCTTGGCAGAACAGATTGAATCGGTGGCCGCGCTGATCGCGGCCATCAAGTTGTGAAAAAAGGTTCTGGCATCACGGAACCGCAACGAAAAGGAAGACACGCTTTGGCACGTATTGCTGGCGTCAACATCCCTACCGCGAAACGGGTTCCGATCGCGCTGACCTACATCACCGGCATTGGCCCGCATAATGCGGACACCATCTGCACTGCGCTGAACATCGACCAGTCGCGCCGCGTCAACCAGCTGACCGACGCCGAAGTGCTCGCAATCCGCGAATACATCGACGCGAACTTCACGGTTGAAGGCGACCTTCGCCGCGAAGTCTCGATGAACATCAAGCGCCTGATGGACCTTGGTTGCTACCGTGGCCTGCGTCACCGCAAGAACCTTCCGGTTCGCGGCCAGCGCACGCACACGAACGCGCGGACCCGCAAGGGACCGGCCAAAGCCATCGCCGGCAAGAAGAAATAAGAGGGGCATAGATCATGGCACGCGATACCAAGAAAGACGCCCGTCTGAAGAAAAAAGAACGCAAGAACATCGCCGCTGGCGTTGCTCACGTGAACTCTTCCTTCAACAACACCAAGATCCTGATCTCCGACGTGCAGGGCAACGCCATTTCGTGGTCGTCCTCGGGCACGATGGGCTTCAAGGGTTCGCGCAAGTCGACCCCCTATGCCGCGCAGATGGCCGCAGAAGATGCGGGCCGCAAGGCACAGGAACATGGCGTGAAAACGCTGGAAGTCGAAGTGCAGGGCCCCGGTTCGGGCCGCGAATCGGCGCTCCGCGCACTGGCTGCGGTGGGTTTCAACATCACCTCGATCCGTGATGTCACTCCGCTCGCGCACAACGGCTGCCGTCCGCCGAAGCGCCGCCGCGTCTAAGCTATTTCTAACCGGTCGGGCCGTGCGTTTTCGCGCGGCCCGATTTACGTATTTCTGATCCTCGGGCGTCCGCTGCTTATGGACATGGGCAGCAGACTGGTATGGAGGCGACAGCATGATCCACAAGAACTGGCAAGAACTCATCAAGCCCACGCAATTGGTGGTGCGCCCCGGCGCCGATCCGGTGCGCGTGGCGACCGTGATCGCCGAACCGCTCGAGCGGGGCTTCGGCCTCACGCTGGGCAACGCGCTGCGGCGCGTGCTGATGTCGTCGCTGCAAGGCGGCGCGATCACGAGCGTGCAGATCGACAACGTCCTGCACGAGTTCTCGTCGGTCGCCGGTGTGCGTGAAGACGTCACCGACATCGTGCTGAACCTCAAGGGCGTCAGCTTGAAGATGGAAGTCGAAGGGCCCAAGCGCCTGTCGATCTCGGCCAAGGGTCCGGGCGTCGTCACCGCTGGCGACATTTCCGAATCGAACGGCATCGAGGTTCTGAACAAAGACCACGTGATCTGCCATCTCGACGACGGCGCCGATGTGTTCATGGAACTGACCGTGAACACCGGCAAAGGTTATGTCGCCGCCGACAAGAACAAGCCCGAAGATGCACCGATCGGCCTTATCGCCATCGACGCCATCTTCTCGCCGGTCAAGAAAGTCAGCTACGAAGTCACCCCGACCCGCGAAGGTCAGGTTCTCGACTATGACAAACTGACCATGAAGATCGAAACCAACGGCGCGCTGACCCCCGAAGACGCCGTGGCCTATGCCGCGCGCATCCTGCAGGACCAGCTGTCGATCTTCGTCAACTTCGACGAACCCGAATCGGCCAAGCTGGGCGAAGTCGACGCAGGGCTGGAATTCAATCCGCTCCTGCTCAAGAAAGTCGACGAGCTGGAGCTTTCGGTCCGTTCGGCGAACTGCCTGAAGAATGACAATATCGTCTACATCGGCGACCTGATCCAGAAAACCGAAGCCGAGATGCTCCGCACCCCGAACTTCGGCCGCAAGTCGCTGAACGAGATCAAGGAAGTGCTTTCGGGCATGGGCCTGCATCTCGGGATGGAAGTCGAAGACTGGCCGCCGGAAAACATCGAAGATCTGGCCAAGCGATTCGAAGACCAGTTCTAAGTTACGTGGGGCGGGTCAAACCGCCCCACCTCCAAAATGCCCGGGCTGCCGGGGAAAACATGGGCAATTCCGCCCCAACGAAGCCCGGCCCTACGCAGGCTGTGCAACACAAAGCATAAACGTCCAGGAGACTATCATGCGTCACTCGAACGGCTACCGTAAGCTGAACCGCACCCACGAACACCGCAAGGCGATGTTCGCGAACATGTCCGGCTCGCTCATCGAACACGAACAGATCAAGACCACCTTGCCGAAGGCCAAGGAATTGCGTCCGATCGTCGAAAAGCTGATCACGCTCGCCAAGCGCGGCGACCTGCACGCCCGCCGTCAGGCCCAGGCTGCGCTGAAAGAAGACAAGCATGTCGAGCGGCTGTTTGCCATCCTCGGCCCGCGCTACCAGTCGCGTCAGGGCGGCTATATCCGCATCATGAAGGCCGGTTTCCGCTACGGCGACATGGCCCCGATGGCGATCATCGAGTTCGTGGATCGCGACACCTCGGCCAAGGGCGCCGCTGACCGGGCCCGCACCGAAGCGGCAGACGCCGCCGACGAATAAGCCGCACGGCACCGCCAGCCAGATTATTCGAAAGGCCCGCTTCGGCGGGCTTTTCTTTTGCGCGTTTTTCGCCATGGTCGACGCTGTATCGCCTTGTCAGCCGATACGGAACGTGTGCAATCTATGGATGCAGGAAATTACTTTCTTGCAATCATTAGTAATAAGGGAGCCCGGTTCGGGCACATCATGGCAGAACGCAAGGCACTTTCTTTGCTGCTCGACAAGCTGAACGACCTTGCGCCGATGGGCTATACCGTCGGGTTGCACATCCGCTTTGCCACCCCGCTCGTCTATAAAAGCTCTTACCCCGCCGCGTGGGTCGACCAGTATAACTCGCAGTCCTATTACCTTCGCGACCCGCTGGTTTTCTGGGGCGTCGGGGTGGAAGGCACGACCCGTTGGAGCGCCATTCCCCTGCCTGATCCCTTCAGCGTCATGAAGAAGGCGGCGGCGCACGGGCTCCATTTCGGAGCAGTGTCTTCCTATGGGCCGATCACCTCGCGCTCGATCGTGGGCATCGCCCGCAAGGACCGGGAGTTCACGGACGAGGAGTTGGAGAGTTTGCGCGAGGCCACGATCCAGCTCCATATCGAGGCAAAGCCGTCAAGCGATCTGACACGGGCCCAGATCGAAGCGCTGCGTTGCCTTGCCAACGGGGACAGGCACGCGGCGGCGGCTGACAAACTGGGGATCACCGAAAGTGCGTTCAAGGCGCGGCTGAAGTCCGCCCGCATCCGGCTTGAGGCCAGAACCACGTCCGAGGCCATCAGGAAGGTGCGTGAATACCGCCTTCTCGAATGACCGAGCCGTCCCCTTCACACGGTTAACCCCGAAGAAGGAGACTGACGATGGAAGTGACGACCCTTTCCTTTGACAACCTGCACAACCATGGCACCCTCTTTGCCAATCTGCTGCGCGCCCGCCACCGGACCTTTATCGACGGTGCCGGATGGGACTTGCCGCAGGCCGATGGCATGGAGTTCGACCAATATGACACCCCCGCCAGCCGCTGGGTTGCGGTGCATGAACGCGGGCAGGTGCTGGCTGGCGTGCGGCTGACGCCGACGACGCATCGCTGCGGCATCTACACCTACATGATCCGTGACGCGCAGCTTGGGCTTCTGCCATCCATTCCGCGCGATCTGCTGCACTTTCCGGCACCCGTGGCCGCCAACGTCTGGGAATCGAGCCGCGTCTTCGTGTCCGACACGGTGCCCGCAGCGAACCGGATGCGGGTGCAGATGCAGCTTATCAGCGAAATGGTCATATCTGCCCGCATCTTGGGTGCCACGACGCTGCTCGGGATCATTCCCGAAAACTCGTGGCGTCTGGCACGGCGGGTCGGGCTTGATTGCGTCTCTGCCGGTCCAGTGATGGATACGGGCGGGGCAAGTTCGGTATGCGTGACCATCTCGATGCAGACGAAGCTGCATTAGCTATCGCACCGGCTTGTGAACGGCCACGGCTTGCGGCGGTCGCCTCTGGTGCCCATACCAGAGGCGACAGCCGCCGCGCCAAAGGCCCGCCATGTTTCGCATTCTTCCCCTAGCCGCCCTGATCGCCCTGACCCCGCTTGCGGGAACCGCCCAGACCGTGCCGACAAGCAGCGCCGAAATCGCGCAAAGCTTCTCGCCGGTGGTCAAAGCTACAGCGCCTGCGGTGGTGAACATCTACGCCACGCGCGTTGTCGAACAGCGGGCCAGCCCGTTTGCAGGCGATCCGTTCTTTGACCAGTTCTTTCAGGCTTTCGGCGACAGCCAGCCCCGCGTGCAGAATTCGCTCGGGTCGGGCGTGGTTCTGACGGCCGATGGTATCGTGGTGTCGAATTATCATGTGGTGGGTCAGGCAACCGAGATCCGCGTCGTGATGAACGACCGGCGCGAATATGCGGCCAAGGTCGTGCTGGGCGACGAAGCCTCGGATCTTGCGGTGCTCAGGCTGCAGGGTGCGAAAGATCTGCCTTTCGTTCCCCTGCGCGATTCGGACGAGATCGAGGTGGGCGATCTGGTGCTTGCCATCGGCAATCCCTTTGGCGTTGGCCAAACCGTGTCGCAGGGCATCGTTTCCGGGCTGGCGCGGTCGACCATGCAGCTTGGCAACGGGTCGGGCTATTTCATCCAGACCGATGCCGCCATCAACCCGGGCAATTCTGGCGGTGCCCTTGTCGATACCAAAGGCCGCCTTGTCGGCATCAACACCGCGATCCTGACCCGCAGCGGCGGGTCGCAGGGAATCGGCTTTGCCATTCCGGCCAATCTGGTCGCCAGCATCGTGAAGCAGGCCGAGACGGGGGCCACCCTGTTCCAGCGGCCCTGGGCCGGCCTGTCCGGGCAGGCAATGGACGCCAGCCTTGCCGATTCGCTTGGCTTGCCAAGCCCTGACGGGGTTCTGGTGTCCGATCTGCACCCCGACAGCCCCTTTGCCGCCGCCGGCATCCGCAAGGGCGATGTCATCCTCGCTTTGGGAGGAGAGCCGACGAACACCCCGCAAGAGATCATGTTCCGCCTTGCCTCGCTCGGCCTTGGCGCGCAAACGCGGATCGACTGGCTGCGCGACGGTACGGCGATGTCGGCCATCGTGACGTTGGCCGTTGCCCCCGACACGCCCGACCGTGACAGCACCACCATCACCGCCGACGTGGCGCTGAACGGTCTGACCGTGGCCCGCATCAACCCCGCGGTTACCGCAGAACTCGACCTGCCGTTGAACGCGACAGGCGTCGTGGTGACCGATGCCCAAGCCATCGCCGCCCGCGCCGGTTTCCAGCGGGGTGACATCGTCGTGGCGGTCAACGGGGTGGCGATCAACCTGCCCGCCGATGTGGCCGAGGCCGCTAACGAACCTACGCGCATCTGGTCTGTCGATCTTATACGGGGCGGGCAAAGCTTGCGGTTGCGCTTCCGCTTCTGATCTTTCAACCAGCCCGCCCAGCCGCTAGTCTGGCACTCATGGCAGATCTTTTCGACAGCCCGACCGGCACCACCCCCGAAGGCCCGCGCCCGCTGGCCGACCGCCTGCGCCCGCGCGCCTTGGCGCAAGTGATCGGTCAGGGCCATGTGCTGTCGCCCGAAGGTCCGCTTGGCGCGATGCTGGCCGCCAAAAGCCTGTCGTCGCTTATTCTCTGGGGGCCGCCCGGTGTGGGCAAGACCACGATAGCGCGCCTGCTGGCCGATGAAACCGACCTTGTCTTCGTGCAGATCTCGGCCATCTTCACCGGCGTGCCGGACCTGAAAAAGGTGTTCGAACAGGCCCGCATCCGCCGCCAGAACGGGCGGGGCACGCTTTTGTTCGTCGATGAAATCCACCGTTTCAACAAGGCACAGCAAGACGGTTTCCTGCCGCATATGGAGGATGGCACGATCCTTCTGGTGGGTGCGACCACCGAAAACCCCAGTTTCGAGCTGAACGCCGCGCTTCTGAGCCGCGCGCAGGTCATCGTGCTGGAACGGCTGAACCTGACCGATCTGGAACACATGGCGCAGCGGGCAGAGAAAGAGCTGAACCGCAACCTGCCCTTGACCGGCGAGGCGCGCGAGGCCCTGCTGGAAATGGCCGATGGAGACGGTCGCGGCCTGCTTAACCTGATCGAACAGGTTACGGCCTGGAAGCTCGACAAGCCACTGGACCGGTCGCAGCTGTCCACCCGCCTGATGCGGCGGGCCACGCGGTACGACAAATCGGGCGATGAACATTACAATCTGATTTCCGCCCTGCACAAATCGATCCGTGGGTCCGATCCGGACGCGGCGCTTTACTGGTTCGCCCGCATGCTGGAGGGCGGCGAAGACCCGCGTTTCCTTGCCCGCCGCCTGACGCGCATGGCGGTCGAGGATATCGGCCTTGCCGACCCGCAGGCGCAAGAGGTCTGCCTGCAAGGCTGGCAAACCTATGAACGGCTTGGCAGCCCCGAGGGCGAGTTGGCGCTGGCGCAGGCGGTGGTCTATCTGGCGCTCGCGCCGAAATCGAACGCTGTCTACACCGCCTACAAGGCGGCGCGGGTCGCGGCGCGGGAAACCGGCAGCCATGCGCCGCCCAAGCACATTCTGAACGCACCGACCAAGCTGATGAAGGACATCGGCTATGGCACGGGCTATGCTTATGACCATGATCAGGAAGACGGCTTTTCCGGTCAAGACTATTTCCCCGAAGGCATGAAGCGCCCGGTCTGGTATGCGCCGCCTGAGCGCGGGTTCGAGCGCGAATTGAAAAAGCGGGCCGAGTATTTTGCGAAACTCCGTGTCAAGCGACAGGGGTAAGCCTAGCGGTAAAGCCCTAAGGCTTCGTTAGCGCCGCGTTTTGCCTGTCTGCATCGGTTGTGCACAGGCTGTGCATCGCCCGTTCGCCTGTAACGGTTGACAAATCGCGCCCATGGGCCGAAGGACGGGGCATGATCTCGACCCTGTCCCAAGTCGCCCTTGGCGGTGCCATCGGTGCCGTGCTGCGTTTCCTCGTCGTCGCTGGCGCGGGGCGTATCTTGCCCGGCTGGCCGCTTGGAACGCTGGTTGTCAACGTGCTGGGCTGCTTTGTGATGGGGGTACTTTTCGTCACCCTCGGCCCCCGGAACCACCCGCTTCTGATGACCGGAGTTTTGGGCGGTTTCACTACATTCAGCGCCTTTTCCCTCGACGCCTTCAAGCTGTGGGAGGGCGGTGAACCCGTTCAGGCCGCGCTTTACACAGGGCTGTCGGTGGTGCTTTCCCTTCTCGCCTGCGCCATGGGCGCGGCCCTTGCCCGCGGAGCCCTGACATGAGCGGCGTGAAACTTTTGACCGTATCCGAAGACGAAGGCGAACAGCGGCTAGACCGCTGGTTCAAAAGGCGTTTTCCGCAAATCACCCAAGGCGCCGTCGAAAAGATGTGCCGCACCGGGCAGGTCAGGGTCGATGGCGCCCGCGCCAAAGCCGCCGACCGCATCATCCCCGGCCAGACGGTTCGTGTGCCCCCGCTGCCCGATGCCGAAGCGCCTTCGCGTCCCAAGGAAGGGGGCGTAAGTGCTGCTGACACAAAGATGATTCAGGACTGCGTCATCTTCAAAGACGAGCATATGATCGTCATAAACAAGCCTCCGGGGCTGCCCAGCCAGGGTGGTTCGGGGCAGGGGGACCGCCATGTCGACGGGCTGACCGAGGCGCTGAAGTTCGGCTACAAGGACCGCCCGAAACTGGTGCACCGGCTTGATAAGGATACCTCGGGCCTTCTGATGCTCGCTCGCACCGACCGCGTGGCGCGGGGCCTGTCCGAGGCCCTGCGGCATCGCAACACCCGCAAGATATATTGGGCCGTGGTGGCCGGTGTTCCCAACCCGCGCAAGGGGTCTATCAAATACGGTCTGATGAAGGCGCCGGGCCATGGCAAGCGCGGCGAGGGTGAAAAGATGCTCTGCGTCCATCCGGGCAAGATGGACGAATTTCCCGATGCAAAACGGGCACATACGGATTTCTTCACGCTCTGGTTCCTTGGCACGCGCCTGTCGTGGATGGCGCTTGAACCCGTGACCGGACGTACGCACCAGTTGCGCGCCCATATGGCCGAAATCGGGCATCCGATCGTTGGCGACGGCAAGTATGGTGGCGGCGAGTCCGAGAATATGGGCGATGGTTGGGGCGCCTCGATCGGGGGCGATCTGAGCCGCAAACTGCATCTGCATGCGCGGATGCTTTCGGTGGAACACCCGATCACGAAAAAGATGATGACCTTTACCGCCCCCTTGCCCGACCACATGGCGCGGACGTGGAAGACGTTGGACTGGAAGGAAAATGACGTGCCGGCCGACCCGTTCGAGGTCTTCAAGTGAGCGCATGGAAGGCCAAGCGTTTCTGGAAGGAAGTCACGATCGAGGCGGTCGCGGGCGGCTTCACCGTCCGGCTTGACGGGCGACCGGTCAAGACGCCGGCCAAGACATCGCTCGTGGTGCCAACGGTTGCCTTGGCCGATGCGATTGCGGCCGAGTGGAATGCCCAAAGCGGTTTGGTCAAGCCCGAGACGATGCCATTCACGCGGTCTGCCAATTCGGCGCTGGACAAGATCGTTCCGCAATTCGACGCGGTGGTCGAAATGCTGGCGGCTTATGGCGGGACCGATCTTCTTTGCTATCGCGCCATCGGTCCCGAGTCGCTGGTTGCGCGGCAAGCGGCTGGCTGGGACCCGCTGCTTGGCTGGGCGTCCGAAGCCTTGCGAGTGCCCTTGGTCGCTACCGCCGGGGTGATGCATATCGCACAAGAACCGGCCTCTCTGGCGCGGTTGCACGCTATCGTCGCTTCGTTCAACCCTTTTGAACTGGCCGCTTTTCATGACCTCGTCGCGATTTCAGGGTCGTTGATCCTTGCGTTGGCGGTGACGCGCGGCAGGCTTTCGGCAGAAGCGGCCTGGGCGCTGTCGCGTATCGACGAGACCTGGCAGATCGAGCAATGGGGCGAGGACGAGGAAGCCGCCGCGTCCGAGGCCGTGCGTGAGGCGGACTTTCTGCAAGCGGGGCGATTCTACGCATTGTGCGGGTGACAATCCTGCTTATTTCTTGTGCGCCCCTTGCGCTTGCTGCCTTATGACATAGCTAACGCGTTGCCAGCATTGCATATTGTGGTGCAGCAAGGCTTGGGCTTGACCTTTCAAACCGCTTTCGGGGAAACTCGCGATTACGGGAGAGGTTTTCGCCTAGGCACCTCCCTCCGCTTCGGCGGGGAAAAACAAAACGTCGCCCGGAATCGGGCGGTATAACTCAGGAAGAGGTAAGAATGAAAAAATCCGTATTCCTCGGTGTCGTCGCAGCAACTGCGATGACCGCGGGCTTCGCTTCGGCTGCAACGCTTGACGACGTCAAGGCGCGTGGCGAGTTGCTTTGCGGGTCGAACACCGGTCTGACCGGTTTCGGTGCACCCGATGCAAACGGCAACTGGGTCGGCTTTGACGTGTCGCTGTGCCGTGCGGTTGCTGCCGCCGTGCTGGGCGACCCCTCCAAGGTGAAATTCGTCCCGACCACCGGTGAGACCCGTTTCACCGCACTGGCTTCGGGCGAAGTCGACCTGCTGGTCCGCAACTCGACTTGGACCTTTTCGCGCGACAACGACCTGAAGCTCGATTTCGTTGCGGTCAACTACTATGACGGTCAAGGTTTCATGGTCAAAAAAGACCTTGGCGTTTCTTCGGCCAAGGAACTCGATGGCGCCACCGTCTGCATTCAGACCGGCACCACGACCGAATTGAACCTTGCTGACTTCTTCAAGTTCAACAACATCACCTATACCCCCGTCACCGTGCAGGACGACTCGGAAGCGCAGCGCCAGTATCTGGCCGGTGCTTGCGACGCCTACACGACCGACGCGTCGGGTCTGGCTGCATCGCGCGCCACCATGGCCGATCCGGAAAACCACATCATCCTTCCGGAAATCATCTCGAAAGAGCCGCTCGGCCCGGTCGTGCGCCATGGTGACAACCAATGGGGCGATATCGTCCGTTGGACCTATTTCGCGCTGCTGATCGCAGAAGAAAAAGGCATCACCAAAGCGAACATCGAAGAAGTTGCAGCCTCCTCGACCGACCCCGAAGTGCGCCGTCTGCTTGGCCTCGAAGGGGATTCGGGCGTCATGATGGGTCTGGACAACAGCTGGGCGAAGAACGCCATTGCCGCCAACGGCAACTACGGCGAAATCTTCGAAGCCAACATCGGCACGTCGACCCCGATCGGTCTGGCGCGCGGCCTGAACGCGCTGTGGACCCAGGGCGGCCTGCAGTACGCGCCCCCGCTGCGCTAATCGCTACAGGGGCGCGCGGGAAACTGCGCGCCCTTTTTCTGCCTGATGACCACAACCCGATCCGCGCGCTTCAAACAGCGACATAACCGGCGCAAAGCCGGACCCACGGATCGGAAACAGGGGAAGTTTTGACGATGGCTATGGCCTCCGAGGCGCCGAAAGATGGCTTTCGGCTTTCCATGCTCATTTACGACACGCGGTTCCGTTCGTTCACCATCCAGGTGATCGTGCTGATACTCGTGTTGCTTGGCATTGCGTGGCTTGTGGACAATACGATCCAGAACCTTGCCGCCAAGGATAAGGACATCAGCTTCGGCTTCCTGTGGAACCGCGCCGGTTACGACATCGAGCAACAGCTTATTCCCTATACGAACGACAGCACGCATGGCCGCGCGGCGATCATCGGACTGCTGAACACACTGGTCGTTGCCTTTTGGGGCTGCATTTTCGCAACCGTGATCGGGGTTTTCGTGGGCGTTCTGCGCCTGTCGAAGAACTGGCTCGTCGGTCGGCTGATGACGGTCTATGTCGAGGCATTCCGCAACGTGCCGCTATTGCTCTGGATCATCGTCGTCTTCGTCGTGACCTCGGAAACCGCGCCGCAGCCCAAGGATTTCAAGGTTACGGCCGAGATGATCCAGACCGGCGCAGAACCTGCGGCGCAAAAGGTGCTGTTCGACAGCATCGCCATAACCAATCGTGGCTGGTTCATCCCCGGCCCACTGTTCGAGCGCCCGCTTCCGACGATTAATCTGGGGTCCATGTCGATCAACCTGACCTGGCTTGCCGTGGTTATCGTGCTGGTGGGGTCTTTCTGGGCAAACCGCCGTGTTTTGCGCCATGCGCGGCTGGTGCAGGAAGATACGGGTATCCGTCCTGTCACCTGGTGGAAGAGTCTGCTGATCCTGATCGCGCCGATCGTGATCTTGCTCGTCGCAATGGGCTTCCATCTGGACATCCCGGTGTTCCCGACCGACGATGCCGGTGTTTCCAAGGGGTTCAATTTTCAGGGCGGTATTCTGGTTCAGCACAGCTTCAGCGCCCTGCTGATCGCGCTATCGCTGTATACCGGTGCCTTCATTGCCGAGGCGGTGCGGGCCGGTGTGCTGGCAATCAGCCGTGGCCAGACCGAGGCCGCCTATGCGCTTGGCCTGCGCCCGGGGCGGACGATGAACCTGATCGTTCTTCCGCAAGCGTTGAGGGTGATCATCCCTCCGCTGATCTCGCAATATCTGAACCTGACCAAGAACACCTCGCTTGGCATCGCCGTCAGCTACCTTGACCTGCGCGGCACGCTGGGCGGGATCACGCTGAACCAGACGGGACGCGAGCTTGAGTGTATGTTGCTGATGATGGCGATCTATCTGACCATCAGCCTGATCATCTCGTCGCTGATGAACGTCTTCAACTCTGCCGTCAAACTGAAGGAGCGTTGAGCATGTCAGACACCCATGCCGAAACCGCCTTCATCCGGACCGAGATGCTGGCACCTGCGCTTCCGCCCGTCACCGAGCGTGGCGCAATCAAGTGGCTGCGCGAGAACCTGTTTGCGGGCTGGCTGAATACGGCGCTCACGCTTGTCAGCCTGCTGCTGGTGCTGATGCTGCTGGCCAAGATCATGCCTTGGTGGCTGAACGGTGTATGGAACGCCAATTCGCTGGGCGAGTGCCGCACGATAGCGGGGCCGGAAGGCGGGGCGTGCTGGGCCGTCATCAAGGCGCGCTGGCACCAGTATATCTTTGGCTTTTACCCGCAGGATGCCTATTGGCGCCCGATCCTCGCCTTTGGCCTGATGTTCGTGGCCCTGGCGCCGGTGCTGTATTACGGGCTGCGCAGCGGGGCAAAGCTGATCGGCGTGGTCGCGGTGCTGACCGTGATTTCGCTGGCCTTGCTGGATCACAACATCGTCCATGTCCTCGTGATTGCGGCTCTGATGGCGGGTCTGTTCGCCCTGTCATGGGTGGCGCCGAAGCGTCTTGTCTATGTCACTTTGCTTTACCCCTTCATCGCCTTCTGGCTGCTATGGGGCGGGTCGATCTGGAAGCCGGTGGCGACGCTGCTCGGGTTCGGTGTGCTGGTTCTGGGCTACCGCCTAGTTCAGCCGCGTCTGGGCGTGGTGATGGGAACGGCCATCGGGTTCGTTGCTGCCTGTGTCTATTGGCTGTTCCTGCAAGGGTTCGTGACTGGCGCGCTTGCGGGGTTGCCGCCAAGCCTGCCGGCGGTGGGTTCCGACCAGTTCGGTGGGTTCCTTCTGGCCTTCGTTATCGGGGTGACAGCGATTATTTGTTCGCTGCCCATCGGGGTGCTGCTGGCGCTGGGGCGCCGGTCGGATATGGTGCTTATCAAGACGCTGTCGGTGGGGTTCATCGAATTCATTCGTGGCGTGCCGCTGATCACCATGCTGTTCACGGCGTCGCTGCTGTTGCAGTATTTCCTGCCGCCGCAGACCAATTTCGACCTGATCCTGCGCGTCGTCATCCTAGTCACCCTGTTCGCTGCAGCCTATATCGCCGAGGTCATCCGCGGTGGTCTGGCGGCACTGCCGCGCGGGCAATATGAGGCGGCCGATGCCTTGGGGCTGGATTACTGGCAGGCGCAGCGGCTGATCATCATGCCGCAGGCGTTGAAGATTTCCATTCCGGGGATCGTTTCGACGTTTATCGGGCTGTTCAAGGACACGACGCTGGTCAGCTTTGTCGGCCTGCTCGACCCGCTGCGCGGGGTGACGCAGATCGTCCGCGCCGACATCAACTGGAAGGGCATCTACTGGGAGCCCTACATTTTTGTCGGTTTCATCTTCTTTCTCATCTGCTTCGGCATGTCCCGATACTCGATGTATCTGGAACAGAAGCTGAAGACCGACCATCGCTGAGGGATCACGCAAAATGGCTGAAGCACAGACGAAAATGCAGGTTTCGGACGAAGTCGCGATCCGTATCAGCAATATGAACAAGTGGTACGGCACGTTCCACGTGCTGCGCGACATCGACATGACGGTGAACCGGGGCGAGCGGATCGTGATCTGTGGGCCTTCGGGGTCCGGCAAGTCGACCCTGATCCGCTGCATCAACCGGCTGGAAGAGCACCAGCAGGGCGAGATCGTGGTGGACGGCACCGAACTGACCAGCGACCTTAAGAACATCGACAAGGTCCGGTCCGAGGTCGGGATGGTGTTCCAGCACTTCAACCTGTTCCCGCATCTGACCATTCTGGAGAACTGCACCCTCGCGCCGATCTGGGTTCGCAAGACTCCGAAGCGCGAGGCGGAAGAAATCGCGATGCACTTCCTGACCAAGGTCAAGATCCCCGAACAGGCGCATAAATATCCCGGGCAGCTTTCAGGCGGGCAGCAGCAACGGGTTGCGATTGCGCGGTCCTTGTGCATGAAGCCGCGGATCATGCTGTTCGACGAGCCGACAAGCGCGCTGGACCCCGAGATGATCAAAGAGGTCTTGGACACCATGATCGCCTTGGCCGAAGAAGGCATGACGATGATTTGCGTGACGCATGAGATGGGTTTTGCCCAAGCCGTCGCCAACCGAGTGATCTTTATGGATCAGGGCCAGATCGTCGAACAGAACGAGCCGAAAGAGTTCTTCAACAACCCGAAAAGCGACCGGACCAAGCTGTTCCTTTCGCAGATTCTTGGTCACTGACAAGGGCTTACGGGTGCGCGGCGAACGCGCACCCTGCGACTGTCAGCTGTCTATTTCGCGGGGGACGATGAAATCGTCGACCACGCCCTGAGCCCAAGCAACATCATCCCATGTGTCGATCGAGAAATCGCACACCAGCGTGGCGCCCGTCGGATAGCGCGCAAATTCGGGGTTTGACAACTCTCGGGCCACAAGTTTCCGCGCGAATTCACCGATGCCGGGATTGTGGCCGATCATCATCACCGTGTCGGCCTTGGCATGGCGCAGCACGGCCAGCATGACATCGGCACCTGCGTGGTAGAGTGCGGGTTTCAGTTCGAGAACCGGTGTGCCGGGCAGGGCGGGGGCGATGCCGCTCCATGTCTTGCGGGTGCGTAGCGCGTCGGAGCAGAGCACCTCGCCCGGGATATAGCCGCGTGAGGCGAGCCAGACGCCGAGATCGGCTGCAGCGGCCTTGCCGCGTTCGTTCAGCGGGCGGTCATGGTCTGGGGTCAGCGGATCGTCCCAGCTCGATTTGGCGTGGCGCGTCAGGATCAACCGCTTCATTTAGTCTGCCCCCCGTTTATGGCGGGGTGTTCAACTCACCCCGTGGAATCGGCGCATGTGGTAGGCCGACTGTTCCGCAACTCTTGCATAGGCTTGCGACAGCGGGCAAGCGCGACGGGTTTGACAGCCAGCGGTCAGGCAGGGTGCGCCTTGGGTCGTGTCGAGGAAGGCGTGGCAGGCAGGGACGTCGTAACCCGATGCGGTCAGCGCGGCCGGAGGGCAGGCGGTGAGGCAGGGTTTGGTCTCGCACGTGTCGCAGGGTTTTGGCTGTGGAGCGGGGATGTCGATCCTGTCGCGCAAGGCGAGGGCGCCACGGAAGCTGACGAGCAGCCCTTGGCTGGCGTGGACGAGTAGGCGGACCGGGCTGTCGTAGCAGCGCCCCGATTGCAGTGCCCAGCGGTAGAAGGGATGGTAGGGTGGGCCGCCGAAGGGAAAGAGCGCCTTGGCGCCAAGGTCGCAGGCGATGGTGCCGATGATACGGCGCGACCAGCGGTCGACGGGGTCGGGCTTGCCGTCGGACCATTCCGGTTGCGCTGTCAGATGCGGCCAAAAGCCAGGTTCGGCGGGACCAAGAAGCAGAAGGGTACGCGTTCCGGCGGGCAGGGTGTCGTCTGCCTGCGGATGGAATCCGCCCAATATTTCAAGCCGATGGGCAGCGAGGGTTTCAGGCAGGCTCACCTTTTGACGCGGGGTTTGACGCGGGGTTCGGTCGAGCGGATCTGGCTGCCTGCGCCGTGGTCGGTGAACAACTCCATCAGGCAGGCGTTTGGAACGCGACCGTCGAGGATGGTGACGGCGCGGACGCCTTCGTCGAGGGCGGCGAGGGCGGTTTCGGTTTTTGGGATCATGCCGCCGCCGATGGTGCCATCGTCTATCATGGCGCGGACTTCCTCGGGGGTGATTGCCGTCATGATCTCGCCCGCCGCGTTTTTGACGCCGGAGATATCGGTGAGCAGGAGCAGGCGATCGGCTTTGAGGGCGCCTGCGATGGCGCCCGCGGCGGTATCGCCATTGACGTTGAAGGTTTCGTTGTCGGCCATGCCGGTGGCGACGGGGGCGACGACGGGGACGATGCCGGCGTTGTAGAGATCGCGCAGGACCTGGACGTTCATTTCGATTGGGCGGCCCACGAAACCGAGTTCGGGGTCGTCGGCTTCGCAGACCATCAGATCGTCGTCCTTGCCGGAAATGCCGACGGCGCGACCGCCTGCGTCCATGATCGCCTGAACGATGCGCTTGTTCACGAGGCCCGAAAGAATCATCTCGACCACTTGCACGGTGGCCTTGTCGGTGACGCGTTTGCCGCGCACGAAGGTGGACTTTATACCAAGCTTTTCAAGCATTTCATTGATCATCGGCCCCCCGCCGTGGACCACGACGGGGTTCACGCCGACCTGCCGCATCAGGACGATGTCGCGGGCGAATTCGGCCATGGCGGCGTCGTCGCCCATGGCGTTGCCGCCGAATTTGACCACCACCACCGCGCCGGAATAGCGCTGCAGGTAGGGGAGCGCTTCGGAGAGCATCTTGGCGGTGAAGGCGGCATCGGACATGGAGCTGGTCTGCGGTTTCATGGGGCCTCACAGAGGGCGATTGCCTTGCTTGCTTAGTCTTATGGCGGCGGTCTGCCAAGCCGCTTTGCGTGGGGTGCTTTCCTTTCGGCGGGGCGCCCCTTAGGATCGGAGCGAAATGGGGATTGCATCATGACCGGACAGAAAACACTCGTATTAACAGGGGCTTCGCGGGGGATCGGGCATGCGACGGTGAAGCGGTTTTCGGCAGAAGGGTGGCGGGTGCTGACCTGTTCGCGCCAGCCCTTCGATCCGCGTTGCCCCTGGCCGGGGGGCGAGGAGAACCATATCCAGATCGACCTTGCCAGCCCGGACAAGACCATTGCGGCGATCGAGACGATCAAGGCAAAGGTCAATGGAAGGGTGGATGCACTGGTCAACAATGCCGGTATCTCGCCCAAGGGGGAGGGGGGTAAGCGGTTGAATACATTGGAAACCGACCTGCGGACCTGGGGTCAGGTGTTCCATGTGAACTTTTTTTCGTCGGTGATTCTGGCGCGCGGGCTGAAGGATGAGTTGATGGCGGCCAAGGGGGCGATCGTCAATGTCACCTCGATTGCGGGGGTTCGGGTTCACCCCTTTGCGGGGGCGGCTTATGCCACGTCGAAGGCGGCTCTGGCGGCGCTGACGCGGGAAATGGCCCATGATTTCGGGCCTTTAGGGGTTCGGGTCAATGCCATTGCACCGGGCGAGGTGGAGACCGCGATCCTGTCGCCGGGGACGGACAAGATCGTGGAAAAACTGCCGATGCAGAGGTTGGGGCAGCCGAAGGAAGTGGCGGATGTGATCTGGTTTCTATGCTCGGACCAGTCGTCCTATATCTCGGGCGCCGAGATCGAGGTGAACGGGGCGCAGCATGTCTGAGCGAGGATCGCGCGATGCACAGTCTGTGCACAGGCGATGCATACGAATCTGCGAAAAGCGTTAAGATCGGTTCATGAATTGGCAGGCGTTGCAGGGGGCTGTCTGCCCCCGTCGGGGCATGCGCCCCGACTCCCCCGAGGATATTTGAGCCAGCGTGAATGGGGAGGGGGTCCGACGCCAGATGTGTCGGTTCGGGGCGTGGCAGTCGGGGGGGGGTGCGGGGGGCTGTGGCCCCCCGTGGATACAAGCGCGGCGTTAACCTTAACGTGGGGCTAGTGGGTCATTCGAGGGTGGCGATGATCGAACGCAGGGTTTCGATGCCGTCGCCTTTTTCAGAGCTGGTCACCACCAGTTCGGGATAGGCGGCGGGGTGGCGGTTCAGCGCGGCCTTGACCTGTTCGATGGTGGCATCGCGTTCGGTGGTGCTGACCTTGTCGGCTTTCGTCAGGACGGCCTGATAGGGCACGGCCGAGCGGTCGAGCAGGGTCAGGATATCTTCATCGACCGATTTGACGCCGTGGCGGGTGTCGATCAGCACGAAGGCGCGGCGCAGCGTCTGGCGGCCTTGCAGGTATTGTTTCAACAGCGCCTGCCATTTGGCGACGATGGCGACAGGGGCTTCGGCATAGCCGTAACCCGGAAGGTCGACGAGGTATTTGTGCTCGGACGGGGCGTGGTGGTCGCCGCCCAAGGCGAAGAAGTTGATTTCCTGCGTGCGTCCGGGCGTGTTCGAGGCGCGGGCGAGGGTCTTTCGACCCGTCAGCGCGTTGATGAGCGAGGATTTGCCCACATTCGAGCGGCCCGCGAAGCAGACTTCGAGCCGGTCGGCGGGCGGCAGGCCGGACATGGCGACGACACCTTTGACGAAGGTGACGGGACCGGCGAATAGGAGGCGGCCCTTTTCGCGCGCGGCCGCTTCGGGTTCTGGGGCGAGGGTAAAGGTAAGTTGGCTCATGTCAGGCTCCAATGGTCGCCGGTAGCGACGGTGCCGCCTGTGGTGACGGTCGCGTATAGGCCGAAGTCCTGATGGCCGAAATTGCTTTCCAGCGCTTTCAGGGTTTCGGCGTTGCTGATGCCGCTGTCGGGTTCGACGGTGGTGGCAGAGCAGCGGGTGATGCGTTCGCGGATGGTCAGGGTGGCGCTGCCGATGCGGATCGTGCGGCCGATCCAGTCCCATTCGCTCCACGCCGCTGCGCCGTCGAGCCAGAGGTTGCCGCGCCAGCGGTGGATCGACAACTCGTGGCCCATGCGGGCCGAGAGATCGGCAAGCGAGGCGCGGTTGAGGATGGCGACAGACGGAAAATCGCTGTCGGTCATGCCGCGCGTTGCGCTGACGATTCGGGCAGGCTGGGCGCGGTTGGCGGGATTGAGCGGGGCGACCCATGCGAGGAAGCGCGGCAGGTCGGCGGCATCGTCGGGGCGGAAGGTCAGGGTGCCGCGCTCGGGGTGGTGCAGGGTGACGGTTGCGGTTGCCTCGTCCAGCGTGGAGGTGATCGCCATGAGGGCAGGCGCCTTGGCGGCGCGGGCGAAGTTGACGCAAGGCGACCAGCCATCGGCGCTGTCTGCGAGTTTCGCCGCGTCATGGGCGACGGCCCAGTGCCTGTCGAACGGCAGGCAGGCGCCCGCAGAAAGGAGAACGGACGCGAGGGCTTCGCGTCCGTGTCCCTTGATCGGGTGGCGGCAGATGTCTGTCAGCCGCCCGCCCGTCATTTCCTGGTCTTGCCCTTGGGCGCGGTCGGCTTGTTTGCCGCGACGGCCTCGGCGGGCTTTTTCTTGAAGCTCGACCGGATGTTGCCGAAGATATCGGGTTTGTGCCCGTGGCTTCGCATGATGATGTATTGCTGGCCGAAGGTGATCAGGTTGTTGGTGATCCAGTAGACCACGAGGCCCGATGCGAAGCTGCCCAGCATGAACATGAAGATCCAGGGCATGTAGCTGAAGATCTGCTGCTGGATCGGGTCGGCAGGTGCCGGGTTCAGTTTCTGTTGCAGCCACATGGTGATGCCCAGAAGGATGGGCAGGACGCCGATGAAGACCGTGGCCATCAGCGACGGGTGCGGTGGCGGGGCCCAGGGGAACAGACCGAAGAGGTTGTACAGCGACGACGGATCGGGGGCCGAAAGGTCCTTGAGCCAGCCGAAGAACGGCGCGTGCCGCAGTTCGATGGTGACGAAGATCACCTTGTAGAGCGCAAAGAAGATCGGGATCTGGATCAGGATCGGCAGGCAGCCCGCAGCGGGGTTGACCTTTTTCTCTTTGTAGAGCTGCATCATCTCCTTCTGCATCTTCTGCTTGTCGTCGCCGACGCGCTCTTTCAGCGCCTCGAGTTCGGGTTGCAGTTCCTTCATCTTGGCCATCGAGACGTAGGATTTATAGGCCAAGGGCAGGACGAGCAGCTTGAGAACGAAGGTCAGGGCGATGATGGCAAGGCCCATGTTGCCGATAATGGCATTGAGCCAGTGCAGCACGTGGAAGATCGGCTTGGTGAAGAAGAAGAACCAACCCCAGTCGATGGAGTCGATGAAGCCCGGCACGTTGAGGTCGGCCTCGTAGGCGCGGATGGTTTCCCATTCCTTGGCGCCCGCAAAAAGGTGGGTGGTCGAGGTGATGGTCGCGCCGGGGGCGACGGTCTGAACGGGGTGGCGCGTCTCGGTCTGGTAGATGCTGGCCGATGGGACGAACTTGCTGACGGCGGTGAAGGGCTGGCCCTGTTCGGGGATCAGCGTGGTCATCCAGTATTTGTCGGTAAAGCCGATCCAGCCGTCCTTGGTCGCCTCGGTCACCTGGGCTTGTGCGCCTTCGCGTTCGATGACGGGGAGTTTTTCGAGGTCTTTGTATTTCTCTTCGGTCAGTTTGCCGTCGGTGCGGCCGACGATGCCTTCGTGCAGGACGTAAAAGCCTTGCAGGCCGGCTGGTTTGCCGTGGCGGGCTACGATGCCGTAGGGGAAGAGCGAGGCGGGGGCGGCGCCGGTGTTGGCGACGGAGTCGGTCACAGTGAACATGAAGCGGTCGTCGACCGAGATGTCGCGTGTGAAAGTCAGGCCCTTGGTGTTCGACCATGTCAGGGTGACGGGCTGGCCGGGCGACAGGGTGCCGCCTTTGGCGATCTGCCATTCGGTCTTGGCGCCGGGCAGGTCATCGGCTGCCATCCCGGCACCGGGGCCCCAGCCGAAGACGGCGTAATAGGGGTGGTCCTGACCCACCGGCGACAAAAGGCGCACCATGGGCGAGGCCGGGTCGAGCGTTTCGCGATAGGTTTTCAGCGACAGATCGTCGATGCGGGCACCCAGAAGCGAGATCGAGCCGGCAAGGCGCGGGGTGTCCACGGTCAGGCGCGGCGCTTCGGGCAGCGGTTCGGCGACTTCGGGCGTGACGGCAGGCGTGCCGGTCGCGGCCGGCGCCTCGGTCTGGGTCACGGCGGTCAGGGGGGCGTTGGGGTCAACCTTTGCCTCGGGCGGCGGGAAGAGCACGAACCAGCCGAGGATCACCAGGAAGCTCAGCACGGTTGCAAGGATTAGGTTCTTGTTCTGATCGTCCATAGGGACCACCGCCATCCGTAAAATTGGGTCTGCGGTGCTTCAACAGAAGGGGGGGCAAAGGTCAAGGGCTTTGGCCCGTCGGGCGGCTTTGGCAGGGGTCACGCTTGGGTTATTCGCGGGCTTGTTGCTTTCATGCTGGTCCGTAATATCCTCGGGGGGGGGCAAGGGGGGCGGATGGTCCCCCTTGCTTTTGTCAGCGCAATTGCGGCGGCAGGCCGTCATCGGACCCGTCGGGGGCAGCGTCGGGCGCGGCGTCGGGGGCGGCATCGGGGGCCAGGCCCATGAAGTCGAAGAGCGCAGGGTCGGCGAGGTGCGAGGGGCGCACGTTCATCAAAGCACGGAACATCACCTGACGGCGACCGGGGGTGCGGGTCTCCCACTCGTCGAGCAGTTTCTTGACTTGCACGCGTTGCAGGCCTTCCTGGCTGCCGCAGAGGTCGCAGGGGATGATGGGGTAGTTCATCGCGCGGGCGAATTTGTCGCAATCTTCCTCGGCCACAAAGGCGAGGGGGCGGTAGAGCATCAGGTCGCCATCCTCGTTCAGCAGTTTGGGCGGCATCGAGGCGAGGCGGCCGCCGTGAAAGAGGTTCATGAAGAAGGTCTCGAGGATGTCGTCGCGGTGGTGGCCGAGGACGACGGCGGTGCAGCCTTCTTCGCGCGCGATGCGGTAAAGGTTGCCGCGGCGCAGGCGCGAGCAGAGCGCACAATAGGTGCGGCCCTGCGGCACCTTGTCGACGACAATGGAATAGGTGTCCTGATATTCGATCCGGTGAGGCACACCCATGCGGGTCAGGAATTCGGGCAGGACGGTGGCCGGAAAGTTCGGCTGGCCCTGATCGAGGTTGCACGCCAGCAGTTCGACGGGCAAGAGGCCGCGCCATTTCAGTTCGTGCAATACGGCCAGCAGCGTATAGCTGTCTTTGCCGCCCGACAGGCAGACCAGCCATTTGGCGTCGCGTTGTATCATGCCGTAGGTGTCGATCGCTTCGCGCACCTGCCGGACGATGCGTTTTCTCAGCTTCTTGAATTCGGTCGAGGAGGGCGCGCCTTGGAACAGGGGATGGATGTCGTCGGGAAGGTCGGTTGGCAGATCGGACTCATCCAGCATGGCGCGCTCGCTTGATCGGGGGTCGGCTGGATATGGCAGGGAATGGGGCTTTCGGCAATCCATGCGGCCGAGGGCTGCGTATAAGGGGAAAGGGAGTGCAGATGATGCGGATATGGGCCTTGGGGTTGGTGGCGGGGTTGGTGGCGGCGCTGGCGGGCTGCACGGGGAAACCTTCGTTGCAGGACAAGCCGATGTCGGGGCAGGATTTCGCGCTGGAGCGGTTCTTCGACGGTCGGCTGGTGGCGCGCGGGCAGTTTCAGGACGTCTTCGGCACGGTGCGGCGGTCGTTCGTCGTGCAACTGGTCGGTGACTGGGACGGCGAGAGGCTGCGGCTGGTCGAGGATTTCACTTATGAGGATGGATCGACCGAACAGCGGATCTGGACCTTGCAGAAGGTCGGGCCGGTCACGGCGGATCAGGCCTGGGAGGGCACAGCGCCGGGGGTGATCGGCATCGCCAAGGGGCAGGAAAAGGGGGATCGCTTCAACTGGGCCTATACGATCGACCTGCCGGTGCCGCAGGCCAACGGTCCGGCCGGGGTGAGCCGCGTCAGCTTTGACGACTGGATGTGGGCGCAGAGTGAGGACCGGCTGTTCAACCGCGCCTATATGAAGAAATACGGGCTGGATGTGGGGGATGTCTCGATCAGCTTCGAAAAGCTGGACTGAGCGGTTCGGGCTTCATCCTTGCGGAAATACTCCGGGGTCCGGGGCTGGCCCCGGGGGTGGACGGCGCACAGCCTGACAGGATGGAGCCAGAATTTTCGCAGAAAATTCGTGTTCTTGTCGCAAGGGTGACGGGGACGAATTTTCTGCGAAAATTCCTGCCGGTCCTGAGGCGTGGTACGTGGGGATGCCCCGGGGCTTTGCCCCGGACCCCAGGATATTTTCAGACAGAAAATGCGGTCAGTCGGGGTGGCTTGTGTCTCGACGTCCCTCGTCGTGCTGCGGGTCGCTGCCGGGGACCGGGTCGTAGCCGTGGCCCCCCAGGGATGGCAGCGGCAGATGCGGTGGAGCGTGAGCCAGCCGCCCCTTAACCCGCCGTGGCGGTCGAGTGCCTCGAGCGCATAGGCAGAGCAGGTGGGTTGGTAGCGGCAGCCGTGGCCGACCCAAGGCGACAGGATAAGGCGATAGCCCCGTACCGGCAACGCCATCAGGCGGGCGAGGGGGGTCATTTCGACCCTTCCTTTGGTCTGTCGGCCTGACCTTCGCGGTGGACCGAGCGCAGGGCGGTTTCGAGATCGGCCAGAAGGTCGGTGAAATCGCGCGAAACGGTGGCTTGCGGGCGGGCGACGAGGACGTAATCCCAGCCCGGTTTTGCAAGCGAGGGCAGGATCGCGCGGGCGACTTCGCGAAGGCGGCGCTTGGCGCGGTTGCGGAAGACGGCATTGCCGATCTTTTTCGAGGCGGTGAAGCCGACCCGGATCGCGTCGGATGCATCTGCGCGGTTGCGGGCTTGCAACAAAAAACTGCCGGTGCCCTGTCTGCGGGCCGAGGCTGCGCGCAGGAAGTCTGGGCGGTTGCGGAGGGTTTCGAGTGTACGGGTTTCGAGTGTACGGGTTTCGGGCAGGCGGATTTCGGACGTGCCGATTACAGGCACACAAAGCGAAACCGCCGGGGAACCCTCGGGCGCTGTGGCTGTGGAGCCTTGGCCCGTTTCCTCCGGCGGTGTCATGGCATCATCCGCGTCTTGGCCCTGCTGCGATGGCGGGGCCGGTTGCGAAATCAGGCGGACAGCTTCTTGCGGCCCTTGGCGCGGCGGGCTGCCAGCACGAGGCGGCCGCCTTTGGTCGCCATGCGGGCGCGGAACCCGTGGCGGCGGCTGCGGACCAGGTTCGACGGCTGAAAAGTGCGCTTCATAGCGGGTCTCCGGTTTTGTCAGGCAACGCAAATCCGGACGGATTCGAGCGCCGCTTCAATTCAGATGGTTCCTTTACGGTCGGTCGCGGGCCAAGTCAACGCAGGGAAGGTGGAAAAACCGGACAAAATGGCGGGGCGTGGCGTGCTGTGTTGCGCCGCTATCAAGCTGGCGTGACATGGCTGGCGCACGGGGGCGGAAAGCCGCATGATTTGGCGATGCATTCCGATGATCTGCCGCCTGACCCGAAGACGCCGTCCCGCCGCTGGCGGGTGATTCCCGCGCTTGTGCTGTTGGCGGTGGCGCTGGTCGGGGCGGTGTGGTTCCGCGATGCGCTGAGCTTCGAGATGCTGGCGCGGCATCGGGCCGGGTTGCTGGCGCTGCGGGATGCGAATTACGCGTTGAGCGTGGTGCTGTTCGTGCTGGCTTATGCGCTGCTTGTGGCTTTCAGCCTGCCGGGGGCCACGGTGGCCACGCTGACGGGCGGGTTCCTGTTCGGGCTGTTTCCCGGGGTGTTCTTCAACCTTATGGCGGCGAGCCTTGGGGCGATGGCGCTGTTCATTGCGGTGAGGGCGGGGTTTGGCGAGGGGTTGGCGCAGCGGATCGAGGCGCAGGGCGGGCGCGTCGTGCGGCTGCGCGAGGCTTTGGCGCGCAACGAGTGGGAGGTGCTGTTCCTGATGCGGGTCACGCCGGTCGTGCCGTTCTTCGTCGCCAATCTGCTGCCTGCGCTTCTGAACATCTCGTTTCTCAAGTTCGCGGTGACGACGGTGCTGGGGATCGTGCCGGGGGCGCTGGTGCTGACGTCGGTCGGGTCGGGCTTGGGCGAGGTGTTCGAGGCGGGGGGGGTGCCGGATCTGGCGGTGTTCCTGCGGCCCGAGGTGGCGGGGCCGGTCTTGGGGTTGGTGGCGCTGGGCGTGATGCCGATGGTGGTGCGCGCGTGGCGGGACAGGGGTAAGGGGTAGGCGATGGAACGGATCGATACGGATATCTGCGTGATCGGGGCCGGATCTGGTGGCCTTTCGGTGGCTGCGGGTGCGGTGCAGATGGGTGCGCGGGTGGTGCTGGTCGAGGGCGACCACATGGGCGGCGATTGCCTGAACACCGGTTGCGTGCCGTCGAAGGCGCTGATCGCCTGTGCCGGCGTGGCCGAAACGGTGCGGGGAGCCGCGGAATACGGGGTGCGTGCGGGGGCGGCCGAGGTGGACTTTGCCGCCGTGATGGCGCGGGTGCGGGCGGTGATCGGAACGATTGCCCCCGTCGACAGCCAAGAGCGATTCGAGGGGCTGGGATGCCGCGTGTTGCGCGGCTGGGCGCGGTTTTCGGGGCCGCGCGAGGTGGTTGTGGGCGAGGTGACGGTGCGGGCGCGGCGTTTCGTGATCGCCACGGGGTCGCGGGCGGTGGTGCCGGACATTCCGGGGCTGGGCAGCGTGCCCTACATGACGAACGAGACGGTGTTTTCGCAAGGTGCACGTCCGGCGCATCTGCTGGTGCTGGGCGGCGGACCGATCGGGATCGAGATGGCGCAAGCGCATCGGCGGCTGGGGTCGGAGGTCACGGTGATCGAGGCGGGGCGCTGTCTGGGGCGTGAAGACCCTGCGGCGGCCGAGATAGTGCTGGAGCGGTTGCGGGCCGAGGGCGTGGCCTTTGCCACGGGCGCGGGGGCGGTGCGGGTGCGCGACGCAGGCCCCGGCGTCGAGGTGGTGCTGGCCGACGGGCGCATTGTGACGGGGTCGCATCTGTTGGTGGCGGTGGGGCGCAAACCGGCGCTGGAGCGGCTTGATCTGGTGGCGGGCGGTGTGGAATTCGGCGCGGCGGGGGTGACGGTCGGGGCGGGGTTGCGGTCAGTGAGCAACCGGCGTGTCTATGTCGTGGGCGATGCGGCGGGGCAGGGGCAGTTCACCCATCTGGCGGCTTACCATGCGGGCATCGTGGTGCGGCAGGCGGTGCTTGGCCTGCCCGCGCGGCTGCGCAGCGACCATATCCCGCGGGTGACATTCAGCGAGCCGGAGTTGGCGCAGGTGGGGCCGATCGAGGAGGAGGCGCGCAAGGCTCATGGCGATGGTTTGCAGGTGTTGCGGGCGGATTTCGCGCATAACGACCGGGCGGTCACGGCGGGGCAGACCGAGGGCTTTGTCAAGCTGCTGGTCGTGAAGGGGCGGGTGGTCGGGGCCACCATCGTCGGCGCGGGCGCGGGAGAGGTGCTGGCCGCGCTGGCGCTGGCGGTTTCGGCGCGGATCAAGGTGTCGGCGCTGGCCGGGGTGGTCTTGCCCTATCCGACATTTGCCGAGGCGGTGAAGCGGGCGGCGGGGTCTTATTACACGCCCACGCTGTTCGGACCGCGCATCCGGGCTTGGGTGCGGTTCGTGCAGCGTCTGCCCTGAGGCGGGCGCGCCTGCCGCAGGCCGCCGGGGGTTTTGCACCCCCGGACCCCCGCAGGATATTTGAAGACAGAAAATGCTGCCGGATGCGGCGGGGCGGGACAGGCTTTTGCCTGTTTTTCTATTGTCTCTTTTGCTAAGGCTGCATCCTGTGACCGGAGCGGAGTGAGGGACGCGTGAAACTGCGCAACCGCGGCTTTCTGAATACGCTGTCGGGGCGGTTTTTGCTGCTGACGATGGCCTTTGTCATGCTGGCCGAGGTCTTGATCTTCGTGCCGTCGATTGCGCGGTTCCGGGCGGATTATCTGCTGCTGCGGCTTGAGAAGGCGCAGATCGCGTCGCTTGCCCTGCTGGCGGCGGATGATGCGACGGTGAGCGCCGATCTGGAAAAGGAGCTGCTCAAGAACGCCGAGGTGTTCAACGTGGTGCTCAGGCGCGACGACGTGCGGCAGTTGGTGCTTTCGTCGACCATTCCGCAACCGATCAGCGAGACCTTCGATCTGCGGCAGGCAGGGCCGTGGGAATTGATCAAGGGTGCGATGCTGGTTCTGGCCGACCCGCAGAACCGGGTGATCCGGGTCATCGGCAATCCGGTGCAGGATGCGGGGTTGCTGATCGAGATCACGATGGAGACGGGGCCGCTGCGCCATGCGATGGTGGAATACGGGGTGCGTATCCTGTTCCTGTCGGCGCTGATTTCGGCGGTGACGGCGTTTTTGCTGTTTCTGGCGGTGCAACGTCTGCTGGTCGCCCCGATCCGCCGCGTGGTGCGCCACATGAGCGCCTATGCCGAAGCGCCCGAGGATGCGCGGCGGGTGATTACGCCTTCGGCGGGGGTGGTCGAGTTGAGGGTTGCCGAAGAGGCGCTTGCGTCGATGCAGACGCAGCTGACGGGCGCGCTGCGGCAGAAGGAGCGGTTGGCGCAGCTGGGCGGGGCGGTGGCCAAGATCAGCCACGATCTGCGCAATATCCTGACCACGGCGCAGCTTTTTGCCGACCGGCTGGAGATAAGCGCCGATCCGGCGGTGGCGCGGGCGGCGCCGAAACTGGTGGGGTCGATCTCGCGCGCCGTCTCCTTGTGCGAATCAACGCTGGCCTTTGGCAAGGCCGAAGAGCTGCCGCCGCAATTGAAACGGCTGCCGTTGCGGGTGCTGGCCGACGAGGTGCTGGAGGGCGAGGGGCTTGCCGGTGAGCGGCAAGAGGTGGGCGGGCTGGTAACGGCGCTGGTCGATGTGCCCGCCGGTCTGGTGATCAGGGCCGATGGCGAGCAGCTTTACCGCGTGCTGTCCAATCTGGTGCGCAATGCGCGGCAGGCGATCGAGGCGACGGGTCAGGCCGGAACGATCGAGATTTCGGGCGGCGAGGACGAGGCCGATTGGTGGATCAAGGTGGGGGATACCGGACCGGGATTGCCGCCCAAGGCGAAAGAGCATCTGTTTTCGGCTTTTCAGGGCGGGGCGCGTAAGGGTGGCACGGGGCTTGGCCTTGCCATCGCTGCCGAACTGGTGCGGGGACATGGCGGGCGGCTTGACCTTGCACGCAGCGATGCGGAGGGGTCGGAATTTGTTTTGCGCCTGCCGAAGCGGGTCGGAAACGCGGATGGTGATCAGGCGTGATTTTTGCCCTTGCGTCCCCTGCGACCTGAGTCTAAACGCTGCCCTCAAGATGGACCCGTAGCTCAGCTGGATAGAGCATCAGACTACGAATCTGAGGGTCGGGCGTTCGAATCGCTCCGGGTCCACCATTTTACCTTGAAAACATTTAAGAAAATGTGCGTTGCGGCGTGTTTTGCGGCGGGCCGTATGCTGTGGATCGCTTGCGGGTATCGCTTGCGGGTCCGGGCGCGAGACGGTTCGCTGCACGGGATTTGTCGGTCGTCGGGTGATGCGAGGGCGGTCTGGATAGACCCCCCTCGCCTATGTGCTCCTTCGGTGGTCGGTGGTCCGGTCGGGCCTTGGCGCCTACCAGGAGAAATTCGCGCCGACCCGTCCGCCGCTGGTGCCGTGATGGATGCCGGTGCCATAGGCCGCATCGAGGGTGATGCCGTTGTCGAGACGAATCGCGCCGCTGAGACCTATGGCGGTTTCGCCCTCGAAGGTGCCTACGTTGGCCTTGACGCCGTAGCTTTTGCCGGCGTCGACGGTCGCTCCGGCCAAGGCTAGGCCGAGTGCGGTTCCTTCGTTTCCTTTGGAAATGAAATCGGCCTCGCCTGTCACCACGCCGTTGTCGGTCGCTTCGCGCGTTTCTCCGGTGCGCTGGTTCATGCAGACGGAGGTGCCGGGGATGACGGAATATCCCGCGCCGAAGGCCGAGCACACGCGCACGTATTCGACCGGCGCGGCTGCGGCACCGTGGGCGAAGGCGAGTGGGATGAGCAAAAATGCGGTTCTTGCGAACATGAGGAGAGGTCCTTTTCCTATGTTGGATGACTGAATCGAAGCATCGACACGAGGGCCTTGCCGACGGCAACTGGCGACGTCAATAGGTGTTAACGGGTCTGGTCCAGAATTGTCACACGCGCAGCGACGGCCGTGTGTTTGCCGGTCTTTCGAAAAAAACTTGCGGTAGCAGAAACTCTCTGGGAACCATTGGAGGGTGCATAATGCTGCCGCATCAAGGAAGATCATGTTTCCTTACATAAACCTTGTCCGATTTGCAGCGGCATTCTGGGTTTTGATATTTCACGCACAGCTGCACTTCGGCGATATTGCTGCGCTTGGCGTGGTCGGCCCGATCATAGGTCAGGGCGTTCTGGCAATGTCGCTCTTCTTCATGCTTTCCGGATTTATCTTGAGTTACAGATATCTGGAATTCACCGAGGTTGGCAGTTGGCGTGCCTTTTACAAGGCACGATTACGGAAGTTATACCCCGTCTATTTTTTCATGGGCGTGGTCACGATTGCAACGCTGGCTTCGCCGCCAGAGGGTTTGGCACTGGTCGGTGGCTGGGGATACTATGTCTGGCTGCTGTTCGTGATTTTCCTTTTCGTCTTCTGTCTTCAGGCATGGTTTCCGGTCTATTTCGACGTGTGGAACTTTGGCGGTTCATGGTCTTTGTCGGCCGAAGCATTCTTTTATTTGTTGTTCCCCTCGCTTCGTAATGCGTTGGGGGCGGCAGAGGATAGAATTCTCGTCCGGGTCATCTACGGGGCGCCCGTCGTGGTTCTGGCTTTGTATGCGGTGTTGATCGCATGTCTTGGGAGTGCGGTTTCGCCGCTTGTATTCTACATGCTTCCCATTTTCCGAATGCCGGAATTCATCCTCGGGATCGCGGGGTATTGTTATTTTGTGGAAAGAAAAGCCGGGCTTGGCAATTTCAGGATCGTTTGCGTTCTGTGTCTGATTGCAGGGGTATACTTTGTCTATCGGATCGGTGATCTACCTGGCGGCACGGAGTATGGCGCTTTGTTTGTCGTGCCGTTCCTGTTCTTGATGGTGAAACTGGCGCGTCCGCATGAGATGCCGAGGACTGCGTCGCTGATCTTCGATTATCTGGGAAGCGTTTCCTATTGTCTCTACATCGTCCAGTTCGGGACGGTTCCGTTGATGGTATTGCTGTTTGACGGGTTCAGTGTCGGGACGAAATGGGTTTGCTTCATTGCCGCGAATTCGGTGCTGGCGGTTCTTTTGCATCATCTAGTGGAGCGTCCGGCAAACCTTGCACTGCATCGAGCGTCTCGCGTGGCCAACGCGTGACGCCGTCTGTCGAAGGTGTGCCGGGGTCTCTGCGTTGGCCTTGGGCGGCTTAATCTTCGTCTGCGGCGAGTTGCGAGAGGATCTGGCCCCGGCCGCGCAGGCGCAGGATCAGGGGGACGATCAGGGCGAGGGTGGCGACGCCGAGGATGGTGGCCGAGATCGGGGTCGAGACGAGGGTTGTCCAGTCGCCTTGCGAGATCGCGAGGGCGCGGCGGAGTTGTTGTTCGGCCATCGGGCCGAGGATGAGGCCCACGACCACGGGCGCGATGGGGTAGCCGTAGAGGCGCATCAGGAAGCCGAGGATGCCGAAGAGCATGAGCATGCCGAGTTCTACCGGCGAGGGGTTCATGCCGATGGTGCCGAGCGTGGCAAAGAGCAGGATGCCTGCGTAGAGCCAGTGGCGCGGGATGGTCAGGAGTTTCACCCAGAGGCCGATCAGGGGCAGGTTCAGGACGAGCAGCATCAGGTTGGCGATGAGCAGGCTCGCGATCAGCCCCCAGACAAGCTGCGGCGCTGTGACGAACAAAAGCGGGCCGGGTTGCAGGCCGAATTGCTGGAAGCCCGCCAGCATGATCGCCGCCGTGGCCGAGGTGGGCAGACCAAGCGTGAGAAGCGGTACCAGCGTGCCTGCCGCCGAGGCGTTGTTGGCGGCTTCGGGTCCGGCGACGCCTTCGATGGCGCCGTGGCCGAATTCCTCGGGGTGTTTGGACAGGCGCTTTTCGGTGGCGTAGGACAGGAGCGTGCCGATTTCGGCCCCGCCTGCGGGCATGGCGCCGATGGGAAAGCCGATGGCGGTGCCGCGCAGCCACGGTTTCCACGAGCGCGCCCAGTCGGCGCGGGTCATCCAGACCGAGCCTTTGATCGCCTGAATCGTATCGGCGGCGGCGGGGCCTTGGGAGGCGACGAAGAGCGCCTCGCCTATTGCGAAAAGGGCGACGGCGAGGGTGGTGACCTCGACCCCGTCGAGAAGTTCGGGGACGCCGAAGGACAGGCGGGCTTGGCCGGTCAACTGGTCGATGCCGACGAGGGCGAGGGCGAGGCCGATGAAGAGTGACGTCAGGCCCTTCATGGTGCTGTCGCCGAAGGCTGCGGAAACGGTGACGAAAGCGAGCATCATCAGGGCGAAGTATTCGCGCGGTCCGAAGATGAGGGCGAGTTTGACCACGTAAGGCGCGAGGAAGGCCAAGGCGAGCGTGGCGATGAGGCCCGCGACGAACGACCCGATGGCGGCGGTGGCGAGGGCCGGGCCGCCGCGTCCGGCGCGGGCCATCTTGTTGCCTTCGAGCGCCGTGACGATCGAGGCACTTTCGCCCGGCGTGTTCAGCAGGATCGAGGTGGTCGAGCCGCCATACATGCCGCCGTAATATATGCCCGCGAACATGACGAGCGATCCGGCGGGATCAAGCCCGTAGGTGACGGGCAGAAGCAGCGCCACGGTCAGGGCGGGGCCTATGCCGGGAAGGACGCCGACCGCGGTGCCGAGGGTCACGCCGATCAGGGCGTAAAGCAGGATCATCGGGTCCATCGCGACCGCAAGACCCTGCAAGAGAAAATCGAAGGTGGTCATGGGTCAGGCCCCGAAGATGAGGGTTTCGAGGAAGCCGGCCGGCAGGCGCAGGCGCAAAAGCTGGTCGAAGACGCCGTAGATCGCGAGCGAGAGGCCGATGCCCATGGGGATGGTGAGCGCGAGGTTGCGTTTGCCGAAGCCCGCGGCGGTGAAGGCGAAGAGAAGGCCCGAAGCGATGGAGAACCCGAGGGGGCGCAGCAGGAGGACTTGCAGCGTCAGGCCCGCGACGACCCAGAGGACGGGGGCGATCTGCGGGCGCATGACTGCGCCGCCCGCGTAGCGGAAGGCGCTGAAGACATGGGCGGCCGCGAGGGCCATCATGCCGTAGCCGAGAAAGCGCGGCAGGTCGCCCGAGCCGACACCTGCGTAGCCGCCTTTCTCCTCGATTCCCGCGCCTTGCACGACGAGCAGGAGGCCGAGGGCGGCGAGAAGGACGGCGATGACGAGCGCCGCCCCGTCGGGGCGGCGTGCAGGTGCGGCGAGGTGCTTCATTTCACCAGACCGATGTCTTTCAGGATTGCGGTCGTGGTTTCGATTTCCTTGGCCAGTTGCGCGTCGAATTCGGCGCCCGAAAGGTAGGTGTTGGCCCAGCCCTTGGTTTCGAGCATCGATTTCCAGCCTGCCGAATTGGCCAGCTTGTCGATATCGGCGGTGACGGCGGCTTTTTGTTCGTCGGTCAGGCCGGGGGCGGCGGCGACCATGCGCCAGTTCTGCACGTTCACGTCATAGCCCGATTCCATCAGCGTCGGCGCATCGGTGCCAGCCCATTTCTCGGCGGTCGAGACGGCGAGCATACGCATGGTGCCCGCTTCGACCTGCGGCAGGAATTCGCCCACGCCGGAAATGCCGACGGTGACCTGATTGCCGAGGATGGCGGCCAGAGCCTCGCCCCCGCCCGAGAAGGCGACGTAGTTGATCTTGGTCGGGTCGACGCCAGCGGCCTTGGCCAGAAGGCCCACGGTGATGTGGTCGACGCCGCCCGCCGAGCCGCCCGCCCACGAGACCGAGCCGGGGTCGGCCTTCATCTGCTCGACGAGGTCGCCGATGGTCTGGATCGGGCTGGAGGCGGAGACCGCGATGCCGACGGCTTCGCCGGTCAGGCGGGCGATGGGGGTGACATCGGCGAGCGAGACGGGGGATGCGTTGGTCAGGATCGCGCCGACCATCACGTAGCCGCCGACGATAAGCTGGTTCGGGTCACCCGCAGCTGCCTGCGCGAATTGGGCAAGGCCGACGGTGCCGCCCGCGCCGGGGACGTTTTGCACCTGAACGGACGACGAGATGCCTTCAGCCTGCATCACTTCCTGCATCGAGCGGGCGGTGCTGTCCCAGCCGCCGCCGGGGGCAGCGGGGGCCATGATGGTGTAATCGGCGGCAAAGGACGGGACGGCGAGGGCTGCGGCAAAAGCCGCGCCGAGAAGCGCGTGTTTCATGGTGATTCTCCTCCCAGAGATATGATTTCGTTCCGGTAACGCGGAACGGCACCCTCCTGTGCCGTTCCTTGGGGGAATTTCAGCACAGGAACCTGTCATCTGGCTGACATGCGGTTTTGCCGGTCAGTCGCGACCCAATGCCTGGCGCCAGAGCCGGATCAGGCGTTTGCGTTTGGACTGGTCGAGGTAGACCAGAACGCCGGGGCTGACCCCGACGGGGCGCAACTGGTCGCCCAAGGCGGCTTGCATGGCTTGGCCGGTGTTGGCGCCCGACACCTTTAGGCTGACGGCGGGGAGGCGGAGTTTTTCCGACAGCAGGGTCTGGCCGTCGCGCGACATCAAAAAGTCGAGGAACGCGGTGCCGAGGTCGGGCGAGGCGGCAGCGCGGGGCACGAGGGCGACGCGGCTGACGACGACGGTGAAATCGCGGAGCAGCACGAAGCCGAGGTCGGGGTGAAGGCGCGCCTGATCGGCGGCGTAGGAGCCGAGGATGTTGTAGCCGAGCGCGAGGCGCCCATCGGCCACGCGGTCGATGATGTCTTGCGAGGTGGGAAAGGTCTGCAAGCCCTGCATCTGGCGCAAAAGCGACCAGATGTCGGGGAAATGTTCGGCATCGCGGGCGAGGAAGAGGTAGCCCACGGCGGAACGCTCGATGTCATAGGTGCCGATGCGTGCGGGGGGTGCGGCGCGCAGCCATTCCAGCAGGGCGAGGCGCGATTGCGGGGGGCCGTCGGGAAAGTCGGGCTTGTGGTAGACGAGGACGGCGGGTTCGAAGGTCAGCGCAAAGGCGGTGTCCTGCCAGCTTGCCCAAGCGGGCCATGCGCGGGCATTGGCGGCGCGGACGGGTTGGGCGTAGCCATCGTTGGCGAGTTTGATTTGCAGGTCCATCGCCGAGGAAAAGGCGAAATCGGCGGTGGGCTGGCCTGCGTCGGTTTCGGCCTTGATGCGGGCTGCGATTTCGCCGGTCAGCAGGTCTTCGTAGCGGACGGCGGTGTCGGGGTTGGCGGTCTGGAAGGCAGCGATCAGGGGGGCTGCAAGGCGGGTGTCGAGGGTGGAATAGATCACCAGCTCGCGCCCGTTGTCGCCTGTTGGCGCGGGGTAAAGTGCGACCTCGGCGCTGCCCGTGCGGGGCAGTGCGGCGAGGGTCAGGCACAGGGCAACGGCGCGGCGGAACATGGGGGTAAGCCTGCCCGATGCGAGGGGCGTTCACAACTGCGGGAATTGTGCCTAGCGTGGCGGGCGGGGAGGCGGTTTCATGCGCGTGTTGGTGGTCGAGGACGATCTGCATCTGGCCGGATCACTGACGGCGCTGCTGGCGTCATCGGGCTATGCGGTCGATTGCGTGCATGACGGGCCATCGGCCGAGGCGCTGGTGCGGGCCGAGGCCTTTGATCTGGTGGTGCTGGACCTGAACCTGCCGCAGATGGACGGGCTGGCCGTGCTGCGGGCGATGCGGGCGCGGGGCAATGCCGCGGCGGTGATGATATTGACCGCGCGGGGCGCAGCCGAGGAACGGGTGCGCGGGCTGGACCTTGGCGCTGATGACTACATGGCCAAGCCCTTTGACGTGCGAGAGTTCGAGGCGCGGGTGCGGTCTTTGCTGCGGCGGCAGGCAGGGCTGCGGTCGGCGGTGGTGACGCTGGGGGCGCTGACGCTGGATCTGACGAACCGGCAGTTTTCATTGGAGGGGCAGGTGGTCGATCTGCCGCCGAGGGAGCGCGCTTTGCTGGAAGTGCTGGTGATGCGGGCGGGCAAGGTGGTGGCGAAAGAGGCGATCGTGCAATCGCTGACCTCGCTTGACGACATGCTGTCGGACAATGCGATCGAGCAATATGTGTCGCGCTTGCGGCGGCGGTTGCAGCCCCATGGGATCGGGCTGCGGACGGTGCGCGGGATCGGCTACCTTTTGGAAAAGGCGACATGAGGCCCTATTCGCTGCGGCGGCGTTTGATCGGCTGGCTGCTGGTTGCAACGGCGCTGATCGGGCTTTTGGCGCTGGCCGATACGTGGCGCGAGGCGCTACGGACGGCGCAGGGGGTTTCGGATCGCGTGCTGGTGGGGTCGGCTTTGGCGATTGCGGAGCGTGTGACGGTCGATGAGACGGGGGGGCTGGAGGTCGATCTGCCCTATTCCTCGCTGGAAATGCTGGCTTCGACCGCGCAGGACAAGGTGTTTTACCGTGTGGACGGACCCGAGGGGTTTTTGACCGGCTATGCCGATCTGGCGGTGGTGCCTGCGCCTGCGGGGGGTGTGGGCTTTGCGGACGGGGTGTTCGGGAACGTGGGGATACGCAGCGCCACGCTGACGCGTGAGGTGTCGACGGGCGAGCGGTCGATCGCGTTCAGCGTGACGGTGGCGGAATCGACGCGGGCGCGGGGGGCGCTGGCGCGGGCGATATTGCTGCGGTCGGCCTTGCGCTTGGCGGTGCTGATCGCGGGGGTGGCAGGGATCGTCTGGGTGGCGGTGACGCTGGCCCTGCGCCCGCTGGACCGGCTGGGGGCGATGATTGCGGAACGGTCGCCCGACGATCTGCGGGAGGTGACGGCCGATACTCCGCAAGAGGTAGAGGCGCTGGTGGCGGCGATCAACTCGTTCATGGCGCGGCTTGACGGGGCGCTGGGCGCGCTGCGGAACTTTACCGGCAATGCGAGCCACCAGTTGCGGACGCCCCTCGCCGTGGTGCGGACGGAACTGGCGCTGGTGGGGCGCAGTGCTTCGCCCGAGGGGTCGGAGGCGGCGGCGGCCAAGGCGCGGGCGGCGCTGGAGCGGGCCGAGCGGGTGCTGGCGCAACTGCTGGTCTTGGCGCGGGTCGATGCGGCTGCGGCCCTGCGGTCGGTGGATGTGGTGGCGGTGGCCAAGGGCCTGACCGCCGAAATGGTGCCGCAGGCTTTGGCGCGGGGGATCGATCTGGGATACGAGGGCGCGGCGGGGGCGGTGGCCGAGGCCGAGCCTGTGCTGCTGGCCGAATTGCTGAAGAACCTGCTGGACAATGCGGTGGCCTATGCCGGTGCGGGCGCAGTGGTCACGGTGCGGGTGCGGGGTGAGGCCGGGGCCGTGGTGCTGGAGGTCGAGGATGACGGACCCGGCCTGCCCGAGGCGGTGATGGCGCGGCTGAACGAAGGGCGGCGCGACCGGATGCTGCGGGCGGGCGGCGGGCCGGACGCGGGTTACGGGCTGGGGCTGGGCATCACCGCCGAGATCGCCGCGTTGTTCGGCGCTGCCTTGCGGCTTGAACGTGCAGCGGGCGGGCGGGGCCTGCGGGCCAGCGTGGCATTGCGGCGGGGATAGGGGTGGCGGCCTTGAGCGCAGCTTCCCGCAACTACGGGGCCGAAATTGGCGTCAACCGTTGACGAAGCAGCGGGTATTGCCGCCAGATTGCTGATGAACGCCGCCTTTGCCGCTTTTTAGAAAAGGGGATGCTGCCAACAGGGCCTGACCGGTTTCGGTCTTTCCGAACCGTTTGATGTATGAATATCCCCAAAGCACATCAGGACCTTGCGCCCATCTTCTGTCTTGCTTTTCGGCTGAAAAGCCGTCGAAAGACCCGGTCCCTTGGTCGGTGCGTCGGGCATACCCGGCAATCAAATTGGGATCGTTCTGCGCTGCTGCCAAAAATTGGATGGCAAGGTGGATCGACTTGCCCCCTGACTGGTATGCGTAAAGATCAAGTCCCGCATCTGAAGCGTATTCGGCAATCGCAACCAGATTTGCAATTGCGAGATTGGAATAGTGGAGCGAGCTTCCGCCCCTTTCAGTGTCACCGGGAAGCGAGCCATCCTTGCGCATCGAACCGATAGCGCTTTTGTAGATCTTGGTCCCGCTGGAAAGGAATTTCTGTTTTCCGGTGATCACGCCATAGGCGGCGCTCAGAGCACCGAACTGGTATTTCTTGTTGTCGGTTTTCCAGCTTCGGATCTTGTCGGTCTTTCCCAGCCTGTCGATAATGCTGCCTGCCCAAATCTCAAAGATGTCTCTTTCCTGTTCGGTGAAAGCCGAACGGTTCTGCCCATAGGCAACGATGGCAGGAAAGAGCGTCTCCATCGTATGATATATAACGCTTGGTGGACGATCACGGCCGCTAGACCAGTTCGATGGCCAAGACAAGGCATTGCTGTTGGCCGCAGTCATCAGCGCAGCGTGAAGTTTCTCCCGGGCATCTGCCGATTGCTTTGCGTTTGAGCCAAGCCGCATCACCGCTTCGGCCCAGGCCTTCATGGCATCGGTAACTGGATCAGGTGTGTTCGCGGTGTACGCATCGGGCACGTTTACCACGACTGGAAGTGTGCCGACGCGCGTCAGGGACAGCGAACAGCCCGATCCGCTTGCCCCTGACAACAACGGCGAGGCGCCCGCAGGCTGTACCAGAAGCAGCGCGACGAAAAGACTGGTTACAGTTTTCTTCATACCCACCCCCACAACTCATACGTGCAACACGGTGCCGGATCGATCCCTTTTTGTCAAGTTGCGTCACAGTTGCTGTGGCGGGCCGTAACCTGCCTTTACTGCGATGAACAATTGGCTGCCCCAGCGTCCTGTCTGGCAATCAACGGCGGGGCGCGGGGAAGAGTGGTTACTGGTGGCGCAGGGCGTCGATCGGGTCGAGGCGGGCGGCGCGGCGGGCGGGGAAGTAGCCGAAGATCACGCCGATCAGCGCGGAAAAGCAGAAGGCGAGGGCGACGACCGAGGCTTGGGGGGCGAAGGGGATGGCCATGAATTGCGAGGCCGCGAAGGCGAGTGCGAGGCCCGCGCCGATGCCGATGACGCCGCCGAGGATGGAGAGGACCACGGCCTCGACGAGGAACTGGGTCAGGACTTGCGCCGAGGTGGCGCCGACGGCGAGGCGGATCCCGATCTCGCGCGTGCGTTCGGTGACGGAGACCAGCATGATGTTCATGATGCCGATCCCGCCGACCAGCAGCGACACGGCGGCGACCGAGGAGAGGAGCCCCGTCAGCACCGAGTTGATCGAGGTGAGCATCGAGGCGATTTCCGCCATGTTGGTCACGCTGAAATTGTCATCCCGCCCGATGGCGATGCGGCGGCGTTCGCGCATCAGGTTTTCGATCTCGCGGATGCCACGGTCGGAGGTGACGGATTTCCTGAGCGCCACGGTGATGCGTTCGACGTCGTCGCTGCCTTCGAGCCGTTTTTGCACGGTGCGGATCGGCATGAGGACGATGTCATCCTGATCCTGACCGAAGGAGCCTGCGCCCTTGGGGGCGAGAAGGCCGATCACGGTGCAGGAGACGGATTTGACGCGGAGTGTCTGACCGATGGGGTCGGTCGCGCCGAAGAGCGCCTTGCGGACCGTTTCGCCAAGGATGCAGACCGGCGAGCCGCCGCGTTCTTCGGCTTCGGTGAAGCTGCGGCCCCGGGTGAGGGGCCAGTTGCCGGCGGCGAGGTAACCGGCGGTCGAGCCCGTGACCTGGGTCGAATGGTTGGCGCTGCCGAAGACGACGGTTGCCGTGGTGGTGGTCGTGGGGGCGACCGCTGCGGCGACGGTCAGGGCTTCTAGCGCCTCGGCATCGCGCAGGGTGAACTGGGGGGCAGGCTCGCGCGGGCCGGGGCCCATGGTCTGGCGGCCCGGGCGCAGGACGAGGACATTGGTGCCGAGGCTGGCGACATTGGCCGAGACCTGCGCCGAGGAGCCTTGGCCCACGGTGACCATGGCGATGACGGCGGCGACGCCGATCACGACGCCCAGCACGGTGAGGAACGAGCGCAGCTTGTTGCGGGTGATGGCGCGGGCGGCGAGGCGGACGGTTTCCCACAGCATCAGGCGTGCTCGCGTTTCGATGGGGCGACGGGTTCGTCGCGGGTTATGCGGCCATCGGTAAAGACGATCAGGCGGCGGGCATAGGCGGCGATGTCGTCTTCGTGTGTGACCATGACGATGGTGATGCCTTCGTCGCGGTTCAGGGTCTGGAGAAGCTGCATGATCTCGTGGCTGCGGTGGCTGTCGAGGTTGCCTGTGGGTTCATCGGCAAGGATCACGCTGGGGTTTGCCGCAAGCGCGCGGGCGATGGCGACACGCTGTTGCTGGCCACCGGAAAGCTGGCTGGGGTCGTGGTGGTCGCGGCCCGTAAGGCCGACCTTTGCCAGCGCGGCATGGGCAAGCGGCAGGCGCTGTGCGGGAGGCAGGCCCTTGTAGATGAGCGGGAGTTCGACATTTTCCAAGGCGGTGGTGCGGGGCAGCAGGTTGAAGCCCTGAAACACGAAGCCGAGGTAATTGCGCCGGATCAGGGCGCGCTGGTCGTTGTCGAGGTGCTGGAGTTCGGTGCCCTTGAAGCGGAAGGTGCCGGTGGTGGGGCGGTCGAGGCAGCCGATGATGTTCATGGCGGTGGATTTGCCCGAGCCGGACGGGCCCATGATGGCGACGAATTCGCCCTTGGCTATCGAAAGGTCGACGCCGTTCAGGGCGCGGACTTCGGCCTCGCCTTTGCCATAGCTGCGGGTGACGCCGGAAAGCTGGATCAGCGGGGTCATTCGGCGGCACTTTGGTCGGTGATTGCGGCGTCGCCTTCGGCAAGCCCTTCGCCGGTCACCGCTGTCTGGCGGCCATCGCTTTCGCCGGGGATGACGGGCATGGCGACCGGCGCGCCGTTTCGCAAGACCCACACCGTTTTGCCGTCGGCCGTGACCGAGGGGCCGGACGGACCGCGGCGCGGCATGATGAGGCCAAGCAGCCCGCTGCCGCCGCGGCTTTCGCGGGCAGCTTGTGGCGGGGCATAGCGCAGGGCGGCGTTGGGGACGATCAGGCTGTCGGCCACCTTTGCGACGGTGATCGTGGCGGTGGCGGTCATGCCGGGGCGAAGAGCGCCGTCGGGGTTTTCAACCGTCAGCACGGCCTTGTAGGTCACCACGTTGTCGGTGGTTTCGGGGGCGTAGCGCACCTGCGCGATGCGGGCGGGAAAGCTGCGGCCGGGGAAGGCGTCGACGGTGAAGGTGGCCTCGTTTCCCGGTGCGATGCGGCCGATGTCGGCTTCGTCGATGTCGACTTGCAGGTCCATCTTGGACAGGTCGCCCGCGAGGGTGAAAAGGACGGGCGCGTTCAGCGACGAGGCGACGATCTGGCCCACCTCGGCGGTGCGCGACAGCACGATGCCGTCGATGGGTGCGCGGATGACCGAGTTTTCGAGATCGGCCTTGGCCAGTTCGAGGTTGGCCTCGGCCACGGTCAGGTCGGCGCGGGCGATTTCTACGGCGGCCTGACTGCGCTGGAACTCGGCGTCGGTCGAGATGAAGTCGCGGCGCGCGGTGATGCCACGCTTTTCGAGCTGCTGTTGCAGCTTGTAGGTTTCGGCGGTTTCGGTCGCGGTTGCTTCGGCCTGGCGCAGGCGGGCGCGGGCGGCTGTCACGCTGGCTGTGGCATTGGCGACCTGCGCGCGGGTCTTGGTGTCGTCGAGGCGGGCGAGGGTCTGGCCCGTGGTGACGCGGTCGTTGAAATCGGCATCGACTGCGACGAGCGTGCCCGACAGTTCGGAGGACAGATCGACCTTGGTCGTGGGCTGCACGGTTCCGGTGGCGGTGACGGTCACGGTCAGCGCGCCGCGAATGACGGGTTGGCTGTCATAGGTGACGGTGGGACCGGCGTCTTGCCTGCCTATCCACCAAGCGGCACCTGCAAGCAGGATGAACGCCGCGACCGCGATCCGGACCCAGGGCCTGCGTCCTGTGCCCGATCCGGCGATCAGGCGGGAGATGTCGGTGGAATCGTCGGTCATCGGGGTCCGTTCCTGAGGCGAGGCGGTAGGTTTTACGCAGCGATCCATATCATTCCGTCGCGACATGGGGTGTTTTTTCGCGGCGACAAAGGCAGGGGCCGCAAAAGGCGGGGTTCTCGCAGGGTTGTGAGGGGCGATTCTGCCGTTTGCCAAGGGGTGCGGGGGACGAAGTTCGCTTCGCGCGGGAGCCGCGCGGGAGCCGCGCGGGAGTCGCGCGGGAGTCGCGCGGGCGTGCAGGGGGCGTGCAGGCAGGATGCGGGCAGGGGCAAGGCGAAGATTTTCAGGATAAAAATCTTCGGATTGCGGGGCGGGATGGTTCGCAACAAAACTGTCATAAATCTATTACGCAAGCGACATAGACCGCGCCTAGACATGCTGCAAAGTGCCCAGTGCGCTGCGCCGGACCTTTGTGGAGTGAACCATGACCGCATTGAAGCATACCCTCTCGGCGCTGGCTGTTCTGGCTGCTGCGGGGGCGGCTGTGGCAGACGAAACGGTCATGGGGCCGCTGGAATAACAACCTTGCAGGGGGTGGCGATGCGCCGCGCCCTGTTCCCTTTAAGCAGGACGTGACATGACGGTCGGTCTTTTATCGCTGGTTTTGCTGGGGCTTGCTGCCCTTGGTTTCATTATGGGACGCCAGAGGGCGGTTCTTTCGGTCAAGGGTGACACGCGCGAATTGCATTCGCTGCCCACCTATTACGGGGCGACTGTCGCCTTGTTCACCGCTGTTCCGGCCTTTGCGCTTATGCTGGTCTGGCTGCTGGTCCAGCCCGTGCTGATCGAGGCGCATGTGACCGGGATGATCCTGCCCGAGGATATCGGGGCCGGATCGACGCGCGATCTTGTCATGTCGGACGTGCGGCGTATCGCCGGGGGCGTCGATGTGCTGGTGGCGCGTGGTACGCCCGAGGACGAGGTGGCGCGGCTGGTGGCCGATCCGGCGGCGCTGAAGACGCGCCTTGCGGATGCGGGCGTGGCGCTTGCCGCAGACGTCAGCCCGCATGTGGCCGAGGCCGCCGCGGTTTACCGGGCCGAGGTGGCGACGGGGCGCGGCTGGCTGTCGGTTTCTGCGCTGGGGTTGGCGGTTGCGGGGTTCCTGCTTGCCGCGATGCGGGTGACGCCCGCGTTCCGGGCGCGCAATGTCGTCGAGGGTTTCGTAAAGGTGCTGTTGATCGGTGCGTCTTCGGTCGCGATCCTGACGACCTTGGGCATCATTCTGAGCCTTGTGTTCGAAAGCTGGCACTTCTTCCGGCTTTATCCGGCCAAGGATTTCTTCTTTTCGCTGACATGGGCACCGAAATTCGGGGGCGGGTCCGATCTGGGGATCTGGCCGCTGCTTTGGGGCACGCTTTACGTGTCTTTCATCGCGCTTGTCGTGGCGGTGCCTGTCGGGCTGATGGCGGCGATCTACCTGTCGGAATATGCCAGCGGCCGGGTGCGGAGTGTCGCAAAGCCCGCGCTGGAAATCCTCGCCGGTATTCCGTCGATCGTTTACGGATTGTTCGCGCTGATGACGGTGGGGCCGTTCCTGCGCGACTGGTTCGCGCAGCCCTTGGGTCTGGGCGAGTCGTCGTCGAGCGTGATGACGGCGGGCGTGGTGATGGGGATCATGCTGATCCCTTATGTGTCTTCGTTGTCCGATGACATCATCAACGCGGTGCCGCAGGCGCTGCGCGACGGGTCTTATGCGATCGGTGCCACGCAGTCGGAAACGGTCAAGCAGGTGGTTTTCCCCGCCGCTTTGCCGGGGATCGTGGGGGCTGTGCTGATGGCGGCAAGCCGTGCGATCGGCGAGACGATGATCGTGGTTCTGGGGGCGGGGGCGGCTGCGAAGCTGAGCCTGAACCCGTTCGAGGCGATGACCACGGTGACGGTGAAGATCGTCAGCCAGTTGACCGGCGACACCGAGTTTGCCAGCCCCGAGACGCTGGTGGCTTTTGCGCTGGGCTTGACCTTGTTCGTCTTTACGCTGGGGCTGAACGTACTGGCGCTGGCGATCGTGCGGAAATATCGGGAGCAATACGAATGACCGCTGTGGATTTCGAGGGGCGCAAGCCGTCACTGCTGGAGCCGGACGCCCGCACCAAGGCGCGCAACGCGGCCGAGAAGCGGTTCCGTATGCTGGGTGTCGCCGCTGTCGGCTTGGGGATGCTGGCGCTTGTCTTCCTGCTGGCCTCGGTTCTGGGGAACGGGTTGTCGTCGTTCCGGCAGACGCATATCGAAATGGCGATCCCGCTGGACGAGGCCAAGCTCGACAAGTCGGGGGCGCGCGATCTTGCGGCGATGGCGAAGGTTACGACGGTCGGCTATGGCAAGCTGATCGAAGGTGCGCTGCAGAAGATGCTGGAAGACCGCGGGGTCGATACCGGCGGGATGAAGCCCAAGGATTTGATGGGCCTGCTGTCGAAGGAAGCCGCCGCCGACCTGCGCGATACGGTGCTGGCAAACCCCGATCTTATCGGCACCACGCTGACCTTCAACGCCATGGCGAACGGTCGGGTAGACGGCTATTTCAAGGGCCGCGTCACGATGGAAAGTGCGGCGCGCGACAGCAACATCAGCCCCGAGCAGTTGGTGGTCGCGCAGCGCATGGCAGATGCGGGTGTGATCAAGACGGGGTTCAACTGGAAGTTCCTGACCAATCCGGATGCGTCCGAGTTGCGGCCGGAAAGCGCGGGGCTGGGTGTCGCGATCCTTGGGTCGGCCTATATGATGATGATCGTGCTGGTGCTTTCGTTGCCCATCGGGGTGGCCGCGTCGATCTATCTGGAAGAACTCGCGCCGAAGAACCGCTGGACCGATCTTATCGAGATCAACATAGCCAATCTGGCCGCCGTGCCGTCTATCGTGTTCGGCATCCTTGCGCTGGCCTTGTTCATCAACTTCCTTGGCCTGCCGCAATCGGCGCCTATCGTGGGGGGGCTTGTGCTGACGCTGATGACGCTGCCCACCATCATCATCGCCACGCGGGCCAGCCTGAAGGCCGTGCCGCCCAGTATCCGCGATGCGGCGCTGGGGGTGGGGGCGTCGAAGATGCAGTCGATTTTCCATCACGTCCTGCCGCTTGCCATGCCGGGGATCTTGACGGGGACCATTCTGGGCCTTGCTCGGGCGCTGGGCGAGAGTGCGCCGCTTTTGCTGATCGGGATGGTGGCTTTCGTGAAGGACTATCCTTCGTCGCCGCCGGAAGGGTTCTTCGATCCGGCAAGCGCCTTGCCGGTGCAGGTGTATAGCTGGACACAACGGGCCGATCCGGCCTTTGCGGAACGGGCATCGGGTGCGATCATCGTGCTTTTGGTGTTCCTTTTGACGATGAATGCCGTGGCGATCATCCTGCGTCGCCGTTTCGAGCGCCGCTGGTAAGGGGATATGATATGAACGACATGCGATTGACGGAGAGAGCCGTGAGTGAAAAATCCAAGATGTCGGCCCGCGCAGTGGACGTCTATTACGGGACCAACCATGCGTTGAAGAATGTCGATGTCGAGATCCTCGACAAGACCGTGACGGCGTTCATCGGGCCTTCGGGCTGCGGAAAGTCGACGTTCTTGCGTTGCCTGAACCGGATGAACGACACCGTGGCAAGCGCGCGGGTCGAGGGGTTGATCGAGATGGACGGGCAGGACATCTATGATGCCCGCGTGGACCCGGTGCAGTTGCGCGCCAAGGTGGGGATGGTGTTTCAAAAGCCGAACCCGTTCCCCAAATCGATCTACGACAACGTGGCTTACGGGCCGAAGATTCACGGCCTGACGCGGACCAAGGCCGAGTTGGACGAGGTTGTCGAAAGCTCGCTTCGCAAGGCGGCGCTGTGGAACGAGGTCAAGGACCGTCTGACGGCGGCCGGCACCGGGCTTTCGGGCGGGCAGCAGCAGCGTTTGTGCATCGCGCGGGCGGTTGCGACCAGCCCTGAGGTGCTTTTGATGGACGAGCCGTGTTCGGCGCTTGACCCGATCGCCACGGCGCAGGTCGAGGAGTTGATCAGCGAGTTGCGGTCGCAGTTTTCGGTGGTGATCGTGACGCACTCGATGCAGCAGGCCGCTCGGGTCAGCCAGCGGACGGCGTTCTTCCACCTCGGGTCGCTGGTCGAATATGGCGAGACGGGGACGATCTTTACCGCGCCGAAAGATCCGCGCACGGAATCATATATCAGCGGCCGGATCGGCTGAGGGGAAAAGACATGGCGAACACTCATATCCTTTCGGCATTCGACCGTGATCTGGAAGCAGTGCAGGCGCATGTGATGCGGATGGGCGGACTGGTCGAGGCGGCGCTGCTGGATGCGGCGGATGCGCTGGACAACCGCGACGAGGAACTGGCGCAGCGGGTGCGCGCCGGTGACAAGGCGATCGACGCGCTGGAGCAGGATATCCAGACCGAATGTGCGCGGCTGATCGCGCTGCGCGCGCCGATTGCGGGCGATTTGCGGACCGTGCTGACGGTGATGCGGATCGCCGCAGCCTTGGAGCGGGCGGGCGATTATGCTAAGAACCTTGCCAAGCGGGCGGCGGTCCTGTCGCAGATGTCGCCGCTTGGCGCGTCGACCGGATCGGTCAAGCGGATGGCGCGGGCGGTGGTGGTGCTGCTGAAGGATGCGCTGGACGCGTATATCGCGCGCGATGCGGTGGTGGCCGAGGATATCCGCCAGCGCGACCACGAGATCGACCAGATGTATAACGCGCTGTTCCGCGAATTGCTGACGCATATGATGGAAGATCCGCGCAATATCACGGCGGCGATGCATCTGCATTTCATCGCCAAGAACATAGAACGCGTGGGCGACCATGCCACCGGCATCGCCGAGCAGGTGATCTATCTGGTGTCGGGCGCGATGCCCGGAGACGAGCGGCCCAAGGCCGAGGCCGTTCAAGGCATGGGGGCGCGCGGCTGATGGCTGCGCCCTCGGTGACGCATCCGCGGGTGCTGCTGGTCGAGGATGAACCGGCGCAACGCGAGGTGCTGGCCTATAACCTCGAGGCCGAGGGTTTCGACGTGACGCAGGCCGACAATGGCGAGGATGCGCTTTTGCTGGTCGAAGAGGACGCGCCCGACATGATCATCCTGGACTGGATGATGCCGAAGGTTTCGGGGATAGAGGTGTGCCGCCGCCTGAAGCTGCGCCCCGAGACGCGGGGGATACCGATCATCATCCTGTCGGCTCGGGCCGAAGAGGTGGACCGTGTGCGCGGGTTGGAAACGGGGGCGGATGACTATGTGATCAAGCCCTATTCCATGGTCGAGCTGATGGCACGGGCACGGGCGCAGATAAGGCGGGTGCGGCCTTCGACCGTTGGGGTGGTGCTGGAGTTCGGCGACATCCGGCTGGACGCCGAGACGCATCGGGTGTTCCGGGGCGATACCGTGCTGAAGCTGGGGCCGACCGAGTTCAGGCTGCTGGCGGCATTCATGGAAAAAGCGGGCAAGGTCTGGACGCGCGAGCAGTTGCTCGACCGGGTCTGGGGGCGCGACATCTATGTCGATACGCGCACGGTCGACGTGCATGTGGGCCGCCTGCGCAAGGCGCTGGTGGCGAACGGGGCAAGCGATCCTATCCGCACGGTGCGCGGGGCAGGCTATGCACTGGGCTAGGGCTGTGCGCTGGGCTAGGGCTGTGAGCGCAGGTTGACCGAAAGCAAGTTCGGGCGCGTCTGTTCGGCGGGGGCCTGCCGAAAGGAAATCGCTGACACCTATGACGCAAGTCGGAAGGGGTGCGGGCTGTTGACCGCAGGCTTGGCCGGGCCTTAACGTATAAAGGTTGTGCGGGCCTGTGTGGTTCGCCTGTGATGGGCCAGCTTGCCCGATTTCTTGCCTGTCAGTTTTCTTCCGTTGGTTGATCCGGTCCAGAGCGACCCGAAACTTTATCGCATCGCAAGGGTATCCCGCCGTGCAGAGAGCAACGCGCGACGAGAGACGTGCATTTTTGGCAACGCGTATCGGCAGCATTGTGTTGCCGCTTCTTGCGGCTGTCATCTGGGGCGTCATCGCCTATCGTGCAGAGGTCGACACGACGCGGCGCCATGCGGTCGACAATGCCGTGCTGGTCGGCCAGTACCTCGAACGGATGATCCAGACCCAGACCGTTATCCACTCAGCCGTGCGGGTGCGGGCCGAGACCGAGGATTTCGGGTTTTTGCGGAGCCGGCGATTTCACGAGTTTCTGGCGGGCCTCGAAAAGAACAACGTGTCGATGCGCGGGGTGGCGGTGATCGGGACCGACGGGACATTCGTCTCGACCAGCAGGGCCTTTCCGATCGACGGGCGTTTCGGGCCACGGGCCTATCTGGATGCGATTGCGGGCGGGTCCGAATTGTTCATCGACCGGATCAAGCTGGAGCTACGCAAGGAGGATGCTTTCGTCGTGGCTTCGCCTTTGCAGATGCCGGACGGGCGGGTGCTGGTGATCGTCTCGGCGGTGGACAGCAAGCTGATCGGGGATTTCCTGAAAGGGATCGCGACACGGACGGGCGACATCGCTTCGGTGATGCGCGAGGACGGGTTGCTGATGATCCGCAATGTGCCGTCCGAGCCGATGATGCTGCCGCCTGACGCAGGCGTGCGAAAGGCGATCAAGGTCGATCCGGTGCGGGGCTGGATGACGACCGTGGCGGCGACGGACGGGATCGAACGGCTTTACGCCTATCACAAGATGGGCGATCTGCCGCTTTATGCCAATTTCGGCACGCCGACTGCGGCGGTGACGACGACATGGCTCAAGCGGGCGCTGCCGGTCTGGGTGCTGTTCGCCGCCATCGGGCTGTTTGCCGCGCTGACCGCGAACCGCCTGCGCCAGCGCATGGCGCAGCGGTTCGAACTGGAAACCGCGCATCGGCGGGTGGAGGCGGCGGAGAAACTGGCGGACGAGCGGATCAGGCTGATGCGCGAGACGAACCATCGGGTGAAGAACAATCTGTCGCTGATCGTTTCGTTGATCAACATGCAGATGCGCGGCAAGGCCGGGATCGACGGCAACGAATTGAAGGCGCGGATCGGAGCGATCAGCCGCGTGCATGACCTGATGTATCAGGCGGCCGACGGGGTGCATGTGGATTTTTCCGAAACGCTGCGCGAGATTGCCTACAGCCCCGCCATCGTGCCGCGCGAGCATGGAATTTCGGTGATCTGCGAGACCGAGACGGGGATCGTGCTGGGGCCGGAGACGACGACTCCGCTGGCGATCATCGCGGCCGAATTGCTGACCAACGCGGTAAAACACGCGTTTCAGGGGCGCAGTGCCGGAACCATCCGTGTGCGGCTGAACCGCAAGGGCGAGACGGGACTGATGGAGGTCAGCGACGATGGCGTGGGCCTGCCCGAGGTGGCGCCGCGCCGGTCGGGGGCTGCGATCATCGACGCGCTGGTGCAACAGATCGGGGGAGAGATTTCGCGCGATAGCGGGGCCGAGGATATGAGCGGCGAGGGACGCGGCACCTTTGGCTTGCGGATGCGCGTGAGTTTTCCTCTGCCCGCCGCGTAACGCGTGTCTAGGGGGCGGGTTTCGGCTGGGGGGCTTTGACCTTGGCCGGTGAAACTGGCATGTCGGCAGCAATGGAAATTCGTTGCGGAGGGCTTGGGCCATGCTGACCGGAAAACATCTTATCGCCGGAGACTGGGTTTCGGGGCCGGGACGGTTCAAGTCCTCGCCCGCAGCGGGCGAGGGGTTCGAGTTCTCGAGCGCGTCGGTCGCCGAGGTGGACCGTGCGGTGAAGGCGGCGGAAGAGGCCTATTGGTCCTATTCCGCGCTGACGCGGGAAGAGCGGGCGGTGTTTCTGGAACGCATCGCCGACGAGATCGAGGCGCGGGGCGCCGATCTGACCGCCACGGGAAGCGCCGAGACGGGCCTGCCCACCGCGCGGCTGGATGGCGAGCGCGGGCGCACGACGGGGCAGTTGCGGCTGTTTGCCAGCCATATCCGCAAGGACGATTTCCTTGACCTGCGCCATGACGCAGCACTTCCCGACCGTAAGCCGCTGCCGCGCCCCGACATCCGCATGATGCAGCGGCCCGTGGGGCCGGTGGCGGTGTTCGGCGCGTCGAACTTCCCGCTCGCGTTTTCGACGGCGGGCGGCGATACGGCGTCGGCTTTGGCGGCGGGTTGCCCTGTGGTGGTCAAGGGCCATCCGGCGCATCCGGGAACCGGCGAGATCGTAGCGCAAGCCATCGACGCGGCGATCAGGGCCTTGGGCCTGCATCCGGGGGTGTTCTCGCTGGTGCAGGGGGTTGGCAACGATCTGGGGGCGGCGCTGGTGCAGCATCCGCTGATTACGGCGGTCGGGTTCACCGGGTCGCTGGGTGGCGGGCGGGCGCTGTTCGATCTGTGCGCGCAGCGTGCGGTGCCGATCCCGTTCTATGGCGAGTTGGGGTCGGTCAACCCGATGTTCGTGCTGCCCGCCGCTGCGGCGGCGCGGGGGGCTGCGATCGCTGCCGGCTGGGCCGGTTCGCTGACCATGGGGGCGGGACAGTTCTGCACCAATCCGGGGTTGGTTCTGGTGATGGAGGGGGCCGAGGGCGATGCCTTCGTCGCTGCTGCCAAGGATGCGGTCGCGGCCATCGGCCCGCAGGTGATGCTGACCGAAGGGATCGCCACGGCCTACCGCCAAGGGGCCGAGCGGATCGGGGCTGCCAAGGGGGTGCGGGCCGTGCTGACCAGCATGTGCGACCGCCGCAACGCCTCGCCTTATGTGTTCGAGGTGTCGGGTGACGATTGGCTGGCCGACCATACGCTGGGCCATGAGGTGTTCGGCCCCTTGGGCGTGATCGTGCGGTTGCGCGACGAGGCGCAACTGTTCGCGGTGGCGCGCGGGCTTGAGGGGCAGTTGACCTGCACCTTGCAGATGGACGAACCCGACACGGGCCTTGCGCGGCGACTGATGCCGGTTCTGGAGCGCAAGGCCGGGCGTATCCTTGCCAACGGCTTTCCGACGGGGGTCGAAGTGAGCGAGGCGATGGTGCATGGCGGGCCCTATCCGGCATCGACCAACTTTGGCGCGACAAGCGTGGGGACGATGGCGATCCGGCGCTGGCTGCGGCCTGTCGCCTTCCAGAACCTGCCCGAGGCGCTGTTGCCCGACGCGTTGCGGTGAGAGCGCGGCTTACAGCGCTATACGAAGGCGAGAGCCGCGCTGCGGTGCGGTTCCGCTACGGGTTGTTGCTGTTCGATCTGGCGACGGTGGTCTTCATCGTCGCCACATCATTCATGGCGCGCAGCTTCTGGATCGAGGTGGTCGATGTCGCGCTGGGCGTGCTGATCGCCGTCGAGTTCGCGTCGCGGATCCTTGCGGCGCGCGACCGGCGGGGCGAGGTCTTGTCGGTGGCAGGGATTGCCGATCTGGTGGTCATCATCTCGCTTCTGGCACCGCTGGCAGGCGAGGGGTTGGCCTTTCTGCGGGTGGCGCGGATGTTCCGGTTGACGCGCTCGCCCTTGGTCTTGCGGCGGTTGCGGCAGGATTGGGGGTTTTTCCGCCAGAACGAGCAATCGGTCGTGGCGGGGGTGAACCTTGCCATCTTCGTTTTCGTGATGACGGGGCTGGTCTATGAGACTCAGGTCGCCCGCAATCCCGATGTTCGCAACTATGCCGATGCGCTTTACTTTACCGTGACCACGCTGACGACGACGGGGTTTGGCGACATCACCCTGACCGGCACGGACGGGCGGCTGTTGTCGGTGCTGGTGATGATCTTCGGCGTGTCTTTGTTCATCCGCCTGATACAGGTTCTGGTGCGCCCGCCCAAGGTCGAGCACAAATGCCCGACCTGCGGCTTGCTGCGCCACGATTACGACGCGGTGCATTGCAAGGCCTGCGGCACGGTCCTGAACATCGAGGACGAGGGCGCGGTGTAGACCACCCCGATTTTTCTGCGAAAAATCACGCCCGTGCCTGACGGTCCGGTGCGGGTGTCGGCGCAAGAAAAGGGGGCCGTCTGCCCAGCCCTTACAGGTAAATATTGACGCGTAGATATGTCGTCCGGTAGGCGAAATGAGGGTTGGCAACGGCGCGTCGGACCCTCTTGGCGCACACAATAGGTAGCGCAAGTGCCGCATCTTGTTGACAGCACCCTAGGGAACGACCGCTCGCAGTTTTGTGCGACGCCATTCGAAGCAAAGGCCCGGTTCAATCAGCCAGCACGACCGCAGGTGCCGCTCTGGACAGAAAACGGTTGTTCAACGGACAGAGAACAGGCGATCCTGTCTTCAGACGTCTGGCCACTTGGGGAATGTCAGATACCTTTTGGTCTGCTGTTTATTGGCGAGGTAGGCTTTGGCTATCAGAGACAGCGAGCGACGCCGCCTTTTCTTTATCGGTGTGCTGCATATGTTTGCAGCGATTCTGATCCTCGTGATCTGTCTGCTTTTGTTTAGAGTCGAAGCGTTCCACTCATCGATGGGCGCGAAGATATTTCCTCCGCTCCTTTTTCTGAGCGGGTTATTCTTCTACAGAGCTTATGGAAGAATAAGGCGCTTTCTTCACATATCGGAACAAAAACAGACTGAACACAACACGTGAACTAGGCCGATCTCAACCGTAACGCTGGAGCGAATCTTTGTGTATTGGCTTGCTTCCGTTAGCGAGCGTCAAGTTGGATCATGGTGGGACAATGAAAATGTTGACACCCCCCAGACGTAGGCTGGCATCAACATTTATCGCAGTGGGCTTGGCCGTCTGCCTCCCTCTTGGCCGTGCCGGCCAATTCACCCCCCGAAGATATTTGGGCAAGCGTGAAAAGGAATGGGGCCTGCTTTCATGCTCGTTCAAATATCCTCGGGGGGAGGGCCGCTTGCGGCCCGTGGGGGCCAGACAGCCCCCTGCGCCGTTGTCAGTGTTCGTCTTTCAGCAGCAGGAAAAGCGCGAGGATGGACAGGGCGATCCCGATCAGGATCGTCGCGGGGGGTGCCGCGCGGCCCAGCGCGATTTCCCACAGGATGACCCAGCTGGGCACGAGGTAGGTATAGGCCATGACCTTGGCTGCGGGCAGGCGCATCGTGGCGTATTGCACAAGGACGAAGGTGGCAGCACTTGCCGCGATGGCGATATAGACCAGCGTGATCCAGACGATGGCGGGCAGGCCTGCCCAATCCGTCACGGTCAGGTCGTGCCAGCCGAGCAGGGTCAACAGCGCCCAGCCCGCCACCATCATGCCGAAGGTGAAGGTGACGGCAGCCTCGCCCCGGTTCAGTTTACGCACGAGCGCGGCGTAAAGCGCATGGGCCATGCAGCCCCAGAAGAAGATGAATTCGCCCCTGCCGATGTGAAAATTCAGCAGCGCGTGCAGGTCGGCGCGGAAGATGACCCAGAGCGCGCCTGCCCCGCCTATGGCGAGGGCGAGTGCCATGCGGGGCGTGACGCGCTGGCGCAGCGTGAACCAGCCGAAGCCTGCTGCCATGGCGGGGGTCAGGGTGAAGACGGCGGCCGAAGACACTGGCGCCGCCGTCTTCAACCCTTCGAACATCGCGACGAAATAGGTCGCCATCAATCCGCCAAGGACAAGGTAGCGCCAGGGTGCCTGCAAGGCCTGACGGTTCAGGCGGCGCAAGGCTGCGGCTGCCGCGCCCACGATTGCGCCCGCCAGCAGGAAACGCACCGAGGTGAGGGCAAGGGGCGAGATGAAAGGTGCAGCCATCGAGCCGAGGCTGAAGGAGCCTGCGACAAGGGCCGAGAAGCTGAGCATGGCCAGATGGCCGCGCTGCGGGTCGGTCAGGATCAAAACGGATGGCCTTGGTTCAGGGTCACAGGGTCCAGCTTTTGGCGGCGTCTTTCAGGACGGTGAGGAAGGCCTGGACCTTGCGGGTGCGGTGCAGATCGACATGGGTGACGATCCAGAGTGGCGCGTCCCATTCCGGTCGGGGGGGCAGGACCTCGACCAGATCGGGGTCCTTCTGGGCCTTGAAGGCCGACAGGAACCCGATGCCGAGGCCTGAACGGATCGCCGATTCGAGAGCTGCCGGTTCGGTGGCGCGGTAGGTCAGGGATTCGGGCGGGGTGATGCCGCGCAGCCAGCGATAGAAGGGGGCGCGGCTTTCGGCCGAATCCGTCACGACGAAATGATGGGCGGAAAACTCGGCCTCGGACTGCGGCAGGCCATAGCGTTCGGCATAGCTGCGGGTGGCGTATAGGCCGGTCCTGATGCGGGCGAGCGGTTGGGCGACGTTGTCGGGTTCTTCCGGCGCGGCACCGGCGCGGATGGCCACATGCGCTTCGCCGTAGTCGAGGCGGAAGACACGCATGTCGGTCAGGAAGCGCAGGATGACATTGGGATGCAGCGTCTGGAACTGGCCCATGACCGGCATCAAAAGGTCCGAGAGGCCGACGATCGATGTCACGACCAATTCGCCCGCGACGGTTTCGCCGTGCCCTTTGATACGGTTGGCAAGCTGGGCAAATTGCTCGTCGGTGGTTTGGGCGACGGTAAGCAGGTCATTGCCTGCCTCGGTCGGGGTATAGCCGCGGGCGTGGCGCTGGAAGAGGCGTGTGCCCAATCGCTTTTCCAGCGCGTCGATATGGCGGATCACGGTGGCGTGGTGAACCCCCAGCACATCCGCCGCGCCCGAGACGGTACCGAGACGGGCGACCTGAAAGGCGGTGCGGATTTCATCCCATGTGTCGATGGTCATCACTTGTGCGCCTGTGAACATGTCCGACGCTATCTGGCCATAAGGCGCGCGGGCTTGCAAGTGCGGCTGCGGCTGGTTTGCGGACTTCCGGCGGTGCGGCAGGGGGGCTGTCTGCCCCCCACGGCGCGTGCCGCGCCTCCCCCCGAGAGTATTTCCTGCCAAGTGTGAAAGGCATGACCGGCTGCTGTTTCACCCTTGCCGAAATACTCGTCTTTACAGCGGCGGGCGCGACGGAACAGGACGGGCGGCCTGTTCGGTTTTATGAAACGGGCAGGGGTCGGGCGCGATTTTTCGCAGAAAAATCGGAGTGGGCGTGGGGGTGACGCTTGCGGGCGGGGGGCTTGGCTTGACACGCGCGGGGGATGGGCGTAGGGGCTGGCGGTAATTCCCGGGGGCATGTTCGCTTCCGGTCCCTTGGCTTTTGCCGGGATCGCCATCTGCCAGCGCGTTGCGCCCGCAGGTGCCTTTTCCTATTTGCCTTGGGTTCACTGTCTGCCGGTCCCATAGCGGGCCATCCCGAAATGCCCCTTGGAGGTGCGCCGATGTTCGAAAGCCTGTCAGAACGCCTTGGTGGCGTATTCGACCGTCTGACCAAGGCGGGCGCGCTGACCGAGGCCGATGTCGTCACCGCGCTGCGCGAGGTGCGGACGGCGCTTTTGGAAGCCGACGTTTCGCTGCCTGTCGCGCGCGATTTCATCAAGCGGGTGCAGGACAAGGCGACGGGCGCTGCGGTCACCAAATCGGTCACGCCGGGGCAGATGGTCGTAAAGATCGTGCATGACGAGCTGATCCGCGTGCTGGCTGGCGATGGCGAGCCGGATGCGCTGAAGATCGACAACCCGCCTGCGACGATCCTGATGGTCGGTTTGCAGGGGTCGGGCAAGACAACCACCACGGCCAAACTGGCCAAGCGGTTGAAGGACCGGGGCGGCAAGCGGGTGCTTCTGGCTTCGCTCGACACCAACCGTCCGGCAGCGATGGAGCAGTTGGCGATCCTCGGCGCGCAGATCGGGGTGGACAGCCTGCCCATCGTCAAGGGCGAGACGGCGGTACAGATCGCCAAGCGGGCCAAGACCCAAGCCAGCCTTGGCGGCTATGATGTACTTTTCCTCGATACCGCGGGCCGGTTGCATATCGACGAAGTGCTGATGGACGAGGTGCAGGCGGTGCGCGACATCGCCGCCCCGCGCGAGACGCTGCTGGTCGTCGACGGTCTGACGGGTCAGGACGCGGTGAACGTGGCCGCCGAATTCGACGGCAAGGTGGGCATCACCGGCGTCGTGCTGACGCGGATGGATGGCGACGGGCGCGGCGGTGCGGCGCTGTCGATGCGGGCGGTGACCGGCAAGCCGATCCGCTTTGTCGGTCTGGGCGAGAAGATGGACGCGCTCGAGACATTCGAGGCCGAGCGGGTCGCGGGGCGTATCCTCGGCATGGGCGACATCGTCGCGCTTGTCGAAAAGGCGCAAGAGACGTTCGAGGCCGAGCAGGCCGAGCGCATGGCCAAGCGCTTTGCCAAGGGTCTGTTCAATATGAACGATCTGAAGATGCAGCTCGAGCAGATGATCAAGATGGGGGGCATGCAGGGGTTGATGGGCATGTTGCCCGGCATGGGCAAGATGCAGGCCGCCGCTGCGGAAGCGGGCATCGACGACAAGATGCTGAAACGGCAGATCGCGCTGATCCAGTCGATGACCAAGCGCGAACGTGCGAACCCTGACCTGTTGCAGGCGTCCCGCAAGAAGCGGATCGCGGCAGGGGCCGGAATGGACGTGTCGGACCTGAACCGCCTGCTCAAGCAGCACAAGCAGATGGCCGACATGATGAAGAAGATGGGCAAGGGGGGCATGATGAAACAGGCCCTCAAGCAGATGATGGGCAAGGGCGGCTTGCCCGACCCGTCGAAGATGTCGCCCGAGCAGTTGGAAGAGGCCGCACGCGGCATGAAGCAGAGCATGGGCCAAGGCGGCGGTTTCCCCGGAATGCCGCGCCAGGGGCTTTCGCTGCCGCCGAGCCTGTCGGGGCTGATGAAGAAGAAATGATCTCGCTTTCGGGTGTTCCTGTGGTGACGACCGAACGTCTGGTGCTGCGTGCGCCGGAGGCGGAAGACTGGCCGGCGTTCGATGCCATGCTGGCATCGGAGCGGGGGCAGTTCATCCGGACGGGCGATTATGACCTGTCGAACACATGGCGCGGGTTCTGCCATCTGATCGGCCATTGGGTGGCACGCGGCTTTGGCATGTTCGTGTTCCATGCCAAGGGCGATGCGACGCCGCTTGGCATGACCGGCCCGTGGTTTCCCGAGACATGGCCCGAGCGCGAAATCGGCTGGTCGGTCTGGAACCCTGCCGCCGAGGGCAAGGGGCTGGCCTTCGAGGCGGCGGTAGCGGCGCGTGACTATGCGTATCGCACACTCGGCTGGACCACGGCTGTCTCTTATGTGGCCGAGGGCAATGCCCGCTCGCGGGCGTTGGCTTTGCGGTTGGGTGCCGTGGTCGATCCCGGGGCGCAGTCGATCGGCGTGCCGCCCTGTCTTGTGTTTCGCCATCCGGCGTCGGAGGTATTGCGATGACTGACCCATTGACCGACGCCACGCAGCGCGCAGCCGAACTGTTGCGCGACCACCGCGACAGCATCGACCGGCTGGATGCGATCCTTGTCTATACGCTTGCCGAGCGTTTCAAGCGCACGCAGGCGGTCGGGCGGCTGAAGGCAGAACATGCCCTGCCCCCCAGCGACCCCGCGCGCGAGGAACGCCAGATCGCGCGGCTGGAACGGCTGGCGGCGGAAGCCGACCTCGACGCTGAATTCGCCAAGAAATTCCTGACCTTCATCATCGGCGAAGTCATCAGGCATCACGAGAAACTGCAGAAATGACCCGAAGGTGCGCGGCGACCGCGCACCCTACGGAAAAACCCCAAGCCGCAGGGATGCGGCCCAAGTAAACCCAAGGAGACTATATCATGGCAATGAAAATCCGTCTGGCCCGTGGCGGCAGCAAGAAGCGCCCGTTCTATTCGATCGTCGCTTCCGACAGCCGCATGCCGCGCGATGGCCGCTTCCTCGAGAAGCTGGGCACCTACAACCCGCTGCTCGCCAAGGATGACGAGAACCGTATCAAGATGGACCTCGACCGGATCAAGCATTGGCTGGGTCAGGGCGCGCAGCCGACCGACCGTGTGAGCCGTATGCTCGAAGCGGCCGGCGTGGTGGAAAAGAAGGTCCGCGCGAACCCGAAAGCCGCCGTTCCGGGCAAGATGATGACCGAGCGTGCCGCCAAAAAGGCCGCCCGTGCTGCCGCTCCGGCGGAAGAGTGACCGGCGGGCGGGGGGCTTTTGTCCCCCGCCATTTTACAAGGGGGACCCCATGACACCTGACCGCATCTGCGTCGGCGCCATCGCCGGGTCTTTCGGCGTCTCGGGCGAGGTGCGGCTGAAAAGCTTTTGCGCCGCGCCCGAGGATGTTGCCGCATACGGGCCGCTCTGGACCGAGGACGGGTCGCGGTCGTTTACGGTGAAGCTGACCCGCGCTTCGGTATCGGGCGGTCTGGGCGCGCGGCTTTCTGGCGTGGCGACCAAGGAACAGGCGGATGCGCTGAAGGGGACAAGCCTTTATGCCGACCGCGACCGGCTGCCATCGCTGCCGGATGACGAATTCTACCATGCCGACCTGATCGGGCTTGCGGTGCAGGATACCGGCGGCGCGGTGATCGGGACGGTGCAGGCGGTGCACAACCACGGGGCGGGCGATCTGCTCGAGGTGATGGGGCCGGGGATGAAGACGGCCCTGCTGCTGCCATTCACGCAGGCCTTGGTGCCGACCGTCGACATCAAGGCCGGAAAGATCGTGGCCGACATTCCCGAAGGTCTGGAATGAGCGTCGACGACGACCTGCCGCCGCCGCGGGCCTTGCGCTCGCACGGGCGGATCGGCGTTTCGACGAGCTTGAAGCCGCGTGACCTGATGGAGGAGCCGCTGGTTGCCAAGGGGGCGTGGCGGGCGAAGATCATCACGCTTTTCCCCGATGCCTTTCCCGGCACGCTGGGGCTTTCGCTGACCGGCAAGGCGCTGGACATGGGGCTTTGGGCGCTGGATGCGCTCGATTTGCGGACATTCGGGATCGGCAAGCATCGCAATGTCGATGACACCCCTGCAGGCGGCGGTGCGGGCATGGTGCTTCGGGCCGATGTGGTCGATGCGGCGCTGCGGCAGGCGGCCATCGGCGCGCCGATGGATCGGGCGCGCTGGCCGGTCGTCTATCTTTCCCCGCGCGGCAAGCCGTTCGATCAGGCCATGGCACGCGACTGGTCGGCGGCCGAGGGGATGACGCTGCTGTGCGGGCGGTTCGAAGGCGTGGACCAGCGGGTGCTGGACCATTGGGACGTGCAAGAGGTGAGCCTGGGTGATTTCGTGCTGACTGGCGGCGAGATCGCGGCGCAGGCGATGATCGACGCCACGGTGCGGCTTATTCCCGGCGTGCTGGGCAACCATGCCTCGACCGAGGAAGAGAGTTTTTCGGACGGATTGCTGGAACACCCGCAATTCACCCGCCCCGCCGAATGGGAAGGGCGCGAGATTCCGCCCGTGCTGATGTCGGGCAACCATGGCGAGATTGCCAGGTGGCGCAAGGCCGAGGCGTTGAAGCTGACCGAGGCGCGCAGGCCGGACCTTTTGGCGAAATAGGTCCGGCTGCTTTCACATTCGTCCAAATATCCCACGGGGGTCCGGGGGTGTGAAACCCCGGCCTTGGCTACAAGGACACCGCTGGCACGGCTTGACCCACCCTGCGATCCCGCCTATACGCCCGCAGTCCGGGGCGGTTTCGTCATCCGGACCCGATTCCCTTTGTTCTCTGCTTCCTTCGGCAGGTTCAAGGACTGGGAGGCGGCACCGAAAGAAGCAGGCCTTATCTCCGGCGGGCGCGGATGCGGACCCGATCAAGGACCGGAAGCTCTGGGGCGGCATCACATGCCACGGGACAACCCGTGCAAGTTGGAAAGGAATGCGCATGAACCTTATCGCGCAGATCGAGGCCGAGCAGATCGCCGCCCTCGGCAAGACCATCCCGGATTTCAAGGCCGGCGACACCGTTCGCGTCGGCTACAAAGTGACCGAAGGCACGCGTTCGCGCGTGCAGGCTTACGAAGGCGTCGTGATCGGCCGCAAGGGCGGCATGACCATCTCGGCCTCGTTCACGGTCCGCAAGATTTCGTTCGGCGAAGGCGTGGAACGCGTGTTCCCGCTCTACTCGACCAACATCGACTCGATCGAGGTCGTGCGTCGCGGCCGCGTCCGTCGCGCCAAGCTGTATTACCTGCGCACCCGTCGTGGCAAATCGGCCCGTATCGCCGAAGTCACGAACTACAAAGAAAAAGCCGAGTGAGGGTTGGACAGATGAAAAACGGAATTCACCCCGAATATCACGTCATCAACATCAAGATGACCGATGGCACCGTGTTCCAGACCAAATCGACCTGGGGCAAAGAGGGCGACCAGATGGCGCTCGACATCGACCCGCTGGCACACCCCGCCTGGACCGGACAATCGGCCAAGCTGATGGACACCGGCGGCCGCGTGTCGAAGTTCAAGAACAAATACGCCGGTCTGGGTTTCTGATCCACGACCACCGCGAGACAGGAAAGGGCGTGCCGCAGGGCGCGCCCTTTTCCTTTTCGGCTGTGGAAGCGAAGTTTGACGCAAACTTCGCGGCGGAATTTGACGCAAATTCCGGGTTGCTCGGGTGGATGTGTCGCGCATCGCCGGCAAAGGGCGCTTGCGGAGTTTGCGTCAAACTCCGGCGCGTTTTCTGCGTCAGAAAACGCGAGGTCGAGGCAACGCTGCGGGAAAATCGGGCTGCCCCCCTTTCCCTTTTGCGCGGGTCTTGCCAGAACGGCGGTAACGCTGCCGCGTGGGGGAAGTTCTGGTCATGGCGCATATCATCGTCGTCGGTAACGAAAAGGGCGGGTCGGGTAAGTCGACCACCTGCATGCATGTGGCCACGGCGCTGGTGCGGCTGGGGTTTCGCGTGGGCGCGCTTGACCTCGACCTGCGGCAAAAGACGTTCGGGCGCTATGTCGAGAACCGGCGCGCCTATCTGGACAGGATGACCCTGACCCTGCCGACGCCGGATTACCGCGAGTTGCCCGAGGTGGCGGCAGACGGCTTGCAGCCCGGCGAGAATGCCTTTGACGCGCGGCTGTCGGCGGCGATTGCCGAGTTGGAGCCGGTTTCGGATTTCATCATCATCGACTGCCCCGGGTCGCATACGCGACTGTCACAGGTGGCGCATTCGCTGGCCGACACGCTGGTGACGCCGATGAACGACAGTTTCGTCGATTTCGACCTGCTCGCGCGGATCGACCCCGAGACCAACCGGGTAAAGGGGCCTTCGATCTATTCCGAAATGGTCTGGAACGCGCGGCAATTGCGGGCGCAGGCGGGGCTGAAGCCTATCGACTGGATCGTCGTCCGTAACCGTCTGGGCGCGCAGCAGATGCACAACAAGAAGAAGGTGGGTGCCGCGCTTGAGGAACTGGCCAAGCGGATCGGCTTTCGCGTGGCGCCCGGTTTTTCCGAGCGGGTGATATTCCGCGAGCTGTTCCCGCGCGGGCTGACGCTTTTGGACCTGCGCGAGACGGGGGTAGACCAGCTGAACCTTTCCAATATCGCAGCACGCCAAGAGGTGCGCGATCTGGTGACCGAACTCAGGCTTCCGGGGGTGCGGGCCGAGTTCTGAACGGGCCTGACTGGGCTGCGCGCAGTCCTTCGCGGGTGCCGAGCCGTTGCAGGCGCTGGTCGAAATGCGGATCGACCTGTTCGCGCTTGTGCCGGAACAGTGCCAGTTGCGCGAGGCGTTTGAGATCGAGTTTCATCCAGCGTCGCTCCCGCCGACTATGGTTCCGCAGGGCAGTTTTGCCGGAAAGGGCGGCGTGATTGCGGCGCAATGGCGGTCATTCTGCGTGGGCTTGTGTTAAATCGTGTCGGGTTCTGGCGGTTGCGGGGGCATGTGGCGCTGTGGCAGCGTTGCGCGATGAAGGGGAGGGGGAGATATGGCGAACCTGGTGTTCGACCGGCTGTTCGCGCCGCTACGCGGGCGGCAGGGGGCGGTTCTGCTGTTGGCGGACGGGCGCGAGGTTTCGGGCGATGCGCTTTACCGGATGATCGCGCGGCAGGCCAATGCGCTGGCCGGTCTGGGTGTCGTCAAGGGCGACCGGATCGCGGTTCAGGTGGCCAAATCGCCCGAGGCGCTGGCGCTGTATGGCGCGGCGGTGGCTTTGGGGGCGGTGTTCCTGCCGCTGAACACGGCCTATACTGCGGCGGAAGTGGGCTATTTTCTGGACGACGCGCAGCCGCGGGTGTTCGTGTGTGACGGTGGCAGGGCGCTGGGTCTGGCCGGGGTGGCGGGCCTGCATGGTGCCGAGGTGCTGACGCTGGACGCGGACGGGTCGGGGACTTTGCGCGATCTGGCCGAGGGGGCGGCCGAGGCGGTTACTTTGGCAGGTTGCGGGGCGGGCGACCTTGCGGCGTTGCTTTACACGTCAGGCACCACGGGCCGGTCCAAGGGCGCGATGCTGAGCCATGGCAATCTTTTGTCCAACGCCGAGGTGCTGGTTCACGAGTGGCGGTTCACGCAGAGGGACGTGCTGTTGCATGCCTTGCCGGTCTTTCACACCCACGGGCTGTTCGTCGCGACCAATGTCGCGTTGCTGTCGGGGGCGCGGATGATCTGGCTGGCCGGGTTCGACGCGGGGCAGGTGATGGCGCATCTGCCTGCCGCGACGGTGCTGATGGGGGTGCCGACCTTTTACACGCGGCTGCTGGACGATGCGGGGCTGTCGCGCGGGGCGGCGGCGCATATGCGGCTGTTCGTTTCAGGTTCGGCGCCGCTTCTGGCCGAGACCCATATGGAATGGGAGGCGCGGACCGGGCATCGCATTCTGGAACGCTACGGCATGACCGAGACGAACATGAACACCTCGAACCCCTATGACGGGGAACGGCGGGCGGGGACGGTGGGCTTGCCGTTGCCGGGGGTGGAGCTGCGGATCATGGCGGATGGCGCCGAGGTATCCGTGGGCGAGGTCGGCGTGATCGAGGTGCGCGGGCCGAACGTGTTCCAAGGCTATTGGCGGATGCCGGAAAAGACCGCCGAGGAGTTGCGCCCCGATGGCTGGTTCATCACCGGCGATCTGGGGATGCGCGACGGTGAGGGGTATGTCAGCATCGTCGGGCGGGCGAAGGATCTGGTGATCACGGGGGGCTACAACGTCTATCCCAAAGAGGTGGAATTGCTGCTCGACGCGGTGCCCGGCGTGCTGGAAAGCGCGGTGATCGGGGTGCCGCATCGCGATTTCGGCGAGGCGGTGTTTGCGGTGCTGGTGGCGCAAAAGGGTGTGGCGCTGGAGGCGGGCGCGGTGCTGGCTGCGGTGGCGGGCGATCTGGCGCGGTTCAAGCAGCCCAAGGCGGCGGCGGTGGTGGACAGCCTGCCGCGCAATACCATGGGGAAGGTACAGAAGAATATACTGCGCGAGACGTATCGGGGTTGGTTCGGTTGAAACGGCCGGGGGGCCTCGGCCCCCGGACCCCCGAGGATATTTGAGCGAGTGTGAAACGGGCGAGGAAGGCTTTGCCTTTCGCGCTGGTCTAGATATCCCGGGGGGGTGCGGGGGGCTGGCCCCCCGTCGGTTTCCGGGTCGAGCTCGGTTTCGAGAAAACGCTCGAAGGCGTCGAGGTCGAGCGGGTCGAACTGGCCGAAACCGCGCATCCAGACCGAGGCTGCGCGCAGGGCATCAGGTTCCAGCTTGCACCATTTCACGCGGCCGCGCTTTTCCTGCGTGATCAGCCCCGCCTCGGCCAGCACGGTCAGGTGTTTCGAGATGGCGGCCAGCGACATGTGGAAAGGTTCGGCGACATCGGTCACGGCCATGTCGTCTTCGAGCAGCATCGTCAGGATCGACCGGCGCGTGGGGTCGGCGAGGGCGGCGAATATGGCATCGAGGCTTGGGGGCATGGGCCGGACATTGGCGGGCCGTCGTGCAATCGTCAACCGGATGGTTGAATATGCCGATCGGAGCGTGCTGCCGCACCGTGTTGCGGCGAATGGGTGCGCCGAATCTGTCCATCTAATTTTTCGTCATATATTTCAAACGATTAAACGCGTTCTTGGGGAGGGATTCGCGGCTTGACTTGCAGGGGTGCGCTTCGTAACTAGGGCGCGACCGATCTGGAGGCTGCGCCGTGGCTGACGAACCCGATCAAGAGCGTCTCGATGCGCTTGCGAAGCGGATTGCTGCGGCGAAGGAGGCGGCCGAGGGGCCGCGCCGGAGCCACCAGAAGGAGGACTATTCGCAGGCGCAACTGGCGTGGCGGATGGTCGTCGAGCTTGTGGCCGGTCTCGCGATCGGCTTCGGCATCGGATACGGGCTGGATACCCTGCTGGGGACCATGCCGGTGTTTCTGGTGCTGTTCATATTCGCAGGGTTTGCGGCGGGGGTGAAAACCATGCTGCGCTCGGCGCGAGAAGTGCAGGAACGGACGGTGGCGGCGGCCGCCAAGCGAGAGGAAGACTGACGTGGCGAGCGAAGCACACAGCGAAGGCGGTCTGGTGTTCCACCCGATGGACCAGTTCATCGTGAAGCCGCTGTTCGGCGGCGGCTCGGTCGAATGGTATACCGTGACGAACGTGACGCTCTGGATGGCGCTTGCCGCTCTGGCAGCCTTTGCGCTGTTCGTTCTGGGCACGCGTGGCCGGTCGGTCATTCCGTCGCGCGTGCAGTCGGTCGCCGAGTTGGCCTATGGTTTCATCTACAAGATGGTCGAAGACATCGCCGGACCTGACGGGGTGAAATACTTCCCCAAGATTTTCACCCTGTTCGTGTTCATCATCTTCTCGAACTACCTGAGCCTGATCCCCAAGTCGTTCAGCCCCACGTCGCATATCGCGGTGACGGCGGTTCTCGGCTTTGGCGTTTTCATCGCGCTGACCATCCTTGGCTTCGTCAAGAACGGCACGCATTTCCTCGGGCTGTTCTGGATGTCGGATGCGCCGCTGGTCTTGCGTCCGGTCATTGCGATCATTGAGGTAATCTCGTATTTCGTGCGGCCCGTGAGCCACTCGATCCGTCTTGCAGGCAACATCATGGCTGGCCACACGGTCATCAAGGTCTTCGCGGCCTTTGCCGGTGTCGCCGCGCTGTCGCCGGTGTCGGTCTTTGCGATCACCGCGATCTACGGTCTGGAAGTGCTGGTGGCATTCATCCAGGCCTATGTCTTTACCATCCTCACTTGCGTCTATCTTCGCGATGCCCTGCATCCCGGACATTGACGCGACGGTCTACTCGTAATCTCAAGCATTCCATCTAAGGAGAAAATCATGGAAGGCGATCTCGCAAGCATGGGTCAGTTCATCGGTGCCGGCCTCGCCGCTATCGGTTCGGGCATCGCTGCTGTCGGTGTGGGCAACGTGGCGGCGAACTTCCTGGCCGGTGCGCTTCGCAACCCGTCGGCAGCCGGTTCGCAGACTGCGACCCTGTTCATCGGTCTGGCATTCGCAGAAGCTCTGGGGATCTTCTCGTTCCTCGTCGCTCTGCTGTTGATGTTCGCAGTCTGATCATCCTTCGAATCCTTGCATAAGGGGGTGTGCCGTAGCCACGGCACCCCCTCCAAGTTCAAAGGGTCCGGCGGAGGACAAGATGGCGACTGAAACTACCGAAGCTGCCGGCCACGCTGCCGCTGAACTGGGTGCCTGCGTCAATGACGTCGGCGGTGCCATCGGCATGCCCCAGCTTTGCGCCGACTGGATGCCGAACCAGATATTCTGGCTCGTCGTCACGCTTGGCGTAATCTATTTCGTGCTGTCGCGCGTTGCCCTGCCCCGGATCGGCGGCGTTCTGGCAGAGCGTAAGGGTCTGATCACCAACGATCTGACCGCGGCAGAAGAGTTGAAGGCCAAGTCGGTAGAGGCAGAGAAAGCCTATCTCGACGCATTGGCGCGGGCCCGTGTTGAAGCGGCGCGGATCGTTGCCGAGGCGCGGGTCGATATCCAGAAAGATCTGGATGCGGCGACTGCCAAGGCCGACGTCGCGATTTCGGCGATGTCCGCCGAGTCGGAAAAGCGCATCCTCGAAATCCGTGCCGGTGCGATGGAGGCTGTGACCGCAGTCGCCAAAGACACGGCCAAGGAACTGGTCGCGGCTTTGGGCGGCAAGGTCGATGCTGCGGGCGTGAACGCGGCGGTCTCCGCCCGTCTGAAAGGGTAAGCGATGAAAAAGCTGATTGCAGTGCTGGCTTTGACGGCTTCGCCCGCTCTGGCGGCTTCGGGTCCGTTCTTTTCGCTGCGGAATACCGACTTTATCGTGACGCTGGCCTTTATCGTCTTCATCGGCATCCTGCTTTACGCAAAGGTGCCGGCCAAGATCGCCGCTATGCTCGACGGGCGTGCGGTGCAGATCAAGGCCGAGCTTGACGAGGCGCGTGCGCTTCGGGAAGAGGCCAAGGTTTTGTTGGCGTCCTATGAGCGCAAGCAGAAGGATGTGATCGAGCAGGCGAACCGTATCGTGGCTTCGGCCAAGGAAGAAGCGATGGCGGCTGCGGCACAGGCAAAGGCGGATCTTCAGGTGTCGATCGCGCGGCGGGTTGCAGCGGCGGAAGACCAGATTGCATCGGCCGAGCAATCGGCGATCCGTGCGGTCAAGGATCAGGCGATTTCGGTCGCCGTGGCTGCGGCGGGTGACGTTCTGGCCAAGCAGATGACAGCCGAGGGCGCTGCTGCGTCGATCGATGCGGCCATCGCGCAGGTTGATGCCAAGCTGCACTGAGGCTTGGTGGATTGAATTGAAGCGGCCCGCAGAGCAATCTGCGGGCCGTTTTCGTTTGGGAAGGGCGAAATCTGACGCAGATTTCGCGACGATTTTTGACGCAAAAATCGGGGCGCGCGGGTGGCGGCCGGAACTTGCGTCAAAATTCCGGCGCGGGATCAGAGGTCAGAAAACGCTTCAGAGGCTGGCAGCGTCGTAGAGCGGGGCGAGGCTGCGCTTCCATGCGCCATTGTAAAGGTCAAGCCAGCGGTCGGCTTGGGTCATGCCTGTCTTGACCGTTTCGACCAAGGGCGCGAGGTGGCGTTCTTCGCCTTGGCCGCGGGCTGAAAGGCCTGCGTGCGACAGGCCCACGGCGGCGCGGGCGAGGTCGTGCAGTTTGACGCCACCCGCTTCGCCTTGCAGGCCGTCGACCGAGGCTGCGACGCGCAACCCTTCGCGGGTCTCGGCATCGAAGCCTTTGACCAGATCCCATGCGGCGTCGAGGGCGGTCTGGTCATACATCAGGCCGACCCAGAAGGCGGGAAGTGCGTTGATATGGGCCTGATCGCCGCAATCGGCGCCGCGCATTTCGATGTATTTCTTGACGCGGGCCTCGGGGAACACTGTCGTCATATGGTCGGCCCAATCTGACAACGTGGGCTTTTCGCCCGGCATGGCGGGAAGCTCGCCGCGCAGGAAAGCGCGGAAGGATTGGCCCAGCGCACTGATGTATTTGCCGTCGCGGTAGACGAAATACATCGGCACATCGAGCACCCAATCGACGTATTGCTGGAAGCCGAAGCCTTCGTCGAAGGCGAAGGGGAGCATTCCGGTGCGGCTGTCGTCCAAGCCCCGCCAGATGCGCGAACGCCATGATTTGTGGCCGTTGGGTTTGCCGTCAAAGAAGGGCGACGAGGCGAAAAGGGCGGTGGCCACGGGTTGCAGCGCCAGCGAGACGCGCAGCTTTTTCACCATGTCGGCTTCGGACGCATAGTCGAGGTTCACCTGCACGGTCGAGGTGCGATACATCATCTGCGTGCCATGGGTGCCGACGCGGCCCATGTAATCGGTCATCAGCCGGTAGCGGCCCTTGGGCATGACGGGCATGTCTTCGTGGCGCCATTCGGGGGCTGCGCCGATCCCCATGAATTTGATGCCGAGCGGGTCTGCGATGCTTGCGACCTCGTCAAGGTGGTTTTGCAATTCGGCTGCGGTTTCGTGGATCGTTTCCACGGCGGCGCCCGAGAGTTCGAATTGTCCGCCCGGTTCGAGGCTGACGTTCGCGCCGTTGCGGGTGAGGCCGATGATGTTTTCGCCTTCGCGCACCGGTTCCCAGCCGAAGCGTGCGGAAAGATCGCGAAATAGCGTGCTGATCGAGGCGGGACCGTCATAGGGAAGCGGTTGGCGGGTGGCGGTGAGCCAGCCGAATTTTTCGTGTTCGGTCCCGATGCGCCAATCGGATTTGGGTTTGTTGCCGGATTCCATCATCTCGGCGAGTTGTTCGAAGCGTTCGATCACTCCGCCGCCGGATTGGGGTATCGACATGAAAGGCGCTCCGGGAAATTTCTGTCAGGGCATGACGTGCTTTGCGGGACAGGCGAAGTCAAGGGTGGTTCGCGGCGGCAAGCCCCTTGCCGGGGCGTTGCCAGATGATGCGCGACAGGCCGTCGAGGGCGGGCTGGCCGGCGGTCGCAGTGGCGGTGGGGGCGAGGGCCGCGACGAGCGCGCCGGTGTCGAGGCCGGGCAGGGTGGAGAAGGCGTCGAAAAGCGCGTCGGAACCTGCGGCATCGACGGGGATGGGGAGGGCAGTGCCATCGGTCTGGCGCAGGTGCCAGAAGCGGTGGCCGCGGCGGGTGACGAGGCGGATTTCCGACAGTTCGCGCAACGAGACCGCGCCGCCGCCGAGGGCGGAAAGGTAGGTGATCTGGGCCTCGTCCACTTCGATCACGCCGGGGCCAGAGGGGTCACGGGCGAAGCGAAGGCGGCGGAGGGCTTGCAGGCCGAGTGCGGCGGCGAGCGCGGTGAGGGCAAAGCCGATGGGGATCAGGACGAGGCCGCCGAGAGTCGCGATGTAAAGGCCGACAAGGCCGAGGGCTGCGGTGGCGATCACCTCGCGCCAGCGGTGGAGGGTGGCGGCTGTCTCGGGGCGGATCAACGCCAGTCTCCCAGCGTTGATTGCCACAGCGTGAGGGCGGCGACGGCGGCGGTATCGGCGCGCAGGATGCGGGGGCCGAGGCTGACGGGGGTGACCTGCGGCATGGCGCGGAGGCGCTTTTGTTCATCGGCCGAAAAGCCGCCTTCGGGGCCGATCAGGATGGCCCAAGGCGCGGGTGGGCTGGTGGCGAGGGCGGAGCGGGCAGAAGTCAGGGTTTCGTCGCACCACAGGATGCGGCGGTCGGCGGGCCATTGGCCAAGCAGGCGGTCGAGGGGTTGGAGATCGGCCACTTCGGGCACATAGGTGCCGCCGCATTGTTCGGCGGCCTCGGTCGCGTGGGCTTGCAGGCGGTCTTGGCGGATGCGGTCGGAATTGGTGTGGCGGGTCTGCACCGGGATGATGCGGGAGGCGCCGAGTTCGGCGGCCTTTTCAACGATGAAATCGGTGCGGGCCTTTTTGATCGGGGCGAAGACAAGCCAGAGGTCGGGCGGCAGGTGCAGAGGTTTCGTCTGGTCGGAGCAGGACAGGAGGCCGCCGCGTTTGCCGGATTGTTGGACCGTGGCGCGCCATTCGCCATCGCGTCCGTTGAACAAAAGCACCGCGTCGCCCGTGGCGAGGCGCATCACGGAAAACAGATAGTGCGCCTGATCGGCGTTGAGGGGCACGGCTTGCCCATGGGCCAAGGGGTGCTCTACATAGAGGCGGATTTTTGCATCGGACATGAGCGGCACCCTATGGTTACACCGACCGAAATGCCAGAGGCCGGAACGGTGGCCGATGCGCCGCGCGGCAACTGGGTGGATGCCTATGCGCCTGCGTGGACGCGGGGGTATCTGCGGCTGAGCAGGGCGGACCGGCCGATCGGGACGTGGCTGTTGCTTTTGCCCTGCTGGTGGGCGGTGGCACTGGCTGCGGCGCAATCGGGCGGGTTAACGGCTTGGGACGGGTGGCTGCTGGTATCTACCGCGCTGGGAGCGTTTTTGATGCGGGGGGCGGGGTGCACGTGGAACGACATCACCGACCGCGATTTCGATGCCGCCGTGGCGCGCACGAAAAGCCGGCCGATCCCTTCGGGTCAGGTGACGGTGCCGGGGGCGTTGGTGTGGATGGTGGTGCAGGCGCTGGCGGCGGCGCTGATCCTGTTCAGCTATAACTGGCTGGCCATCGGGCTGGGGGTGGCCTCGCTTGCCTTGGTTGCGGTCTATCCCTTTGCCAAGCGGTTTACGTGGTGGCCGCAGGTTTTTCTGGGGCTGGCCTTCAATTGGGGCGCGGTGCTGCTTTGGGCGGCGCATTCAGGGCGGGTCGGCTGGGCTGCCGTGCTGCTGTACGGCGCGGGGATCGCGTGGACGCTGTTTTACGACACGATCTATGCCCATCAGGACAAGGAGGATGACGCGCTGATCGGGGTGAAATCGACGGCGCGGTTGTTCGGTGCAGCCACGGCAAAGTGGCTGGCGGGGTTTCTTGTGGTGGCGGTTACGGCTTTGGCAGGGGCGGTTCTGGTGGCGCTGCTGCCTGCGGGGTCGCCCGTGGCGCTGGGGCTGGCGCTGTGCGGGGTTTGGGCGTTCGGCTGGCATTTGGTCTGGCAGATGCGGCGGCTGGATGTGGACGATCCGGCGGCTTGCATGGTGATCTTTCGGTCGAACCGGGATGCGGGGCTGATCGTTGCGCTGTTTTTTGCCGCCGCCGCGCTGGTTTGATTGATCCGGTGGACCCTTGGCGTTACGCATCGCGGGGCTACGGGATTCGTGGCCCAGTGCAATAGCGAAAGCCGGTAGATGTCCCCAGTCATGACGCGCAAGACGAAGCTGTCGCAAGGGCTGCTGGCGGGGCTTGCCTTTGGCGGGGCGGCGCTTTTGTCGGTTCTGGTGGCATGGGCTGCGGCGATGGCGGTGGAATACCTGTCGCATCGCGCGCTCACCGAGCGGATCGCCGCCGAACGGCTGGATTGGGCGCGGGTCGAGGCGGACGGGATGCTGGTGCAGGTTTACGGAACGGCCCCGACCGAGGCGTCGCGGTTCCGGCTGTTGAATGTGATCAGCAGCCAGATCGATTCCAGCCGCATCCGCGACCGGATGTCCGTGACCCCCGCGCGTGAATTGGAAGCGCCGCGCTTTTCGGTCGAGGTGCTGCGGAACGATGACGGTATCCAGTTGATCGGGCTGTTGCCTGCGGGCGGGTCGGAAGAGGCTTTGGCGGCGCTGGCCGCCGAGATTTCCGGAGGCGTCCCGGTGTCGGACATGCTGGAGACGTCATCCTTTGCCGCGCCCGAGACGTGGCAGCGGGCGTTCGATTTCGGGAATGCCGCGCTGCGGCTGCTGCCGCGGTCGAAGATATCGGTCGCGGCGGACAGTGTTTCTGTCACGGCGATTGCGGCGAGCGAGGCCGAGAAGCGGGCCTTCGAGGCCGAACTGGGGCGTCTGAAGCCTGCGGGGCTGGCGACGAAGATCGACGTGTCGGCACCGCGTCCGGTGCTGACACCGTTCACGCTGCGCTTTGTCAAGGATGCCGAAGGGGCGCGGTTCGATGCCTGTTCGGCTGATACCGAGCCTGCGCGGAACCGGATTCTGTCGGCTGCCGCTGCGGCGGGGCTGGCGGGGCGGGGCAATTGCGTGATCGGGCTCGGGGTGCCTTCGCCAAGCTGGGGGCAGGCGGTCGAGGCCGGGATCAACGCGGTGGCGGCGCTGGGGGCGGGCACGGTGACATTCTCGGATGCCGATGTGTCGCTGGTCGCGGTCGAGGAGACGCGGCAGGATGTGTTCGACCGCGTGGTCGGGGAATTGCAGACGGCGCTGCCGGATGTGTTCTCGCTGGATGCGAAGCTGCCGAAAAAGCCGGATGCGACGCCTACGGGTCCGGCAGAGTTTACCGCATCGCTCGCCGAAAGCGGCAAGGTCGAGCTGCGCGGGCGGCTGACCGATGCGATGCAGCGCAAGGCGGTGGACAATTTCGCCAAGGCGCAGTTCGGGTCGGATATGGTTTATATCGCGGCGCGGATCGATCCCGATCTGCCCATCGGCTGGCCCGTGCGGGTGCTTGCGGGGCTGGAGGCGCTGTCGCAACTGCACGAGGGCAAGCTGGTCGTCCGGGGCGATCTGGTGGATGTGTCGGGGGTTGCCGGATCGCTTTCGGCCAAGGACCGGATCAGCCAGATCCTGTCGAACAAGCTGGGCAAGGGTCAGACCTTCAAGGTCGCGGTGAAATATGACGAAAAGCTTGACCCCTTGGCGGCGCTGCCCACGCCCGAGGAATGTGTCGGGCGGGTGAATGCGCTGGTGGCCCAGCAGAAGATCAGCTTTCCGCCCGGATCGGCCGAGATCGACGGGACGGCGGCGGGGCTGATGACGGCGATGGCGGATGCGCTGGAGCAGTGCAAGGCGCTGCCCCTGGAGATTTCAGGCCACACCGATGCCCAAGGCAGCGAAGAGGGCAACAAGGCGCTGAGCCAGGCGCGGGCCGAGGCGGTTCTGGTCGCACTTCAGGGCCGCCGGGTCGATGTGTCTGAGATGACCGCCATCGGCTACGGTGAAGAGCGTCCGATTGCCGACAATGGCACCGAGGAGGGCCGCGAGGCAAACCGGCGGATCGAGTTCAACCTGATCGGGCAAGCGCCCGTGGTGGCGGCGGTCGAGGGCGGCGCGGTGGATGCGACAAGCGGGCCGGTCATTCGCGGAACGCTGGTGCAGGCGCGGGGAATACCGTCATCGGCGGCGGCCTGTGTGGGCGATATCCAGACGCTGCTGACCAAGCAGAAGATCATCTTCGATCCCGGCAAGGCGTCGATCACCGACGAATCGGGCGGGCTGATCTCGGCCCTTGGGGTGATGCTGAAGCAATGCCCTGGCGTGCCGATCGAGGTGGGCGGGCATACCGACAGCCAAGGGTCCGAAGGCGGCAACAAGACGCTGTCGGAGGACCGCGCAAAGGCGGTGCTGGTGGCGCTGAAGCAGGAAGGCGTCGATGTGTCGACGATGAAGGCGGTCGGTTACGGCGAGGAAAAGCCGGTTGGCGACAACGCGTCCGATGATGGGCGCGAGGCAAACCGCCGGATCGAGTTTACGCTGCTCGAAGCGCCGGTTTCTGTCGCTGTAGCGCAGGATGCCCCCGCTGCGGTGGCGGGTGCTGCTGCGGCTGGCCCCGATTTCAGCGCCGATACCAGCCCGTCGATTGCGCCGCAGGAAAAGACCTTGCGCCCGAAGCCGCGTCCCGCGAATAACTGATTTGACCAGTAGAGTGGCCCCATGAACCGTACCGAATTCATCGCAGCGACCGCCGTGATCCTGCTGGCCGCTTTCGCGCTTGGCTGGTTTGCCTATTGGCTTTTGCATCGCTTTACGCGGGTGGCAGGCGGTGATGTGGCCGAGATGGACCATCTGGCGCAATCTTTGCATGAGGCGGAAGAGACGCGGGATCAGGCGCTGATGTATCTTGAGCAGCGCGAGGCAGAGCTGATGAACCAGATCGCCCAGACCGAGGCCGAATTGCGGGCCGCGATGGAGGGCCTGCGCGACGCGCGCCACGAGGCGGAAGAGATGCGCGCCTATATCGAGCGGATGCACGCGGCGTCGTAGGGTGCGCGTTTACCGCGCGCCGAAAGGGGTGGGTGCGCGATAAACGCGCAGGCTAGGCTAGACCTCCAAGACAGGCCTCCATCAGGGGTGACGCCGGGTCGGTCAGGCCGTCGATCACGTCGAAGTGGTGGCGCGTTGGCTCGGGCGTCCATGGGCAGTTCCAGCGTTCCGAAAGCAGGCGGGCGTGCCACAGGAAGGCCGGGCGCTCCTGCGCGCCGACCCAGACATGCGCCGTTGTATCGGGGCGCAGGGTCAGGCGGGCGGGCGATTCGGCGGCACATTCGGCAGCGTCGAGGCGGAGTTTGTCGTTCATGGCGGTTTGCATGAGCGGGGCGAGGTCGGCCAGCGGGGCGATGGGGACGACGCGGGCGACATCGGCCGCGATATCGCTGCATCCCATGCGGGCGGCGAGATGTCCCCCTGCGGAATGGCCGGTGACGACCACGGGACCTGCGACGAGGCTGGCAGCATGGGTGGTGGCGGCGGCGATTTCGGTTGTCATGTCGTGGATGCGGGCTTCGGGGGCGAGGGTGTAGGAGGGCAGGGCGCAGGCCCAGCCGCGCGTGACAGCCCCTGCGGCAAGGTGGGACCACAACTCGCGGTGGCCTTCGATCCAGTAGCCGCCATGGACAAAGACCATCAGCCCCTTGGGCGTGCTGTCGGGCAGGAAGAGGTCGAGCGCCTGCCGCTCGCCCGGTCCGTAGGCGAGGCCAAGGCGCGCGCGGGGGACCATGACCTGACGGAAGGCCCCGGCCTGTCGCTGCCAGCGGGCAAGGTAGGCGTCGCCGCCCTTGATATAGGCGCCGTTGGCGTAATCATCGTCGAGGGAAGCGGTGGAGGGCATGGCGACACCGGAATTTTGATCAAATAATTGCCGCAGCCGAGGTTGCGGGCAACGCTGCAACTGGACAAGCCGTGGCTGCGGTGCAATCCATCCTTAACCCGAAATGCTGGAGGCCCACATGCTCGATTCCGTCACGAACCTGTCTTCGCTGCTGAAAGATCCCTCGCTTTTGTGCACCAAGGCCTATGTGGCGGGGCAGTGGGTCGGGGCAGATGACGGCACGACCTTTCCGGTCACGAACCCTGCGCGGGGCGATGTGATCTGCGAAGTGCCGAACCTTGGCCGCGCCGAGGTGGCCCGTGCCATTGCCGCCGCCGAAGTGGCGATGAAGGAATGGGCCGCCCGCACCGGCAAGGAGCGCGCAGGCGTGCTGCGGAAATGGTTCGATCTGATGATGGCCAATCAGGACGATCTGGGCAAGATCCTGACCGCCGAGATGGGCAAGCCGCTGGCCGAGGCCAAGGGCGAGGTGGCTTACGGCGCGTCTTACGTCGAATGGTTCGCCGAAGAGGCCAAGCGCGTCTATGGCGAGACGATTCCCGGCCACCAGCGCGACAAGCGGATCACGGTGATCAAGCAGCCCATCGGGGTGGTAGGGTCGATCACGCCGTGGAATTTCCCCAATGCCATGATCGCGCGCAAGGTCGCGCCCGCGCTGGCGGCGGGCTGCGGTTTCGTGGCGCGTCCGGCTTCGGAAACGCCTTTGTCGGCGCTGGCCATGGCGGTGCTGGCGGAACGGGCGGGCGTGCCCGGCGGTCTGTTCAGCGTGTGCACGTCGAAGCGGGCGTCCGACATCGGCAAGGAGTTCTGCGAGAACCATGCCGTCAAGAAACTTACCTTTACCGGATCGACGGAAGTCGGACGCATCCTGCTGCGGCAGGCGGCGGAGCAGGTGATGAAATGCAGCATGGAGCTGGGCGGGAACGCGCCCTTCATCGTGTTCGACGATGCCGATCTGGATGCCGCCGTGGCGGGCGCGATGGTGTCGAAGTTCCGCAACAACGGCCAGACCTGTGTCTGCGCCAACCGCATCTATGTGCAAGCGGGGGTCTATGACGCCTTTTCCAAGAAGCTGGCCGAGGCGGTCGCCAAGACCACGGTGGGCGATGGCCTGTCGGAAGAGGTGAACTTTGGCCCGCTGATCAGCGAAGATGCGGTGGAGAAGGTCGAAGAGCACATTGCCGACGCGCTGAAGAAGGGCGCCAAGATCGAGATGGGCGGCAAGCGGCACGCGCTTGGCGGCACCTTCTTCGAGCCGACGATCATGACCGGAATCACGCCTGAAATGGTGATCTCGCATGAAGAGACGTTCGGCCCGCTCGCACCGCTGTTCAAGTTCGAGACTGAAGAAGAAGTGATCGCGCTGGCGAACAATACGATCTTCGGCCTCGCGTCCTATTTCTATGCCCGTGACATCGGCCGCATCACCCGCGTGCAAGAGGCGCTGGAATACGGGATGGTGGGCGTCAACACCGGCCTGATCTCGACCGAGGTCGCGCCCTTCGGCGGGGTCAAGCAATCGGGTCTGGGCCGTGAAGGCAGCCGCCACGGGATGGAGGATTACCTCGAGATGAAATACATCTGCCTGTCGGTCTGAGGCTTCTGCCAATGGTTCAGGGGCGGGATCGGTATGGCCCGGTGCCGTGACTGACGGGTGAACAGATTTGGTCCGAGGCGACGCCGGTCCTGACGGATGCGCGCCCCCGCGGGGAACTGCGGGGGGTATTTCCTCTAATTGATCCGGCCTTTGGGGGGCGCAGCCAGCCAAGGCGTCGCCTGTACGGCTGCGGTCGGGGCGATGGCTGGTTCATTCATCGATACTCCCCGGATGCCCCGACCGGCGGCTTGGACGGAGCGATGTTTGCGAAGCGAAGGGGACGAAGCCGTCACTGCGCTTCACCGCCCTTGACCGCCGCAAATTCCGCCAGCCCTTCATCGGTGCCATCGGTGAAGCTCGCCACAGTAAGGGGCGTCGACCGGTCCGGGAAATGATACACTGCGTTTACGCTGAAAGGGCCTCCGCCAGAATGGCCGATCGCTCTTCCCGCTACTCCCATCCTGCCGATCATGATGCCAAGGCCATAGCCGCATTCTGTCCACGGTCGTCCTTCAATCGCACCGCCCACTGGAACGGCGGTCAGCATTTGTTGAAGCGATGTCGTTTGCAAAAGCTGCCCTGCGAACAAAGCCTGTAGCAGCCGCGCGGCATCACCGGGGGTCCCGATCAGGCACCCGTGGTAAACCCACCCCGGATGATACCGCTGTGCGGCCTTCCAATGCAGGCGCGAGAACTGCTTTCGGTCACTGGCAAGCTTCAGACTTTCAAGTCCAAGCGGGACGCTGATCATGTCCCGGACCAGCTCTGCAAAAGATTGACCTGCGGCTTCTTCCACCAGCTCGCGCGCCAGCATGTAGCCTACATTCGAGTAGGACCAGCCACAGCCGGGCGCAAAGCGCATTCCCTGAGCCATGGCTGCCTGAAAAAGATCCGCGGGTGGCCAAGGCTCCTCATCGTTTTGAACAGCCTGATGATAGGCGCGAAGCGTGCCATAGTCCGGTAGCCCAGCTGTGTGGTTAAGGAGCTGGCGCAGGGTGAAAAGCTTTTCCCTTGCGGGCTCATCCAGACCCAACTTGCCGTTCTCTGCGAGCTTCAGGGCGATGATCGCGATGACCGTTTTGGTGAAGCTCCAGTAGGGAAAGAGCAGGGCACTATCATCGTCTGCCACCTCGGCTCCGAGAGGAGGAAGCATGCATGAAAAGATGCGTCTGCCTTGGGTCATGGTGTCAGCATAATTCCCTTGCGACCGTCTGCAACGGTCAGTTTGCGTCGAGCGCGACGGTCAGCCATGGTTTGCGGCGGTGTGTCCGAATGGCCTATTTCCCTGCGCCTCGGGTGGATTCCGATGCAACCATCTCTCCGCCCGGCGCTTGCGCATTCTGCCACCGGGCTGTCCAGGTTGCGGTCGATAGACCGTTGTCTGCCGGAAAAGACCCAGCATTCCGATCATGGCCCATCTGCCGCAGGATGCGGAAGGCATGTTTTCGGTCATCGTGCGTCTTGAGGGGGCCTGACCTCTTTGCACACAACAAGGCTATCGCCGACGTTCGGTGTCTTTTCGAGCTGCGGTTCCTGCAAGGGGTGGTCACGCCGGATGTCCCCCTGTTCGATCCGTTCGATCAGGCCTTTGGTGTGAACGACGTGATCGTGGACATGGCGATGGTCTGGTTCGGGGAAGTTTGGGCTGCCTTTGGCGGGATGGGTCGGCGTCTGCCTGTGACCATGGCCGGAGAAGACGGGTTTGGTTTGACGCCGCCACTGTCCCCGGGCGACTGACGGTCCGCGACAGGCCGAATGCGGCACGGCATCCATCACCCCGAAGCGGGCTGTTATCGGATAACAACGGCCTGATTTTGCCTAGCGCGGCGGCAGCGCCCATGTTCGGGGCAAGGCGAAATTGACCGCCCCCAACATGAATAGGAGTTTGACATGCTGCCCACTGTCAAGAACACCGCAATCACCGCGCTGACCGCTTTGTCGCTGGCGCTTGGCGCAGCACTTCCGGCGCAAGCCTGGGACCAGCGCGAGCAGGATGTGCTCAAAGGCGTTGTCGGCACGATCGTCGCGCAATCGGTGCTGCAACAATACGGCATCCTGCAACCGCGCCAGCCGCGCCAGCCGCGCCAGCCGGTGTATCGTGAACCGGTATACCGTGAACCTGTCTACCAGCAGCCCCGCGTCATCTACCGCGATCCGCCGCCGGTGGTGTATCAGCAGCCGCGCTATGTCGAGCCGGTCTACGCACCGCGCCCGACCCATACGACCAGCGTCTACCGCACGGCTGCGGCGCAGGCGTTCAACAGCTACAGCCTGACCGAGCGGCGTGCCATCCAGCGCCGTCTGGCGGCGCAGGGCTATTACTACGGCGGGATCGACGGGTCGTTCGGTCCGGGCACCTATAGCGCGGTCGCCTCTTACGCGGCCGATCTGGGTGTGTCGCAGCGGCTTTCGTCGCGCGAGGGGGCCTTTGGCATCTATGACGGGCTGATCTTTTAAGCCCGTGCAACGGTGCAGGAGGGGCGGGAATTTTCGCAGAAAATTCGTCCCCCCGCCAAATCAACAAAAAAGGGGCGCAGGTTGCGCCCCTTTTCCTTTGCCTGAGCTTCGGATCAGTTCGCCTTTGCTTCGAGCGCCGGTGCGCTGGTGGCGCTGGCAATCTCGATCCGGCGGGGTTTCAGTGCTTCGGGCGTTTCGCGCACAAGGTCGATGTGCAGCATGCCAAGGTCATGGCTCGCCCCCGTCACGCGGACGTGGTCGGCCAGTGCGAAGCGGCGTTCGAAGGCGCGGGTGGCGATGCCGCGGTGCAGGTAGGTCTTGCCCTCGGACTCGTCCCCCTTGCGGGCGGCGACGAGAAGGGTGCCGTCCTTGACCTCGACGTTCAACTCTTCCGGGCTGAAGCCTGCCACGGCGATCGAGATGCGGTAGCCGTCATCTGCGGTCTTTTCGATGTTGTAGGGTGGGTAGGTCGGCTGCGCGACATCGGTGGTCAGCGCGCGGTCCATCAGGTCGGCGATCCGGTCGAAGCCGACGGTGGCACGGTAAAGCGGGGCGAAATCAAGGTTCCGCATGGGGTCATCCTCCGTTTGAAGCGATGCTATGTGAAGCCTTCCGGTCAGGGACAGGCGGTTGATGCCGCCGGACCCGTTGTGGCATCCGGCGGCATCCTTCACTTGGGAAGCGGAAAAAGCCGTTTCAAGGGGGCGCTCAGGGAGAGACGCGCAGGAATTTCGCGCCGCCCGTGCCGGTCGACAGCACGCGCACACCGGGGGTGTTTGCGGTGCCCTTGGCCATTTCGCTTTGCAGCCGTGCCAAGGCTGCTGCGAGGGGAACGGCGAGCGAGACGGGCTTGCCCTCGACTTCGGCCTTGGCCGAGACGACCGAGACGATGGCAACCGCGCCATCGGTTATTGTGAAGACGGGCGCGCCCGATGCGCCGAAATCCACCGCGCAAGACAGGACCATCATGTCGGGCCGTTCGGCCATGATGGTGCAGACCTCTTGCAACGAGGGCGCTTCAGAGCGGTCCTGCGCGTAAGAGACGATGCCCACTTCCTCGCCCGCTGCGGGGGTGTTGTCGGTGGCGATGGGTTGCACCTGCGGCAGGCGGATCGGGTGGTCGAGTTTCAAGAGCGCCAGATCGTTGCCCACGCTTTCCAGCGGTTTGCCGCCGTAACGGTAGTCTGGGTGGGCAATGGCGCGCGAGACGTTGCGGTATGCTTCCGCCCGCCCGTTGCGCCATCCCGCAAGGAAGGTGATGTCGGTGTCGGCCACACGCGCGCCTGTCTGCTTGTCATTAAGGCAATGCGCGGCGGTCAGGACCAGATCATCGGCGATCAGCGTGCCGGTGCAAAAGCCGAAAGCCCCGATGTTGATGCGCCCGACCGCATCCCAGCCGCGCCCCTGATCCGCACTGGCGAGCGAGCGTATGGATTGCGCGGCCACGGGGGTGACGGCGGCGAGGGTCAGAAAGAGGGCGATGCGCCGGATCATCGCGCTTGGGTAGAAACGGAATAAGGCGGAAATGTGGCGATCACCGCAGGGCTGCGGGCTTTGGCCCGCCTGTCGCCCAGTCGAGAAGTTCGACGGTATGGACGACCGGCGTGGCCGTGCCGGACCCGATCTGCATCATGCAGCCGAGGTTTCCGGCCGCGATCACGTCAGGGCTGCGGGCGGTCAGGGTCTGGACCTTGCGGGCCTTCAATTGCGCCGAAATCCCGGGTTGCAGCAGGTTGTAGGTGCCTGCCGAGCCGCAGCACAGGTGGCTGTCGGCGGGTTCGACCACCTCGAAGCCCGCGCGTCTGAGCAGGTCTTTCGGGGTGGTCTTGATCTGCTGGCCGTGTTGCAGCGAACAGGCTGCGTGATAGGCGACGCGCAAGCGTTGCGCGGGCAGGGCGGGCAGGTCGAGTTTGGCCAGAAGTTCGGTGACATCGACGGCGAGGGCGGCCACCCTGGCCGCATCGGCGGCTAGGGGGCCGTTGCGGAACATATGGCCGTAATCCTTGACCGTGGTACCACAGCCGCTGGTGTTGATCACGATGGCATCAAGGTCGCCTGCCGCCATGAAGGCGCGGATGTTGGCGGCGGCGAAGCTGTGTGCCTCGGCCTCGCGGCCCATGTGATGGGTGAGAGCGCCGCAGCAACCCATGGCTTGCGGGATGACGATCTCGCAGCCCAAGCGGCGCAGAAGGCGGATGGTGGCATCGTTGATGTTGGTGTTGAGCGCCTTTTGCGCGCAGCCGGTCATGAGGGCCACGCGCATCTTGCGCGCTGCGGTCGGCGCAAAGGTCTGCGCGTCATCGTTGCGGCTGACGGGGGGGATGGTCTTTGGCACCATGGCGAGCATCGCCTTGATGCGGGCATCGGGGATCAGTGCGGCGATGGGCTTGCCCAGCTTTGCCAGCGCCAGCGCAAGGCGGAAGCGCATCGGATATGGCAGGATCTTGGCCAGCGTCCAGCGCAGCAGGCGGTCGGTCAGGTGGCGTTTGTAGGTCGCCTCGATATGGGCGCGGGCGTGGTCGACAAGGTGCATGTAATGCACGCCCGAGGGGCAGGTGGTCATGCATGACAGGCACGACAGGCAGCGGTCGATATGCTTGACGGTGCGTTCGTCGGCGGGACGACCGGATTCCAGCATGTCCTTGATCAGGTAGATGCGGCCGCGCGGGCTGTCGAGTTCATCGCCCAGCACCTGATAGGTGGGGCAGGTGGCGGTGCAAAAGCCGCAATGCACGCAGGCGCGCAGGATCTCGTTCGATCGCGCGGTGGCGGGGTCGGCCAGTTGCTCGGGCGTGAAAAGAGTCTGCATCACAAGGCTCCGGCAAAAAGGCCGCGCGGGTCGAATTTGGCGCGCAAGCCACGGGTGAGGGCGGCGATGGGGGCGGGTTCGGGGTGGAAAGTGGGGAGGGCGCTGTGCGAGCGGATCAGCGTGGCATGGCCTGCGAAGGGGCCGAGGGCGGCGCGCAGGTCGAAGCCTTCGTCGGTGAGCAGCCAGACCAGCCCCCCGCCCCAGTCGTAAAGTGCCTGACGCGGTGCCAGACGGGCAACAAGGGCGGGAGCCTGCGAAGGCGTGGTCGAGAGGCGCCAGACATCGCCCGCCGCGCCGTGGAAGGGGGCGACATCGCGGATCGCGGGCCATGGGTCGTCAGCTGCGGCGTCGACCGTGCCGAAGCCCGCGAGCCTGCGCTGCAATTCGGCGCTGCGGTAGGCGACGGATGTAGCAAAGCCCTCGATCCGGATGAAAGTACCATGGCCCGGCCAATGCGCGGCCCCCGAAACGTCAAAGGGCGAGGTGAGCGCAGAGGACAGGGCGGTGATGGCGGTGGCGTCATCCAAGCCGTGCAAGACCAGCGTGGCGGCGGTTTCCGGCACGGGCAGCAACTTGAAGGCCACCTCTGTCAGCACGCCCAACCGGCCCTGCGATCCGGCCATCAACTTGACGAGGTCGATGCCTGTGACGTTCTTCATTACCCGCCCGCCGTTCTTGACCACGGTTCCGGTGCCGTCGACGAAGCGTACCCCGATCAGGCTGTCGCGGCAGGCCCCCGCCTGTATCCGGCGCGGGCCGCTGGCATTTGCGGCAACGGTGCCGCCGATGGTGGAATTGCCGGACCGCCCCAGAAGCCCGCGCAGATCGGGCACCTCGAAGGGCAGGCGCTGGTTTTCGGTGGTGAGTGTGGTCTCGATCACATCAAGGGGTGTGCCCGCCTGCACGACCAGCGTCAGCGCGCCGGGTTCGTAAAGCGTGATGCCTGTCAGACCGGCGGTCGAAAGCGGCTCGCCAGCGACGGCATCCAGCCGCCGCGTTCCCCCGCCGGTGACCGCGATCTTGCCGCTCGCCCCGGCTATCAGGCTGGCCAGCGCGGCCTCGGTATCGGGTTGCATCCCGCCCCTCTTCATTTTCTGTCCTTAAATATCCCGCGGGGGTCCGGGGGCGCGAAGCCCCCGGTCCTGCCGGTTCAGGCAACGCGGCGGCTGGCAGTCACGTCGAGCGGAAACACCTTGGCCGGATTGAGCAGCCAATCGGGGTCGAACACATCCTTGACGCGCAACTGCGCCTCCATGTCGTCGCGCGTAAACTGAACATGCATCAGGTCGCGCTTTTCCACGCCCACGCCATGCTCTCCGGTCAGGCAGCCGCCCACCTCGACGCAAAGGCGCAGGATGTCGGCCCCCAGTGCCTCGGCCAGTTCCAGATCGCCGGGTTTGTTGGCGTCGAATATGATCAGGGGGTGCATGTTGCCATCGCCCGCATGGAACACATTGGCCACCCGCAAGCCGTAGCTTGCCGTCAACTCGCCGATCCGCCGCAGCACATGCGCCAGTTCCGACACCGGAATGGTGCCGTCCAGACAGATATAGTCGCCCATCTGCCCCATCGCGCCAAAAGCCGATTTGCGCCCCAACCAAATACGTTTGGCCTCTTCCTCCGACCGGCTTTCGCGGTAGGCGACGGGGTTGTGACGCTGGGCGATGGTCTTGATGCGGGCAAGCTGGTCGTCGATTTCGGCGGGGCTGCCCTCGACTTCGATGATCAGAAGCGCCTCGCAATCGGGGTAGCCGGCGTGGGCAAAGGCTTCGGTCGCCTCGATGCAGGGGCGGTCCATGAATTCGATGGCGACGGGCAGCAGCCCGCCCTTGATGATGTCGGACACGCAGGCACCCGCGACCTCGTTGCTGGCAAAGCCCATCAGCACGGGGCGCGCGCCTTCGGGTTTGGGCAGGATGCGAAGCCAGGCCTCGGTGACCACGCCAAGCTGGCCTTCCGATCCACAGATGACGCCCAAAAGGTCAAGCCCGCCCGCATCGAGGAAGGGGCCGCCGATCTGCAATATGTCGCCTTGCATCGTTACCATCGTGACGCCCAGAAGGTTATTCGTCGTCACCCCGTATTTCAGGCAATGCGCCCCGCCCGAATTCATGCCGATATTGCCCGCGATGGCACAAGCAAGCTGGCTGGACGGGTCGGGTGCGTAGAAAAAACCGTCCGCCTCGACCGCGCCGGTGACCGACAGGTTGGTGCGGCCCGATTGCACGCGGATGAAGCGGTTGGGGTAATCGGTCTCCAGCACGGCGTTCATCCGGGCCACGCCCAGCACCACGGCATCGGCGGTGGGCAGCGACCCGCCCGCAAGCGAGGTGCCAGCGCCGCGCGGGATGACCTTGACGCCTTCCTCATGGCAAAGGCGCAGGATCGTCGCCACCTCGGTTGTGGTGCGCGGCAGGGTGACGGCCAGCGGCAGGCAGCGATAGGCGGTCAGCGCGTCGCATTCATAGGCCCGCGTCTCGACCGGATCGGAAATCAGCGCGTCGGCTGGCAGGGCTGCGGCAAGACGCGCAAGGATGCGGCTGCGGCGGGCAATCACGGACGCATCGGGAAGGGGCATGTCCATGTGGAGGCCTCCGGTTTCTGGCAGGATTGGTAAGTTCATATAACCAATTTCACCAGATGACAAGGCGCGGTCGCTTGCCTTAGCTTTGGGCCATGGAAACTTTGCTGCGCCTTGGACCTTTTTCCCCCGCCGATGCCACAGCACTCGCGACACTGTTCGCGCTGTTTTTGTTCAGCGGTTGGCTCAGCGAGCACCCGCCCGCGTCGCGCCCCTCGGTTTCGGTGCTGATGGAGCGGTTCCGGCGCGACTGGATGCGGGAATTCGTCACCCGACAGCCGCGCATCTTCGATGCCACGATCCTCGATTCGCTGCGGCAGGGAACGGCATTCTTCGCCTCGGCCAGCATGATCGCCATAGGGGGCGGGGTTGCGCTGATCGGCAATACGCAAAGGCTGCAGACATTGGCGTCAGACCTTTCACTTCAGGCCGAAGGGGTGCTGCTTGAAGTCAAGATCATCCTGATCATCGGCTTCCTGTCCAATGCCCTGCTCAAATTCATCTGGTCGCATCGCCTGTTCGGCTATTGCTCGATTCTGATGGCGGCGGTGCCCAACGATGTGAACGACCCGCTTGCCATGACCCGTGCGGCACAGGCGGGCGAAATCAACATCACCGCGGCGCGCAGCTTCAACCGTGGCCTGCGGTCGATCTATTTCGCGCTGGGCGCCCTGGGCTGGCTTTTGGGCCCATGGGTGCTGATGGGCACTGCGGTCGCGGCGGCAGGTGTCTTGCTGCGCCGGGAATTCTGGTCGCAGTCGCGCAAGGTGATGCTCGGTCTCTGACCCTTTTCACGCTTGTCCAAATATCCTCGGGGGAGGGGCGCGGCAGGCGCCCCGCTGGGGGCGGAACGCCCCCTCAGGCTGTTTCGGGCGCGGATGCGCCTGAAACAGCGTATGGCTTGCGGCGGCACGCCGCTCCGTTTGGTCAGGAAATGAGGCGCGGCGTGCCCTTGCGGCCTTCGACCAGCCATGCGGACAGCGCGAGGGTGGCTGCGAGGATCAGCCACAGCCATGCGGGCATAAGGGGGCCACGGTGATGTCTTGGGTGACATAGGCGCCGCGCGGGGTGATGCCGATCCAGCCGCGGCCAGAAGCGGGGCGGCCTTCGCGGACCGTGCGGATGTCGGGGATGCCCGTTTCCAGCCGCTGGATACCGCCGTTGGTGGGGGTGATGACCGGTTCCAGCGTCTCGCCGCTGGCGATGGTTTGTTCGAATTCCTTGGGGGCCGAGGGGCCGACGGCGATCACGCGGGTCAGGTCGCCCTGGGCAAGGCGGTAAAGGCCCATCGTGGGGGCTTTCCAATCGGTCTGGTAGCGGCCGGGTCCGGCTTCCGGCATCTGCAGGGTTGCGGTCGCACCATCGGGTCCGGTGATCGTCAAATCGCCGGGCGGATTCGGGGCGATGGAGCGGCGGGTGATGGTCAGCGTCTCGCCCTGCACGGTGGCGGTGAGAGCTTCTTCCTCAAGCTCGGGTTCCTTCAGCATCCAGTGGGCAAGGCGGCGCAAAAGTTCGAGTTGCGGGCCGCCGCCTTCGTAGCCACGGCCCCAGAGCCATGCCTGATCGGATGCCAGCACGGCGACGCGGCCTTGGCCCACGCGGTCCAGCACCAGAAGCGGGCGGTCGCCGGGCCCGGACATGACGACTTGGCCTGCGATGGGGGTCACTTCGACCAGCCGGAACCAGCGGCCCCAGCCGCCTTGGGGGGCGAGGGCTTCGAGCCCTTCGGTCACTGGGTGCTTCTTGCCAAGCTCGGTCAGTTTGGGGCGGAAGCCTTCCTCGATCACGCGGGCGGTGGGTTCGACGGGCAGAACCTCGGCCAAGGGTGAGCGCCACAGGCTGTCGACCGCGCCGAATTCGGGGCCTGCGGCGACGAGGACGGTGCCGCCTTCGCGCACATAATTGGCCACGTTTTCAAGGTAGGACATCGGCAGGATGCCCCGCATCGAATAGCGGTCGAAGATGATCAGGTCGAATTCCTTGATCTTTTCGACGAACAATTCGCGCGTCGGAAAGGCGATGAGTGAAAGTTCCGTGACGGGGATGCCGTCCTGTTTTTCGGGCGGGCGCAGGATGGTGAAATGGACGAGGTCCACGCTTGCGTCGGATTTCAACAAGTTGCGCCAGACGCGTTCGCCCGCATGCGGCTCGCCCGAGACCAGAAGCACGCGCAAGCGGTCGCGCACGCCGTTGATCTGCACCACGGCGGCGTTGTTGCGGTCGGTCAACTCGCCGTCCTGCGCGGGGGTCGAAAATTGCAGCACGTTCATGCCGCCGTGGGGCAGGCGCACGGGCAGGTCGATGTCTTGTCCCACAGGGATGCGGTAGGTTTGCGGGGCGGCATCGTCGACGGCGATGGTCAGATCGGCCTCGGTCGCGCCGGGGGGGGCGCCTTCGTCCTCGATCCGCAGGGTCAGGGTCACTTCTTCGTTCAGGATGGCGAAGGCGGGGGCGTTCTTGACGATCAGGCGGCGGTCCCAGTCGTCGCTTCGCCCCGTGAGCAGCAGGTGCAGGGGGGCAGGCAGCGCGGGGGCGAGGTCAAGGTCATGGATGCGGCCGTCGCTGAGCAGGATCGCCCCTGCGATGCGGGCGCGGGGTTCTTCGGCCAAGGCTTCGGCCAGCGCGGTCATCGCCAGCGATCCGGCATCTTCGGCGCCGTCCTGAAAGCGGATGATGCGAAGTTCGGTGTTGGGGATTTCGGCCACGCTTTGCGTCACACGCGCGATGGCTTCTGCGGTTTGCGCGGCGCGGTCGGACAGGGTCTGGCTGGCGCTTTCGTCGACGACGAGCAGAACGATATCGGACAGTGGCGCGCGGTCTTCGCGTTGCAGGGACGGGTTGGCAATGGCGGTCAGCAGGACCAGAGCAGTCAGGACACGCAGCCACGCACCCGACAGCCCGCGCCAGAAGCCTATCGCAAGGCCAAGGGCTGCGAGGGCGGCAAGTGCGTAAAGCACGGGCCATGCGACCAGCGGATCGAGCAGCAGCGAGGCGGCACCGGACATCATTGTCCCAACCTTTCCAGAAGGGCGGGGACGTGGACCTGATCGGATTTATAGTTGCCGGTCAGCACATGCATGATCAGGTTGATGCCGAAACGGTTGGCCATCTCGCGCTGGCGTTCGCCTGCAAAGCCGCGCCCCACGGGGAACATCGGCACGCCCATGTCATCGACGGCCCATGCGGCGGCCCAATCGTTTCCGCCGATCACCACGGGGGTGACGCCATCGTTGAGGTTGCGGAAGGGCATGCCTTCGACCTGTTCGGCATCGGGGGGGGCGGCTTCGACCCAGACGGTCGCGCCGTCATAGCGGCCGGGGAAATCTTGCAGCAGGTAAAAGGTGCGGGTCAGGACGTGGTCTTTTGGCAAGGGTTCAAGGGCGGGGATGTCGAGGCCTGCTGCGATGCGCTGAAGCTGTTCGCCCTCGGGCGAGGTGCCGCCTGCGCGGGTCAGGTCGGCATCGCGGGTGTCGAACAGGATCATGCCGCCGGTGCGGAGATAGTCGTTCAGGCGGGCGTAGGCGTCGGCCGTGGGTAGCGGCTGGCTGGTCGAGACGGGCCAGTAGAGGAAGGGGTAAAATGCCAGTTCGTCGGTTTCGATATTCACGCCGACGGGGGCTTCGGGTTCGACCGAGGTCCGTTCCCACAGCCGCTGGCCAAGGCCGGTCAGGCCCGCTTCGGCGATGTCGTCAAGCTGCGCGTCGCCGGTGATGACATGGGCCAGCACCACGGCTTCGGTGGCGCGGATCGCCGTGGCGTCGGCGCTGTCTTGCGCGCGGGCTTGGGGTGGGAGCATGAGGAGGGCGAGCAGAACGGCTGCGGCGCGGGTGCCGCGGTTCAGGCGGCCCGAAAGGGCGAGGGCGGCGATGATGTCGAGAAGGAGCATGAGAAGGGCTGCGGAGAGGAAGCTGCCCTTGAGCGCCTGTTCCTGCGCGGCTTCCAACCCCTCGATGGCGGTGCCTGCGGGCCATGTCGCGGGGGCGAGCGTGGTTTGCGGTGTCACGGCGTTCAGGGCGACGCGGCGGTCGGCGCCGGCGTAAAGGCCGGGGCGCAGGTCGGGGCCGGGGCCGGTGTCGAGGGCGGCGGCGAGGGTTTCGCCAGCGGTGCCTGCGCTCACGGTGGCGTCGGTCTTTTGGCCGTAGGCGTCGAGCAGGGTTTCCGCAACCCATGTCTGGCCTGCCAGATCGGCGGCGTCGGGGGTGGCGGGGCGGGTCGAGACCGCGAGACGTTCGAGCATCTGGACGAACAGTCCCGAGAGCGGGAGCGTGGACCATTCGGCGTTGGCGGTGACGTGGAACAGGACAACCTGACCTTGGCCTATGGCCTTGCGGGTGACGAGGGGGGTGCCATCGGCGAGGGCGGCGATGGTGCGGGCGGCAAGGTCGGGGTCGGGCTGGGCGAGGACTTGGGCCGTCACGTTCACATCCGCTGGCACGGGCAAGCCGTGGAAGGGCGAGGTTTCGGGGAAGGGGGCGAGGGTTTTGGGTTCGCCCCAGCTCATCGCGCCGCCGACGGTGCGGCCGCCTTCGCGCAGGCGGACGGGCAAAAGCGGGTCTTCGGCGCTGCGGCTGATGTCGGATGCGGCAAGGCCGGGACCGGCGAAGCGCAAGAGCATCCCGCCCTTGTCGAGCCAGTCGAGCACGGCGTCCTGCTCGGTTTGCGTGAGCTTGGCCACATCTGCAAGGATCACCACATCGGGGCTGGCCAGAAGCGCATCGGTCAGGCTGCCTTCGATCAGGTCGGCCACGGGTTCGAGGGCTTGGCGCAGGTAATGGGTGGGTGACAGCAGGCGCAGGCCCTCGCGGTCTTCGCGGCCCCCGATCAGGGCGATCTTGCGGCGTTTCAAGCTGTCGTCGGTCAGGCTGACGGCGCCGGCGGAGCGGATGCCTGCCAGTTCGAAGCGGTTGACGCGGTTGCGGAGTTCCGGGGGCAACGACAGCGCGACTTCGGCGCGACTGGCGCCAAGGCCGAAGGACAGCGTGGCGCGGGCGAGTTCGCGGTCGATGCCCGAAGGGTCGGGGCCACGGGCGATAACTTCGACCTCGACGGGGTCGGAGGCGGGCAGGCGGGTGGCGGCAAGCTGGATCGTGCCGTCGCCAAAACTGGCGGGGGCGAGGGCGAAGACGGGGCGGGGGCTTTGGAACACCGTGACCGCGCCGCGTGTCGCGAGTTCGGCGAAAAGGGCAGAGCGGTCGGGATGCTCGATGCCGTCGGAGAGCCAGAAGCTGTCGAAGTTGCCTTGCGGCAGTTTGTCGGCCCAGCCCGTGGCGGTGGGGAGCCACGGGTTCGGGGACAGGGCGGCGAGGCGGCCTGTCCATGCGTCGGCGGATTGGAAATCGATGTCGGCTGGCGTATCGGTCAGGCGGATCACGGCGGTGGGGCGGCCCTGACGGGCGGCTTCGTCCAAGAGGGTGGTTGCGCGGTCGATGCGGCGGGGCCAGTCGCGGGCGTCGGCCCATGAGGCGTCGAAGACGACAAGCAGGGGGCCGGTGCCGGGCTGGCGCTGTTCGGGGTTCAGGACAGGGCCAGCAAAGGCGATGATCGCGGCGGCGATGGCGGCCATGCGGAGGAGAAGCAGCCACCACGGCGTGCGGTCGGTTTCGGCCTTGTCATCGGTCAGGCCCAGAAGCAGCGCCACGCCGGGAAAGCGGCGGCGGATCGGGGCGGGCGGGACAGCGCGCAAGAGGAACCACAGGATCGGCAGGGCGATCAGGCCGATCAGCAGAAGGGGCGCGGTGAAACCGACGGGGCCGAGCATCCACATGGGTCAGCGGCCCCCTTCGATTGCGCGGTAAAGCCAGAGCAGCGCGGGCAGGGGCGCATCGCCGGTGTGGTGGGTGGTAAAGTGCCAGCCCACGGCGCGGGCGAGGGTTTGCAGCCGGTCCTTGCGCTCGGCCAGACGGTCGAGGTAGCGGGCGCGGAGGTCGCCTGCGCGGAGAGTTTCGTGGCGGAGCGATCCGCCCATGGATTCGAAGATGGTCCGGCCGTCGAAGGGGAAATCCTCTTCCGCGGCGTCTAGGATTTGCAGCAGGACGCCGCGTGCGCCGCGGTCGGAGGCGCGGGCGAGGGCGGTTTCCACTCCGGCGAGGTCGCCGAGGAAGTCGGAGACAAAGACGGCGCGGCCATGGGCGCTGATGCCTGTGGCATCGGGTGCGCCGTAATCGGCGGCGGCATCTGGCGCGGTCAGGGCGCGGGTGAGCGACAGGAGTTGCGACTTGCCCGCACGGGGGGGCGTATCGTGGCCCGAAAGGCCGACGCGTTCACCGCCGCGCAGCAGCAGGACTGCGGTGGCGAGTGCCAGAAGGCGGGCGCGGTCGGCTTTTGTCGGCCCATGGCTGGAAAAGCCCATGGCGCGGGAGGTGTCGACCCAGAGGGTGACGGATTGCGCGGCCTGCCATTCGCGTTCGCGCACGAAGGTGGTGTCGGAGCGGGCCGAGCGGCGCCAATCGATCATGCGGGCAGAATCGCCTGCATGGGCGGGGCGGTATTGCCAGAATTCGTCGCCCATGCCTGCCCGCCTGCGTCCATGTTCGCCCAGCATGATGGTGGATGCGAGCAGTTCGGCCTCGGCCAGCAGGGGCGGCAGGGATTGGCCGAGGGTTTCGGCCTGTTCGCGAAGGTCGGGCAGGGCTGTCACGCGGCAGCCTCGAGCCCCAGCGTGCGGGTGGCGGTGCGGTCGATGAGGCTGGCGAGGCTGTCGCCACGGGCGCGGGCGGCAAAGGACAGCGCCATGCGGTGCGACAGGACCGGGCGGGCGAGGGCGGCCACATCCGCGACCGAGGGGGCGAGGCGTCCGTCGAGCAGGGCGCGGGCGCGGGTGGTGAGCATGAGCGCCTGTGCGGCGCGCGGGCCGGGGCCCCACGAGAGGCTGCCTGCAAGGTCGCGGCCTTCGGGTTCACCGGGGCGGCAGGCGCGGACGAGGTCGAGGATGGCTTCGACCACCTTGTCGCCAACGGGCATGCGGCGGAGTATGCTTTGGGCGTCGAGCAATTCTTCGGTGGCGAAGACCTGATGGGCGTCAGCCTCGGTCGCGCCCGTGGTGGCGATCAGGATGTCGCGTTCGGTCGCACGGGTGGGGTATTCGACATCGACCTGCACGAGGAAGCGGTCAAGCTGGGCTTCGGGCAGGGGATAGGTGCCTTCCTGTTCGATGGGGTTTTGCGTGGCCAGAACGTGGAAGGGGCGGCCAAGCGGGCGGTGCTGGCCTGCGATCGTCACCTCGCGTTCCTGCATGGCTTGCAAGAGGGCGGATTGGGTGCGGGGGCTGGCGCGGTTGATTTCATCGGCCATGAGAAGCTGGCAGAAGATCGGCCCTTCGATGAAGCGGAAGGCGCGGGACCCGTCGGGCGCGGTTTCCAGAACCTCGGAGCCGAGGATGTCGGCGGGCATCAGGTCGGGGGTGAACTGGATGCGGCTGCCCTTGAGGCCCATGACGGTGGAGAGCGTGTCGACAAGGCGGGTCTTGCCGAGGCCGGGCAGGCCGACGAGGAGCGCGTGGCCGCCGCAGAGCATGGAGGCGAGGACCAGATCGACCACCTTTTCCTGCCCGATGAAGCGCCGGTTGATCGACGCCTTGGCGAGGGCGAGGCGGTCGCCCAAGGCTTCGATGCGCGGGACGAGGTCGGCTGCGTCGGACATGGGGTCGCTCCGGTCAAGCTGGGGTCATGGACATTAGACCGAAGTATGGCGCGGGAAACAAATGGCAAAACGGTGATGGGCACAAATGATCGTGAGAGCGACGGAAGATGTGCGTTTCAGCGCCTGCCCCGACGATCAGTCGCCATAGCTGATCTCGATCTCGATGCGGCGGTTCTTGGCGCGGCCTTCTTCGGTGGCATTGTCGGCGAGGGGGGCGAATTCGCCTTTGCTGACGGCGGATATGCGGGCCGGATCGACCTTTTCGGTATCGACGAGTTCGCGCACCACGGCGGCGGCGCGGGCTGCGGCGAGGTCGAAATTGTCGGCGAATTCGCCGCTGACGGGCACGTTGTCGGTGTGGCCGGTCACGATGATGCTGCGGTTGGGGCGGTTCGTGGCGCTGGCGATGCGGGCCATGATGTCGCGCGCCTCGTCCGAGAGGTCGGCTGAACCCGAGGTGAACGACCCGCCCGTGCCGAGGGTGACGAGAACCTTGCCGTCGCGGGGTTCGACCGAAAGCGAGCCGTCGGCGATTTCCTGACTGAACAGGGATTGCAGGACCATGGTGCTGAGCTTGGTGCGGATTCCGGCGGTCTGGGCGGTGGTTTCCGTGCCGCTGGAGGATGCGGGTTGGCCTGCGTCGGCGGTTTGCTGCGGCGTCGGTGTGGCGCGGAGGGCGGGGTCTTGGCCCGGAAGGGGCTGGCCAACCGTGTCGGTGCGCTCGACGCTGCCGCCTGCGGCGGCGGCTATGGCATCGGCAAGTGCGATTGCGGCTTCGGGGCCTTGCACATCGGGCAGGCGGACGGTGACGGTGCCCGAGCCGGTATCGACCTGAAGGCTGCCTTTGGCGAGTGCGTCGCGCAGGGCTTCGGCCACGGCGCGGGCGCTGTCGTCCGAGGGACCGGCGTTTGCGCCGTCACCGGGGGCGGACTGGTCGAATTCGCTGTCATCGGCGGTGTCGGGCGCGGGAAACGGTGCGACGTTGATGATCGTGTCACCGCTTTTGCCGTCGAATCCGCCGGGACTGAACTGTTCGCGCATGGCGCCGGCGAATTTCTCGAAAGAGGGTTCGTCGAAATTCGCGAAGCCGAGGATCAGCACGAAGAAGGCCATCAGGTTGGTGGCGATATCGGCAAAGGTCGCGAGCCATGCCGGCGCGCCGACGGGGGGCATTTGGGGCAGTCGCAATCGTCGTCCGAATCGTCGACAGGCGGCTGGAAGGGGATGACTTTGGCCTTGGTCATGTCAGGCGGCCTTGCGCTTTTGCTGCGCCTTGGTGTCAAGCGCGCAGATCAGCTGGTCTTCGATGGCGCGGGGGGCTTCGCCCTTGGCGATGCCGCGCAGGCCCTCGATCACCAACTCGCGGTAGGTGGCCTCATCCTCGGAATAGCCTTCGAGCTTGTTCAGGATCGGGCCGAAGATGACATTGGCGACGAGCGCGCCGTAAAGTGTGGTGAGAAGGGCGACGGCCATGGCGGGGCCGATGGATTTGGGGTCGGACATGTTGCCGAGCATGAGCACGAGGCCGATCAGCGTGCCGACCATGCCCATGGCGGGGCCGATATCGACCCAAGCCTTTATCGCGCCCTGATAGGCGGCGTGGCGGGCCTTCATCGCCTTGATCTCGTATTTGAGCTGCTTGACGAGTTTGGCTTCGTCGACCCCGTCGACCAGCATCTGCAGGCCCTTGGTCAGAAAGGCCTCGCCCGGGGTCTTGCTTTCGAGCGCCATCATGCCCTCTTTGCGGGCGGTGGCCGAGAGGTCGACCATCAGGGTGATCAGCGCGTCGGTGTCATAGTTGCCGGGCCGGAAGGCTATGCCCATGGCTTTGAAATGGCCCAGAAAGACCGGCATCGGCTTCATCGACATGACGACGAAAAGGGTTCCGCCGAAGACGATGAAAAGCGAAGGTATGTCGATGAAGGGCGAAACGCCGCCAGCATAGATCATCGAGCCGATGATCATGACGATCGCGCCGATCAAGCCTACGAGCGTTGCTATGTCCACGACGGGCCCCTTTTTTGACCGAAACGGCCGGAAATATTCATACGCGACACGGTTGCGTTGCGCTTGGCATGAAGCGAAACGGCAGGCGTCTGCGTTGATAACGGCGGGAATGGCGCGACCTGTAGGGTTGTCAGGGTTGGCTTTGCAGGATTTGCGCCCTAGACAGACGCGAGAGCGACCGAAAGGGTCACGATGACGGACGGCAAAGACGGGATCGGCAAAGGCGAAATCGGCAAGGCCGGTTTGGCCGGACCTCTTGCCGAGGGGCTGGCGTCGGCAGCGGGTGCCGCGTCGAAGCGCGGTTTGCCGCCGGTCCATCTGTGGAACCCGCCCTATTGCGGCGAGATCGACATTCGCATCGCGCGGGACGGGACCTGGTTTCACGAGGGCACGCCGATCGGGCGGGCGGGGCTGGTCAAGCTGTTTTCCGGCATCCTGAAACGCGAGGGGGACCGGTTCTTCCTTGTCACTCCGGTCGAGAAGGTGGGCATCCGTGTGGACGACGCGCCCTTTGTCGCGGTGGATTTCACAGTGCTCGGGGAAGGCGCCGCGCAGGTGCTGCGCTTTGTCACGCAGGTGGGCGACGAGGTGGTCGCCGGGCCGGAAAATCCGATCCGCGTCCAGCGCGACGGGGCCGAGGGGCAACCTGCGCCTTATGTCCATGTGCGCGCCGGGCTGGAGGCGCTGATCGACCGCAAATCGTTCTACCGGCTGATCGAACTGGGAGTGCACGAGAGCCATGAGGGAAAAAGCTGGTTTGGCTTGTGGTCCTCGGGCAGGTTCTTTCCGGTGATTCCAACGAGTGACCTGACCTGATGCCGCGTTTTGCCGCCAATGTGACGATGCTGTTTACCGAGGTGCCCATGCTGGCGCGGCCCGATCTTGCGCGCGAGGCGGGGTTCGACGGGGTCGAGGTGCTGTTTCCCTATGACCATCCGCTGAAGGACTGGCAGACGGCACTGGCGGGGATGCCGCTTGCGCTGATCAACGCGCCGCCGGGCGACTGGGCGGCGGGGGACCGCGGCTATGCGGCGGTGCCGGGGGCGGTGGGCGATTTCCGGCAGAGCTTTCTGCGCGGTGCGGATGTGGCGGCGCAACTGGGCGCTGCGCGGCTGCATGTGATGGCAGGGGTCGCCAAGGGCGAGCAGGCCGAGGCGGTCTACCGCGAGAATCTGGCCTGGGCCGCCGCGCAGGCACCGGACCTGTGCCTGTGCATCGAGCCTTTGAATGCCGACGACATGCCGGGGTATTTCCTGAACGATTTCGATCAGGCGGCACGTATCGTCGACGATCTGGGGATCGCCACTTTGGGGATTCAGTTCGATCTTTGGCACGCGGCGCGCATCCATGGCGATGCCGATGCGGTCTGGGCCAAGCACAAGGGCCGCGTGAACCATATCCAGATCGCGGGCTTTCCCGGCCGGAATGAACCGGGCGGTGGCGGGTTCGACCTGACGGGGCTGTGTTCCGAGTTGGATACGGGGGAGTGGTCGGGCTGGGTGGCGGCGGAATACCTGCCGCAGCGGGCCACGGTGCACGGGCTGATGTGGCTCAATGCGCTGAAAAGCCGGGCGCGGCTGATCGGGGCCTGAGCGCGGTGTCGGGGCTTGCCCCTGCCGTGGGCTGGGGTAAAATGATGCGGCTGTGCCAGAGGAAGACCGAAAATGACGATTGAAGCCCCCGAGACCCAAGTCGTGACCACGTGGAAGGTCGCCTGTGACGGGGGCGAGGGTGCCTTGGGCCATCCCCGTGTCTGGCTGTCGATCCCGCAGGAGACGGGGTTTGTCGAATGCGGCTATTGCGACAAGCGCTATGTGATCGACCGTGATCACGCGCATGACGAGCATTGACCTGACCTGAGCAGTTGTAACCGGCCCCCCCCACCCCATCCCTCCCCCATGGAGGGGGAGGGGGTGATCATTCTTTGGGCGTTGCGCTGCCGCGATTGCGAAAATCCGCCAGGCTTTTGATCGTGATCAACGCAGATTTCTTTAAGTTGTGTTAACTTGCTTTCGGCAACCGAAGGAGAGTGACAGATGGCAAAGCCTTCCCCGACCGACGCGGCAGGCGCAGGCATGTCGCGTGGCGTCATGCAGGCGCAGGTGCGGATGATGGATGCGGTCCTCAGGCAGAACATCGAGGCGCTGGATTTCCTCAAGACCCGTTTCGAAAAGGACCGGGCGATGCTGGGCGAACTCGCCGTAGCGCAGGATGCGACGGCGGCGGGGGCGGTGCTGACCAGCTTTTGGCAAAGGCTGGCGTCGGATTACATGCAGGAAGCCGGACGGCTCGGGTCGCTGATGCAGGCCACCGCGCAGGAAATGGGCGAGGGGATGGCCGACGAGGCGCGGGCTGCGACGGGTACCAAGCTTTAGACGGTTCGTTCGTTCGTGCGGACGTTGGACGGGGGCTGTCTGCCCCCAGCGGCGCATGCCGCGCCGCCCCCCGAGGATATTTTTCCAGCGTGAAAGCTTGATGGCGGCTTCGCTTTCATGCTGGTCCAAATATCCTCGGGGGAGCCCCGCAGGGGCGAGGGGGCGGAAAGCCCCCTTTGTCCGCAGGTGGCCAAGGGTGGTTCTGTCTGGGCGATGAACCCGTCGGTACGTGCCATCCGCCCTTTGCCCTGTCCGCCTGCCGTGCCATAACCTGCCCAAGCAGAGGAGACGCGGCATGGCTTTCGGCAAGGGTTGCCATCTACACCTGATCGACGGATCGGCTTTCATCTTCCGCGCCTATCATGCGCTGCCGCCGCTGACGCGGAAATCTGACGGGCTGCCTGTGGGGGCGGTTGCCGGTTTCTGCAACCTTTTGTGGAGCGAGTTGACGACGACCCGGTCGCAGGAAGCGCCGACCCATCTTGCGGTGATCTTCGATGCGGGATCGGTGACTTTCCGGAACGATATCTACCCCGAATACAAGGCCAACCGTCCCGAATTGCCCGAAGACCTGCGCCCGCAGTTCATTTTCACGCGGGAAGCCACCCGGGCCTTCAACGTGCCCTGCATCGAGATCGACGGATACGAGGCCGATGACATCATCGCCACCCTGTCGCGCCGTGCGCGCGAGGCGGGGGGACGGTGACGATCATCAGTTCCGACAAGGACCTGATGCAATTGGTTGGCAACGGGGTCGACATGCTCGACCCGATGAAGAACAAGCGGATCGGGCTGGACGAGGTGTTCGAGAAGTTCGGCGTCACTCCCGACCGCGTGGTCGACGTGCAGGCACTGGCGGGGGATTCGGTCGACAACGTGCCCGGCGCGCCGGGGATCGGGATCAAGACCGCCGCCTTGCTGATCAACGAGTTCGGGTCATTGGAGGCCTTGCTCGAGCGGGCGGGGGAAATTCCGCAGCCCAAGCGGCGCGAGGCTTTGGTGAACAATGCCGAGTTGATCCGTATTTCGAAGCGGTTGGTTTCACTCGACGGGGATATGCCGCTGGATGTGGCGCTGGAGGCGCTGGAACTGAAGGAGCCGGAGGCGGAGACGATCCTCGGGTTCCTGAACGATATGGAGTTTCGCACCCTGACGCGGCGGGTGGCCGAGCGGTTGAAGGTCGACGCGCCGGTTCTGGCGGCGGAAAAAGGGACCGAGGTTCACGAAAAGAGCCATCAAGCGCCGACGCTGCCGTTCCCCTATGACGATTACCAGACGGTGCGGGATGCGGCGGCGTTGCAGGTCTGGGTCGGGCATATCCGCGAGCGGGGCTATGTCGCGGTCGATACCGAAACCACCAGCCTGGACGAGATGCGCGCGGGTCTGGTGGGCATTTCGCTTTGCGTCGAGGCGGGGGTGGCCTGCTACATACCGGTCGGGCATCGCAGCGGCGTGGACGATCTGTTCGGGTCGGCACAAAGGGCCGAGGGGCAGATGACCGAGGACGAGGCGCTGGCGATCCTGAAGCCGGTGCTGGAAGACCCGTCGATCCTGAAGATCGGCCAGAACATGAAATATGACGCCAAGATTTTCGCCCGCCGTGGCGTGCATGTGGCGCCGATCGACGACACGATGCTGATGTCTTACGCGATGCATGCGGGCATCCATAACCACGGGATGGATGCGCTGTCGGAGGCCTATCTGGGCCATGTGCCGATTCCGATCAAATCGCTTCTGGGCACGGGCAAGGCGCAGGTGACATTCGACCGCGTGCCCGTCGATCAGGCCACGCGCTACGCGGCGGAAGATGCCGATGTGACGCTGCGGCTTTGGCTGCGCTTCAAGCCGATGCTGCACAAGGCGCGGGTGACCACGGTCTACGAGACGCTGGAACGCCCCTTGGTGCCGGTGCTGGCCGAGATGGAGATGGCGGGGATCATGGTCGACCGCGATACGCTGTCGCGCATGTCTAACGCCTTCGCGCAAAAGATGGCGGGGCTGGAGGCCGAGATACACGAGCTTGCGGGCGGATCGTTCAACGTGGGCTCGCCCAAGCAGTTGGGTGAAATCCTGTTCGACCGGATGGGTCTGGCGGGCGGCGAAAAGGGCAAGACGGGGGCCTATGCGACGGGGGCTGACATTCTGGAAGACCTCGCCAGCGAGGGGCATGCCCTGCCTGCCCGCGTGCTCGACTGGCGGCAGTTGGCCAAGCTGAAATCGACCTATACCGATGCGTTGCAGGACCATATCAACCCCGAGACGGGGCGGGTGCATACGAGCTATTCGATCACGGGGGCGGTGACGGGGCGGCTGTCGTCGAACGATCCGAACCTGCAGAACATTCCCGTGCGGTCCGAGGAAGGGCGGCGCATCCGCGAGGCCTTTGTCGCGCCCAAGGGGCGGGTGCTGGTCAGCCTCGACTACAGCCAGATCGAGTTGCGTATCCTCGCGCATGTGGCCGATATCGCCGAATTGCAGCAGGCGTTCCGCGAAGGTGTCGATATTCACGCGCTGACGGCTTCGGAAATGTTCAACGTGCCCTTGGAGCAGATGACCCCCGATATCCGCCGTCAGGCCAAGGCGATAAACTTCGGGGTGATCTACGGGATTTCGGGCTTTGGTCTTGCGCGCAACCTGCGGATACCGCGGGCCGAGGCGCAGGGGTTCATCGACCGCTATTTCGAGCGGTTTCCGGGGATACGCGGCTATATGACCGATACGGTCAAAAGGGCGCAGGCGACGGGCTATGTAGAGACGCTGTTCGGTCGCAAGATCAACACGCCCGAGATCAACGCCAAGGGGCCGACCGCAGGCTTTGCCAAGCGTGCCGCGATCAACGCGCCTATTCAGGGCACGGCCGCCGATGTGATCCGCCGCGCGATGATCCGGATGCCCGCGGCGATTGCGGACCTGCCCGCGAAGATGCTGTTGCAGGTGCATGACGAACTGCTGTTCGAGGTCGATGAGGACGCAGCCGACACGCTTGCCGCCCGCGCCCGCGAGGTGATGGAGGGCGCGTCGCATCCTGCGGTGAGTTTCAAGGTGCCGCTGGTGGTGGAAGCCGGCATGGGCCGCAACTGGGCAGAGGCGCATTGATGAGACCCCAAGCCCCCGCCCCGATGACATTCGCAACGCCCGACGAATGGAACGCATGGCTTTCGGTCAAGCATGACAAGGCACGCGAGCTTTGGCTGCGCATCGGCAAGAAGGGCAGCGGCACCGTATCGATCGACTGGGAGCAGGCGGTGGAAGAGGCCTTGGTCTGGGGCTGGACCACGGCGCAGAAAAAGCCTGATGGGCCGGACCACTGGCTGCACCGCTTTACCCCGCGCAAGGCGGGTGCTCCTTGGACGCCGAAGGATCGCGCCACTGCAGAACGTCTGATCGCGGGCGGCTGGATGGAAGATGCGGGGCTGGCTGAGGTGGAAAAGGCCAAGGCGGACGGGCGCTGGGCAGCGGCGGCGGCAGGCGAGAAGACTGCCGACATCCCGGACGAATTCCTGACTGCGCTGGAAGCTGCGCCCGAGATTGCGACGGTGACCTTCAACGCCATGCCCGCCACGGCCAAGGCGGCGCTGGGCTTCCGGCTGACCACGGCGAAAACGCCCTCGGCCCGCGCGAAGAGGATGGCCGATTACATCGCCGCCCTGTCGCGGGGCGAGCGGCCCTAGGCAGGGTCACGCACGGTCGATCCTGACCTGAAAGCAGTTGTTGCGCGCCGAGCGGACATGCAGATAGGCGATGCGCGCGTCTTGCAGGCGGCTGGCGGCTTCGTCCATCAGGCGGGCGGTGGGCACCACCGCGCCGCTGCCATAGACGATGCGGTTGTCGGCCGAATAGCCGCGCAAGATGTAATCGGGCGAGGACAGGATTTCGGGCAGACCTTTCCCGCCCCCCGCAGGGCAGGCATCGGCACAAAGAAAGACCGGTCCGGTTTCGGCATAGGGCTGCAGATCGGGAAAGGGGCGGTGGGCAAGGATCAGCATCCCCGCGCCTGCGGGAATATGGCGCAGACAATGACGGCAGGGGTTGCCAGTGCCATCGCTGACACCCCGTTCAGGGGGCAGGCCGTAGGCATCGGCCCCGCCCAATTGATAATGCCGCGCAAGGTCGGTCGGAATCGGTGTAAAGCGCATGGGGGGCCTCTTGTCGCTGTCCTGCCGCAGATTGCCGACTTGCCCTGCGCCATGCGACCCGATTCCTGCTGTTTTTGCCGCTTTCACGCTGGCACAAATATCCTCAGGGGGGAGGGTCGCGCCCTTGCGCGGCCCGCTGGGGGCGGAACGCCCCCTCAGCCCCGGATCCGCGCCCCTGCGCGGAACCGGGAGAAATGGCTTGCGGCGGGACGCCGCTCCGCTGGATCAGGCCTTGGCCAGCATCGGCCCCAAGGGGCGACCGGCAAGGATGTGCAGGTGGTAATGCGGCACTTCCTGCCCGCCGTGATCGCCGGCGTTGGTGATTGCGCGGTAGCCCGGCCCGCCCGAGGCAAGGCTGGCGCCCAGCATGTCGCAGATCCTGGCAGCGGTGCGGTGGAAATCGACCAGTTCCGCCTCGGAGGCTTCGGCGCAGAAATGGTCGAAGGTGGCGTAGGCACCCTTGGGAATCACCAGAATATGATCGGGCGCTTGTGGTGCTATGTCGTGGAAGGCCAGCGTGTGGGGCGTTTCCAGAACGGTCTTGTTGGGGATTTCACCGCGCAGGATGCGGGCGAAAATGTTGGTCGGGTCGTAAGCATGCGCCATGATCGGGCCTTTAGTCGGTGAAGAGATGCGGGGTCGCTGCGAGTTCGCGCGCCTTGACTATCGGAATACCAAGGAAATGCGCCAGCGGCACGGCGTTTTCTTCAGGCTCGGCCTGTTCGCGGATGCGGTGGTAGCCGCCAAAGCCCGCGTCGCGGATACGGTCGCTTTCGAAGCGCACGTCGTAGCGGATGGTGGGCAGAAGCCGGTCCAGCGTCTCGCGCGGGGTGTTCTCGCCCGCCAGCCCCACGCGGCGGGCATGGCCTATGATATAGTCGTCGGTGAAGTCGCAGTCGATTTCCAGCAGGCGCACCACGGCGCGGTCGTTGTAGAAATCCTGCATCAGGTCGATGTTGGCAGGATCGATGCAGAAGAGAAGATGATCGGTCTTCCAGTAATCGAACAGCATCCTGACCAGCGCCCTGCGGTGGCGTGTGCGCTTTTCCAGCGTGGTCTGGATGCCACCCAGATCGGGAAGCTCGGTCGCGGTTTCGTTGAACAGGTAGTTCATCGCCGGAATATCCGTCACTTCGCGCACACGTTCGACCAGACGCTTGGCGACATGCCATTTCTTGCAGGTCACCATCAGAAGCGTCCGCTCGCGCCCGACCGAGGTTTCCCGCTCCCAGAAGCGGGGCGCGAAGCGGCGGCCGATGCGGCCACGCCCCGTGAGGAAGCCGAACAGGCTGCGCCCTTCGTTCGAGATGGAAAACCGCACGCCGGTTGCGGCGTAAAGCTTGCCGAGCCGGTCCTTGAGCTCTTTCGCATCGGGCGAGATCTTGCGGGCGAAGATATAGTCCTGCGACAACAAGAGGTCGTAATGGTCGTTGTAGAAGGTCAGCGGCATCCCGTAATCGGTGAACATGAGGAAGGTCGGCGTACGCGGCCTGATTTCATGTTCGGGCACCAGATGGCGCACAAGCGTCTGGAAAAAGGTCTCGTCCGGAATCCACGTGGTCTTGAAAAAGCGCACGATGTCGGGGCGCGTCCGGCACAGATCGAGGATCGCCTCGACCGTGCGGCGGCGCAGGCACCACCACTGGCTGCCGATCTGGATTTGCAGGTCGGCGGGGATGGCGCGGTCGAGATGCAGTTTCTTTTGCAGCCGCATCGAGGCGTAGAACAGCGATTTATGCGTGCGCTCGTTGAACCAGTGGCGGTAGATCAGGCGTTCTTCCTTGATGCCGGTCTTGATCCAGTCGGAATTGAAGAAATCGAAGCTTTCGATGTAGTCGGCTTCTTCGCGGTCGAAGAAGGCATGGGCGTATTCGGCCGATTTGATCGGCATGCAATCGCCCGAGAGCATGTAGAAATGCGTGGCGCGTGGGAAGGCTTCGACGGCGGCGCGCACGGCAAGAAGGGTGGCGGCGACAAGGCTCCATTCGCCCCAGCCGCATCTGACGCGGCGTCTGGCGAAGGTCACGCCGGGGTTGTCGGCAAGCACGCTGCGGATGCGGTCGAAGGCGTCGCGCGGGGCGCGCTGGTCGAAATGGATCGACACGTAATCGCCTGCAGCCGTCAGCCGTTCGGACTGGGCGATGATCCCTTCGGGATCTTTGTGGCACAAGAGAATGTAGGCGATCTTGGCCATGAAAAACCAGTTGGGACAGGGGCAAACAGACGGACGCGGCGCGCCGGACCGGGCGCTTGGTGACAAATAACGGCAACAGTCATTGAAAAGACAGTCTTTCTTTGCTTCTTTATGCGCGAAAGATCGCGGCAGCGGGCAAAAGGCCGGACAAAGCGCGGCGAGTGGAGGCGAGTTATGGGTTTTCCGGGCACCTGGATGACGCAAAGCGAGAGTGTGGTTTACCGTGTGGTGCCGAAATGCGCCTGCTCGACCATAGGGCAGGTCATGTATTATTCGGACCACGGGCGGTTTTTCGACGGTGATATCCACGATTCGACGAAGGGCCTGCACAAATGGGCGCAGGAAGAAAGCCAGCCATTGATCGAGGCGAATGTGAAGGCGCATAAATCCTATGCCTTCACCTGCGTGCGGAACCCCTATACCCGCGTCCTGTCGTCGTTCTTCGACAAGATCTGCGGGATCCAGAGGAACGGGAAACGCTACCGTGGCAACCTCGTGCCTATGCTTGTGCAGAAATACGGTGTCGAGGTGGGCGGCGACGACGGTCAGGCCGAATTCGACCAGATCGCCAGCTTCCGCCGCTTTTTGTTGTTCGTGCGCGATACGATCCGCTTCCGCAAACCGATGGAGCCGGACATCCACTGGTCGGCGATGGCAGGGCATATCTCGACGTTCATCGTGAATGGCGGGCGCTACGACCACATCTTCTTCACCGAAGATTTCAATGACGGCATGCAGGTCGTGCTTAACAACATGAAGATGAAGCACAAGGTCGACCTCAAGACGATCCCGCGCTTCAACGAGAGCGAAGGGCATGGGCCCAAACGCCTGCATCCGGTCGAGGATTATTTCGACGACCTGTCGCGGCATCTGATGTGGGAAATCTACAAGCGCGATTTCCAGCTGTTCAAATACGACTTCGAAAATCCGGCCAACAAACTGCCCAAGGGGCCGGTGGATCTGGATGAGGTCCACGCCAAGCTTGGTGACTGACACCGGGCGGGCGGCTTGCTCAAGCTCCCCAAGGGGAGCCATCGCGCGCCGCCTGCTGCCGCGAAACCGACCTGCAAAGGGCTGAACGGGGGGCCGTCTGCCCCCCGCGCCCCCCGAGGATATTTGCGCCAGCGTGAAAACACGATCTGTCCCGCTTTCACGCTGGGGTAAATATCCTCCGGGGGTCCGGGGGTGGAAAACCCCCGATCGGTGCAGCACGTGCTGGCTTGTCAGGATTGCTGCCGGCAGGGGCGGGGTGCGATGGCTCCCCTTGCGGGGAGCTTGAGCGCGCCGCCAACCTGTTCAGATCAACGATTCGGTGCGGAAGAGCGCCTTGAGGTCGGTTTCGGGGCGGGCACCGAAATGGCTGATGACTTCGGCTGCGGCGGTGCAGCCCATGCGGCCTGCGGTGGCGAGGCCCTGACCGGTGGCGAGCCCGTAGAGGAAGCCCGCGGCGAACTGGTCGCCTGCTCCGGTGGCATCGACCGGCACCACGCGGCGGACGGGGACTGTGACTGTCTCGGTGCCGCGCACGAGGATGACTTCGTCGCCCGAGCGGGTGCAGACGACGGTGCCTGCGTCCTGTGCTGCCTGTTCGAGGGCCGAAGAGAGGTCGGTCTGGTAGAGGGACGACCATTCGTGTTCGTTGCCGATCACGTAGTCGAGTTCCTTGACGAGGCGGCGGAAATCGCCCCGGTGGCGGTCGACACAGAAGGGGTCTGAGAGGGCGATGCCTGCCTTGCCGCCGGCCTGCTGGCAGAGTTTGGCTGCACGTTCGAAGGCCTGTTTGCCCTTGGGCTTGTCGTAGAGATAGCCTTCGAGGAACAGGAACGCGGCCTCGCCTGCCACATCGTCCGCCACGTCTTCGGGGCCGAGTTCCGACGAGATGCCGAGATAGGTGTTCATCGACCGCTCGCCATCGGGCGAGACGAAGATCATCGAGCGCGAGGTGGGAAGTTCGCCCCCCGCGACGGGCGGGTTGGGAAAATCGGTGCCCGCGTCGGCCATGGTGCGGGCGTAAAAGCGCCCCAGCGCGTCGTCATGCACCCGCCCGATAAAGGCGGTCCGCAGACCGAGGTTGCCCAAGCCCGCGATGGTATTGGCGACCGACCCGCCCGGTGCCTGCACACGGTCTTTCATCGCCCCATAGAGCACCTCGCCGCGTTCGCGTTCGACGAGCTGCATGATGCCTTTTTCGATGCCCATCATCTCGATGAAGCTGTCGTCGGCTTGGGTGAATACATCGACGATGGCATTGCCGATGCCGATCACGTCATACTTTTTCATCGGTCTTGTCCTCGTACAAACAAAGGTCACGGATCGGGCAGATGCCGCATTTGGGGCTGCGCGCCACGCAGATATAGCGGCCGTGCAGGATAAGCCAGTGGTGCGCGTGCAGTTGGAATTCGGCGGGGACGTTGTCTTCGACGGCGCGTTCCACCGCCGTCTCGTCCTTGCCCGGGGCGATGCCCGTGCGGTTGCCGACGCGGAAGATATGGGTGTCGACCGCTTGGGCGGGTTGGTGGAACCACATGTTCAAGACCACATTTGCGGTCTTGCGCCCCACGCCCGGAAGCGATTGCAGAGCCGCGCGCGAGGACGGCACCTGCGATCCGTAGCTTTCCACAAGGATGCGCGAGAGCTTGATGACGTTCTTGGCCTTGTTGCGGAAAAGGCCGATGGTCTTGACATACTCGGTCAGACCTTCTTCGCCCAGGGCCAGCATCTTTTCGGGCGTGTCGGCGATCTGGAACAGCGGCCCCGTCGCGCGGTTCACGCCCGCATCGGTGGCCTGTGCCGACAGAGCCACGGCGACAAGCAGGGTAAAGGCGTTGGTGTGGTGCAATTCGCCCTTCGGTTCAGGCTCGATCGCCTGAAACGTGGTGAAGACGGCCTTCATCTCGGGGTATGTGAGTTGGCGCACCATGCGTTCGGGATTAGGCGAGCACTGGCTGCGAGGCAAGCGCGAAGGTGAAAGCGCAGAATTCGGGTCGCGGGGGTGTCACGCTTTCGCTTATGGTCGGGGCAAGGAGACCTGCCATGAACGACCAGAGCCCCGGATACCACTACGCCGTCATCGAGCGTGCGCTGCGCGAGATCGATGCGGGCGGCCCTGCGCTGACGCTTGACGAATTGGCGGCGCGCATGGGGATGAGCGTGGCGCATTTCCAGCGGGTTTTTTCGCAATGGGTGGGTGTGTCGCCCAAGCGCTACCAGCAATATCTGACGCTGGATCATGCCAAGCGGCTGCTGGCCGAGCGGTTCACGGTTCTGGATACCGCGCTGGCGTCGGGCCTGTCGGGCGGCGGGCGGCTGCATGACCTGTTCCTGCGCTGGGAGGCGATGTCGCCGGGGGATTATGCGCGGGGCGGCGAGGGGGTGGTGATACGCTGGGGGTGGTTCGACACGCCCTTCGGTCGCGCGATCGTCATGGGAACCGAGCGGGGCATTTGCGGGATGGGCTTTGCCGCCGAGATGGGAGAGGCAGAGGCGGCGGACGATTTGCGGCGGCGCTGGCCGCGGGCGCGTTTCGTCGAGGATGGGGCAGCGCTGGCCGGATGGGTGGCGGCGGCATTTGGCGGCGGCGGCGGCGAGGTGCCGCTTTACCTGATCGGCGCGCCGTTCCAGATCAAGGTCTGGGAGGCCCTGTTGCGGGTGCCCGATGGCCATGTGACCAGCTATTCGCAATTGGCGGGGGCGGTCGGTTTGCCCAAGGCGGTGCGGGCTGTGGGCACGGCGGTGGGGCGCAATCCGGTGTCGTTCCTGATCCCCTGCCACCGCGCCTTACGCAAGACTGGCGAGTTGGGCGGGTATCACTGGGGGCTTCCGGTCAAGCGGGCAATCCTTGCGTGGGAGGCGGCCCGCACCCAAATGTGATGGGCGGAAACCTGCCAGTCGCGGGCGCGGGCTATCTGTTGCCCGTCATGGCTGGTATATCCTTCGCCCGAGCCCGAAACACGGGCCAGAAAAACAGTCGAGGCGCGAGAACGATGAGCATCAAAGTTTCCATTTCCCTTTCCGTGTTGGCCGTATTGGGCCTGACTGCCTGTACCGACCCGAACATGGGCGTGCCCTCGGCCGGATCGGTGGCTACGAACCCGAACGCCAACCGCAACGCGGGCGCGGTGATCGGCGGTTTGCTGGGCGCTGCTGCGGGGGCCAATGCAGACAACGACTCGTTTGCCAAGGCTGTCGTGGGCGGTGCCCTCGGCGCGGCTGTCGGCGGTGCGATCGGCAATTCGCTTGACCAGCAGGCGGCGGAATTGCGCGGGATCAACGGGTCGTTCAGCGTGACGAACATGGGCGATTACCTGATCGTCAACCTGCCGCAGGACGTGCTTTTCGCGGTGGACAGCGCGTCACTGCGGCCAGATCTGGCCGAGGATATCGGCGCGATTGCGGGCAACCTGCAACGCTATCCGAACAGCCGGATCGAAGTGATCGGCCATACCGACAACAGCGGCACGGCGGCTTACAATCAGGACCTGTCGCAGCGCCGCGCCGTTTCGGTGGCGGGCGTGTTGCGCGCCAATGGCGTGCCGAGCCCGCGCATCACCGCCTATGGCCGTGGCGAGGATCAGCCCGTTGCGTCGAACCTGACGCCGCAGGGCAAGGCGATGAACCGCCGCGTGGAAATCATCATCCGCCCGACGCGCTAAGCCTTTGCAAGGGTAGGGGAAGGCCGGGCCTGCGGGTCCGGCCTTTTCCTTTGCGGGTTTCGGTTTGTGAAGCGGCGGTTTTGGTCATAGTTTCAGACCAGATTGCCAAAGTGCAATGCCGGGGTGCAATGCCGGGGGTGCCATGCCGTTCCAGAAGGTCCAGACCGAGAAGCTGTCGCAAAGCGTGGTGCGGCAGATCGAGTTGTTGATCCTGCGCGGCATTTTGCGGCCCGGCGAGCGGCTGCCGTCTGAACGCGAATTGGCCGAGCGGATGGATGTGTCGCGCCCCAGTCTGCGCGAGGCGGTGGCCGATCTGTCCGAGCGGGGGCTGCTTGTCGCGCGGCCCAATGCGGGGATCTATGTGGCTGATGTGCTCGGGTCGGCCTTTGCGCCTGCGCTGGTCGATCTGTTCGCGCGTCATGACGAGGCGGTGTTCGACTATCTTGCCTTTCGCCGCGATATGGAGGGGTTGGCCGCCGAGCGCGCGGCACGACTGGGGTCGGATACCGATCTGGCGGTGGTCGATGCGGTGTTTCGCAAGATGGAGGCCGCGCACGGCAAGCGCGATCCATCGGACGAGGCGGGTCTGGATGCCGAATTCCACATGGCGATCATCGAGGCGAGCCACAATGTGGTGATGCTGCATATGCTGCGGTCGATGTTCGATCTGCTGCGGCAGGGGGTGTTCTACAACCGCCAGATGCTGTTTCGCACCCGCACCACGCGCGATGTGCTGCTGGACCAGCACCGCGCGATCAACAGCGCCTTGCAGGCGCGTGATCCTGCGGCGGCGCGCGCGGCGGTCGAGGCGCATCTGGGTTTCGTCGCGGGCGCGCTGGAGGACCAGTTGAAAGCCGACCGCTTCGAGGCGATCGCGCTCCAGCGGCTGCAGCATGAACGGGGAAGGTAGGGCTGGTTGCCCCCCCCCCCGTCCCTCCCCCACCGGGGGGAGGGAGACGCTTTTGCTTTAGGTCGTTGTAATAGGGTCGGCGCCGAAGCGGTTGGTGCCTGCGCTGCCGCGTTTGCAGGTAAAGACCAGCAAGACGATCCAGCCGAGCAGCGGTACGATGGAGAGGAGAAGCATCCAGCCGGATTGGCCGACATCGTGCAGGCGGCGTGCGCCAAGGGCAATGGCGGGCAGGACCGTGGCAAGGGTCCACAGCCCTCCGAGAAGGCCGAGGTTCAGACTGAAGCCAATCCCGCCGTCGCCCGCTGTGGATTGCAGATCGCCCGAGCCCAGTAAGGTAAGGTCGATATAGGTCAGAATCCCCGAGACGATGATCGAGAAAAGCACCCACCACCAGAATTCCGAGCGCGATGCGCGGCCCGAGAAGGTGGCGTAGTTCGAAAAGACGGATTTGACCGCCTGTATCATGTTCATTATGTGTCCGATTACTGGCTACGAAAGGCGATCTGCCTGCCCGAAGGGTTGGAGCAGAACAGCACGTTCGGTCAAGCGGTTTGCGGTTCGGTCACCGGATCGGGGCCGAAGCGGTTGGGGCCAATCGTGCCGCGGGTGCAGGCCCAGACCAGAAGCAGGATCCAGCCGATCAGGGGCAGGAAAACGATCAGCAGCCACCAGCCGGTGCGGTCGATGTCATGCAAGCGGCGCACGCCGACCGCGATGCTTGGAAGCAGGGTAAGCAGCGTGAAGACAGCAGAAAGCGGGCCGCTTCCGTCCATATGCTGCATCATGTTCCGCCCGAAGATCGCGCCGTCAAGGATGCCGAGGGCGAGGTTTGCCAGCACGCAGAACAGCGCCCAAAACCAGTATTCGGCGCGGCGGGCGCGACCGGAGAAGGTGACGTAATTGAAGAGGACGGACCTGACAGCGTGTTGAAAGTTCATTCCGGTTCTCTCTCGTCTTCTTGTACGATGCCGATTGCTGTGACTGCGCTAAACCTGCCGCAGATGATGGGGCCGGTCAACGTTACGGGTGGAACGAAAGTTCAGCCCTTTTTCGCGCCGATCTTCGGTTCGGTCCCGTCGCGCAAGCGGCGCAGGTTGGCCGCGTGGCGCAACCAGACGAGGGCGGCGAGCAGCGTGCCGAGGATGACCATTTCGCCCTGGTCGAACAGGATCAGCCAGACGGGGGCGAGAGCGGCGGCGACGAGGGCCGAGAGCGAGGAGATGCGCGATATGGCGGCGGTGGCGGCCCAGGTGGCGCATACGGCAAGGCCAGCGGGCCATGCGAGCGCGAGCAGCGTGCCGAGACAGGTTGCAACGCCCTTGCCGCCCTTGAACCCGAGCCAGACGGGGAAAAGGTGGCCGAGGAACGAGAAAAGAGCTGCGATCTGAGCGGCGTCTTCGCCCACCAGCGCGCGGGCGACGAGCACGGCGATACCTCCCTTGGCCGCATCAAGGAGAAGCGTGGCGAGGGCTGCGGGCTTGTTTCCGGTGCGCAGGACGTTGGTTGCGCCGATATTGCCCGATCCGATCTGGCGCAGGTCGCCAAGGCCCAGAAGGCGCGTGATCACAAGGCCGAAGGGGATGGAGCCGAGCAGGTAGGCAAGCGCCGCGGTCAGGGCCAAGGCCAGGGTCGCACTGGTGAAATCGGGCATGGGTCAGGCCTTGAATACTTGGGCACCGGCGACGAAGGTCGCGAGCACCTTACCCTCCATCCGCTGGCCGTCAAACGGGGTGTTCTTCGATTTGGAGCGCAGGGTGAAGCGGTCCATTACAAAGGGGGCGTGGGGGTCGAACAGGATCAGGTCGGCGGGGGCGCCTGCCTGCATCCGGCCTTGGGGCAGGTTCAGGCGGCGGGCGGGGTTCAGTGCCATGGCGCGGAAAAGGTGGGGCAGGTCGATGTGACCTGCGTGAAACAGGCGCATGGCGGCAGGGAGGAAGGTTTCGAGCGCCACGGCGCCGGAAGCGGCTTCTTCGAAGGGCAGGCGCTTGGATTCTTCATCCGCCGGGGTGTGCATCGAGCTGATGGTGTCGATCAGGCCCGAGCCTACGGCTTCGACCATGGCGAGGCGGTCTTCTTCCGACCTGAGCGGGGGGGTGAACTTGAAGAAGGTGCGATAGTCGCCCACGTCGATTTCATTCAGCGTCAGATGGTGGATCGAGGTACCTGCGGTGACATCGAGGCCTGCCGCCTTGGAGCGTTCCAGCGCGGGTAGCGCGTGGCGCGTGGTGATCTGGTCGGCGTGGTAGCGCGCGCCTGTCATTTCCACCAGCGCAAGGTCGCGGTCCAGCCCCATGCGTTCGGCGATGGGCGATACGGCGGGCAGGCCGCGCAAGCTGGCGAATTTGCCCGAGGTGGTGGCGGCGCCCTTGGACAGGCCCGGTTCCTGCGGGTGGCCGATGACCAAGGCCCCAAGGCTGCGGGCATAGGTCAGGGCGCGCGACAGTGCCTTGGTGTCGGTCGAGACGTGGAAGGCATCGGTGAAGGCCACGGCGCCCGCGTCGAGCAGAAAGCCGATCTCGGTCATCTCGCGCCCTTCGCGGCCCTTGGTCAGGGCTGCCATGTGGCGGATGCGGACGGGTGACGCCTCGGCTGCACGGCGGGTGACGAATTCCAGCGTTTCGGGGGTGTCGATGGCGGGGGTGGTGTCGGGGCGGGCGATGATTGTGGTGACGCCCCCTGCGGCGGCGGCAAGGCCCGCCGAGCGGAAGGATTCGCGGTGACGTTCGCCCGGTTCGCCGATCTTGACGCCGATGTCGACGATGCCGGGCGCAAGGTAATGGCCGCCGCAGTCGATTTCGGTGGCGGTTTTCGGGCGCGGGCCGTTGATCGCGGCGATCAGGCCTTTGGACAGGGTGACCGAGCCTGTGGTGACGGTGCCCGCTTCGGGGTCGATCAGCTGCGCGTTGGTCAGGTGAAGCGTGGTCATGCGCGATTGCCCGATAGGGTTGCGGCGACGCGTGATGCATCGGCCATGTATTTCATCAGGTGTTTGTCACCCGAGTGGGTGATGATCTGCACGTCGCCGAGGAAGGGACGGGCGGCGGCGATATCGGCCAGCGGGATGCTTCGCAAGGCGGGGCCGAGCAGACGGAGGTCGGTCAGGCGCCAGCGCTGGGCCATGGCTTCGGACCGCAGATAGAGGGCGCGGAGGGCGATGGCGGGGACAGCGGCGACGGGGCCTGTCCAGGCGTAGGGATTGCCCATGGCCGTCAATGCGAGGCCCGCGATAAGCCCGCCGACGAGCGCAAGGATGCCGTGGCCGCGCCAATAGGCGGCGGGGTCGGGGCTGAATTCGCGGAGCAGGGTTTCGCCGGGCTGAAGCGGTGCTTCGCCGCCAAGGATCGGGTCGCGGGTGATCGTGGTCATGACGCGAGCCAGACGAAGAGGGCCGTGAAGACGAAGATCAGGATCAGGACGACGGTTGCGATGCGGCCCGACATCGCAGCATCCGACGGTCCGGCGCGGGGGCCTTCCAGCACGCCACTGGCCGAGGGGGTTTCAGGCATGGGCAAAGGCAGGGCGGGGGCGGGTTCGGCGTAATGGCCGATGAAGCGCAAAGGCGGGCGCGGGGTAAGGGTGGTGCCGCCCGCCCCCAAGGCCGCGCGGAACACCATGAGAAGTCGGCCCCTAAGGCTGTCGAGCATGGCAGTATCGGGGGCGACGGTGGCATCGTCCATGCCGTTCGCCTCGGACAGGTATTTTGCAAGGCCGATGACGCGGATGGTGTCAGTGTCGATCACCTCGATCTGGCCGGCGTCGACGGTGTCGGTGCCGAGGGCGGCGGCGAGGTCGCCGGCAAGGAAGGCGTCGATTTCCGTATCAAGCAGGTCCACGGCGAAAAGCCAGACCGCGCGGTCACGGGTCAGCGGGATGCGGAGCGGATCGGTCGTCATGGCATCGCACCCGCAAGGGCGCGGCCGCGCTCGGCGCGCAGGTTGCGGGCCAGAAGGTCCATGCAGGCCATGCGGACGGCGACGCCCATTTCCACCTGCTCCTGAATGACCGAACGGTTGATGTCATCGGCCAACTCGCCGTCGATTTCCACCCCGCGGTTCATCGGGCCGGGGTGCATGACGATGGCATCGGGCTTGGCGAAGCCGAGCTTTTCGGCGTCGAGCCCGTAGCGGTGGTAGTATTCCCGTTCGGACGGGATGAAGCCGCCGTCCATGCGTTCCTTTTGCAGGCGGAGCATCATCACCACATCGGCGCCTTCGAGGCCTTTCTTCATGTCGTCGAAGAGTTCGCAGCCGAAATCCTGCACGCCTGCGGGCATCAGCGTGGGGGGGGCGATCAGGCGGATGCGGTTTTCCATCTTGCCGAGCAGGATCAGGTTCGAGCGGGCGACGCGGCTGTGGGCGATATCGCCGCAGATCGCCACGGTCAGGCGCTGGATGCGGCCCTTGGCGCGGCGGATGGTCAGCGCGTCGAGCAGGGCTTGCGTAGGGTGTTCGTGGCGGCCGTCGCCTGCGTTCAGGACGGCGCAGTTCACTTTCGACGCCAGCAGGTTGACCGCGCCGGACGCGCCGTGGCGCACCACCAGAAGGTCGGGGTGCATGGCGTTCAGCGTCATGGCGGTGTCGATCAGGGTTTCGCCCTTTTTCACCGACGAGGCGGCGACCGACATGTTCATCACATCCGCGCCGAGGCGTTTTCCGGCCAGTTCGAAGCTGGCTTGGGTGCGGGTCGAATTCTCGAAGAACATGTTGATCTGCGTCATGCCCGACAGAACGTCGGACTGTTTCACCGTACGGCGGTTGAGGTCGACGTAGCGGTCGGCAAGGTCGAGGATGGTGGTGATTTCGAGCGGGGACAGCTGTTCGATGCCGAGAAGGTGACGGGCGCGGAAGGTCATGGCTGTCCTTTGTCGTCGGCTAAGCGGTCCTTGGGCTTATAGGTAGGTGCGCGGCTTGCGACAAGCGGGCACTGTGCGCGGCGCGGGCGGGCGTTTTCTTCGTAAGAAAACGGCCTGCGCCGGAATGGCGGTTGTCGCATCAGGGGGCAGGCCCTAGGATTTGCAGCATGGGAATCGATATGGACATGAGCACGCCGGAAGGCTGGCACGCGGCGCTGGCGGCGCTGGCGTGGCAGGTCGATCTGGGCGTGACCGAGGTGATCGGCGATGCCCCAGTGAACGCCTATGTCCTGCCCGACAAGACCAAATCGGCAGCCCCGGCGGCGGCTGTGATGCCGGTCCTGACCCCCGCGGCGCGGGCCGAGGCCGAGGCGGGGCAATCGGTTGCGGCCGCAAAGATCGCTGCGGCTGCAGCCGGTTCGGTCGAGGCACTGCGCGAGGCTTTGGCAGCCTATGACTATTGCGAGGTGAAGCGGGGTGCGCGCAATCTGGTCTTTGCCGGCGGGCGGATCGGGGCGCGTGTACTGGTGCTGGGCGAAGCGCCGGGGCGGGAAGAAGACCTTGAAGGGCGGCCCTTTGCCGGGCAGGCGGGCCAGTTGTTCGACGCGATGTTCGCAGCCATCGGGTTGAGCCGCGAAAGCCCGGACACCGCGACCGGTCTTTATGCGCTGTGCGTGATGCCATGGCGGCCTCCGGGCGAGCGCGAGCCTACGGCCGAGGAATTGGCCATGATGCGCCCGTTTGTCGAGAGGCACATCGAATTGGCAGCCCCCGATCTGATCGTGGCGATGGGCAATGCGCCCTGTGCGATGCTTTTGGGGGCCAAGGCCGTGCTGAGGCTGCGGGGCAATTGGGGCGAGGCGCTGGGCAAGCCGGTCATGCCTATGGTGACGCCGCGGCACCTTTTGCGCAACACCGCGCAGAAGCGCGAGGCCTGGGCGGACCTGTTGGCGATCAAGGCGCGGCTGGCGCGATGATCGTTGAACCTGCAGTCCTGCTTGCCTTTGCCGGTGCCGGTCTGGCGCTTAACCTGACGCCGGGTGCGGATATGATGTTTACGCTGGGTCAGGGCCTGCGCTCGGGGCGGCGGGCGGCCATGGCGGCCAATGCGGGGATTGCCGTGGGCGGCCTTGTTCAGACGCTGATTGCCGCCTGTGGGCTGGGGGCGCTGGTCGCGGCGCATCCGATGGCGTTCGACCTGATCCGCTGGGCGGGGGTGGCCTATCTGCTGGTGCTGGCAGTTCAAGCGCTGCGGGCGGGGCCGGTTTCGGGGCGCGAGGTGGCCTTGCAGGGGGCGGGGCGCGTCTTCGTGCAGGCAATGGTGGTGAACCTTTTGAACCCCAAGGTGATCTTGTTCATCCTTGCGCTTTTGCCGCAGTTCATCGATCCGGCGCGGCCGGTCTTGGCGCAGTTCATGGTGCTGGGCCTTGTCTTTGCGACGGGCGGGTTCGTGGTGAACGGGCTGGTCGGGTTCTTTGCCGGGTCCATCGGGCAGCGCCTGGCGCGATCGGCTGTGCTGGCGCGCTGGCTCGGGCGGGCGAGTGCCTTGATTTTCACGGGGCTGGCGGTTCGGTTGGCCATGTTGCAGCGGGGGTAGGGCCATGAGCCGGATCGACGAGAGCCGTGATTTCATACCGATGCGGATCGCGGTGTTGACGGTCAGCGACACGCGGACGCCAGCCGACGACAGATCGGGCGACACGCTGGTCGAGCGGTTGACGGGGGCGGGTCACGTGCTTGCGGCGCGGGGGATCGTGCCAGACGACCGCGCGGTGATCGCGGGTCGGTTGCGGGAGTGGATCGCTGACCCTGCGGTCGATGTGGTCTTGAGCACCGGCGGCACCGGGCTGACAGGGCGCGACGTGACGGTCGAGGCGCATCGGGACGTTTATGAGAAAGAGATCGAGGCCTTCGGGACGGTCTTTACCATCGTCTCGATGCAGAAGATCGGCACCAGCGCCGTGCAATCGCGGGCCTGTGGCGGTGTGGCGGGGGGGACCTACCTTTTCGCTCTGCCCGGATCGCCCGGCGGCTGCCGCGATGCGTGGGATGAAATCTTGAGCTTGCAGTTCGATTATCGGCACAGGCCCTGCAATTTCGTCGAGATCCTGCCGCGTCTGGAGGAGCACCGTCGCAGGAAGTGACGGCTTCGACCACGATTTTTCTGCGAAAAATCTGGCGCCCTTGGCCGATGCGTGGTGCTAGGGGCCGGGCAGCCGTTGATCTCGACAGCGCTGTTTTCGGCTATCACGGTGACAGTGACGCCCGAGCGGTCAAGCGCAAAGGGCGTTCCCCCGGGCGGGACGAGGTCCGAGGTGGCGGTAAGGAGTGCACCTTTGCGGGCCGAGTTGGACTGGCTGACCCAGACGCCGCTTGTGGCGGTTTCGAACACCACCACTTCCTTGCTGCCCGGATCGGGCAGGCCGATATCGGCGGTCAGCCGCAACCCGTCGGCGATCGGGTCGACGGTGCAGCCGATGCCGGTCATGCCTGCGGCCTTGGCTGCCGTGGGAACCGAGGCGAGGGCAGACCGTATCGCGCCGGTCTCGCCCTGTTGCGAAAGATCGGCGCTCAGGGTGACCGAGGCGGGGATGCAGATGTCCTTGCACACGCCAAGATCGACCGTGGCGCGCAGGGTGACGGGCATCGTGGCGTCGAGCGGCGTCACCTCGACCGGCAGGACGAGGTGGTCATGGTAGCCGATGGTCTGCATGCCGTTCAGATCAAAGACGGCAGGGCGCGGCCAATGGAAGCGAACCGATTTGAGGTTGGTCGAGGCGGAAAAGTCGAAGCTCGGGGGGATACCCGCCTCGCCCGGGGCGCGCCAATAGGTCTTCCAGCCGGGGGCAAGTTTCAGGTCGAGCGCGGCCATATGGGTGCCGGTTGCGGTTTGCCAGCCGGGCAGCATGCGGGCAGAAAGCACCTCGTCCTGCGTCAGGGCCTGCACGGGCATGGCGAGGCAAAGGGCAAGGGCGAAGGAGAGGGCGTGCATCATCATGCGATGGACGATAGGCGATGGGCGGAAAATGGGAAATCACTTTGACGAGACGTTTTGGCGCGGGAATCGGGCTTGAGCGGGCGAGGTTCGGGCTCCACATTGAGAGGGTGCGCCAGACCTGTGCGAAAGGAGTGCCCCGATGGATGACGTGACCGATCTTGACGGCAAGCTGTTGATTGCAATGCCCGGCATGGGCGATCCGCGCTTCGAGCGGGCGGTTATTCTGGTCTGCGCCCATTCCGAGGACGGGGCGATGGGGTTGATCGTCAACAAACCCGTCGCGGATCTGAGCTTTGCGGGGCTTCTGGAGCAGCTTTCCATCCCGCAGGCGCCCGAGGGGCGCGACATCCGCGTGCATCTGGGCGGTCCGGTCGAGCGGGGGCGCGGCTTTGTGCTGCATTCGACCGATTATGCGGGCGGGCCTGCGACGATGTGGATCGACGGGCGCTACGGGATGACCGCGACACTGGATATCCTGGAAGCCCTGGCGCAGGGCGGGGGGCCCGCGCGGGCGCTGCTGGCGCTAGGCTATGCGGGATGGGGGCCGGGGCAGCTCGAGGACGAGATCAGGGCCAATGGCTGGCTGATCGGGGACGCGCCGGACGATCTGGTCTTTTCGCGTGACGATCCGGGTAAATGGGTAGGCGCGCTGAAGGAGTTGGGGATCGATCCCTTGTCGCTGTCGGCAAGCGCGGGGCGGGCCTGAGGCAGGGGGCCTTCTGCCCCCTCTTGGCCTTTGGCCAATTCACCCCCGAGGATATTTGCGCAAGCGTGAATGGCAAAGCGGGTTCGCGGCTTTCATGCTTGCGCAAATATCCTCGGGGTGAGCCCGCAAGGGCGAGGGGGGCGAGCCCCCCTTCTTCATTCGCCGTAGGGGATCCAGATGGTTTTCACCTCGGTCGCCTGGGCGAGGATGGTTTGGGCCTTGATCGGGAAAGCGGTTGTCTGGCCATGGTTGACCCATGTCCGCTTGAGGTTGGTGGCACTTTCCTCTTCGACCAGTTTCGAGACAGGGGACGAGGAGAAGGACCAGAGCGCGTCGACGTCCATGTGGCCAGCCAGCGGTTTGGCCAGTTCGACGTGGCTGCCGGTGACGATGTTCACCACGCCTGCGGGCAGGTCGGAGGTCTCGAAGACCTGATAGAGGTCGGTCGCGGCCAGCGGGAATGGGTCGGAGGGGGCAAGGACGCAGGTGTTGCCCATGGCGATCGCGGGAGCCATGAGCGAGACGAGGCCGAGCAGCGGTGCGTCATCGGGGCAGAGGGCGGCGATGACGCCGCAGGGTTCGTGCATGGCGACAGCTATGCCGCGGATCGGCACCGATTTCACCGCGCCGTCGTATTTGTCGGCCCATGCCGCATAGGTGAACAGCGTGTCGATTGCGGCTGCGACCTCGGCATCGCCCGAAGCGCCGGTCAGGTCTTTCAGGCGGCGGGCGAATTCTTCGGCGCGGGCTGAAAGGTTCTCGGCCAAGTAGAACAGGATTTGTGCGCGCATGTGGGCGGATGCTTTGGCCCAGCCTTTGGCGGCATGGGCGGCTTCGACCGCGTTCCTGATGTCCTTGCGGTTGCCAAGGCCTGCGTGGCCGAGGAGTTTGCCCTTGGCCGACCAGACGGGGCGAGAGTAGCCGCCATCGGGGCGGGCCTGTTTGCCGCCGATGAACAGTTTGGCCGTGCGGTCGAGCGCAGGGGCTTCGGGGTTTGCGGGTTCCGCGACGGGGACCACGGGTTTGAGGGGCTTGGTCTTGGCCTTGGGCCTGAGGTAGGCCATCAGCCCTTCCCAGCCGCCTTCGCGGCCGAAGCCGCTTTCGCGTACCCCGCCAAAACCTGCCGCCGCGTCAAAGAGGTTGGTGGCGTTGACCCAGACCACGCCCGCCTTCAGCTTGGGCGCGATGTCGAGGGCGAGGTTGACGTTTTCGGTCCAGACCGTGGCAGCAAGGCCGAAGCGGGTGTTGTTGGCGAGGTCGACCGCCTCGGTCGGGGTGCGGAAGGTCATCGACACGAGGACGGGGCCGAAGATTTCTTCCTGCATCAGGCGCGAGGCGCTGCCGAGGCCGGTGATGAGAGTGGGCGGATAGAAGCAGCCCTGCGCGGGAAGGGGGGTGGCCGCGCGGTAGATTTCGCCTTCGCTTGCGTTGACCATCTCGGTGATGGTGGCAAGCTGGACGGGGTCGACCACTGCGCCGATGTCGATGCATTTGTCCAAGGGGTCGCCAATGCGGAGGCCATCCATCCGGCGTTTCAGCTTTTCGTGGAAGCGGGGGGCGATGCCTTCCTGCACCAGAAGGCGCGAACCGGCGCAGCAGACCTGACCCTGATTGAACCAGATGGCGTCGACGAGGCCTTCGATGGCGCTGTCGATATCGGCGTCGTCGAAGACGATGTAGGGGGATTTGCCGCCGAGTTCGAGCGTCAGCGCCTTGCCCGTGCCGGCGGTGGCGCGGCGGATCGCCTTGCCCACGGGGGTAGAGCCGGTAAAGGCGATCTTGTCGACGGGGGCCGCGACGAGGGCGGCGCCGGTTTCACCGTCACCTGTGACGATGTTCAAAACACCTTTTGGCAGGCCCGCCTCGCGGCTGATTTCGGCAAACAGCAGCGCGGTCAGGGGGGTGTATTCGGCGGGTTTGAGGACGATGGTATTGCCTGCCGCAAGGGCGGGGGCGACCTTCCATGCCAGCATCAGGAGCGGGAAGTTCCACGGGATCACCGCGCCCACCACGCCAAGGGGGGCGTGGTCGGGCAGTTCGGCGGGGGCGAGTTGGGCAAGCCCCGCGTGGTAGTAGAAATGGCGGGCGACGAGGGGCAGGTCGATGTCGCGCGATTCGCGGATGGGTTTGCCGTTGTCCATGGTTTCCAGAACCGCCAGCAGGCGGGCGTGTTTCTGGGTCAGGCGGGCCAGCGCGTAGAGGTATTTCGCGCGTTCGTGTCCCGAGAGTGCTGCCCATTTCGGCTGGGCGCGGCGGGCGGCGGCGACTGCGGCGGCTACGTCATCGGCGGTGCCTTGGGTGACGGTGGCGAGGGTTTCGCCCGTGGCGGGGTTGGCGGTCGAAAAGCCCCGCGCGGGGGTGCGGAACGCGCCGTCGATGAAATGGCCGAAGGCGTGGTTGTGCTTGGTAAGCCATGCGCGGGCCTCGCCGTTCGATTCGGGGGCGGGGCCGTAGGACATGGCGTCGAAGATTTCCTTGATCGTCATGATCTTAACCCATCGCGTGGCGGTTGGCGGCGGAGTAGTGGCCGGTCAAGTGGTGTTCAAGCTGGCGTTCGATGTCGCCCAGAAGGGACGAGGCGCCGAAGCGGAAGAGGTCGGGTTGCAGCCACGGGTGGCCGAGTTCGTCTTTTAGCAGCGAAAGGTAAAGCAGCGCGTCTTTGGCCTTGGCGATGCCGCCTGCGGGTTTGTAGCCGACCTTTATGCCGGTGCGGTCTTGGTAGTCGCGGATCGCGCGGATCATCACCAGCGACACGGGCAGGGTGGCGTTGACGGGTTCCTTGCCGGTCGAGGTCTTGATGAAATCGGCGCCTGCCATCATGCAGACGAGGCTGGCGCGGGCGACGTTGCGGAGCGTGCCGAGTTCGCCTGTGGCGAGGATCGCTTTGACATGCGCGTCACCGCAGGCTTCGCGCATTTCGCGCATTTCGTCGTAGAGGGCCTGCCAGTTTTGCGTCAGCACATGGCGGCGCGAGATGACGATGTCGATTTCTTTCGCGCCTGCGCGGACGCTTTCGCCGATTTCCGCGATGCGGAGGTGAAAGGGCGATAGGCCCGCGGGAAAGCCGGTCGAGACGGCGGCGACGGGGATGCTCGTGCCTTCGAGCGCGCGGACGGCGGTTTCGACCATGTCGTGATAGACGCAGACCGCGCCCACGGTCAGGCCGGTCATCCCGAGCTTTTCCAGAACCCAAGGCGAAACCGGCTGGCGGGCCTTGGCGCAAAGCCGTTCGACACGGCCCCATGTGTCATCGCCCGACAGCGTGGTCAGGTCGATCAGCGATACGGCCTTGCACAGCCACGCGGCCTGATAGTCTTTTTTTACCGAGCGGCGGCCGCCCAAGCTGGCGGCGCGGCGTTCGATGGCCGAGGTGTTGGCCTGCACCGAAGCGACCCAGTCAAGGTCAAGCGCCATGCCCGGATTGCGGGCATGGGTGACTTGGGGCAGCTGCGTTTTAGCGGGGGCAAGTGTGGTCACGCCGTATTCCATGCTTCAGGGGCCTTCCCTTTGGACGGGGAAAGGATGCACGGGGGGCGGCGGGGTTGCAAGCCCTGCCGGCGGCGATATTTGACCAAACGGTCAGGTTTATGCGTCGCGCTTGGGCAGGTTGGGCTGTTCGTCGTCGAGCGTGGGATCGAATGTCGCCCAAGGACGGTCGGTGCCGCTGGGGGCGGGGCGTAGCGGCCAGACCAGAGGTGGGTTTTGGACAGGTAATTGGCGGTGATGGGGGCTGTGACGAAGATGAAGACCATCACGATGATCTCTTGCCAGCTGAAGCCGCCGAGGCCGATGCCGTGCAGCATCGAGGCAAGCAGTGCCGCGCCGAGGCCGACGGTCGAAGCCTTGGTCGGTGCGTGCAGGCGTTGCATGCCGTCTTTCAGCCGGATCAGGCCGTAGCTGCCGATCAGGCCGAAGGCTCCGGCGATGACGAGAAGGGCTGCGAGGACATAGGTCATTCGATCACACTCCCCCGCAGCAGGTATTTGCAAAAGGCCACGGTCGAGACAAAGCCTGTCATGGAGAGCAGCATCGCGGCTTCAAAGTTGAAGCCGAGGCCCGTCTTGATGCCGTAAAGCACGATCAGGGCGATGGCGTTGACCACCATCGTGTCGACGGCAAGGATGCGGTCGGGCATGGTCGGGCCGATCAGCAGGCGTGCCAGCGTCAGCAGGAAACCCGCGCCGAAGCAGGAAAAGGCGAAGGCGAGGGCATAGGTCAGGATCAGGGATTCGGTCATTCGAAGATCCTTTTCAGGCGGGCCTCGTAGCGGTTCAGGATGTCGTCGCGGATCGCGTCGGGGTCGGGGGCGTGCAGCGAATGGATCAGAAGCGCGGTGCCGTCGCCGTTCATGTCGGCGGTCACGGTGCCCGGTGTCATGGTGATGGTGCCTGCGAGCAGCGCGATGGCCTCGGGCGATTTCAGGGTGATCGGGACGGTGATGAAGGCCGATCTGATCTGGTCGCGCGGCATGAAGAGCACAATCTTGGCGACCTGTATGTTGGCGATGATCACATCCCAGACCACCAGCCCGACATAGGCGGCAAAGAGCGGCAGGCTGTTGATGCGCGGTTTCTGCGGCCAGTAGGCTTGGGTTGCCAAGGGGATCAGCGTGGCGAGGATCAGCGCCATGACGAGGCTGCCGACGGCCAGTTTGTTGACCAGCAGGAACCATGTCACCACCAGAAGCAGCGACAGGACGGGGTGGGGGAACAGGCGGCGCATCAGTTGGCCTCCAATCCGTTGGCAGCGATATAGGGCTGCGGGGCGTGCAGGCCTTCGGCCGTGAGGGTAAGCCAGCCGGTGACGGGCCCTGCAAAGACGGTGAGGGCAAGGAGCAGGGCGAGCAGGCTGGCGATGGCGGCAAGGGCTGCGGGTTCGGGCTTGGCTGTGGCCTGATCGGTGGTGTTCCAGAACAAGGTCGAACCGGCGCGGGCAAAGCCGAGGATCATAAGAAAGGAGCTGAACAGGATCAGCGTCCAGAGGATGGCATGGTCGCGCAGGCTGTCGAGGACCAGCAGTTTGCCGATGAAGCCCGACAGGGGTGGCAGGCCCGCCATGGCGATGGCGGTGGCAAAGAACAGCGCCGCATGCAGGCCCGACAGGCGAGGGCCGGACACCAGTGCTGCGCTGCGGCGGGCGGTGATCTGGTCGGCGATCAGGAAAAGGGCCGCGGTCGCGAGGGTCGAGTTGATCATATAGTAAAGCCCTGCCGCCGTGGCTTGGGGCGTGTTCGCCGCCAGTGCGATGAACAGCGTGCCGATCGAGGCGATTGCGGCAAGGGCGGCAAGGCGGGGCAGGGTGCTTGCGCCAAGGGTGCCGATTGCCCCGACCAGCAGGGTCAGGCCCGCTGCGGGCAGCAGCAGGTCGGTCAGCAGCGGGCCGATTGCGGGGCTGGAGGCGGGCAGGATCAGGGTGATCGTGCGAAGGATGGCGTAGGCGCCGACCTTGGTCATGATGGCAAAGAGTGCGGCCACAGGGCCGGGCGCATTGGCATAGGTGCCCGGCAACCAGAATTGCAGCGGCACCAGCGCGCCCTTGATCGCGAAGACCCCGATCAGCAAGATCGCGGCCACGCGGATCAGGGCGTGATCGCCCGCAGGCAAAGCCGCAATCTTGACCGCGAGGTCTGCCATGTTCAGCGTGCCCGTCACCGCATAGATCAGCCCCAGCGCAAACAGGAACAGCGTCGAGGCGATGAGGTTGAAGGCGACATACTGGATGGCTGCGCGCAGCCGGTCGCGCCCCGCGCCATGGACCATCAAGCCGTAGGATGCGATCAGCAGGACCTCGAAAAACACAAAAAGGTTGAACAGGTCGCCGGTCAGGAAGGCTCCGTTCAGGCCCATGAGCTGGAACAGGTAAAGCGCGTGGAAGTGGCGGCCGCGCCGGTCCCATCCGGTCGCGATGGCATAGACCTGCACGATCAGCGCAAGGAGCGCGGTCAGGACCAGCATCAGCGCGGCGAGGCGGTCGAGCACCAGCACGATGCCAAAGGGCGCGGGCCAGTCGCCAAGGCGGTAAAGCTGCGGCTCGGCCGAGATTGCCAGCAATACAAGCGCAAGCCCGAGGAGGGCAGCGGTTCCGGCAAGGCCGAGGATGCGTTGCACGGTCTGGTCGTGGCGCAGCAGCAGCAACAGCGGGGCCAGCATCGCGGGCAGGACGACGGGGGCAATGATCCAATGGGTCATGCGTCGTCTCCCTCGGCCGTGTTGGCGGTCATGTCGGTGCGGTCATGGCCCGCGGTCAGCCAAGCGCCGAGCGCCATGAGCACGATCACCGCCGTCATGCCGAACGAGATCACGATAGCCGTCAAAACCAGCGCCTGCGGCAGCGGGTCGGTATAGGCGGTCGCGGTTTTCGAGATGATCGGCGGCAGGCCGGGGGCAAGGCGGCCACTGGCGAAGAGGAAGAGGTTGACCGAATAGGACATGAGCGACAGCCCCACGATCAGCGGCCATGTGCGCTGGCGCAGGACGAGGTAGAGGCCGCAGGCGGCAAGCAGGCCGATGGCAATGGCGATCAGGATTTCCATGGTCAGATCCCCTCGCCCATGTCGATGTCATAGGGGGTGCGGGCCGCGCCGTGGCCCGCGCGCCCTGCAAGCCGCCCCAGCGAGTTCAAGGCCAGCATCACCGCGCCAAGCACGGTGAGGTAGACGCCGAGGTCAAAGAGCGCGGCGGTGGCCCATTCGAACTCTTCCAGCGGCCAGAGATGGATGTAGCCATAGTCCGAGGTCAGGAAGGGCAGGCCGAAAGCCCATGCCCCCGCACCGGTAAGGGCGGCGATCAGGATGCCGCTGGCGATCAGGCTGTGAAAGGCGAAACGCTGCCGCGCCTCGGTCCAGCCAAGGCCCGAGGCCATGTATTGCAGCACGAAGGCGATGGCGGTCACAAGGCCCGCGACAAAGCCCCCGCCCGGCAGGTTATGGCCGCGGAAGAACAGGAAGACCGCGACGATCAGCGCAAAGGGCAGCAGGAAGCGCGTGGCCATGACCATCAGCAGCGGGTGGCGGTCGCCCGCCGGTTCGGGGCGGGATGCGCCAAGCGTCGCAAGGCTGCGGCGGACGGCGGGGGTGGCCAGAAGCGCCTCGGTCAGGGCAAAGAGGATGATCGCGGCGATGCCAAGGACGATGATCTCGCCAAAGGTGTCATAGCCGCGGAAGTCGACGATGATGGTATTGACCGCGTTGGTGCCGCCCGCGCCCGGTTTGGACTGGGCGAGGTGATATTCCGAGATCGGCGCAAAGGCCGGGGCGCGGGTCATCATGGCGTAGGACAGTGCTGCAAGGGCGGCGCCTGCGGCCCCTGCAAGCGCGATGTCGCGCCAACGCCGGAAGGACGAACTTTCGCGTGGGGTTTCCTTGGGCAGGAAGTTCAGCGCGACCAGCATCAGCACCGCTGTCACCACCTCGACCGTGATCTGGGTCAGCGCAAGGTCGGGGGCGGACAGCCATGCAAAGGCCGCCGAAAGCGTCAGGCCGATCACCCCGACCATAAGCAGCGACAGGATGCGGTTGCGGTGCAGGATGGTGGCAAGGGCGGTGGCTGTCACCAGAAGCAGCCAGCCGATAGCGGGCACGGGTTCGATGGCCAGAAGCGCGCGGCTTCCGGCCATGTGCGTGCCGCTGGCAAAGGCGAAAACGGCGGCGGCGGTCAGCACGGCGGTGGCTATGGCGGTGGCGCGGGTGAACGACCCGTCGTGCAGCGCATCGGTCACGCGGCGCGCTGCGCGGGCGGCGGCGGTGACGGTGGCGTCGAAGATTGCCTTGGCGTCGGGCTTGGGGGTCGCGTCCCACAGGGTGCGGAGCGGGCGGTAGGCGAGCAGCACCAGCGCCCCGCCAAGGACCGCCGCGACCGACATCCAGAGCGCGGGGGCGTAAAGCCCGTGCCAATGGACGATCTTTACCGTCACGGGCGTGCCGGTGGTGGCGCTGGCGGCCACGTTGACCAGCCATGCGGCGGCGGTCATCGGGATCAGGCCGATGATGACGACCAGCGCCGACAGGATCGCGGGGGAAAGCCACAGGCCAAGCGGCGGGTCATGCGGTTTTTGCGGGGTCGGTTTGGCCGTGCCGAAGAAACCGTGGACCAGAAAGCGCAGGCTGTAGGCGACCGAGAAGAGCGCGCCGAGCGTGGCAAGGACGGGCAGCAGCCAAGCGGGGCCGTAGCCTGCGTGCAGCGTTTCCTCGAGCATCATTTCCTTGGACAGGAAGCCGTTCAGCGGCGGAATGCCCGCCATGGAGAGCGAGGCGGTGGCGGCGATGGCGAAGGTGACGGGCATGGCGCGGCGCAACCCGCCGAGCAGACGCAGATCGCGCGTGCCGGTTTCATGGTCGACGATGCCTGCGGTCAGGAAGAGTGCGGCCTTGAAGGTAGCATGGTTGAGGATGTGGAACAGCGCCACGGTGGCGGCGGCCGGTGTGCCGAGGCCCAGAAGCATGGTGATCAGGCCAAGGTGGCTGATGGTGGAATAGGCAAGCAGCGCCTTTAGGTCATCCTTGAAAATCGCGACCTTGGCGCCGACCAGCAGCGTGGCAAGCCCCGCGCCGGTGACGATCCAGAACCATTCGGGCGACCCGGCGAGCACCGGCCAGAGCCGCGCCATGAGGAAAATGCCCGCTTTCACCATCGTGGCCGAATGGAGGTAGGCCGAAACGGGGGTGGGTGCCGCCATGGCGTGCGGAAGCCAGAAGTGGAAGGGGAACTGCGCCGATTTGGTGAAAGCACCGATCAGGATGAGCAAAAGCGCAGGCACATAAAGCGACGAAGCGCGGATCGCCTCACCCTGCGACAGGATCACCGACAGCTCGTAGCTGCCCGCGATATGGCCGAGGATCAGCATCCCCCCGATCAGGGCAAGCCCGCCGCCGCCCGTGACCGCAAGCGCCATGCGCGCGCCTTGGCGGCTCGCGGGCAGGTGGCTGGAAAAGCCGATCAGTAAGAAAGACGACAGCGAGGTCAGTTCCCAGAAGACCAGCAGAAGCAGGATGTTTTCCGACAGCACGATGCCGGTCATCGCGCCCTGAAACAGCAGAAGATACGTGTAAAACAGGCCCATCCGGTCGCCGCGCGACAGATAGAAGCGGGTGTAAAGGATCACCAGCATCCCGATCCCGAGGATCAGCCCCGCAAAGAAGAGGCCCAGTCCGTCGAGCCGGAAACTGGCCGTCAGGCCAAGCGCGGGCAGCCATTGCAGGCTGTAGACCAGCGTCTCGCCGCGCAAGACGGCGGGGGCCTGCGTGGCCAGCAGCACGAAGGCGAGAGCGGATGTGGCGAAACTTGCCGACGCACAGACAGTGCGGCCCGACCGGATCGCCAGTCCGGGAAGGAGCGCCCCCAGAAAGGGCAGCGCCGCGATCAGGGCGAGTATCATTGCTGGTCGTATCCCTTGCCTGTGGTCTGTCCGGCGCGTTGCTTATGGTCCGCCATTTGTGAATCGCGGTAAAGCGTTCAAGGCGTCACGGGCAAGAAACGACGAAATGCGACGATTTTTAGCTGTCGCGGGTCAGGGCGTTCGGATCAATCAGGTAGCGCTGGGCCAGGGGAATGGCCGCAGCGCCCAAGGCGCGGGCATCGGCCCCGACCGTGCCTTGCCGCACCTGTGGCGGCTCGACACCCGAAAGGTCAAGCCGCATCAGGGCGTTACGGGTGCGCTCTGTCAAATCGGCGCGGATGCATGCGGGCATCCAGCCGTCGATCATCACGGCTTCAAGCTCGATCAACGCGGCAGCAGAAAGGGCGGCATAAGCGATGCCTTCGGCAGCCTGATCGAGCCAGTCGTTCAGGATCGGCGTGGAAACGCGCCATTCGGCGTGCTGCTGCCACAGGTGGTCCGAGCTTTCGCCCGCCGCCTCCATCGCTTCGGACAGGCGCGACATCGAGGCGACATCGAACAGGCGTTGTAGGGTGCCATCGGGTCCGGGAACCGGCATGGGCCCCACGCCGCCCGCGTTGCCGGTGCGTCCGGTGAAAAGCTGGCCGTTGAGCACAAGCCCGCCGCCGATGAAGGTTCCAAAGTAGAAATACAGGAAATCCTTGGGCTTTTCGCCGGTGCCGAACACGAGTTCCGCGCCGCAGGCGGCGGTGGCGTCGTTTTGCACATGGACGGGCATTCCGGCGATGGCGGCGATTTCGGCCTGCACGTCGCGGTCGCGCCACTGGTCCATCTCGGATTGCGGTGCGCCGATGTAGCGCACCCAGTTCCAAAGCTGGAAAGGCATGGCAATGCCCATGCCGCCGACCCGGTCGCGGTGTGCGGGGGGAAGGGTTGCCAGAACGGCGGGTAAGGCGCGGGTGACGAAGGCCACGACATTGCTGGGGGTGGGGTAGCGGTAAACCTCGCGACGGGTGGCGCGGACCTGACCGAGGAAATCGACCAGCATCAGGTCGGCCGAGCGGCGGCCGATCTTGAGACCAAGGAAAAACGCCCCTTCGGCGGCAAGCGACATGGGCACCGACGGCTGGCCGATGCGGCCGCGCACCGGTTCGCCGCGCAACAAGAGGCCCTCGGTTTCGAGGCTTCGCATGATCACGGAAACGGTCTGGTTCGACAGGCCGGTCATCCGCGCGATATCGGATTTCGACAGCGCCCCCTGCTGGCGCACCAGCGAAAGCACCAGCCGTTCGTTGTGCGCCCGCATGCCGGACTGGTTCGACCCCCGCAGGCTGCCAGCCTCGGGTGCCGGACGATCCGTCACCGGTTCGGCCACCTGTCTCAATTGTCCTCCCAAGGGCTATGCCGCCCTTTCTCCATCCTCAAATTGAGGTGGAAACCGGCGGGCTGTCAATAATAATTCAGAGTGATTTAATTATCTTGACGCAAGCGGGGGAATCAGGTTTCCTTCCGCTTGTCGCTGTGGGGGCCCGCGCCTCTGCCGGCATTCAACATAGGGGTGAACCCCTGATTTTCTTGGGAGGAAAATCGATGAAATTCAAAGCGCAAGCCCTTTGGGGCGTAGCTACGCTTGCCTTGATGTCGGCCGCTCCGGTGATGGCTCAGGACGTTTCGGCCTGCCTGATCACCAAGACCGACACCAACCCCTTCTTCGTGAAAATGAAGGAAGGCGCCGAGGCCAAAGCGGCCGAGCTGGGTGTGACCCTGAAGTCCTATGCCGGCAAGGTTGACGGCGACCACGAAAGCCAGGTCGCTGCTGTCGAAGCCTGCGTGGCTGACGGCGCCAAGGGCATCCTGATTGCTGCTTCGGACACCAAAGCCATCGTCGACTCGGTCAAGGCCGCCCGCGACGCAGGCGTTCTGGTGATCGCCCTCGACACCCCGCTCGACCCGATCGACTCGGCCGACGCGACCTTTGCGACCGACAACTTCAAAGCCGGCCTGCTGATTGGCCAGTGGGCCAAAGCCTCGCTCGGCGATGCTGCCGCGACGGCCAAGATCGCCATGCTCGACCTGTCGATCAGCCAGCCGTCGGTTGACGTTCTGCGCGACCAGGGCTTCCTGACCGGCATGGGCATCGACACCGTCGACATCAACAAGTGGGGCGACGAAACCGACCCGCGCATCGTCGGCAACGAAGTGACCGCCGGTAACGAAGAAGGCGGCCTGAAGGCCATGGAAGCCCTGCTGGCCAAAGACCCGGAAATCAACGTGGTCTACACCATCAACGAACCGTCGGCTGCCGGTGCTTACGAAGCGCTGAAAGCTGCTGGCAAGGAATCGGGCGTTCTGATCGTTTCGGTCGACGGCGGTTGCCCGGGCGTCGCAGACGTCAAGGATGGCGTCATCGGTGCCACCTCGCAGCAATACCCGCTGCTGATGGCGTCGCTTGGCGTCGAAGCCATCGCCAAGTTCGCTGCTGACGGCACCAAGCCCGCACCGACCGAAGGCAAGGACTTCTTCGACACCGGCGTGGCGCTGATCACCGACAAGCCCGCCGAGGGCGTCGAGTCGATCGACACCGCCAAGGGTCTGGAACTCTGCTGGGGCTGATCCCTGCCTGACTGCGGCAGTTTTGCATCGCGGTTGATCGCGAAGCGGCTTGCAGCCATGATCTAACGCAAGGGCGGCCATCGCGCCGCCCTTGTCTTAACCAAGACTCGGAACTGACGGGTCTTTCGGGAGGGGAAAACGGATGGCATCGGAAGCCAAGGCGGCGACCAGCTACGAAGACGGCCTAAAGGGCGCGTCCGACAAGGTTGCAGAGTTCCACGAAGACACGAGTGCACTGAAGAAACTGCAGCATTGGCTGCACAAGACGCCCTCGGCGGTGCCGCTGATCGTGCTGGTTGCAGCACTGATCATCTTTGGCGTCGTTGCGGAGAACTTCTTCAAGGCCGGGACGCTTTCGGTCATTTTGCAGCAGATCGCCATCGTCGGCATCCTCGGCTGCGCGCAGACCATCGTGATCCTGACGGCGGGTATCGACCTGTCTGTAGGTGCCATCGCGGTCTTCTCGTCGGTGCTGATGGGGCAGATGACCTTCCGCTACGGTATTCCTGCGCCCGCCTCGATTGCCATCGGCCTTGCGCTGGGCACGGCAATGGGCGCTGTGAACGGCTGGCTGATCGCCAAGATGAAATTGCCGCCCTTCATCGTGACGCTGGGCACGTGGCAGATCCTGCTCGCATCGAACTTCATCTATTCCGCGAACGAGACGATCCGATCATCGGATATCGAAAAATCCGCTCCGGCGCTGCGCTTCTGGGGCAACGACGTGGTCTTCTTCGCCGACGAGGCCGTTAAGAATTCGGGCGTGAAGATCCTTTACGCCGTGTTTCTGATGATCGTTCTGGTGGCGATCATGGCCTATGTGCTGCGATCGACGGCTTGGGGCCGCTATGTCTACGCTACGGGCGACGATCCGCAGGCGGCGGAACTGGCCGGTGTGCCGACGGGCAAGGTGCTTATTCAGGTCTATGCCTTGGCAGGGCTGTTCTGCGCCATCGCGGGCTGGGTGATGATCGGGCGCTTCGGGTCGGTCTCGCCCACCGCATCGACGGGGCAACTCGGGAATATCCAGTCGATCACCGCCGTGGTGATTGGAGGCATCTCGCTCTTTGGCGGTCGCGGGTCGATCGTCGGCATGTTCTTCGGGGCGCTGATCGTGGGCGTTTTCGAAATGGGGCTGCGGCTTGTCGGTACCGACCCGCAATGGACGTTCTTCCTTATCGGCGCGTTGATCATTTTTGCCGTGGCCGTGGACCAATGGATCAGAAAGGTGGCTGGCTGATGGAACCGATCCTCAAAGGCACTGGCCTCGTTAAACGCTATGGCAGGGTTACGGCGCTCGACCATTGCGACTTCGACCTTTACCCCGGCGAGATCCTTGCGGTCATCGGCGACAACGGTGCGGGCAAGTCGACACTTATCAAGGCGATATCGGGGGCCGTGACACCCGACGAGGGCGAGATCCTGCTGGAAGGCAAGCCGATCAGGTTCGCAAACCCGATCGAGGCGCGTCAGGCAGGGATCGAGACGGTCTACCAGACCCTCGCCATGTCGCCCGCACTGTCGATTGCCGACAACCTGTTCATGGGGCGCGAGTTGCGCAAACCCGGGATCATGGGATCGGTGTTCCGCCAGCTCGACCGTCCAGCGATGGAGAAGTTCGCGCGCGAGAAGCTGAACGAGCTGGGTCTGATGACGATCCAGAACATCAATCAGGCGGTGGAAACGCTTTCTGGTGGCCAACGCCAAGGCGTGGCCGTGGCGCGGGCGGCGGCCTTCGGGTCGAAGGTCGTGATCATGGACGAACCGACCGCGGCGCTGGGCGTCAAGGAAAGCCGCCGCGTGCTGGAACTGATCCAGGACGTCAAGAAACGCGGGCTGCCGATCATCCTGATCAGCCACAACATGCCCCATGTTTTCGAGGTGGCCGACCGCATCCACGTGCACCGTCTGGGCAAGCGGCTCTGCGTGATCGACCCCAAGAAGCACACGATGTCGGACGCGGTGGCCTATATGACGGGCGCTAAGGTGCCCGACGAGGTCATGGCCTGAGTCCTGAGGCCTGAGGGCTTTGGCGGTATTGCAGGGGTGAAGGGGGGCGTCGGCCCCCCTTTGCCGTTGCCCCAGCCCAAGATTTTTCGGACGAAAAATCTTGGGCGGCGAGAAGATTTTTCGGTCGAAAAATCTTCGGGTGATGCGGGCGGGGGCCAAGATTTTTCTGGAAAAATCTTGGCGGGTCAGGGCGTCAGCGCCTTGCGCTGGGCGGCGCGGTCCTTGCCGAGTTTGCGTTCGCGCAGGATGATCAGGATGCCTGCGGTCACGACCAGCGCCGCCCCTGCCAACATGGTGCCGCTGGGCACTTCGGCAAAGACGAAATACCCGATGCCGATGGCAAAGAGCATCGAGGCATATTCGAAAGGTGCGACGAGCGAGGCATCGGCCTCGCGGTAGCTTGATGTCAGCAGGATCTGCCCGATCCCGCCAAGGATGCCGCAGCCGACCAGAAGTGCTGCCTCTTGCGGGGTGGGGATGACCCAGCCGAAGGGCAGGGTGACGAGCGAGAGGCCAGATGCGGTGACCGAGAACCAGAAGACCACCGTCGCCGTACGTTCGGTCTGCACCAGTTTACGGACGAAGACCTGCGCCAGCGCCGCAAAGACCGCGCCGCCGAGAACAAGCATCGCGCCGAGAGCCTCGGTCTGGCCCGCGCCGTCGCGCAGCACGGTCAGGCGGGGCGAGAGGACGACGAGCACGCCGGTCAGTCCTAGTGCGACGCAAGAGATGCGGAAGGCGCGGACCTCTTCGTTCAGGAACATTGCGGCGAAGACCACGGTCAGCAGCGGGGCTGCGTAACCGATCGCCGTGACTTCGGGCAGCGGCAGATAGGCGAGGCCCGCAAAGCCGAGGCCCATCGCAACGGTCCCGGCGAAGCCGCGCCAGACATGGCCCAAGGGGTTTGCCGTGCGAAACCCGGTCGAAAGCTCGCGCCGCAGGGCAAGCCACGCGACGATCACGGGTATGGCGAAAAACGAGCGGAAGAACACCGCCTGCCCTGCCGGAACGTGCTGGGCTGTGGCCTTGATCATCGACGACATGACGATGAAAACAAGGACCGAGGCGATTTTCAGGGCGATGCCGCGCAGGGGGCGCATTGAGAGTCTCGCTTTGGGTGTTTTCTCTATAGGGCCTATCCCGCCGCGCCGATAGGGCTGGACCGGTTGGAGCACGCAGGTCATCCTGTGCGAAAATGGAGAAACCGCGATGCGACCAACCGCCCCTCTTGCCGACCGTATCGATCAGGGACGTGGCCTTGTGCCCGCCGATCTGGTGCTCAAGGGCGGGCGGGTGTTCGATCTGGTCACGGGCGAGCTGGTCGAGACCGATGTGGCGATTTGCGGCGATACGATCGTCGGTGTGTTCGGCGGCTACAGTGGGCAGCGCGAGGTCGATGTGTCGGGGCGCGTGCTGGTGGCGGGGTTCATCGACACGCATCTGCATATCGAAAGCTCGCTGGTCACGCCTTTCGAATTCGACCGCTGCGTCTTGCCGCGCGGCGTGACCACGGCGATCTGCGATCCGCATGAAATCGCCAATGTCTGCGGGCTGGACGGGATCAGGTATTTCCTCGATGCCTCGGAACGCACCTTGATGGACATCAGGGTGCAGTTGTCGTCCTGCGTGCCCTCGACCCATATGGAGACGGCGGGGGCGCGGCTGGAAGCGGCGGACCTGATCCCGCTGATGGATCATCCCCGGGTGATCGGGCTGGCCGAGTTCATGAATTTTCCCGGAGTGCTGCACAAGGATGCAGGGTGCATGGCCAAGCTTGAGGCATGGCAGGGCCGCCATATCGACGGGCACGCGCCGCTTTTGCGCGGCAACGACCTGAACGGCTATATCGCGGCCGGGATATGGACCGAGCACGAGGCGACGAGCGCCGGGGAGGCGCTGGAAAAACTGCGAAAGGGAATGCGGGTGCTTATCCGTGAAGGGTCGGTATCGAAAGACCTGCACGCGCTGGTGTCTTTGCTAACGGAACGCCACGCGCCCTATCTGTGCCTGTGCACCGATGACCGCAATCCTTTGGATATCGGCGAGCATGGGCATCTGGATTACATGATCCGCACGGCGATTGCGCTGGGGGCACCGCCCTTGGCGGTCTATCGCGCGGCCAGCCTTTCGGCGGCGGAAGCCTTCGGGCTGAAGGACCGGGGTTTGATCGCGCCGGGCAAGCGGGCGGATATCGTGGTGATCGACACGCTCGAAGGGTGCAATGCAAGCGCGGTCTTTGCGGGCGGGGTCGAGGTGACGGATGCGGCCTTTGCCGCACGCAAGACGATTGAGCCGGTGGCGCGCCATTCGGTCAAGGCGCAGCGGGTCGAGCCGCACCATTTTCGCTGCGGTGGCAACAGGGTCGAAACACCGGTGATTGGCATCTTGCCCGGCAAGATCATCACCGAGCATCTGACCCATGAGATCGCGCCGACCGATGGCGACAAGCGGCCGGACCTTGCGCGTGACCTGCTGCGGATCGCGGTGATCGAGCGGCACGGGGTGAACGGCAATATCGCAACGGGCTTTGTCAAAGGGTTCGGGTTGAAGCGCGGGGCGATTGCTTCGACCGTGTGCCATGACCATCACAACATCGCCGTGGTCGGGGCCGATTACGCCGACATGGCGCTGGCGGCGAACCGTCTGGGTGAAATCGAGGGCGGGTTCGTGGTGGTCGAGGGCGGGCGCGTGCTTGCCGAACTGGCGCTGCCGGTGGCGGGGCTGATGAGCCTCGAGCCGTTCGAGGTGGTGCGTGACGGGCTGGTCAAGCTGCGTGCGGCGGCGGCGGGCTTGGGCGTCGTGCTGGAGGAGCCGTTTTTGCAACTGGCCTTCCTTGCACTGCCGGTCATACCGCATCTCAAGATCACCGATTACGGCATGGTCGATGTGGACAGGTTCGAGGTTATCCCCTGACACGCAGGCGTGATCGCCCCCGACCAAAGGGGGTGATGCGAAACGGTCATGCATCCGGCATAGGGTAAGAGCCACGGATTGGGCGGCGCGGGCAGACGCGCCGCGAAGCTGAGCTGAAGGACGACGCCAGATGGCGAGAGGCAGATCGATCGCGAAACGGTTCCGCAAGGGGGTCAATGGACCGGTTCCCGAGGGGAAGAAGCGGTTTTCACAAATCCTCGACGCGATCGGGGCCGATGAACGGCGCGACCGCGTGTCGGTGTCCGACCTGATGCGGGCGATGGACGCGCGGGCAGTGGCGGCGCTGATCCTGCTTTTTGCCTTGCCCAACGTCATTCCGGCGCCACCCGGCACATCAGCGATCCTTGGCTTGCCGCTGCTCTACCTCACGGCGCAGATGATGCTGGGCAAACTGCCGTGGTTGCCGGCCTTTATCGCCGATAGGTCGATGCTACGCAGCGATTATGTGTCATTCGTCGGGCGGGTCACGCCGCTGCTCGCGCGGGCCGAACGGCTGCTGAAACCGCGCTTCCTGTTCCTGACTTCGGTCAATGCCGAGCGTGTGGTCGGTGGCTTTTGCCTGTTTCTGGCCGTGGTGCTGGCCTTGCCGATTCCCTTGGGCAACATGCTGCCTGCGCTGGCGATATCGCTGATGGCGCTGGGCGTGCTGGAGCGGGACGGCGTCTGGGTCGTGCTGGGGGCGGCGGTGGGCGTGGGGTCGCTGATGATCGTCTGGGGCGTCGTCTACGCGCTGACCAAGGCCGCGATCTTTGTGCTTATGAACGCGTTCTGACCAAAAGTGCCCCCGCAAGCCGGGCTTGGGGGGCAAGTGCGGGATGATCATGGGAGCATCCCGGGTCGTCAGGTGGCGCGGCCCGCTTTCGGGGGCCGCGCAAGCTGCGTCAGTTCGCGGCGAGCCAGGAATTGAAACGCTCGTTCAGTTCCGAGTCGTGATCGACCCAGAATTCGTAGGACGAGGCGAGCGCATTGGTCAGGTTTGCCGCCGCCGTGGGCATGTGCGGGGCCATTTCGGTCTTGCCATCGTTGAACAGGCCGACAAATTCGCCCGAGGATTTGCGCGCCGGGCCATAGCTGATCCATTTCGCCTGTTCGGCCAAGGGCTTGGTGCCGGTCGCATAGGCCAGATACTTCTTGGCCGCTTCGAGGTTCGGCGTGCCCTTCGGGATAACGAACATGTCGTATTCATAGACCTGACCATCCCAGATGACCTGAAACGGTTTGCCCTCGTTCACGGCCGCCGCGAAGATGCGACCGTTGTAGGCGGTGGTCATGGCCACTTCGCCATCGGCGAGCAGTTGCGGCGGTTGCGCGCCCGCTTCCCACCAGATCGTGTCGGCCTTGATCGTGTCGAGCTTGGCGAAGGCGCGGTCGACCCCTTCGGGCGTGTCGAGCGTTGCGTAAACCTCGGCTGCGGGGACGCCATCGGCCATCAACGCCATTTCGAGGTTGGCTTTCGCGCCCTTCCTCATGCCGCGCTTGCCGGGGAATTTCTCGGTGTCGAAGAAATCGGCGATGCCGGTCGGGGCGGTGGGGAATTTGGTGGTGTCATAGGCGAAGACGGTCGAGAAGACGATGTTTGCAACGCCACAATCTGTCAGCGCGCCGGGCAGGAAATCTTCGGCGGCGGGCGTGCCATCGGGGGCTGCGGGCAGCGCGGAATGGTCGATGGTTTCGAGAAGCCCTTCGTCGCACATCCGCACGGCATCGGCATATTCGACATCGGCGATATCGATGGTGACGTTCTTGGCCTCGACCATCGCCTTGACCGGGGTGGCGGGGTTGTCGGCGTCGACCATGTTGACGGTCACGCCGGTTTCGGCGGTGTAGGGCTTGTTGTAGCCTTCGATCTGGCTGGTGGCATAGGCGCCGCCCCATGACATCAGCGTCACTTCCTCGGCCTGCGCGGCAAGCGACAGGCTGGACAGGGCTGTGGTCAGGACGATCAGTTTCTTGATGGACATATGGTTGCTCCCCTGAAGCGGTGATGACGAGACCTGAACGGCCTACTGATTCCGCAGACAGAGTTTGGAGCGGCGGCAGTGGAGGGCAGAGCATTGCACGCGCCCTGCGCCCTGCATTCATGCATAGTGCCTGCCATTAAGCCGGAATCGAAGCCAAGCGCACAACTTTTCCGCGAAACTTGGCTTCGCGGCAAACGGTCAGTGCAGGTCGAGCTTGGGCAGGCTGTGCGTGCTTTGGCGGTAGCGGCGCTCGGGCAGGGGCGAGTGAATCACCTGTACGTCGACGTTGTGCAACGCCTCGTAGGAGGCCGTAATGCGGGCAGAGGCGGGAAAGCCGGGCGCTTCGTCGACGAATTCGAACATCGCGCCGAAGGGCACACCGGGAAACGCGGGCACATCATAGCTGATGACGATCCGGACATAGACGTGCATCGAACAAGCCCTTTGCAAAGAAACCTTTTGCCGCTGGTCTTGACAGTCTAGGGCGCGTCGATGCTGCGCGCGATACGGCCAAAGGGCAGGCCGGGGTGTGCTTTCGACAGAGTGTCGCTGCGGCAGGGAAGGGTGGCAAGGGATCGCTTGGCGGGAAAATGCGTGTTGCAGGCGGGAAGGGCGCCACTTATCTTTCAGCTTGTTTTAAGGGAGTTGCTGATGGGTAGCGGCACGAGGCTTGCGGATGATCGTCCCGGGACGATCGTTTTCGGCACGTTGCTGTTGCCATGATGGCATTGGTTATATGAATTTGAAATCAGTGTTCTCCTTTCGTCGGGGCATGGCCGCAGGCGTGGCAGAGCCGTCCCAACCGGCGCAAGAGCTTACACCCTCCCACCTGATCAAGCGCGTCTTGCGCGAGAACGTCGGCAAGCAGCGGTGGCTTTATGCCGTGGCGATCTGCGCGATGGTTCTGGTTGCGGCCACCACCTCGGCAACGGCATGGATCATGGAGGCGATCTTCGACGTGCTTTCGGGCGCGACGGGGGCGCATGATCCCTTTGCCGTGTCCGTCGTCGTGCTGCTGATCTTTGCGATGAAGGGCATCGCCGGATATGTCCAGCAGGTCGCGCTAAGCCATGCGGGGAACCGCGTCGTCTCGCGCATCCAGAACAAGGTTTATACCAAGCTTCTGCGTCAGGACGCCGGATGGTTCGACGTGACCGAGTCTTCCACCATCATGATCTATGTGACGCACGGCGCCCAATCGGCGCGGCAGGTCATCGATATCGTCGTCACCTCGGCGACGCGCGATCTGTTGACGCTGATCGGGCTGGTGGCCGTCATGGTCTGGCAGAATGCACTGCTGTCGCTGGTCTTCCTGTTCATCCTTCCGGTGGCGCTGCTTGGGGTGCGGGCAGTGCTGGGGCAGGTCCGCAAGATCGCTGCTGCGGAACTCGGGTCTTTGGCCGAAATCACCAAGATCGTCGCCGAAACGTCGGCAGGGTTGCGGGTGGTCCGCAGTTTCGGTCTGGAGCGCATCCTTTCGCTGCGGATGAGCAAGGCCGTCAGGGATGTCGAAAAACGCTCGAATGCCATCGTGCGGCTGGAAAGCATCACTGTGCCGATGATGGATATCCTTGCAGGGGCGGCAATCGGGGCGGTCATTCTGGTCAACACACTGGGCGCCCAAACCGAAACGCCGGCGACGGCGGGCGAGGTCATGTCGTTCATAACCGCGCTTCTGATGGCCTATGAACCGGCAAAGCGGCTGTCGCGGGTGCGTGTCACACTCGAGGCGGCCTTTATCGGGGTGCGGTTGATGTTTTCGATTCTCGACCGGCCCGATGCGATTGCCGATGCGCCGGATGCGACCGGATTGGTGGTCACAGAGGGCAGCGTTGCGCTGCGCGGGGTGACTTTCCATTACGCTGCGAAACCGGTGCTGGACGGTCTTACGCTGGTTTTCCCGGCGGGCAAGGTGACTGCCATCGTCGGGCCCTCGGGCGGGGGGAAGTCTACGATCATGAGCCTGCTCTTGCGGCTTTACGATCCGCAAGCGGGATCGGTCGAGATCGACGGAACCGATCTGCGGGGTGTCACCCGCGGCTCGTTGCGGGCGAACCTGTCCTATGCGGGCCAGAACACCTTTCTTTTCTCGGCCAGCGTGCGCGACAACATCCGCATGGGGCGCGAGAACGCGACCAATGAAGAGGTCGAAGCTGCAGCCGCCAAGGCGCAGGCGCATGATTTCATCATGGCCCTGCCGCAGGGTTACGACACGCAGGTCGGGGAAAACGGAGCCTTCCTGTCGGGCGGGCAGCGGCAGCGTCTGTCGCTGGCGCGGGCGATGCTGAGGGATGCGCCGATCCTCTTGCTGGACGAGGCGACGAGCGCGCTCGACAACCACTCGGAGCGTCTGGTGCGCGATGCCATCGCAGCGACAACGGCAAGCCGGACCACAATCGTCATCGCGCACCGGCTTTCGTCGGTGCTGGTGGCGGACGAGGTCATGTATATCGAGGGCGGGCGTCTGGTCGAGCAGGGGCCGATCCAGCAGTTGCTTGCGGGCGACACGCGCTTTGCGCGACTGTTCCGGTCGGAACTCGATGGCGCGACGCCGGAACCGGATATTCTGGATGTCGCTTCGTGACCGGCGGTATCATCCGGGAACGCGTGAAACTTTACATTCGAACCGAACAAATTTAGGCATTGGAGAGACGGATGGGGTGTTTCGAAAGACACTGGTTTTCGGGCATCGCCAATCGCGGCAAAGACGGCAATCCATGCCGGACGTTCCGCGTGACCGGTTAATGAGTGAACGTTTTATGGAGTCCGCGCGGTCATGAGTGAAAAGAGACACACCTACGAGTACGAGATCGACAGGGACTCCGACACCGCACCCGCGCGTGTTTTGTCGATGGTCAAGCCGGGCAGCAAGGTTCTGGAAATCGGCGCGGGACCTGGGTCTATCACCCGGGTTCTGGTGAACGAAAAGAAGTGCACGGTCGTCGCACTCGAGGTCGAAGAGACCGCGCTGGAAAAGCTGCGCCAGATTTGCGGGACGGTCTATGCGTCGGACTTGAACAAGCTGGGCTGGAGTGCCGAGATCGAGGCCGCGCATGGCAAGTTCGACTATGTCATTGCCGCCGATGTGCTGGAGCATGTCTACAACCCCTCGGGCGTGCTTTCGGAAATGCGCGACCTGCTGAACGACACCGGGTCGGTCATCCTGTCCTTGCCGCATGGCGGGCATTGTGCAGTGCTGGGCTGTCTGGTGGACGAGGATTTCGAATATCGCGACTGGGGTCTTCTGGACCGGACGCATGTGCGCTTTTTCGGGATCAAGAACGTGCAAGAGCTTTATCGCGGGCAGGGGATGGCCATCGAAGAAGCGCAGTTCGTGGTCCGCACGCCCGAGATGACCGAATTCGTCGCTCGTTGGAAGCGGCTGCCCCAAGACGTGCGCGATGCCTTGCGGCGTAACCGCTTTGCCGATGTGTATCAGGTGGTAAGCCGTGCGCGGCCTGTTTTGAAGGTGGCCGCGCCGGTCGATCTGATGGAACAGACCGTGCCGCCGACCGCGCCCGCGATCGGGGATTACTGGGTTTCGGTCATGTCGGGGTTGCCGGTCGATCCGGCGCGCGACCTGCGGACGACCATCGTCGACTTTACGCCGCCTGCGCCTCCGCGCCGCAAACGGTTTCGCGGGTTGCGCCGGCTTTTTGCCAAGCTGCGGCTCAAGGTGAGTGGCTGAGCATGGGACAGGATGTCAAGGCGATTGCCTATTTTCTTACCCAGTTCCATCCGTTCCCCGAGAATGACGCATGGTGGGGCAAGGGTTTTACCGAATGGACCAATTCGTCCAAGGCCAAGCCGCTTTTCAAGGGGCATTATCAGCCGCATTTTCCGGCTGATCTGGGATACTACGACCTGCGGCTGAAAGAGACGCGGCACGAACAGATCAAACTGGCCAAGCAATACGGAATTCACGGGTTTTGCTATTACTACTACTGGTTTTCGGGCAAACGACTGCTTGAACAACCGCTCGATGCGATGTTCGACGACCCCGAGTCGGATTTTCCCTATTGCCTGTGCTGGGCCAATGAAAACTGGACGCGACGCTGGGATGCCGGATCGACCGAGATATTGATGGAGCAGAAATATCTGCCCATCGACGACACGCTGTTTATCGAGTCGATCGCCAAATACCTTGCCGACCCGCGCTATATCCGCTTCGAGGGAAAGCCGCTGCTGATCGTATATCGGCCGCAGCAGATGCCCGATGCCAAGCGCAGCGTGGCAGTCTGGCGCGAATATTGCCGCAAGGCGGGGATCGGCGAGATCCATGTCCGCGCCGCCCTGACGCATCGCAACCACACCTACAAGCAGTTCGATTTCGACGGGTCGGTAGAGTTTCCACCCCATAGCATGAACTGCGAGAACCTGTCGTCGCAGATCAGCTTTCACGGCCACTTCACCGGATATTGCCCCGATTACAAGGACGTGGCCGAGCAGTATCTGGAATACAGGTACGGCGAGACTGCGCTCGGGTTCCGGTCGGTTTTTCCGTCATGGGACAATACGGCGCGGATGGGTGATCGGGCGACGACGATCCTGAACGGGACGCCGGAAAACTATGAATACTGGCTGAAGCGGGCGGTCGAGGCGAGCCAGCGGGATTTTCCCGACCGCGAAAAGTTCGTGTTCATCAACGCATGGAACGAATGGGCCGAAGGCGCGCATCTGGAACCGGATCAGAAATACGGCCACAGGTTCCTCGAAGCGACAGCACGGGTGCTGCGCGGGGAATCGACCGTGTCGGGCTGGACGCACGTCGGGGTGCAAGATGACATGCGCCCCACGCCGGCCGAGGTCGAGGCGGTGGTTTACGTCCAATCGCAAAGCCGCAAGAAAAGCAAACTGAGCCGCGCCTTCCGCAAGCTGCGCGATACGCTGAACGGGCGCCGTTTCCGCTAGGTTTACGTGCCCGAGGTTCGAGTGAAATCCCGCCGCGCGGTTGACCGCGCGGCGGGGTTTCCATTGGAAGCCGTAGTTTTACTGGTCCATGTAGATGTGTTTTTCGGCCTTTGCGCCGGGATGGGTCACGGCACCCCAGCGGGCGCCACCGACGAGTTTGGCGAATTTCCAGATTGCGCCGGTTGCATATTGCGTGGGGCGGGGGCCTGACCATGCGACATGTCGGGTGGCGAGTTCACCGTCGCCCAGTGCGACCGAGATTTCCCCTTTGATCGCGTCGATGGTAACAAGATCACCGTTTCGCAACAGGGCGATGGGGCCGCCGTGGGCGGCTTCGGGGCCGACATGGCCGACGCAGAAGCCGCGCGTTGCACCCGAGAAGCGGCCATCGGTGATGAGTGCCACCTTCTTGCCCATGCCTTGGCCCGAAATGGCGGCGGTGGTTGCCAGCATCTCGCGCATGCCAGGGCCGCCTGCGGGGCCTTCGTTGCGGATGACGATGACTTCGCCTGCCTCGTAGGCGCGGGCGCGGACGGCTTCGAACGCCTCTTCTTCCGACTCGAAGACGCGGGCGGGGCCGGTGAAGACCTGCTCTTCTTCGGTCATTCCGGCGACCTTGACGATGGCGCCATCAGGGGCAAGGTTGCCGCGCAAACCGACGACGCCGCCGGTTGCGGTCAACGGCGTGGCGGCGGGGTAGATCACGCGGCCATCGGCATCGCCGCGGATGTCGTCAAGCTCTTCGCCCAAGGTGCGGCACGAGGCGGTGATGCAGTCTTCGTGCAAGAGGCCGAGTTTGCGCAATTCCTTGAGCACGACGGGGACGCCGCCCACTTCGTAAAGGTCTTTGGCCACGTATTTCCCGCCGGGGCGCAGGTCGCAGAAATAGGGCGTGTCGCGCATGATGTCGGTCACGTCGAAAAGGTCGAAGTCGATCCCCGCCTCGTGCGCGATTGCCGGAAGGTGCAGGGCGGCGTTGGTGCTTCCGCCGGTGCAGGCGACGATGCGCGCGGCGTTTTCAAGGCTTTTGCGGGTGACGATGTCGCGGGCGCGGATGTTCTTTTCGATCAGGCGCAGCACGGCCTCGCCCGAGGTGCGGCCGTAATGGTCGCGGCTTTCGTAAGGGGCGGGTGCGCCTGACGAATTCAGCAGCGCAAGACCCATCGCCTCGGAGACGCAGGCCATGGTGTTGGCGGTGTATTGCGCGCCGCAAGCGCCCGCGCCGGGGCAGGCAACACGTTCGAGGATGGCAAGTTCGGCATCGGACAGGTTGCCCGCCTGATGCTTGCCCACGGCTTCGAACACGTCCTGCACGGTGACGTCTTCGCCATGCAGGCGACCCGGCAGGATGGAGCCTCCGTAGATGAAGACCGAAGGCACATTCAGGCGGACCATCGCCATCATCATGCCCGGCAGGCTTTTGTCGCAGCCCGCCAGCCCTACAAGCGCGTCGTAGCAATGGCCGCGCATCGTCAATTCGACCGTATCGGCGATGGCATCGCGCGAGGCGAGCGAGGAGCGCATGCCCTCGTGCCCCATGGCGATGCCGTCGGTTACGGTGATGGTGGTGAATTCGCGCGGCGTGCCGCCTGCAGCTTTCACCCCCGCCTTTACCGCCTGCGCCTGCCGGTTCAGTGTGATGTTGCAGGGCGCGGCCTCGTTCCAGCAGGTGGCGACGCCGACCCATGGCTGATGGATCTCCTCCTCGGTCAGGCCCATGGCGTAGAAATAGCTGCGATGCGGGGCGCGTGCGGGGCCTTCGGTGACGTGGCGGCTCGGCAGGCGGGATTTGTCGATGCGTGCGGTCATATGGTCCTCTTTATGGGTTGCAAGCGGGGCAATGGGCGGGATCGGCTTGGCCGCTGCGGGGCTTGCGGGTAAGGAAGCCACATGCTGTGCAGCAAAGAAGATCGGCGGCGACAAGGCCTGTCGGAGTGCCGCAATCGCCGCAGGGCAGGCCGGGTTCGTTGCCGGTGCGGCCGAAGCCTGCGGCGGTGCAATCGGGGCAGGGGGTGGCAAGGCGGGCGGCGAGGCGTCGCGCAAGGCCTTCGATCACGGCCATCCGATGCGGGTTCATATGGGCGCGCATGTCGGTTTGCAGAAAGGCGCGGCCAGAGGTGGCATAGGCAAGGGCCATCGCCTCGGCCAGTGCCTGCGGATCGCGCAGACCTTTCGCGACGGGCACTGCGCCCATGGTCGGGGCGACGATGACCGCCGTGGCGGGAAAGCCGATACGGGTCAGGAAGCTTTCGGCCTCGGGCAGGGTGTGGGCGTGGCACTGGTCGTAGTTGGTGGCCGGATCGGTGACATGTTCGACGATTTCCCGCCCGCTTCCGGTGTCGAGCCAGAGCAGGATTTCCTGACCGAGGGGCAGGAAGGGCATGTGGGGATGCGGACCGTAAGAGCCTTCGCTGGCGATGGCGACAGGCAGGCCGGTCGCTTCGGCGGCGGCGCGGGCCTTGGCTCGGGCGGCGTCGAGCATCGTGCCCGTGCGTGCCACTTCGCTGGAGAATGTGCCGAAGCGGTCGGTGTCGATATCGGCACGGGTCAGGGCGATGCCAAGCGCCGCAAGCGGTAGCGCGACTGCCGTCTCTTTGCCGTGCATCGTTCCCAGCGCCACGCGACGCGGCAGTGCCATCGTCACAGCCCGTGCCAAAAGGCGGTCATCTGCCAGACCAGCGGAACGCCCGCCAGCAGCATGAAGGGAAAGGTGATCCCCAGCGAGGCCGTCAGATAGACCGACGGGTTGGCATCGGGAAAGGTCGCCCGCACGGCGGCCGGTGCGTCGATATAGCTGGCCGAGGCCGCGACGGTACCAAGCACGAAGGCCGAGCCCATCGGCAATCCCGCCAAGGTGGCCAGACCACTGACGACGAAGCCGTTCGCCATGGGCATCGCAAGGCCAAAGGCCAGCATCCGCCCGCCGACCCGCGCGAAATCCTTGAGCTGCCGCGCGGCGGTCATGCCCATTTCGAGCAGGAACAGCACGAGGACACCGCGGAAGAGATCGACGAAGAACGGCTCAACCTTGGCGAAATTAGCCTCGCCCGATGCCGCCCCGATCACCAGACCGCCGCCCAGCAACAGAAGGCCGCGGCCCCGCAGCGTCTCCATCAGGATCGAAGACAGGGCCACGCCTTGCGCCCCCTGCGCCCGTGACAGGGCAATCCGCCCGTAGAACAACGCGACGAGGATGCCCAGTTCCATCAGCGCGACAAGGCCGGTTACATAACCTTCCATCGGGAAGCCCGCAGCTTCGGCATAGGCCCGCGCCACGACGAAGGTGACCGAAGAGACCGAGCCGTAAAGTGCTGCCACCCCGGCGGCGTCGACGATCGACAGACCGATGATGTAGCGCGCGGCAAGAAAGGCCAGAAGCGGGATCAGCAAGACGATCGCTGCGGTCACGGTCACCGCGCCCATGACGTTGGACAGGTCCGCCGTCGCCAGTTCACGCCCGCCCTGGAGGCTGATGGAGAACAGAAGGAAGATCGCGAAGATGCGGATTACGGGTTCGGGGATTTCCAGATCGGACCGTATCAGGGTGGCGATGATGCCGAGGATGAAAGCCAGGGTGATGGGCGATACGAGATTTTCGATCAATATGGCATCCATGGTACGCCGCGCTCCGCTTAGGTGTCGCGCCCTTGTGCCGAAACGGGTTTGAAAAGAGAAACGCGAAGTTTACATTTGATTTATCATTTTTTCCGATAGGTTGCCGTGATGCATGATGTCGATACCGCTGTTCTACGCACCTTTCTCGCGCTAGCCGAAACCGGCAGCTTCTCGCGCGCGGGGGTAATGGTGGGGCGGTCGCAATCCGCCGTGTCCGAACAGATCCGCAAACTGGAAGAGTTGTTCGGGCGCACCTTGATCGAGCGGACCACGCGCAGCGTCCGTCTGACCGCCGAGGGCGAGCATCTGATGGCCCATGCCCGCGCAATGGTGGCACAGGCCGATGCGATGCTGGCCCGTTTCCGTGCCCCCGACATCGCGGGCGAAGTTCGCTTCGGCAGCCCCGAGGATTTCGCCTCGGTCTATCTTCCGGACATTCTCGGTGTATTTGCGGCGGCCCATCCGGCAGTGGAATTGCACGTCACCTGCCAGCTGACCCTACCGCTGGTCGAGGAATTCGAGGCCGGCGAACAAGACCTGATCATCGTCAAACAAGACCCGGAACGGCGCTATGCCGCTTCGCGCCCGTTGTGGCGCGAACGGCTTGTCTGGGTGGCGGCGACGTCGCTCGGGCAGGAGTTTTCCGGCGCGACGCGGGGGCCGTTGCCGCTGGTGCTTAGCCCTGCGCCCTGCGTCTATCGCGGCCGCGCCACGCGCACCTTGGAGGGCGCGGGCGTGACATGGAGCGGAATCTTCACCTCGCCTTCGTTTGCCGGACAGGTGGCGGCGGTGCGGGCGGGGTTGGGCTATGCCGTCATGCCCCGCGCGATGGTGCCGCCGGAACTGATCGTCCTGCGTGACTGGCCGGAACTCGCCGAGGTGGAAATCGCCCTGCTCGGGCAGGCGCGACTGTCGCCGGCAGCCTCGGCTTTGGCAGGCTTCATCGAGGAACGCGTGGCGCGACGGTAACTCGGGCGGTCCGGAATGCTTGGCTGCCGCGTTCGCCCCGAGGAATGCAAGCTATCCGCATGCGTCGGGATCGCGACAGGGTCAGGCCCCGTCCAATGGCATCATTGCGGCCAGACAGAGCAAGAGCTTTCACCCGTACCGCGCGTGTAGCTGATCTTACCGTGAATTACGCCGCGCTCTTCCATTTGAGCGGGTTGAGGTAAACGATCCGGTCACCGACACTTACCATGACTTCGCCATCCTGGACGTTGACCTGAAGTTTCATCGTACGGTTGGCCATTCCGGAAAGCGCGCCGGTGTCCTTTTCCGAGAAGCTGACCACCTCGAGGTTTCCGAAACGCGCAGCGCCGCCCTTCATCTTTTCCCACCAGATCTCGGCGGTTCTGCCGCCATAGGGATAGACGACCACCCTTTCGGCTTTGCTGCAGGACTGGCGCATCACCTTTTCGCTGGGAAGGCCGAGGGCGACCCAGACATCCAACTCGCCGCTCAGGCTTTTCTGCCAGATATCCGGTTCGTCATCCGTCGACAGGCCCTTGGTCATCTCGAGGCTTTCATGCGCGTTCAGCGCAAAGGCTATGATCCGCACCATCAACCGCTCGTCCGTTTCGGACGGGTGTTTGGCGACGGTCAGCTTGTGGGTTTCGTAATAGTGGCGGTCCATGTCCGATACGGACAGCTCGACCTTATAGATGGTTGCATTCTGCGCCATGTTCATCCCCGAAACCCGCAAGGCCCGGTGCTTATCCGGTCTTGCGGCATCTGGAAAGCACGAAGCCCTGCCGGGGGCGCAACGGCATCGGTCTTATGAGGCCCTGAAGGCCGGTGCAACCTCGTGTCCCAGCAACTCGATCGACCGTTGCATGGCACCCGTTTCCAGCATGGCCGAGCTCATCTGGAAGGTCAGGCGTGCGATGCCGCCGAGGGATTCGTTGGCGGCGCGTATCTTGTCGCGGACCGTTTGCGGGCTGCCGATCAGGAAGGCGCCGTGCGGGCCAGTCATCGCGTCGAACTGGGCGCGGGTCGCAGGGGGCCAGCCGCGTTCGCGGCCGATTTCGGTGAACATATGCGCCCAGCCGGGGAAGAAGGCGTCACGCGCCGCCGCGTCCGTGTCGGCGACGAAGCCCATCGCATGGATGCCGACCCGCAGGCTTTCGGGGGCATGACCTGCCGCGCGTCCGGCTTCGCGATAAAGCTCGACCAGCGGGCGGAAGCGGTCGAAACTGCCGCCGATGATGGCGACCATCAGCGGCAAGCCCAAGGTGCCGGCGCGCACGAAGCTTTGCGGGGTGCCGCCCACGCCAAGCCAGACGGGCAGCCGCGCCTGATGCGGGCGCGGGTAGACGCCTTGGCCCGTCAGCGCGGGGCGGAATCGTCCCTGCCATGTAATGTCGGTGCTGTCGCGCAGCTGCAAAAGCAGGTCCAGCTTTTCGGCAAAGAGCGCGTCGTAATCCTCAAATGCGAAGCCGAACAGGGGATAGGCCTCGCCGAAAGAGCCGCGACCGACGACGATTTCGGCACGCCCCTTCGAGATCAGGTCGATGGTGGCGAATTCCTGAAAGGTCCGCACGGGGTCGGCCGCACTCAGCACCGTCACGGCACTGGCAAGCCGGATCGTCTTGGTTCGCGCCGCTGCCGCGGCAAGCAAGACGGTGGGGGCGGAATCGAGAAACTCCTTGCGGTGATGCTCGCCGATCCCGAAAACGTCGAGACCCACGCGATCCGCCGTTTCTACCTCGTCCAGCAAGGCCGCGATGCGGTCAGCCGGAGCGACGACTTCCCCCGTCGCGGGGTTGGGTATGGTTGCTGCAAAGCTGTCGACGCCGATTTCCATAGGTTATCCTTGCACTGTCTACTTGCCTCGGGCCATTGGGCATCGAAGCTGTCGTTTCGCAAAAGCGAGCCACCGCATCATGGCGATGGCTCGCAGGTCTACCTGTATCAGACCTTGACGAAAGCCCCGGCCGCAAGCGGGCCGAAGGGCAGTTCGGCAAGCGGGGCGCCCACATCCAGCGGGCCGAGGTCGACGGCAAAGAAGCCCATCTTCCCGAGCAATCCGCCGACCTGCGCCTTGGCATCGGCATCGTTGCCCGAATAAAACAACACGCGCTGCCCGCCGCCCGTTTCCGGTTCGACCAAGGCGCTTGTGTCGAGGTGGTTGAACGCCTTTACCACGCGAGCACCGGGCAGCAGGTCGACGATCACCTCGCTCGAATGGCTGCGGCCATGGGCAACGGGCTTGATGCCATAGGCTGCCAGCGGGTTGTTCGGGTCCGACCGCTCCGGCGAATCCGGCGCAAGGAAGGCGACGGGGTTCGTCGCGTCGATCACGATCCGCCCCTGCCAAGCGGGCAGGGTTTTCAAGACCGCCTCGGCATCCGACCAGCGCAGACCAAGTACCACGATATCCGCGCTGGCCACTTGGGCCAGCGTGCCCGCCGTCAGGGTCGGCCCGACCTCGGCGACGAGTCCGGCAAGCGAGTCCGGCCCCCTGCTGTTCGCGATGGTGGCCGCGATTCCCGCCTTGGCAAAGGCCCGTGCGACGTTGCTGCCAAGTGCGCCTGCACCGATGATTCCGATTTTCATGTTACTCTCCGTGTTGCAAAGCAGGGCGATCTTGGCCGTTCCGACAGCGCCCTGATTGCTGCCGTTCCGGATTAAGTATATGTGTACAAGGCACACTTACATTTATGAGCGAAAGATAACCGGCGTTGTCATGTGTCGACGCTCGGGTTCACCGACGCGGCAGTATTTTCCGGCCTGACGTCGATGACGCCCAGCGCGGTCAGGATATGCGAGGCGATGATGAAGCGGGTGCAGATGGGCATGGCGTTAATCCGTTTATGTGTCAGCATCACTATGACATATATTTGGTACCGTCAACACCATTCGACGAGAATTTTCAAAAATCTGAAAATTGTCCGGTCAAGCCGCTTCGCGGGGTCGACACTTGCCGATCACTCTCCCCGACGACCATCTTCGAGATGCGTCGACTGCCAGTTTGCCTGTTTACAGAAGTTCGAGCAGCGACTTGGAGTAATGCTACACCTTGTTATCCCGACCGAAGAGCCGACATTCTTGCCGGAGCGCGTTCAGGCAGTGAGGATCGCTGATCATGAAGCGATTGAAGTCGCCGGCGTCGATGTTGTGCTTGGCGAGCATCTCGAAGAACCTTCGTCGCCAAGGCTGTCATGACCCTTGCGGACCGAGTCACGGGCGCCGTGGGTTCAAGCCCATAGGCAAGGGATGGGCTTTGTCGCCAGCATGATCCTCACCCGGTTCGACCGGAAAATCACGAGCAGGCCCGAAGTGCCATGGCCAGTTCTGCAACCCGGGCTGTTGGTGTGGCACCATCCAGCCTGTGCCGCCACAAACTCCACAATTCCCACGGCCTCCAAACTGCGCTCCCGATGCATTCCAAACGACACCTCCCGTGAAAATCTCCACATGAGGGCGCATCGCAGCTTACGGATCCATCGGGAAGGTGGTGTCAGAACAGGGCTTACCAAGGCGTGATCCTGCTATCCATGCACAGTTTGTGCTGCAGACGCTGAATGCACGCCGAAGCTAAGGTTGAAAACAGGCCGTAGTGGCCATCATTCCATCACACAGCCGGTTTGGGTCACGGTTGGTAGAACACTTCGACCCTGTAGCTGCCTTCCCGCACCAAAGTATCGCCGATAACAACAGGCGCACCGGAACCGCCCGGCTTGGGCAGCAGGCGATCTACGGGAACGCCAAGCTTAACAAGCTGTCCCACCACTGAATTCGTACGCAGAGCGTCGATGTTCTTCGTTTCGGCCTCGTCTGAAAATCCGGCGATCACGAATTTTTTGTCCGGATGCGACATCGCCTGCTTCGCGATGGCTTCGACCACAGGTTCGCTGGCCTGAAGCACCGCCGAGTTCTTTTCGAAGAAAATCATATACCGATCAGGTGCCTGATCAGTCGGAGACTGCGCCGCACAAGCAGACAGGACCAACGCTACGGCGATCAACGCGCGTGGACGCGAACTCAGGAATTTTCGCAAGGCATCGGAAAAAAACATGTTAGTCCCTCAACACGATGCAGCCACGTGCTTCGATTGCTGCAAGCACGGCTTGCGGTGCATTCGTGGACACCATCACGCTGCAGGATGGCGACTTGCTAGACAGGGTGGTTTCCGGCTTTGCCGGCTTTGCAGGCTTGGCATCGGCAACCTCGATATCCGGAAGGCCTGCACGCTCGAGCGGACCTTTCAGAAAGGGGTCGTCCCGCATGGTTTCGATCGATACGCGCAGGAGCAGTTTCGCTTCTTCCGGCGGCATGTGCTGCGAGGCGCCGATCAGGGTCTGGACCCAGTTGCGCCGCTGGCAGCTTTCGTCGATTTCGGAGCGACCCGCACCAACTGCGATACCGGCCATCGAAGTTGAAGCCCCGTAGGACGCGCCTGTGCACGGACCACCGGCAAACGAAGGCATGCCAGGCGGTGGTGGACGCTGCTCGCCTCCGGAAAAGTCGAATATGTTGCCGCCTGAAATTGACTGCGCACCAGCATCGGACTGAGACGGCGTACTGATCACCGCGGAATTCGTGGTTGACTGGGTTTGGGTCGGGAATTCTTGTGCAACACCAATACCCTGACTGGCTATCGTCACAAAAAGAGCCGTGGCGACGAGATATTTCATTGTTCTTCTCCAACTTAACCCAACCCCGGTTGGGGATGGGCGATTTTTTGACGCCTTGCACCACGGTCAAGTGGTGCAAGGCGGGACAAGTTTTGATCGATTACTCGGGGGTACCCGGCATGAAGAACGAGATCTTGCGATCCACACCGCCGCCAGCGATTGCCGTACGGTCTGCCGTCTGGAACATGCTCATCCCGTTACCTTCCAGATCGCCGGTAAGCACGAGATCGGTGTCGCCCACGTCACGCGAGAAAAGGAAATCGGCGCCATTTTTATTCGCCGAAGCCCGAACGGTTTGATTGACCGTCACGTTGTCAATCCGCAGATCGGTTCCGGTGATGCCGCTGATTTCACCGTCATAGGACACGCGCGAAATCAAGCCATCCGAATCCATCTGACCGGCAATGTGTGCCGTGGTTTCAGACGTTGCACCCACGATCGGGACCACGGTCGGCTCGTTGTAGTCCGAGTAGCCGAGTTCGTTGAGGCTAAGGCTGGTTTTGTTCGAAGACGAGGCGTCGATGTAACCGAGCGTTTCGCCAAGACCGCGCGCACTTGCGTTGCCTTTGGTTGTCATGTCGGCGGTCACCGATCCTGTGCTGACGTAATCCAGCTCCGGGGTCAGAGCGTAGCTCACAGTCAATGCGCCGCCAAGAAGATCGCCTGCATCGACAGTGGTAAGATCCAGATTGCCAGCGCCATTGATCAGCTGTCCGGCTGCGGGAGTTCCCATCATAAAGTCGTTATCGCCACCGGAAGAAACAGTAACGGTGCCCTGTGCCTGGTTGTCCGACGACCTGCCCTGGTTCCAGTAATGCGCATACCAGCCACGTGCCGCATCTGGCGTAGCGCTGGTGACGAGTGCAAGCGTAGCGTTGTCGGACCAGCCAACGGTGCCAACCGAAGAATTCACTTCGAGGCTACCGGCCAGTTGGGACGGCAGCGTTTGTGCCATTGCCTGGCCTGCAGCAAAAACCATCAAGAACGAAGCTGTCGTTGCAGCACCGAGTTTCATGTTAAGAATCATCATTACCTCCATTATACGGTATCGTTTTTTTTATTTTAAGTTCCTATGAAATGTCAAACGTATCTCTAGCTTTGTTTTATATGATAATTATTGGCTTAATTGGCATTAGATAGTATTGGGCATCCTTAGTTAGCATTATTGGTTCTTTCGCGCCACATCCGCATTCAGATAGCAGCGGTTTGGCGCGGATTCGGCGGTCCGTAGCACGGCGATAATGCACACAAGCCAAGCCCAGAGGTGAGCAAGGATTCGGCTGCAGGCGTTCAGGATGGCAAAGACCGCGTCGCCGATGGCGCCTTTCATGGGGCATCGGGACAGGCGGTGATCGGTTATCATCGCGCCGATTTCGGCCTCGATTGCGCTTCGTCTGCGAAGGTCGATGATCGCTTTGACGGACACCCGGAAATCCCCCGGCACCGGAGCGATGCCCTGCTTCATGGGCCATGCCCTGATGGAGAACCGCTCGGGCCGGATCGTGCAGGGCGACCACACGCAGGCCGAACGATGACAGCCAACACCCTATCCGCGCCAAAGTCCGCGAAACCAAACCAAGCCGGCGGCGCCAAAGGAACACCGTTCCGCGCCGCCGACTTGTTCAGTAGCCTGCAAAAGCCAATAAAGGCTGGCCGACGATTGTTATCGCGCGAGAACGATCAGTGCCACAGCGGCGGTAAACAGGAGAACCTGACCGACAAGAAGCTTACGATCCATCACACGTGCCGCTGCAACAGCAAGATCGCCACTAAGCTCGGTGCGCGATGTCCAGATTGCTCGAAGCAGCGTCAGCACGATCATGGCATATGCCACTGCGTATATCTTGTCGATCAGCACCAGATACCCGACCTCGGGCAGTCCGTCCGAATACGACTGCTGCAAGAATACAGCTGTCAGCAAACCAGTCGCTGGCAGAGCGGTCCGGACTTCTACGAGCTTGGGATCGAGCACAAGCACCATCCATGATGCCATCAAGAGGATGACCAAAGGCAACATGAGCTTCCAGATAAAGAAGTTCACCGGCCGTGCAATTTCCAGATCGAAGCGCAGGGTGGAATACACGGATGCACTGCCAGCTTTCTCGGCGCCGAAGAAGCTACCATAGTCGTGCTGCAGCTGATGTGACGACCAGTTGCTGATCTGCCAGCCAGGAATTGCCAGCATGTGACCGTATCCGCTGCCTTCTGTGTCCATGACATACACAAGCTGGTCTGCGCCATGGGTGCTGTCTTCGAGATAGACAGACAATTTCTGGCGGTCCAACGGGTAATCAGCGAGGACGAAGGGCTGCATGAACCGCCCTTCGACCTTGAGCAGCTTGTATTGATGGCCGTCCGGAAGCAGCATTGGCTCTTCGTTCAGCGGGGTGACTATCGCGCCCCATTCCTCGACGAGGTTGGTGATTTCCATGGTCGCAGTGGGATCAATGTCGCCCTTCCATTTGAACCACAGATAGGCGTCCAGATAGTAGGTCGAGCTGGCTACTTCCAGCTGGTACACAGTGTTCACATACATGCCCACGTTCACGACCTCGGCTGTCGCAGCGGGCGTTTCGAGTACAGAAATCGTACCGGATGCTTCAGCTTGTGCATTGGCCGAAACCGTCGTGCTCGCCAAACTTGTTGCGATCGTTCCAAGACAAAGAGCTAGCAAGGATAGTAGTCGCCATAGGGTCGTCATCGGGTTGTTCCTTTTATTCTCTTTTCATGCAAATTCACCCGGTTGGCTGGCCTTGGACAAACGTCGATACGTTAAAGACACAAGGGCGCAAAGACCGTCCAGTCTGCAGCTTTCACAGAAAGGCAGAAGCCAACTTATTGTAATTTATTTCAAGACACGCTTTAGATGGGTCGCCCCCAGACCAAAGATAAAAGGCCGGGTCCGCACGGGCAGGCTTATCGCGTCTGCAGCCCCGTCCTTGCAGCGCGGCCAAGCGACGCCTTCTTCGCTAACTTTGAGGCAAGGAGGCCGGAAGAAGCATGCGACAGAATGTGCCATGTGGTGCTGACATACAAAATATACATTTTGCAATGTTGAAACCAGCATCAACGAACGCTGTGGTAAAATCCCTGTTTTGCACGTCAGGCGATGATCTCATCATAATGTATAACACTCAGTATGCCGGTTTCGACCATCGGGTCGCAAGCCTCGTAGGTCATGTCGACAACAATTTTGGTGCCATAGCTACGAAACACTGCAAGCCATTTGTGCCGGAAGGCTGTGTCTAAATCGAGCTGTACGTGCCTGTCACTTACCGCCGAAATCAACGCAACTTCGCCACGTCGCACAGATCGCACAAAAGCGTCGTCATGCATGAATTGACTTGCTTCGCCAACCAGCCGTTCCACCAGCTTCACGTCCATCAGTTTCGAGAAGTCTGGCCAAGCAGCCATCAAGCCACTCGAGGCCGTTAGCAGCTTTACGCCGTCGAGTTCGAACGATGCCCGGATCGCTCCTTGCTGTTGGATTGCCAGGTTATCCACGCGAAAACGCTCATCAGCCGTTGCTGTCATGATATCGACCAGACGCCCGACAAGACGACGATGGGGGATATCACGTCCGTTTTCCCAGTGAGAGACCGCTGATTGCGATACACCAAGAACGGCGGCCAAGCTTTCTTGCTTGACACCGTTGGCCTTACGCCAGTCGCGTACCAAAACTCCAATGTTTTGCGCTAGCAACCAAAACCCCCGCAGGGGTATATTTATAGTTGGCTGCGCCAAGGAAGCCATTGTTCAAAAGAGCGAAAGAAAGTCTTTAGAATGGGTTGAAATCGTTTAGAAGCTTCGGGAAGGGCGCCTAAAAGTGGCGCCCTTCGATATCAGGTTACTGTGCGGTCAGGCGCAGAACCGCGATGTTCTTGCTGCCATCCGTCGCCGTGGTCGTGCCCGCAACGACAATCAGCTTGTCGCCCTGAACGACCACCGCTTGCGCCATGTCGTCACCATCCCCGAGAGAGATGTTCACGATGCCGTTTTCGGTGCCGTCATCGGCGGTGCCGAACGCCTGATCTAGGTCGCCATTGGCTTCATAGCGGGCCACAGCGATATTGGTGCTGTCGCCTTCCTGATGATACCCGGCCACAACCAGCTTGCCGTCATTCTGGATCGCCAGACCGGTCGCATAGTCGTTGCCTTCGCCAAGCGAGGTGGAAACGAAACCGTTCGGGGTGCCATCTTCAGCAACCCCGAAGCCGTCGTCCGGTGTGCCATCTGCATTCAAGCGGGCCAGCACAAAATTGCTGGAACCGTCAGCCGAAACGCTGTCACCTGCAACGACGACTTTGCCGTCAGCTTGCAGCGCGATGTCCCGAGCAACGTCATCACCTTCGCCCAGCGAAATATTCACGAAGCCCTCAGGGGTGCCATCGTCGCCCGAAGCGCCGAACGTTGGATCGGGCACACCTGCGGCATCATAGCGTGCCACGATGATGTTGCTCGATCCATCGTCGGCAACCCGATTGCCCGCAACGACGATCTTTCCATCTGCCTGCAGCACCAGCGAATTTGCTTTGTCATCGCCATTGCCGAGCGAGGTGGCAACGAAACCGTTGGGCGTTCCATCTTCGGATTGGCCGAAACCTTCGTCCACGCTGCCGTCAGCATTCAGTCGCGCTACGATAATGTTGGACGAGCCATCAGCGGCAACACTGTCACCCACCACGACGATCTTGCCATCTGCCTGCAGTGCAACATCACGGGCCACATCATTCCCGTCGCCCAGCGAAATGTTGACGATGCCGTTTTCAGTGCCGTCGTCTGCGGTACCAAAGCCTTGGTCCAAAGTGCCGTCAGCATTCACTCGCAGGACGACGATATTGGTCGATGCACCTTCTTCATGGTAGCCAGCAACGACAACTTTGCCGTCGGCCTGTTGGGCAACGGCGGTACCGAAGTCATTGCCTTCGCCCAGCGAAATGTTCACCACGCCGTTCGGGGTGCCATCATCTTCGCCCACTCCAAAGCCCGCATCGAACGAGCCGTCAGTGGTGTAGCGGACCAGCACGATGTCATTGCTTTCGCCGTTGTGCCGGTTGCCGACGACAACGACATGGCCGTCAGCATCAACGGACAAGTCTTCTGCCATGTCGTCGCCATTGCCGAGCGACGTGGACACAACGCCTGCCGGAGTGCCGTCGTCTTCGCCCGCGCCGAAGGAAGCATCCAGCATTCCCGCGCCTTCAGCAGCCCATGCGATGCCTGCCAGCAGCGCAACGGTAGAAACGGTTGCGAGGCCCAGTGCGCCCTTTGATTTTACGTTCATGTTCATTCGAATTCCTCTTGGCGAATTTGATCGTTGACCAACAGAAACCATAGCTGCGCACCGGAACGCCTCATGGCACTCCGGTATGAAACCAGACGCTTGGCTGTTGGGATCACACCTAGGATAGCAGTGTGCGCGGGCGCGGAGCAAAAGGAGAAATATTAGCTGCCATCGACATCCATATTTCGGGAAAGATAAATTTTCTAATATTTTTCAAGTGATTGTGCGGAAGCCAGAGAGAGTTTTCTTTGCTTTGATATTTGGCCCCGGATAGACCGAGGTAGGTTCTGCTCGACCTGTGACGTTGCCCCCGACTTTTATCCAGCATGAGCGAGACTCCGGGTTTTGATGATCCGACCCCCGACTTTGGGCCGCCCGAAGGCAGAGTTTTCCGGCTTCGCTCAGGGTGACGGGCTGGTGACGCCCCCTGATTTCGTCAGCATGATCGGGACCTTGTTGCCGATCGCGCCGTGTGGCCGTTCCTCGTTGTAGTATCTGCGCCAAGCCTCCAACTTTTCGGCAGCGTCCGCAAGGGTGAGGAACCAATGCTGGTTCAGACATTCCGCCCGGAAGCGTCCATTAAAGGCTTCGATGAAGGCATTGTCCGTCGGCTTGCCGGGCCGGGAGAAGTCGAGGACCACCCCGCGCTGGTAAGCCCAGAGGTCCATGTCTCGCGAGACGAACTCGCTGCCTTGGTCGACGCGGATCGTCTTCGGGTAACCCGGCGTGCGGCACACCCGGTCGAGGGTCGTCACGCCATCTTCTCCGCGGTAGCTGTAGCGAACGTCCAGCACGGGGACGTGAGCCGCGAGAAGGTGTCGACCACGGTCAGAACCCGCAGCTTCTTGCCCGTCGCCAGTTGGTCGTGAACGAAGTCCATTGCCCAGACATCGTTGGGCCCGATGGCCACTGCGCGGTCATCGCGCAACTTCGCCTTCACCCGCCGCTTGGGCGTCTTGTGCCGCAGCTGCATGCCCAACTCCTTATAAATGCGATAGACTTTCTTGACGTTGATGCCCCAGCCTTCACGGTCCAGCAGAACGTGAACGCGCCGGTAACCATACCTCACGCGCGTCTCGCAGATCTCCTTGATCCGCTTGGCCACAGCAGCCTGATCGGTGCGGCGGGATTGGTAGTGGAACGTCGAACGGTCAAACCCGATGGCCCCACAAGCCTGCCGGATCGACACCGCCCAATCGCTGCACATCCCGCGAACGAGTTCGCGCATCCGACCAGGCTTCAAAGCTTTCGGCGGATCTTGCGGGCCTACAAACGATCCCCCGGATCGTTTGCTATACGGCCCTCACCTGTAACATCTCGCGATCAAGCGTCAGGTCCGCCACGATCTTCTTCAGCCGCGCATTCTCGTCCTCGAGTTGCTTGAGCCGCTTCATCTCGGTCGGCAGCAGACCGGCATACTTCTTCTTCCAGTTGAAGTAGGTCGCCTGGCTAATCCCCGCCTTCCGGCAGATCTCCGCAACCGGCGTCCCGTCTTCGCCCTGCTTGATGATGAACGCGCATCTCGCGCGTCCGAAAAATTACTCGCCTTCATCCGATTCCGCTCCTCTCCCAGCCAGGAAAGCGTAGCCGAAAACTCCAGCTTCAAACGGTCCAGTTTGCCGGGATCAGATCACGTCGTTCTATTACGCGCCGCAGGGCGAGACCGCGATGAACCTCGACCTGATGTTGAAGGTCGACAAGCAGTTCCTGGACACGCCGTTTTACGGTGTTCGGCAGATGACATGGCACCTGCAGAACGAGGGCCATGCCGTGAATGAAAAGCGCATCCGGCGGCTGATGCGCCTTATGCGATTGATGCCAATCTACCAGAAACCCAATACCAGCAAGCCCGCGAAGGGACACAAGACCTACCCCTATCTTCTGGGCGGGCTGCGGATCGACAGGCCCAACCAGGTCTGGTGTGCGGACATCACCTACCTGCCGATGCGCAAAGGCTTTCTCTATCTGGTGGCCGTCATGGACTGGTTCACCCGGAAGGTACTGGCCTGGCGCATCTCCAACACGCTGGAGGCAGAGTTCTGCCTTGAGGCTTTGAACGAGGCGATCCTCAAGTTCGGCCCGCCAGAGATCATGAACACCGACCAAGGCAGCCAGTTCACGTCCTTCGACTGGACCGACCGGCTGAAGCGGGCAAAGACGAAAATCTCCATGGACGGCAAAGCGCGATATCTGGACAACATCTTCATCGAGCGCCTTTGGCGGTCCCTGAAGTATGAATGCGTCTATCTGCACGCCTGGGAAACCGGTTCTCAAGCCAAGGCTGGCGTGGGACGCTGGATCACCTTTTACAACCACCAGCGGCCCCATGCCGCCCATGGCGGTCAACCGCCCGCCGTGGTCTACTTCAACGCAACCCAAACCGATCAGCAGGTCCAGGCAGTAGTATCCGTTGTCAGCAAGAGCTATTTGGCGTCCAGTTTCGTTTGTCGCGCAGAAGCGCGTTGGCGAGGACGATTAGCTTTCGCATGATCGCGGTGATGGCGATTTTCGCGGCCTTCCCGCTGGCAATCGGCTTCTGGTATTTTTCCCTTAGTGGTGCGTTGTAGCGCGTGGCGACAAGGGCGGGCATGTAGAGGGACCTTCGCAGACCGGCCCGCCCGCCCTGGATGTGCGCATGCCCCTTCCATTTACCTGACTGCTGGGTGATGGGCGCGAGGCCCGCCAAAGCTGCCGCCTGTCTGGCGTCCAACTGGCCGAGTTCCGGCATCTCGATCAGCATGGCACAGGCCGCGATCTCGCCGATGCCCGGAATGCTGGTCAGGATGTCAAAACGTTGCGATAATGCTTCGTCCGCCCTGACAGCTTCGAGAATGGCAGCGTCGATTTCGGCCAGATGCGCCTCCACCTGACGAATGCTGAGCCGGAGCTGGTGCTTGATCAACGCAAGGTTGGCGTGCCGGAGGCGCACCGTCAGGGCAATGCGATCCTTCACCCGGCCTTGGCGGGCAACGCGTAACTCTCTCAGATCGTGCAGTATTTCGCTTTTAGGCGAAAGAGCTTGAAGATCCAGCGTCGCCCCAAGCCGCGCCAGCATTGCCGCATCGACCCAGTCCGTCTTGGCGAGGCGACCGATGGCTTCGGCAAAGCGCCGTGCCTGCCGCGGGTTCACCTTGATCATGGCAATGTTCGCCGCTGCCAGCGTCTTTTCCAAGAGCCGATGGTAAGGGCCAGTCGGCTCAAAGACGACGCGCAACGCTTCGTCCCGGCCCAACCAGCGTAGAAGTGTGGTAAGACCGGCCTTGTTACTGCCGACCTCGAGGGTCGCCTTGTCTGGCAGACGGTGAATGACGAGAGTGTCTTTTCCGATATCGATTCCGATTGTATCGTTCATTTGCCTTTTCATCCCCTGTGCTTCTTATGCGGGGCTTTCCCCCAAGTATCCGTTCAGGCCACATGAAAAGGCGGGGGTGATCTGACTACTGCACGGCCCAGCACGGCCCAGCTTAATTCGATCCAGCCCCCGCCGCTGCCCGGCATATATGCCGTGCCGGGCAGCAGCTCCCGTATCGCACGAAAGCCAAAGACTCTTCTAAGAGAAGCTTAAATCACCCCGGAAACTGTCCAAGAGTTGGGGAGTAGCTCAGAGAGCCGACTTACACACACGGCGTGGCATCCGCAGAAGCCTGCGAAACCGGCCGCTTAAGCCGACGGCGCGAACGGTGGCGACGCAGATACCCGACGCTCAAGTTGGTTACCGGCGGTCGCCGGGTGACAGATAACTGCTGGCAATTGCCGATAGCGGTATAAAGTGCGCAAGAGGTAAAGAAATCGTAAACATATTCCATGTTGTACTTGAAACTCCGCGCTTGGCGAAATACCCAGCCCCAAGTCGCCCCGTAGTAGAAGGTGATCGTATGCCCAATATTCTCTTCCGATTTTATGCACCCAATAACACCGAACCAATGACGCTCCTAAACACAGTTGAGGCCGAAGTATCGTTGCCGCGTATGCTTGTAGCCGCACTCACTGTAGGACGACCTAGCTGGGCAGCATGGCTACAGCACGGCGGATATTCAACTATGGAGTGTACATGGCGAGCCGCAATGATAATGGCCAATGTTGCAGTTTCCGAGCGCGACGATGGAACACGCGCTTTCGAAGCATCTCAAGCATTCCGGCATTTGGATCCATCGGAAGAAGGAGCCGCAACATTCTTCATTGCCGGTGCAATGACGAAGATTGTTGCGGAGTTGTTTGGCGTACCTGCTCTATACCACTTGGATACGCTGCATCATTACTCTAGCTTCATTGGCCCAACGTTGCCGCAAGTCGCTATGCTCGTCAATGCAACACGCAGACCGGACTTCATAGGCCCAAACGCTGGGATGCGCTATGGCGTGTTCGAGTCCAAAGGGCGCACTCATCATTCAAATGATCCATTGAGGGTTTCGGCGAAAGAGCAGACGGCGATGATAAATACAATTAATGGGTTAGATCCAATCTGTAGGATCGCATGTATAACAAGTTTCGGGAACAGACAGATGACTGTGGATGTTGTAGATCCAACTGATTATCACAAGGACGCATTCAGTATGAAAACTGAAAACGCTGATCTAAAAGAGCCCTTCAGGCTAACCCAGCAGTTATTCCATGAGAATGTTACGCATGAGAAAATAGTACAGCACAGCAAATTTAAGATGGTTAAACTAGAGGCGGCAGACCTCGAATTTGGTCTCCGTCAAGATATTTACGAGACACTGGAATTCGGCTCGAACACTGATATGGAAGCACAGCTTAAGAAGCGAGGCAGAAAAGAAAGTATTGTATATCCTGACTCTCTGATTTCTCGGCTCAGCGTGGTGGAGGACGGAAAGGAAGCCGTTGCATCAGACGGGCACTTTGTCCGAGTTGGCCCGAGTTGGGAACGTTGGATGCGGTCGACGGACGCTCAATCTTGAGCACTGTTTTGCTATTGCACAGGTCCGGTCGTAATTCTCATCGAACTTCTTCTCTTCTGGCCGGGATTTTCTCGTCCGTCAGGTCGATCCCAATCAGAAAGTACAGAATAGGGAACGACTTTTCATTTTTGCCTCATGCAGCAACCGCCACGCTGCATCGCCGTCAGTCCGTTCTCCGCCCCTCTGTGATTGATCGCGGCAGCGCGACAATCCTCGCATGAATTACCGAGAAGGCTGATCGCTCCTTTTGCTGCGGCGAGTATGAATGCCGGGTTCGGCAGCAGAATTTTGATGACCGACCGTCTGCAATGGGCCGCAGTTAAATAATGGGATGTCGCGCAATTTTGAAAGGGCTGTGCTGCACTAAAGCCCGTGGGAATAGGATGAGGCAGGCGGAACCAGCCGCCATCACACTAACGCTCATCGACACGGTGATCTCAATAAATTGAGCGATGTATCGTTTATAGAATCGTACGTGCTTTGTTGCTTTGTTGAAATCACAAGTCTCGGTCTTCTCTTTACGGACTTCTTTACTGTTTTTCATCATTATCTCTCCTTTAATAGATCTTCCGAGCAAGCTCAGAAAGGTTAAAAAATTGATGCAGATGAGCAGTGTGATGACAGCAATTGGAATCGAACCCGCAACTCCTCCGAAGATGTAAGTTATGGAAAATATATGAATGTACGTAGCGGATAGCAATATGTAGTCTGAAACCGTGTGCGCTTCCAGGAATCTGTACTACGGCGTGGCTACGGGGCGAGAGTCGGCTTTGGGCCGAAAGGAACGGCCTACTGGTCGTTGCAAGACGCACCAGAGAAGTGAATAAAAGCCAATCCGACTGTCAACGGTTCGGACCTGCTTGGTTCAATCATGCGGTTTCGAAGCTGCGAAGACGTCTCCAAACATGAGAAGGGCACCGCCGAAGCAGTGCCTTTCTGCAAAGATCACTTCCACTCCAAGACTGCACACACCGGGAAATGATCGCTTTGCATGTTGTGTTGCAGACGCACCAAAGAAACGTCGAAGACGGCACTGTCGTGGAAAATGTAGTCGATGTGATATTGCCACTGGCCCGATTGGGATCGACCGACGACCGTCGGTTCACGCTCGTCGCCAAGCGCAACATCGACAAAGCGGTGGTAGGCCGAGGCTAGACCCGAACGGCTCCAACCGTCGAAAATGTCTTGTCGCAGGGATGCGTTTTTCCTGCTGACTGTATGCGCGACAGAGGCATTGAAGTCGCCTGCGATGATCAACGGCAAAGCCTGGCGTTGCGCTTCGGACTGGAAGTAGCGCACGATCCGGTCCGCGCAGTCGATTAAATCCATATAGAACCCATCGCCGCGCTTTCGTTCGCCATAGGCCCAGATCGAGGCGAAGTAGAAGGGCCGCGGAGCATTCACGACTGCACCAACCGCGTTCCCCATCGGGGCTTCGGTCACGTTCGAAAACGCGTGACGAGACCCCAAAGCGATGCTTTTGGCAGGATTGGATACGGCCGGATTCGAGTAGATGTTTAAGCCGAGGTCAGGTCTTGCTTCGCATTCCTGAAGCGCGAGTGCATCGCATTCCATGGTGCGTAGAAGAAATCCGCGATCGCGCGGCGGAGCCTTGGAACGCCCCGCAGACAAGGGCGTGATCACGCCCTTGCTGTTCCATGTGCAGACCTTGATCATCGTATCGGGATTGGTCGGAATGGTGGAATTCACTGCGCGTCCTCCATCGAAGTGGCGGAAGCAAGGTCCACCGCAAATTCTTCGGCCAGATCCAAGGCGGCAACCGCTTGGTCGGCAAAACTGCCTTGTCCCATGCGGATCGGGCCGGACATGCGCGAATAGGCCGCGCGCCAACTGTCAGCCACCGGGGTTTGCGCAAAGATCGTCTGGCACAGGACGAACAGGCCCGTGAAACTGGCAGCGTGACGGGTCATCACAACTTCGTCACGGCAATTGCACAGGTCGCCGTGAAAATCTGGCGCGATGAGAAGAAGTTCTCCACCCGACCAGAACACACCAGCGCCGTAGGTCAGCGTACTGATGTGTGTAAGGGTATCAGGGCGCGTCATTGCCAACCACCGTAGGCGGCGCAACTCGGTCATTACCCAGTCATGACTTCCAAGTGTCGCCGGGGAGGATTGCTTAAAACGCGGTGCTTCCGCGCGTCCCAGTCCTTGGTGGAACCGCCAATCGCCAGACTGGATGACGGGCAGATGTTCGGTCCGTCCGGAGAAGATGTATGTCCATGCCGTGACCCGCGCACCATTCGGTCCGGCGAGGGTGATCAGACGGCGCTGGAACAGGTTCTCGTCAACGGTGCGGTGCGGCGCATACCCCTCGATCCGGTCGAGGTCTTCGATTGTCCGTCCGATATCTGCGACTGCAATGAACTCGCCTTGGATATCACCACGCGGACCGGGAACGTAGGCGGGGTACGCACCGCAGTCCACAAGCCGTCCTTTGGCAGCGGCAGGGTGGCGGACCGCATCGGCTTGCACCAGAGCGGCACGGCTTTGGCCGGATAGTAATGTGCCATAGACGAATATTCCCGCAACCGACGAAGGCGTTAAGCCGCAGGCACCTGCTGCCTCCCACAGAGCGAGCGAAGACAGGCCGTGGTCCGACAGACCGCTTGCAACGACATTCACGTAATCGGTGTGCGGCCCCACGTGGTCGCGTGCCCGAGTTGCCGTCACGCGGTAGCTGAAGGCCTGAACTTGGTTGCCGCCAGCGTCCTCTACGATGAGCGCGAAGGCCTCGTAATGTGCGGACAGAGCCTTTGCGCCCTCCTTGGCCGCCAACGCCGCGCGTTGCGCTTCCGTCAACTCGAAGAGCACGCCTTCGACGGCATGGCCCACCGCCGGACGGATGTCAGCAACCCCGCCCTGACGGCCCGCGGAGTGTTTGCCGAAAACAAGCCGATGGTCATGGGCCGTCGCCCCGCCGACGGGCTCCAATGGTCCACAAGCGTGGCGGTTGTCGTCGCACCATTTTTCCCAGTCTTTGGCGTTTAGGTTCGAGCCGTATGCGAAGTAGGGCAGACTTTGAAAATAGGTCAAAACGTCACTCATCAATGTGTTTCCTGTACCTGCACATCGACCACCGATGCGCCATGAACAGGGCTTAGCGCAGATCGATTCTTACATTCTCTTACCAAGCTTTTGGGGCTGCACTTTTTTCCAGTAAGCCAACATGAGTGAGCGGAGTTGCGAAGCGGAGGTTGACCGCGCCAATCGTGCCCTCGACAGGGTTCGCGCCCTCCAACTGCTCTGCGGCAAGCGCTGTGATCTTGTCGCGAAAACCACTTAGATGCTTATTCAGCCTGTTCTCGTTCGAACCAAGTTGTGTCCCGACTGAATGGCCTCGTTCGACGGACATGGCTTGCCGCAAGGCGTCCTCATCATGTTCCGAAAGGCAAAGGGTCGCGGCCAAGGTGGCGTCCATGCCTTTCAAATTTGTGCCCGAGAATTTGACGGTGGGATACACAAGCCACTCGAACTGGATGACAGGTTTTATCCGCTTTACGCTTTCCTCATAAAATAGGCGTGCCAACGGCTCTGTCATCCAGATCATCGGAACCCCGCGGATCAGGACAGTCCATTTGCCCCGCGGGGTCGCTTCGGAAACAAAATCCGGATCGATCCTGCCGGCGAACGGCAGACCGAGCAGGTAGCCTGTCTGTTCGATCAAGTTCGCAGTGACGCGCTGCGTAACGGCCCGACGGCCGGCCTCCTCTCCTCGCTCCTCGGGGCGGCGAGCTAGGTCCAAGGCTTTCTCAAAGCTGCCTTTGATGTCGGCATCGCTAACAGCCGCAGGCTCAAGTAGCCGCAGTCGATGCAGGGCGGCCACACGAAGCAAATGAGGTCGCGATCCGAAAGCCGGCTGCCCGCACGGTTCATCCAGCAACGCCAGCACACGGGCGAAATCCGAACTGTCACGCGCATCCCGCATCATGACATGCGCCAATCGATAGGCGCATAGTTCGGGAAAAGGCGAGGTCAGGCGTATCGGGATCGTCGCGAGGCGATACAGTTCCTCCAACTGTTTACGTACATGCGACCAGTCGGGCGAAAGCAGCGATTTCTCGGCAACGACCGCCTCGAGTTCCTTATACAATGTATCGATAGAGAAAGGCTCTACCATATCCGTGGCAACGAAATCGTTCATTCTCGTCTTTTCACTCACACCGAACCTGAAACGCCTGCGTGGTCCAGCATCTGAGGGTATGCGGGCCAACCGTCAATTGTTTCGCACATGCTTGCGTGTTTCGCGTGATGGCGGGCACTGATTTCAGATGATGGCGGGCACCCGTTTCGCGCGATGACGGGCAGCTATTTCACGCGATCGCGGGCAGCGATTTCGCGTCATCGCGGGCAGGCCTGGTCGGCAAAGAGAGGATAGAGCTGCGCTCCTTGAAGAGAGGGGGGCAGGATGCCGACGGGACGACTGAACATGCGGCGGATACGCGATGTTTTACGATTGAAGTTTGGCCAGGGCCTGAGCGAGCGGCAGGTTGCCGCCTCTCTGGGGCTGAGCAAGACAAGCGTTGGAACTTACCTGCACCGGGCGCGGCAGGCGGGTCTGACCTGGCCTTTGCCACAGGGTCTCGACGATGACGGGCTGGAGCTTTTGCTGTTTCCCGCAGCGCCAACCGTGCCCGCCCCCGAGCGGCCGTTTCCGGATTGGATCAGCATCGACCGAGAGCTGCGCCGTCCCGGGGTGACCCGGATGCTGCTGTGGGAAGAATACCGTGCGGCCCATCCGGCAGGCTTTGGCTACACATGGTTCTGCACCCATTTCGACGCCTGGAAAGGGCGGGTTCGCCCGACGATGCGGCAGACCCATGTTGGCGGCGAGAAGGTCTTCGTCGACTTTGCCGGCGACACGATCGACGTCATAGACCCGGCAAGCGGTGAAGTGCAGCCCATGAAGCTGTTCGTCGCCGCGATGGGCGCATCGAACTACACCTATGCCGAAGCGGTCGCCTCGGAGGGCCTTGAAGACTGGATCGGTGCCCATGTGAGGCTGTTCACCTTCTTGGGTGGCGTGCCCAAGGTGGTCGTGCCCGACAACCTGAAGTCGGCCGTGCTGAAGCCGGACCGCTACGATCCCGGACTGAACCGGACCTATGCCGAGATGGCGGAGCATTATGGCACGGCGATCCTGCCAGCCCGGCCTCGCAAGCCCCGCGACAAGGCAAAAGTCGAGGTTGCGGTGCAGGTGGCGCAACGCTGGATCCTGGCGCGGCTGCGCAACCGGCGCTTCTTCTCTCTGGCGGAGCTGAATGCCGCGATCCGGCAGTTGTTGGATGAGTTGAACATGCGGGTCATGCGCGGCTACGGCGCCAGCCGGGCCGATCTCTTCGCGACGCTCGATCGGCCGCATCTCCAGCCGTTGCCGCAGGCCGCTTATACCTTCGCGCGATGGAAACGCGCCCGAGTGGCGTTGGACTATCATGTCGAGGTGGACAGTTCCTGGTATTCCGTGCCCTTCGGCCTGATCCGGGAAGAGGTGGATGTTCGCATCAGTGGCGACATCGTGGAGATCTTCCATAAAGGTCAGAGGGTTGCCAGCCACCTCCGCTGCCCCGGACGCCGCAGCCATGTGACGCTGCCCGATCATATGCCCTCGGCCCATCGGCGGCACGCCGAATGGACCCCGGCCCGGATGCTGGCGCAGGCCGCCAAGCTGGGACCGTCGGTCACCGCCTTTTGCGAGGCGGTCATGACCGCCAGGCCACATCCCGAGCAGGGCTTTCGAACCTGTCTCGGGGTTCTGGCCCTGGCCAAAAGCTACGACGCCACGCGCCTGGATGCCGCCTGTCGGCGCGGCCTGACCATCCAGACCCGATCTGTCGCCTCGATCAGGTCGATCCTGAAGAACGGGCTCGACCGGGCCTTCCTTGAGGACCGACCCGAAGACCGCCCCCTGCACCACGCCAATATCCGTGGGCAGGGTTATTACCACTGAGAAGGAGAAGACTGATGTTGACCCACCCCACTTCCGAGCGCCTCACCGCGCTCGGCCTGGCCGGAATGGCACGCGCGCTGGATGAGCAGCGCCGTGCCGGCCCCACCTATGAAGCACTCGGCTTCGAGGAGCGTCTCGGCCTTCTGGTCGATCGCGAGGCCGCCGAGCGCGACACCAAACGCCTGACCGCCCGCCTGAAGTTCGCGGCCCTCCGGCAGACCGCCAGCGTCGAGGATCTCGACCTGCGCACACCGCGTGGCCTCGACCGCGCCGTCATGGCGCATCTGATCGACGGGGGTGGACCCTTCGGCATGAGAACCTGCTGATCACCGGCCAGACCGGCCTCGGCAAAAGTTGGATCGCCTGTGCCCTCGGTCACAAAGCCTGCCGTGACGGACGCAGCGTCGTCTACCACCGCGTCCCGCGCCTCTTCGAGGCCCTCGCCCTGGCCAGAGGAGACGGGCGTCACGCCCGCATGCTCAAAGCCATCGCCAAACTGGACGTGCTGATCCTCGATGACTGGGGTCTGGCCATCCTCGCCCCATCGGAGCGACGCGATCTGCTGGAAATCCTCGAAGATCGCCACGGCCGTGGTTCTACCATCGTCACGAGCCAACTCCCGGTTGAGCACTGGCATGAAGCCATTGGAGATCCCACCCTGGCTGACGCCATCCTGGACCGCCTCGTCCACAACGCTCATCGCCTTCAGCTCTCAGGCGAAAGCATGCGCCGAAAAGTCACGAAACCCCTTGACCTCGGCCATCAGGCCTGACTCCATGAAGCCGTCGATCAGCCTGCCCGCGACCGCGAAATGGCTGCCCGCGATGCCGTGAAACAAGCGCCCGCGATCGCGCGAAATCACTGCCCCAATCGCGCGAAATCCGCACATGCTTGATCGCCCCTAGCCTGATCCGACGGATATGAAGCCAAAGATATGCTCTCCAGACCGAGGCGCAGGCTACAAGTTAAAGGCCGATGCGTGAGCATCGGCCTTTATCCGTTACCAGTTTTCGAATGCAATATGTACCGAAAGAGTACGTCGACCGATCAACCCATGTATCCATAGCGGGGCTCCTTTGTGTTGATTGAAAACGTGGGGCTTTTGGGCCCACACCCGACCTGAGTTCGGTCCGGGTCAGGCAGAGACCGGTTTGTTCAGCCGCGTCAGAATGCTGCTGTCACCGGAAGGCCACATCCCCACGCGACGAGTTCGCGAGCCTTCGGGTCGTCGCAATCGAGAGCACGATGTTCTCCGAATTGGAGAATAGCGAAGAGAGCCGTCTCAAACGGAATGCGCATGCCGACGTAGACCGTCCGGGCCTTGTCATGGCCTGCCAGATCGATGATCGAACCGCTGATTGGCTCGCAGTTCCACGCATTTGGAAGCAGTTCGTCGCTTCTCTCCGGCAAGATCCAGCCTTCCCAATACTCGACGCAATGCAGGTGCGCTGCATAGAGGGGATGGACGAAGTGCCGGTACCTTTCGAAATGCTCAGTCGTGGGCACGCTCGGTCCGGAGGCGCACCGTCCGAATGCGCTCACCGTCCGTCCGGCCCAAGTCTGACCGACCGGACCAGAAAGAAAGGCTTCGATCCGAACAAGATCTTTTTCGGAAAACTGGCCAGAACGTGCAGCTTGGGCCACAGCAGGTATGGCGCTTAGGAACAACTGCGTCTGGATTTCTGTGTACATTCTCACGCCCCTTTCTCTGTGCTGAACGGGAATTGGGATCGTCCGTCGCGGGGCGGAAGCGGTTTGTTGTGGGTGCGCCTGTGCCCGATCAAGATCACGCTTCGACCTCGGCATCGCGCTGACGACGCCCATACGCCGCGACTTGTCCGTCGAGATGGGCAATCCGCAGTTTGAGATCCATCAGTTCGGTGCTCTGGACCGCAACCACTTGCTTGCACCGGTCGATTTCGGCGGAAAGTTCTGCCCTTTCATGGAGCGCCACGGCTAGTGCCTCCTTGACCCTGAACAGTTCTTGCCTGACAGCATCTTTTTCAGCGTCGGCCGTACGCATCGTCTCGAACTGAGCGCGTGCGAGGAAATCGTTCTCCACTGTGAACCCTTCGATGATTGCGTTTTCGAACGCAGTCATCAGATCGCCGATGCGATCCTTCTGTCAGGACGGCAGTCGGGCGCGGTCATCCCGGCGCTGCCGATCGACGTATTCGTCGAACAACTCATCGATGACTTTTTGCATCGACTCCGGCCGCACCGTCGGACTGATGTCGAAGATGCTTGTCAAGATGGGAAGCACATCGCTTGCCGGGATCTGCGCGACATCCGTCGGAACACGGCCGCGCTCGGCGAAGATCTTTTCCAGTGCGAAGCGCACCTGCTTCAGCGTGTAAGTCGCATTCCGTCCGCCCTTGTTCGCAGCCATTTGTCAAACCTCCATTGTCATTCATTTGTCAAACCGCGCCCTGCATTCGGGGCCGGTAAGCGGAAGGTGGGTTTCGACGAATTTTTCTTTTGCCGGGTTTGATCCGCGAAATCCTCAAGATCAGGGCCGCACAGGGGTCGACAAAGATCACAAACCCATTTCTGCAGCATGCCGCACGGAACCATCTTCCCCTCGAAAAGAGAGGGGCCGTCGATGGAACTGCTCACACTGCAAGATCTATGTCCGCATCTGGGATTGGATGACGAGCGCACTGCACTGAAAGTCGCGGCAGGCTTCGGCTTTGCCCCGCGCGAGCGCTTCGGGCCCAAAGATCACTACCGCTTCCTATGGGACAATCTCTTTCGCTTCGTTCACGGGATTGAGCCAACGGCGCATCGGGACATCGAAGCGGATCTGAAACGCCCTCTCCTTCATTTCGATGGCCTTGCCGCCTCCTTGAGGAAAACGACCGAGGGCCTGCGCAAGGATGTCTCGCGCGGCAAGGTTATCCTGCCGCCTGCCATGATGCTGACCGACCGCACGCGGGCGTGGCGTCTACGGGATATCGAATGCTGGATCCGGGGCGAGCCGCTGCCGACTTACGTTGCCTACATCAAAGGAAACATCCCTTCAGCGGCAGAACCGACAGACGTCGAGATGCATGCATCGCCCTTCGAGCTGGAACCCCCTCTGCCTAATCAGTCCGGAGGTTTCGATCCCCTCGCCGATATCCTCAACACGAACCGGGCAATCAAACTCCCCGGACTGAACCCGAACACAGGACCCATCTTCAACATGGCCTGAACACAAACACCCGCCGTTTTTCGGCAGCGTGATGTGACGATCCACTCTCGCGTCTCTTCGTAGCGGCCCTATGGCCTGAAAAAATCGTTCGCCAGATAGACAGACAGTTCGCCGCCCATGGTGCGGTTGTAGCCGGGTTTGACAGCAGCCAGCAACGCGCGCGCGTCGGACCCGTAGCCCGGGCGTTCTTTGACAAGTTCAAGCCAGACCAGATATGCGGGGTTCGACGTGAACTGCGCGATCTGTCCGTTGGCACCGGCCGGAATCGCAACGCGTTCGGGAGACCTGATTATGGCAACCGTATTGCTGAAGATGTCGTCAAGTTTCTTGCCCTCGATGGCAATGTCGTATGGATTGTAACCCTGCCGCTGGACCATACGAGCGATCAAGGCAAGATACATCGCCGCATAATTCTGGTAGTGTGCGGACATGATGCCGCGTTTCATCTCGAGCCGCAGATTGCCGCTGGACGAAGCGTCGGACAGTGCTGAATAGATCGCGCTGACGCCGATGCGGAACAGAGCGTCATCGCTCGCGACCACACCGATAACTGCGGCGTAAAGGCCCCGACGATAAAAATGGTTGTTGCAGCAGGCTCCATCCAGTCCGCCCCGCACTGACAGGTGATGCCATGCAGATGTGACCAGCCATGCCTCGATCCGGTGTTTTTCGGCATCATGCCCCGGCACGAGTTCTCGCACGATGGAATAGGCAATCGCGGCAGCGGAAAGCGTGGCTTCGATCTCGAACCATGTCTGCTGCCCCGAGACTGCAATGTCGAACCCGGACAAGGCTGAACTTTGCGCCCACCGGTCCAGAAGGGTGATGAGGCATTCGCCGCTTCCTGTATCGACGGAAACCATTTGTGCGGCGGCAAGGCGGGCCACACGGTCCTGGAACATATGGTAGATCTCGGTGGCATCCCGCCAGCTTCGGGGGTCGGTATACAGGCCCGGTATGGCTTGGGCGCCCGTTATGATATGGAACGGCATTCCGTCGGCGCAACTCAACGGCTTTCGCATCAGGGAAATGCGGTAGTGCAAGCGGTCCGGAGCGCCGTTTCCTAATAGGTCGGCATGTCGCGCGCGGATGTCGAACAGACCGGCATGAGAATCGTTGACGACAAAGCTGCTCAGGTCAAGTGCATCGCGCTGTTCCTCAGTCATAGCAGTGACCGGGAGACAGAAGGGCAACGACACGACAGCCCAGAAACCCAGACAAAGCCGAAAAGCCAGCATCCTCATCGGGCCAACACAACCCTGACAGGCCGTCCTGCGTCGACCTCGATGTTTGGGTCGTCGAGCAGCAGTTGAACGGTAACAAATCCCGCACGGGCGCGCTGTGCACCGATGCGGTCGCCATAGACGCCGGTGCCGATGGCGGAAACCCGCGCCGTAAACTGCCGACCTTCTGCTTCCATTGTCACGCTCGCCTGCTGGTTCAGACGCACCAACGCGGCAACAGAGTCGGAGAACTGGGCTTCGACCGTAACCATGCTCGGCGCGGTGTTGACCAAGGTTGCCACCAGGTCGCCCGGTGCGACCGATGTGCCAGATGCCGCGATCCAGACAAGACGGCAACTGCAAGGTGAATGGAACGAAAGGGCCGCGCGCTGCTGAACAAACGCTTGCAGCCTCGCTTCGCCAACGTCACGTGCCAGGCTGATTTCGCTTTTGCTCATCTCGCGGTGGTAGCCGTCGGGCAAGACGACAGAAAGAGACTCGGCGCTCTGTCCGGCAGCGCGCAAAGCAAGGACGGCAAAAAGCCGTTGGTTCGCCCCCGCGATCTGTATATCCGCGTCGAGTTGTGCCGAGCGTAGCGTGACCACACTTTCGTCGCGGGACAGTTCGGCACCTGTTTGCACGCTGCTTGAGACGGTGCCAAAAACCGGGCTTTTGATGTCAACTCGGGGAGCCGTCATCGTCGCACTTGTGCTCGTCAGGGTCGTAAATGCGGTATAGGCACGATGTGTCGCAACCCAGGCCCCTCCCGCTAAAGCGAACAGACTAAGCACCAGGACGACCCAAGGCAGGGCCCTTGCCGTTTTTCCGGCTGGCGACCCGGTAAACGGGGTCGGCGGATCATGCTCTTCCAAAAGGTCGGCTGCGCCGGGTAGCATCCCGGTCAGCACTAAGCGCAAAAGTCGCGCAAGCGTCGCCTGCCCCTTTGGATCGATGCTCAGAATCCGGTAGCGATGCCCCGTTGCGCCGGTTGCGTCAGTTGCAACGATTTCCAGCTGCATCGGCAAGGTCAGATCGAACCCGTTCAAAGGAACCCTCATCGTCACCTCCCGGCCAGCTTCACCCGGACATTCTGGCAACGGCTCCCTTAGCGTCAGGTAACACAACGAAAGGCGTAGACCTTCGATCCGGCTTTCCCCGCGCTCCAGTGAAAAGGGCAGCGAAACTTCGACAAAGTCCCGCGGGTCGCGGCGCGCCATCTGAAAGGCCGGTTGCTGGACTGTTATGCCGAGACTCAAAACAGGTCTCCGTGCTTCGTCAGCGTCAGTGCCGTGACGGCGATCAAAGTTACGAGCGAAAGGACATGCAACGTGCTTGCTGCGAGGCGAGCAGCACCTTGCGTGCCACGTGCGGTGATGCGCTGGCGGGTCCAGCTTTGGCTATCCAGATGGAATAGCAGATAGGTCTTGAGGACCGCGCCCCAAAGCTGTCCATACACCATCAGAAAAGGCCATGCCGGATGGAAGCGACCCCAAACCGCTCCCTGAATCAAGGATGCGACCAAGCGCGTCATCAAGACCCAGCACACATAGCAAACCAGATAGACCGGAGAAACCAGAACCGCGATCAGCACTGCGGATGCCGGACCGAGCAAGGTCGTCCACATCGACGCCCGTTGGTCGAGCAAGGTTATCCAAAGGAACCAGCCGCAGCGCTGCGGTCCAAGGCGAAGTGCCTTGGCGTTTGCGCGCAGCATGTTACCGAACCAGCGATGCATCAGACGCGTCGAGCCGACAAGGAAACCATTGTCCGTAGGCATCCGCTCGTGCGACACCGCCATGACATCGGCGATATAAAGCATGTCGCTTCTTTGGCGGACCAAATCGAACCACATGCTTTTGTCATCTCCGCTTAGAAACGGAATCCGCCCGTAAAGCCAATGGTCCATGCTGTCTTGTTCGATCGCGGCGATGAAACTGTCTTTCAGTGTGGCTTCGGTGCGATAGATCGAAAAACGGCCTGTCAAAACCAACAACCGGCGAGACAGGGCCAATGAGGACATTGCAAGATGCCGCTGCGCAAACCGCAGCGGATACCACTGCTGCGCGGCGCCTCGGGTTTCGACAACTGCGTCGTTGTTCGTCGTAACGGCGATCAGCCTGCGGTCGTGTTGAAGAAACGGAAAGCTGCGAACAAGGGCCTCGGGTTCAAGGACGACATCGCCGTCGAGAAATATCGTCAGCGCATCCGCTGGCGGCATGTCGCGCCGGATGTGGCGAAGCGCCTGCCCCAAAGCCGGGCGCTTGCCCCCGCCGCACTGGAATTGCGCGCAGATCGTGATGGCTTGCGCACCGTCAAGTCTGGCGGCCAACTCGGCCAACACCGCGCAATCCCTGTCCGACGTGATGGCGGCGATGATGGTCGCAGGTCGTCCGATGGCCAAGAGATTCTCGATCAAGGCGCGATACACAGAACGGAAGACGGGTTCCTCGACATCATACGAGGCGACTACGGCATAGACGTGCGAAACCTGCGGCAGGTTGATGTCGTGCCGTGACCGAGCCGCGACACGTGGGAAGACCAGCTTCAGATAAATCAAAGCGCGCAGCAAATTTAGCCCCATCCAGCCGTAGCGCCACATCGCAACCGCGCCGACCGCAACGAGAAATGGCCGTGTGGACGTTTCGGGCGTCGACAGAACCAATCCCAGTGCTGCCCATAGAAACAAAGCGCAGCATAAGCTGGACCGCCACGCCAATCCAAGGATGCCGCACCTGTCGGAAGGTGCGGCAGCTTGGCCGTTAGAGGTAACGAACCTCGAGCGGTCGTTGCGCACCGACATCTCCTCGGTTCACCCCCTTGGTGTCAAAACTGATAGGTCGCGCTGGCACCGACATAAGGAATGTTTTGCGTGTCATCTTCCCGATCCACCAGCACCCCGCCCCGTAGCGTCAAACCTACCTTGCCAAGGCGGAGATCGGTCGCAACCAGCCCGAGGCGAAGCTTTTCCGATCCATCCACTCCGGAGAACCCAATTTCCGGCCCGAGCACAACCGACTCGAACCTGTGTCCCACTTGCAGATTGGTCTGATATCTATCGTCGGACAGACTGAATGTTGCGTTTACGTAAAGCGGAACGGACTTGCGGGACTGAATCTGGCCCATTGCTTTTGGGCCAAAGGCGGTTTCTCCGTCCGAAGTCCTCGCTTCAACCCCGCCGAACAGTCGATATTTCCAGCCGTCACGAACAAGTTGGTAGCCAAACAAGACATCGGCCGTGGAGGTGTCGATCTCTCCGTCGGCGGTGCCACCTCGCAGGTTCAAGCGTAAAATGGGCGCATCCGACGACAGATCGGCACCAAGCGCCCTGAGGTAAGACACCCCTGCGTTTCCACGATCTTCGTTGGCGGTGCCGCTGAATGTAACCTGTTCGCGCACCGGGTCCGCCGTCGCGGACTGGGGAGCGGCCAGCGTCGCTATGGTCGCTGCAATGATAGCAGGGCCAATAGCCCGGAACGTCTTCGCCATTTCGTTAATCCGATCATTGATTTACAGGACCGGCGTATCAATGGAACACTGATGGTTCAAATACGCATGGGACAGGCGGCCTCCACTTTGGATACAGGCTTCTGCCCTTTAGCGAAAAAACGGAGACCGCAACCAACGCTTCTCAATGCGGCAATCCCGAGGTCATTCGGAGATTCGTGAGTTGAGGGCTGAGGACTGAGGTGATTTCGAACTTGCCCTATCTTCTTACATGCGTGGTCAAGACCGTTGTGCCGTCGGGTATCATTCCCGCAGAGTTCGCTGCCAACCGTGACGTATCGGGGATGTCATGATCTGCGGATTGAGATTCGACTTCGAACCGACTTCATCGTCGGCGGCTTTCGGTTTTATCTTGGAGCGGGCAGAAGGGTTTCCGATGCATACAGGGATGACCTCACCGTCTCGGCGGTGGTGCAGCAACAAAATTACCTCGCCAACAGCTTTTTCGGTGGAACGGCTGCCTTCGACGCTGCGGCCGTAAAGGCGGCGACCGACGGGACAGGTCTGCGACTTCAGGTGCCGCTCGTGTTTGCCAGTCAGCCCCAGGATACACCCGTCGGGAACAGCAGCCGCTAGTAAGCGCTGTGCCGATCACACCATGACGGCGTAATTCCATGGGAGCAGGTCGCCGATCTGGCTTTGTTTGTGGCCTTTGACGATGGCGGTAAGCGTGTTTGCGAGCCAGACGTGTGGGTCGATCGCGTTCATCTTGCAGGTTTCGATGAGCGAGGCGATGACGGCCCAGTTCTCAGCCCCGGCGTCGTGGCCAGCAAAGAGGGCGTTCTTTCGGTTCAGGGCGATGGGGCGAATGGTGCGTTCGACGGTGTTGTTGTCGATCTCGACGCGGCCATCAGTCAGGAAGCGGCCAAGGCCGTCGCGGTATTTGGCGATGTAGGCAAGTGCTTCGCCCAAGGGCGACTTTGCGGAGGCGCGGGCGCGGTGGTAGGCCAGCCAGTCGTCGAGGCGGGCGAGGATCGGGGCGGAGCGGTCCTGCCGGATGGCCAGCCGGGTCGCGGGGGCAGTGCCGCGGATCTCGGCCTCTATGGCATAAAGCTCGCGGATGAGAGCCACGCCGTCCTCGGCAATCGGCGCGGGTCCGCTGCGGGTGATCTCGATCAACTTGCGGCGTGCGTGCGCCCAGCAATATGCGAGCTGAATGCCCGGACCGATCCGGTCCGCTGCGATCAAGCGGTTGTATCCGGCATAGCCGTCGACTTGGAGAATACCCCCAAAACCCTTCAATATCCGCTCAGCATGTTGCCCGCCCCGACCTGGGGCAAAGGTGAAGACCACGCCCGGTGGTGACGTGCCGCCCCACGGCCTGTCATCGCGGGCCAAGGCCCAGAAGTATCCGGTCTTGGTCTTTCTGGCCCCCGGATCGAGAACCGGGGCGCGGGTCTCGTCCATGAAGAGCTTGGTTGACCGCTTCAGGTCCGCCATCAGCGCGTCATGGACGGGGCGGAGTTCGAAGGCGGCGCGACCCACCCAATCGGCAAGGGTGGAGCGGTCGAGATCGACGCCTTGGCGGCTGTAGATCTGGGCCTGCCGGTAAAGCGGCAGGTGGTCGGCATACTTGCTGACCAGCACATGGGCGACCGTGGCTTCGGTCGGCATGCCGCCCGGGATCAGCCGCGCGGGGGCAGCCGCCTGAACCACGCCATCGGTGCAGGACCGGCAGGCATATTTGGGTCGGCGGGTGACGATGACACGGAACTGGGCGGGCACGATGTCGAGCCGTTCCGACACATCCTCGCCGATGCAATGCAGGCAGCCACCGCAAGCGCAGGTCAGGCTGTCCGGCTCGATGATCTCCTCGATGCGCGGCAGGTGCTTTGGCAGCAATCCACGATTGGCGGCACGCGGTTTGGCGGGGCGCTTGGCGGCCCGATCCGCGGCATCCTCTTCGGCATGGATCACGGCCATGGCCGTTTCCAGATCTTCCAGCGCCAGTTCGAACTGGTCCGGATCGCCCTTTTCCGATTTACGGCCGAAGACCGCCTGCTTGAAGGCCGCGACCAGCTTTTCTAGCCGTGCGATGCGCTCGTCCTTGCGCTTGTCACGTGCGTCCGCGGCAATCAGCATCGCCTTCAGCGCAGCAATTTCTTCAAGCAGATCAGCGGTCTCTGGCATGGCTGATGTTTACCAAACCACCATGGGCTATGCCTCCGGAAAGAGCACGATGAGTCATCCTGCCGCAGGGCAGAACCGGTCATTCCACGGCTTTGGGAGCCTTCGCCGCGACGGCCCGAACGCGCCGCCAATCGAGCCCCGCAAACAGCGCCTCGAACTGCGCATGGTTCAGCATCATGACCCCGTCCTTAACGGCGGGCCAGGTGAAGCTGTGTTCTTCCAGCCGCTTGTAGGCCATCACCAGACCGGTGCCGTCCCAATACAAGAGCTTCAACCGGTCCGCCTTCTTCGCGCGGAACACGAAGACTGTCCCGGTGAACGGGTCCTTGCGCAGCTCATTCTTCACCATCGCGGCCAGGCTGTCGTGGCCCTTGCGGAAGTCGATGGGCTTCGTCGCCACCATGATCCGCACCCGGTTCGACGGGAAGATCACGGGAAAGCCCGCAATGCCATGATCAGTTCCGCGAGCCGTGCCGCAGGTGTGGCAACATCCAGCCGTATCGTCACAGGGCCGATCAACAGATCAATCGACGCAGTTGAAACAGGCGTGTCCACTGCCTGCGCCGTCGCCACCGGCGCGGCGAACTCGGCTCCCGTTACCTCTGGCACGACCAGCTTGCCCTGCCGCGCAAGCGTCCGCCACGAAGACAGGTGGTTGGCCTTCACCCCATGCCGACCCGCCACCTCATTCACCGTGACACCAGGCACCAGCGTCTCCGCCACCATCCGGCCCTTCGCCTCGTCAGACCACCGCCGCTTGGCTGCCGGTGCTGCCAGCAGCTCCACAAAGCCGACGGCCTCCATACTGCGCTCCCGATGGACTCCCACTGACACCTCCCGTGCAAATCTCCACACGAGGGCGCATCGCAGCTTACGGATTCAGCAGGAAGGTGGGGTCGGCACAGCGCTTACAGCCGCTAAGCGGGGAACAGTGCTACTGTCACGCTTGAGACAGAGTTTGTGAAACCGCCGGAACTGAGCGCCGAGCTCCCGTGCAGGTAAGATCGGTCACAAGTCACCACCATGATAGCCGTCGCCAGCCGCTCACCTGCGCGTTCCTCGCGTCAACCGCTGCTGACAGAGTTGGGACACGTAAAGCGCACCAGATCGCGGCCCACGAAGCCTGACGAGCAAACGGGAATGCGCGCGGGGCGTATCGAGCGATGCGCGCATGATCCCAAAGAACAAAACGAAGCAACCCTCACCTCATAAGCCAACCAGCATCAACCGGACCGAGCGCGTGGCGCGGGTTATGTCACCGAGTGAACCCCAAAATGACCTTGGAAAGCTGATCAATCATGTTGAGGCCATTTTTGCCGACCCGAAGCAGAACTGGCACACACTGAAATTGTTCATGCCATCTTTGCCGGACTGACCAGCGAAACCAAACCCCAGTCGGGTCAAACCGCTACTACTCGACACAGCATTACAAAGCCGCAGGACGGAAAAAAAGCGAAGCTGGTTCATGGAAAGGTGGATACAATGTGCGGCGCGCGAAGTTCAGTCCCGAGATGATGTGTGTAGCGGTCCCCTTGTCGCCGACGCCATGTGTCAGGCGATGATCGGTCCATTATCCACCATCGGTGGAAGGAATTCAGATGCCAGCCCAAGAAAAAGCTCAGTCTCGGAGCCCCTCGCCGGATGCACCCCATGTGCATCACCGGAGGTATTGGAGTTGGCCGATAAGTGGCTTTGTCGTCGGATGTGTGGCTGGACCTGCGCACGCCCACGTCAAATGGTTCGCCCCTTATATCGTCGGGGCTTCACCGCAACCCCTGTCGGCGACGCTTGGCAACCTCTGGTTCTGGACAGCGATAGCCCTCGTGCTGATGGCCTTTGTTGCAACCCGCATCCTTGAACGCCAGAACATTGGTCAAACCATGCTTGGCGGTATGGATCGCGCCGCTGCCCCGCTCTGGGCGCGCGCCGACGACTTTATGCGAGTGGCGGTCGGCACCTTTTTCGTGGCGATCTTTGCGGTGGGCGGAGTGTATCTTACGCCCGACCTCGCCACTCCGTCGGAATGGGTGTCGTGGTTCCAACTGCTCATCGCCGCAGGACTGTTCTGGCGCAGGACCATGCCCTTATCTGCGGCGGGGATCATCATCCTGTGGGCGATTGCGCTGCGAGACTATGATCTGTTCCATCTTCTCGATTACCTCGCGCTTGGCGTCGGCGTGGCGGGTTATCTCGTCCTGGCAGCCAGCACGCAGGACAGATGGCAAAAGCATCGCTTCGAGGTGCTGCGCTGGGGTGTTGCGATTGCCTTGATGTGGTCCAGCCTTGAGAAATTCGCCTATCCGGAATGGTTCTACCCTCTGGTTCTGGAAAAGCCGTTCCTTACGTTTGGACTGCCGCGCGACGTGTTCATCCCGATGGCGGGCGTGGCCGAGTTCACGATGGGATTTGGTCTTTTGTGGACACCACTTGTCCGCAGACTTTCGTCTGTTGCACTGCTCATAATCTTTATGACCGCCGTATGGCCCTTTGGCAGGGTCGATATGATCGGACACGCGCTGATCATGGCCACAATCGTTCTCATCGCGCTTGACCCGGAACGGCAACTGCATGTCCTTACCGGCGTCCGTCAATCGCTGGGCGGGGTTCCCCTTGTCCTTGCAGCGGCCCTGATCGTATTTTCGACCGCCTACTGGGGCACGCACCGGATGATCTATGGCAAAGATGGAGCGCCGAATGCGGATGCCGGAAACATGGCGACCCACGCGCCCGATCCTGAAAAGCCTCACGGTCCTGAAGCTGCCGGCGCAACACCTGATCCGGCTGGCAGGACAAAAGACGTGCCCCTGCCATAATGCGGCATGGCCTACCTGATTACCGCGCAGCCAGTGGACCAATCACGGGGCTGCTATCGGTCGATCGCTTCCTACGCCCGCTAGAAGGAAATACCATCGAAGAGAATGCTCGGCCGAACTGAGAGCGTGTCCTCTTGGCGCGTCAGGCATCCGCCTCACCAGCCGCTCACCTGTGCGTTCCGCGAGCTGGCCGCTGCATGACAGCGACGAGACGCAAGAATCGCACCAGATCGCGGCCCACGAAGCCTGACGAGCATCCGGATAGCATGTGCTAGGTGTTCTGACAGCAAAGCGCAGCACACCCGCACATCTTGAACTTCAGAAGATCCCAAAGGTGGGCAGTGTCTCTACGGTGTCTTCATCGAGCAATTGACGCGCCTTCCGCAACTGCACCGTCACACGCCCGGCGGTCCAAAGCTGGCCATGAAGCGTGCGAGAACCCTTCGCGTTCAACTGATCGGCAACTTCGGCGCGTGTAAGAGCTGAATGTTCCGGATGCGCCCGCAGGAGCTCGACGATCTCCCTCACCATGGCATCCGCCTTTGCCTTGAAAGCCGCAGCGCCTTTGGGTTGGACCGCATTGATGTCAGGGTTCCCGAAGACAGCGCCCTGATCCTTTTTGCGCTTCATGCCCGCCTTGGTGCGTCGCGAGATTTCATCCCGTTCATGTTCGGCTTTTGCAATCCGGGCAGCTTCCGTATCGGCGCGAAATTTCTCGCCTTCTTTCAGGGAGACGATGCGGTCCGAAGCCGGAAGAAGATCACGAAGTTCACTGGTCGATGCTGCATGACGGGAAAGACGCGACCAATCCCAAACCACAAGCACGGCATCGAAGTCACGGCAGGCTTGTAGAGCATTTCGAAGGCCGCGACGATCGATGATGCTTTCCGAGCCTGCGCCCGTGGCAACGTCCAGAAAAATGTCGACCAAAGGCAAGCCACTCTTCTCAGCGTAGTTGCGGATTGCTTCTGCTTGCGAGTCGAGGCTGAAACCTTGGTTGCCCTGAGCCTCAGTTGAAACACGAACGTAGCCAGCGATTGCCTTCGGGCCGGTCTTTGCGCTCGCCTTCGTTTTCGCCATGCCTGCTGCTCCTTTCGTTGTCGTCATAATAGGGCGGACGAGAGAGGGACAAAAGGGTAGGCCAAGTCGCAATCGAGCCATAAGGCTGAGCGGTCGTGATTGATATGTGCATGAGGGCTGGTAAGGGCTGATGTGAGATGTGTGGGGGCCTATCCGATCTCCCCTTGGGTATCGCTCGTCGGGGTGACGCTATGAGACCCTATGGGATGAACGAGCCTGCACCTCGAATGGGAGTTTCGGCGGCACCAAGGCCAAGGGCCGCGAAACAGGATTTGCGCCGAAAGCCATATCCGCGCCCAGCTACATCGGAAGAATGCCTATATGCTTATCTAGCCAAATAGCTTTCTATGCACGCTCTTCCTCGTATTCAATCTGAGGGTGGACCAGACGATCAGCTACAGCCAAGCCCGTTTCATCCGACGGACCATTGCATTATGTGCATAGCTGTCCGGTTTACAAATCCTCGTAAAATCCAGAGCAGCACGATATGGTTGTCGATAGACGTCAACCGCCTTGTTTTATTGATCTCTTCAGGTTTTCATCTCGCTCATTCCGTCAACTGGCAGACCTGTGTTTGGCGTGAGTGGAAGCCTCGGACCAACCATGGTGTCAGCTTTGTGGCCACCCCCTGTCAGCGCCTGTAACCCCATTACGGCACCTGTTTCGATGCCAGCTATGCTCTAGGCGCAGGGCATCCAAAGACCCGACAGGACTGCGCGACAAGAGTCCTGTCGGGTTAGCTGATCGATGAAACTCTACTTGGCTGTCGGATCAGCTTCGGAGTCATGCAGGAAGAGCTTCAGCACCCGAGTGATCGTCCGAGCAGGTGCGGGATCGGTATTCGACGACGCCTCGCGTATCAGTTTGAGCCAGGCGCGCTCATTGTAAGTCAGCGGTTCGCCGAGCAGGTCCGTGATCAGTTTCAGCATCTCGGCCCCGTGAGTCTGCTCGATCGCAAGCCGCATGATCACAGCCGGATCATCCTCGAGCGCCTTTGCGAACGCAGGCACCCTGTCGAGCGCCAGCTTCGCGTTGCCCGTCTTCAACATGCTGATGAAGTTTGCATTCGCAAAACCAGCCTCTCGGGCGATTTCGGCTTGGTTTTTGTGACGAAGCTGGCTGATCCGAAGATCGATATATTTGGCGAGGCGGCTGTCGGCGTAGGGTGTGGTGCTCATGTCGTATCCTTGATGCAAGCGCACGTCGATGTGCGATGCATCAAGAATAGCGAGCGGGACGATGGGGAATTTCTGGGAAACGGGTGGCATTCCCGAACCTTATCGCAAGCGACCTTAAACGGCGGTAAGCGGACGGTCGGTGCAGTGATGTCTCCTGTTCTGGACCGCGACTGGCAATGAAGCCAAGCATTCCTCTGCTGTTCCTTTCGTTCCAACTGCATTCGCGAGACTTCGAAGCGCGTTCGCAGTTAGTTTCGTCCCGTATCTGCTGTCTCTCGTTCGGCTTAAAGAGGCAAAATCCCGCAAAGACATGGGCGATCGAAATCCGTCCGTTACTGCGCAAGGCCACCTGAACCGTTGCAGGCGTCCCATTCAAGAAAGGTGGGGTCGGCACAAACCCGGCTCAGTTCTGTTCTGAAAGCGACGCGCTTGAGCGACCAAACGGGCCGTGCCATCCTCCAACAATGGAACGGGATATCTTGATCTGATCCCGGCAAACTGGACCGTTTGAAGCTGGAGTTTTCGGCTACGCTTTCCTGGCTGGGAGAGGAGCGGAATCGGATGAAGGCGAGTAATTTTTCGGACGCGCGAGATGCGCGTTCATCATCAAGCAGGGCGAAGACGGGACGCCGGTTGCGGAGATCTGCCGCAAGGCGGGGATCAGCCAGGCGACCTACTTCAATTGGAAGAAGAAGTATGCCGGTCTGCTGCCGACCGAGATGAAGCGGCTCAAGCAACTCGAGGACGAGAATGCGCGGCTGAAGAAGATCGTGGCGGACCTGACGCTTGATCGCGAGATGTTACAGGTGAGGGCCGTATAGCAAACGATCCGGGGGATCGTTTGTAGGCCCGCAAGATCCGCCGAAAGCTTTGAAGCCTGGTCGGATGCGCGAACTCGTTCGCGGGATGTGCAGCGATTGGGCGGTGTCGATCCGGCAGGCTTGTGGGGCCATCGGGTTTGACCGTTCGACGTTCCACTACCAATCCCGCCGCACCGATCAGGCTGCTGTGGCCAAGCGGATCAAGGAGATCTGCGAGACGCGCGTGAGGTATGGTTACCGGCGCGTTCACGTTCTGCTGGACCGTGAAGGCTGGGGCATCAACGTCAAGAAAGTCTATCGCATTTATAAGGAGTTGGGCATGCAGCTGCGGCACAAGACGCCCAAGCGGCGGGTGAAGGCGAAGTTGCGCGATGACCGCGCAGTGGCCATCGGGCCCAACGATGTCTGGGCAATGGACTTCGTTCACGACCAACTGGCGACGGGCAAGAAGCTGCGGGTTCTGACCGTGGTCGACACCTTCTCGCGGCTCACGTCCCCGTGCTGGACGTTCGCTACAGCTACCGCGGAGAAGATGTCGTGACGACCCTCGACCGGGTGTGCCGCACGCCGGGTTACCCGAAGACGATCCGCGTCGACCAAGGCAGCGAGTTCGTCTCGCGAGACATGGACCTCTGGGCTTACCAGCGCGGGGTGGTCCTCGACTTCTCCCGGCCCGGCAAGCCGACGGACAATGCCTTCATCGAAGCCTTTAATGGACGCTTCCGGGCGGAATGTCTGAACCAGCATTGGTTCCTCACCCTTGCGGACGCTGCCGAAAAGTTGGAGGCTTGGCGCAGGTACTACAACGAGGAACGGCCACACGGCGCGATCGGCAACAAGGTCCCGATCATGCTGACGAAATCAGGGGGCGTCACCAGCCCGTCACCCTGAGCGAAGCCGGAAAACTCTGCCTTCGGGCGGTCCAACGTTGGGGATCGGATCAATCTATATGCCAAAGTCAGTGTTGTTTTTCAGGGATTTCCGAGGCTTAACTGGCGGGCATCTGAAGGTCGCAGATTACATCAAACATGTGCGCAGCAATCCGGCCTATCGGCCTATCATGTCACTTTCATCGAGATCCTTGCCCAGTGATCTTTGGGACGACTGCGAGATTGTTGGGCCCGATTTCGATCCGGAGCTCGCCGATGTGCTGTTTCTGGCGGGCCGCGATTGGGAGGCCGTGCCGAAAGATATCGAATTGCGCGTGCCCGTCATCAACCTGATCCAGGGCCTTCGCCATGCGGATGGCGACGACGTTCGCTATAGCTTTCTCGGTCGGAGGGCGACGCGATTATGCGTGAGCACCGAGGTAGCGGAGGCGATCACATCGACCGGAAAATGCAACGGGCCTGTTCTTGTCGTTCCGGCGGCGCTGCGACCCGATGATTTCCGCCCTGACGCAAGCAGGTCGAATGACGTGTTCATCGCGGGACTGAAGGCGCCGGAACTTGCGCTTGCGGTCATGGACGAGTTGAAGGGCAGGGGATTGAAGGTTACAGCTGAAACCGAACCAGTTCCACGTGCGGATTTTCTTGGAAAGCTTCGCGAGGCGCGCATTGCTGTAACGCTGCCCTCTGCGCGTGAGGGTTTTTTTCTTCCCGCGCTCGAAGCGATGGCGGCAGGCTGTCTGGTCGTATGCCCGGATGCCGTCGGAAACCGTGATATATGTATCGACGGCGAAACCTGTCTGATGCCCTTGGCACGGCAATCAGATCTTGTCGGGTCGGTGATGACCTTGTTGGGGGACAGGGAGGTGGCACGCAAAATAGTGGATGGCGCCAAGCGGATGGTGAGCAAGCATAAACCGGCGGCAGAACGCAGGACGTTCATGAATGTTCTGAATGCGACGAGCCCGAGGAACATAATCCTGACCGGTCTGCCGCGGTCGGGGACCACTTTGGCTTGCAGCCTGTTGGGTCAGTTGCCCGACGTTGTGGCTCTTCACGAGCCGATGAGACCGATGATGATTTCAGGCTTGGGCGGGTCCGAATTCATCGACACCGTCGTCGAGTTTTTCGATGCCATGCGCCAGCAGATCAAAACCGAAGGTACGGCCGCCAGCAAATCGCAAGAGGGGCGCGTACCTCGAAATCCTTTGGGCGACCAAGTAATCGATGGCCAGCGCGTTAAGAACATCGATGGTAACATCATATCGGTGGAAAATGTGACCACGCCGAGGTTCGACCTTTGCATGAAGCATCCTGCGATGTTTACGGCACGTCTGCCCGTTCTGGCAGAAGTCTTCGACTGTTACGCCATCGTGCGTAACCCGTTGAGCGTGCTTCTCTCTTGGCGTGACAGTGGCATGTCTGTCGGGGACGGCCATTCACCTGCGGCAGAGTCCCATGACCCTGAACTTGCAGCGCTATTGCGCGAATTGCCTGATGTACTGGACCGCCAGATTGCCCTGCTCGATTATATGTTCGCAAGGTATCGCGATTTCCTGCCCGATCGCACCATCCGCTATGAGGATGTGATTTCCACAGGCGGCGCGGCGCTTTCGGCAGTCGTGCCTGCAGCGAAAAGCCTTGAAGAGGAACTGTCATCCCGCAACCGGCGCCTCGTCGTGAAAAACGCGGACACGCTGCACATCGCACGTCGATTGCTCGAGAACGCGGAGGCTTGCTGGTTTTTCTATGACCAGAGCGACGTCTTGTCGATGGTCGAGGGTGGTTGATTTTTCCTGGCGGCTGGATTTGCGCCGGCCGGAACCCTATGGATGACGCGCTCGTGTTTTTTTGCCTGACGAAATCCGCTGCGGCGGTAGTACCTTGACGAGAACACAAGATTAGCGGGGACGCGCTTCGATGAGAAAAGACCTGATCTTCCATATCGGCCTGCCGAAGACGGGAAGCACTGCGATACAGGCGTTTCTGGCTCGCAACATCGGTCTCTTGGGCGAACACGGCATATCTTACCCTTTCATAACGGAAGAGATGGCAAGCTCGGGCGGAATTTCGGAGGGCAACGCCCTGCACGAATTCGTGCGGTTGGCAAAGCAAGAGGGAATTGCCACCTCATACGAGGACAGGGCACCGACGTTCTTTGCAAGGATGGTCGAAAACGCAATCGAGCAAAGCGAGCACCAGACGATCCTGATTTCGGGCGAGGAATTGTCGGCGCTGACGGTGCTGGATCATTTCCGCGAGCTGTCGAAGCATCACAGGGTGCGCATCGTCGCCTATGTCAGGGACCCTTACGACATCGTCTGTTCGAGTTGGAAGCAGCAGGTGAAGGTTTCGGGTGAGAGCCGGAGCTTTCCCGAGTTCGTGCATGACATGGGAAGATACACTGGGCGCGTGAGCATCAACCGTCTGGCTGAATTCGTACGGTCTGGCCTGGACGTCACGGCCCTGTCCTATGATTCATGCAAAAGCCGTTTGATCGAGTCGTTCCTCGGGGCTATCGGCGTCAGGGCTCCGCTCGAACGTTTGTCAGGCTTCGTCGGGCAAACGCATAATCGATCCCTGTCGTTCGAGGAGGCCTCTCTCGTCGTGATGACGTACAAGTGCGGCGAGTCGGACTGTGCGCCGCATCTGCTTGCAAGTTTCCAGAAGCGCGCGGCACCCTTCGTTGATTCTGTAATCTCGGAAATCGACGAGCAAATCCGGAGCAAATTGCGTGACGACATCGAGACTTTGAACGCTCTGCTCGAGCCAGATCAACGGCTGAGGGTGGTGCCCCGGAAAGGCATATCCCTGTCGGATCTGGCAATTTCACACGAGAACGTGGGCTTACTGCTCAAGGTCTTGTCCGACGCAGTGGTCAAACGTCCTGCGAGCGATGATCGCCCATCGCAGGAATGGCTCGAACTGGGACTTCCGGACGATTTCGACGCCGAGCGTTACCTGCTGCTGAATCCCGACGTAGCACGGGCCGGGCTTGGAGCGGAATACCACTATCTGAACCATGGCCGTTGGGAAAGCCGGGTATACAAGCGGGTGTGATGCGAGGCATTGCCGGTTGAGGGAAGTAGCAGGCGACGTCATGCAGGTTGGTGCGGTTTTCATACCGGGTGGGACGGTCTTCACGCTGCCTCGGTCGACGCGGATCGTCTTGCGATAAGCGATCATGCGGCACGGCCGACCGAAGATGCCTACGAAAACCTTGCCGCTTGAGGTGCCGTGACGGGTTCGCCCTTTGCAGGCTCCGCCGTTTTGACATCGGAACAGACCTGTTTGGGGTCAATCGGCCCGGCATGCCGGTGCGGATGAACGCAGCGGCGCCTTGTGCAAGGCGAGTGGTTTTGGCCTACATTTCCGATAAATGCGCGTTCAACAAGATTGATTTAAGTTTACTGCAGCGTGAAAATCGTGCCATTACTTGGTCATAGCGCCGTCTTGCGCGGCAATAACGGATGAGTGAAGATGAAGAAACTGCTTTCGACTACGGCCATACTGTCCTTCTTCTCCGGGTCTATGGCTTATGCCGATCCTACTGTAATGCTGGGACTGGCGCTGAACTTCGGTGGCGGAAAGCCTGTGTCGACGGGCGTGACCATGAAGGTGTTGTCGTCTGACGAGCCCGACACATTCGTCGGAGCGGCGGGTGTTTCCTATTTCTTCGACGATGGTGGTTACTTCGGCGCGGACCTTGGCGTGGGTCGGACATTCGATAGTGCCGCTGCGACGATTTCTTATGATTTCCTGAACCAGCGTCCTCAGATATCGGCAGGTTGGGCGCGGACGCACAGCGTCTGCTGACCTTGCTTCGCGCGTATTTGCCGGAAACGGTGGGTTCTTGGACATTTCAAAGCGCAGTATCCAAGCGCGAATGCAGCGGTCTGCACGGCAGATCGCTGCGTGACGGGATCGTATGAACGCGTCCTGTTCCGATACCGTCGATAATGACGACCTCGCACCCATCCTCTGAGTTTTGACAAAGATGCGCTTCGCGGTTGTCCTGCATCTCTATTACGAAGACCAATGGCCGGAATTTTCGGCCGCATTGGAATCGATAAACGATACGTTCGGTCTTTTTGTCAGTTTGGGGCCGCACAGCGACTTCGAAGGCGAAATCCGGCGCACTTTCCCGGATGCTGTTGTGTCATGCGTGCCGAATGTCGGGCGCGATGTCGCTCCGTTTCTCGCATGGCTGCCAAACCTGCAAAAGTTCGATGCGGTCTGCAAGATACATACGAAGCGCAACGATGCAGGTCATATCGGTTGGCGGCGGTCACTGGTAAACGGCCTGCTTGGCAGCGCCGATACCGTTCGTGTTTATGTCGATGCGTTCGAGCAAGAGCCCGACTTGGTTCTTGCAGGTCCAAGTATGAACTATGTCGATGGCGACGCGCACATTTATCATTCCAGACGCGCGCTTACGTTGCAGCACGGCGAACTGCCTGCAGGCTGGGGATTTTTTGCCGGAACGATGTTCTGGTGCCGCCCATCCTTCTTTATCAGCCTGAAAGATGATTACCCCCAAGATATCTTCGTCGCACATGGCGACTCTGAGGGTCACCCCGAACATGTCATCGAGCGCGCGTTCGGATTGATGGCACGTTGCGCCGACAAGAAGATCATGCTGGGCGGCGATCATCCGACCATCGCCCGGGCGTCGCAACTGCGCGGCAACTTGGATTGGAGCGAGCGTTACCTTGGCTTCAAGGCTGATCCCGCCGAAGAAACCTCGGTGGCCCAAGCGGAGGGAGTCGCGCCGAGCCTGGTGCAGCTTTACGAGCAGCAGTCAGGCCATCCTTCCGAGAAGTGGTCCGGTAGCCTCAAGCAATACGAAAGAATCTGCCGGGGCGTCCGCGACAGAAAAGTGAAATTGCTCGAAATCGGGGTGAGGAATGGCGGATCGCTTGAAGTGTGGTCCCGCTACTTTCCGTCAGGCCGCTTTTTCGTGGGCTGCGACATCGATCCCAAGTGCGCCGAAATCCGCTTCGACGACGACCGTATCAAAGTAGTCACCGCCGATGCTGCCGCACCGTTTGCCAAAACGCTGATCATGTCGATTTGCGGCCAGTTCGACATCATCATCGACGATGGGTCGCACCGTGCGGATGAAATCATGCGCGCTTTCCTACAGTTCTTTCCGGCTCTGGCCGAAGGAGGCGTCTACATCGTCGACGGAGTGAATTTAGCGGAATTCTCTGCCGAAGAGGGAGGACCGATGCAGCCGACCTCGTCTCTGGCTTTCTTTCGGACGATCGCGGACGTTTTGGCGAGAAGTACTTCGTCAGACCCGACAGATGCCGCCCATCGCCTCGCGCCCTTTGTCCGTGACCATGACCTCGAGATCGACGTCGCGTTGTTCAGGACGATCCTGTCCATCGAATTCGCGGGTTCGCTCGTCGTCTTGCGAAAAGCGGCGGCTCACGAGATCGGACCGGGAACGCGCATGCGTCGTGGATCGGCAAGCGCAGACTGGGATGCCGAAACCTTGCAATCTCTGGGGCAGGATTCGACGGCTTTCCCTTCCCCATCGCCGGCAGTGTTGCTGCCAGCGGCAATTTTTGTTTCGGCCGTCGTCTGCTTCAAGAATGGCAGCGCAAATCTGCCGGACGCCATCCTTTCGATCCAGAAACAGAGCAGGCCCGTATACGAGATCATCGTGATCGACGACGGTTCCGTCGCGCATGAAGCGGAATGGCTGCAGTATTTTGCAAAAGATGCGGGCTTCAAGTTGCTTCGGCAGGACGCCGCAGGCAGCTCCGCGGCGCGGAATTTCGGGATCCGGGCGGCGTCCGGCACGCATGTCTGCTTCGTAGATCAAGACGACATCTTGCTGCCCCAGCACGGAGAAGCCTTCGTGGACCATTGGCGCTCTATCAGTTCCAGACTGGACAGGCTCGGCTGGATATTCAGCGATTACCGACTGATCGATGAAAACCAGACTGTCACTTCAAGTGCCGTTTTACCTCATTCGGCCGATCCAATACCGGCAACGCTAGATGCCATGCTGGGTCGCGAATTGCACATGGCATCGGCGAATACGTTCATCGACCGGGCGGCTTTTCTGTCTGTCGGTGGATTCGATGAACGCCTTTGCGGGTTCGAGTTTGACGATCTTTTCCTGAGGCTGTTCATCCACGGATACGGTACCGACTTTTTCCCGCACGCTCTGGCCGATCGACGCAACCTGGGCGGGTTGGCATCCCAGGGCGCGTCAGTTTTGGACAGCACCGAAGCTTTTTTCGTCAAATGGCTCGGCCATCGTTTCGATAACCCCGAAGAACAGAAGCTGTGCCGCACGAACCTGAAGGCGCGGATACTGCGCAGCCTGCAAGCGCGTCTCGGGCAAGGGCTTGTCGATGACGACGAAGCGTTCTGGTCACTGTTCGAGAAATTGGAAGCAGCGAAGTGAACTTGCGCGGTATTGCAGCTATCGATGAACCGTCTGCGCAGCCATCGGAGCACGAAGGCGATGCAGTCGCTGCGGCGTTGGCGGATGGCAAGCCTTACGTGGCCTTGGCGATTGCGGCGCGCGACCTGAAGGAGCAAGGCGAGTCCTACAAAACCCTATCAAGTGTCGCGAAAGTAGAAGCCGTGCTAGGGCACAACATCCGGGCGAAGCGGACATGGAAGCGCGCCCTGCATTTCAAGCATGACGCGCAAGCCTATGCTGGCCTCGGCTCCATTCTTGTGCTCGAAGGTGATCTGGATACTGGCGTCGCCATGCTGCAGTCTGCTCTTGCCCTGGCGCCGCAAGATGCTTCGCTGCTCTCCGCAATCGGGTTGGCCTACCTGTACCGCGACGATGCGGTCAGTGCGAGGCGCTATTCATCCCGCGCCTTGTATATCGATCCGGCAAACAACGAAGCCCTTTTGTGTAGGGCGCGGGCCGATCTCTTCCTCGGACACATCCATCTTGCGCAGGCGCAGATCGCTGCACTTTTCCGGTCGGGTTACAAGATCGACGAGGTTCGCCTCTTGCAGGTGGACCTTTTGGCCCATCTTGACGAATTCGAGTCGGCGTTGGTTTTGTCGGCAGACCTTTGCGAGCGTTACCCGGCATCGGACGAAGCGCTTTTGGCATTCCGCCGTGCGTTCCGTGCCTTTCAGCGCAGCGAAGACACAGATCGGTATCGCAGCTTTCTCGATGCGCTTTCGCATTGTTGGGACTCGTCGGCAGTACCGCTGGTCAACACATCGCCCTTGGACGACGGGCAGCGTTTGGATATCGTCATGCCGGTCCACAACGCGCCCGAGACGACCCGCAATAGCATTGAGAGCATTCTGCAGCGCTCGGGCAATCGGTTGAGCCGGTTGATCATCGTCGACGATGGTAGCGGCGCGGAAACGCACGATATGCTTATGGAAATGGCAGTGCGAGACGGGCGTATCGAAGTGCTGCGGTGCGAGCAGCGCTCAGGATACACGAAAGCGGTGATGCAGGGGATCGCTCGCAGCACATCGGCTGCTTTCGTGGTGATCAACAGCGACACCTTGGTTACTTGGGACTGGCTCGAGTCGCTTTATTCGGCCCTGAAATCGGATCCAAAGGTTGCGATGGTCGGACCGCTTTCCAATAACGCCGCCTGGCAGAGCTACGGGCCTGTCTTTTCCGAGCATGACGGCTTTCGCGTCACGCCCATCCCGGACCAACCCCTTCGCGAAGCCATCATCGCCGGATCGGCGGGCGGAGCACTCGTTCCCCTGCCGATGCTGCACGGCTTCTGCATCCTGGTGGACCGCGTTGCATACGATGCCGTGGGCGGGTTCGATTCCACTACCTTTCCGGAAGGCTACGGCGAGACGCAGGACCTCTCGATCCGCCTAGGCAGTGCCGGTCATCGCCTCTGTGCCGTCACGGAGTGCGTGGTTTTCCACGAACACGGGGCCAGCATTTCTATCCAGCGCCGCGGGACACTTTCGCGGATCGCGCGCGAAAAGCTTTATGCGCGCTACAGCGCCCTCAATTATCTGTGCATCGAGATGATCTGCTGCGAAAATCCCCATCTCGGGGCCGTTCGGAACGCGGTTTCGGCCGAAGTTCCGTTCAAATACTGAACGGGCAGAGACGGTCTTCTGAAGCATCAGTGCAGCGTCGAGCCGCCTCGATTACTACGAGGGCATGGTGGCCCACTGTAAGCGCTGTGCCGATCACACCATGACGGCGTAATTCCATGGGAGCAGGTCGCCGATCTGGCTTTGTTTGTGGCCTTTGACGATGGCGGTAAGCGTGTTTGCGAGCCAGACGTGTGGGTCGATCGCGTTCATCTTGCAGGTTTCGATGAGCGAGGCGATGACGGCCCAGTTCTCAGCCCCGGCGTCGTGGCCAGCAAAGAGGGCGTTCTTTCGGTTCAGGGCGATGGGGCGAATGGTGCGTTCGACGGTGTTGTTGTCGATCTCGACGCGGCCATCAGTCAGGAAGCGGCCAAGGCCGTCGCGGTATTTGGCGATGTAGGCAAGTGCTTCGCCCAAGGGCGACTTTGCGGAGGCGCGGGCGCGGTGGTAGGCCAGCCAGTCGTCGAGGCGGGCGAGGATCGGGGCGGAGCGGTCCTGCCGGATGGCCAGCCGGGTCGCGGGGGCAGTGCCGCGGATCTCGGCCTCTATGGCATAAAGCTCGCGGATGAGAGCCACGCCGTCCTCGGCAATCGGCGCGGGTCCGCTGCGGGTGATCTCGATCAACTTGCGGCGTGCGTGCGCCCAGCAATATGCGAGCTGAATGCCCGGACCGATCCGGTCCGCTGCGATCAAGCGGTTGTATCCGGCATAGCCGTCGACTTGGAGAATACCCCCAAAACCCTTCAATATCCGCTCAGCATGTTGCCCGCCCCGACCTGGGGCAAAGGTGAAGACCACGCCCGGTGGTGACGTGCCGCCCCACGGCCTGTCATCGCGGGCCAAGGCCCAGAAGTATCCGGTCTTGGTCTTTCTGGCCCCCGGATCGAGAACCGGGGCGCGGGTCTCGTCCATGAAGAGCTTGGTTGACCGCTTCAGGTCCGCCATCAGCGCGTCATGGACGGGGCGGAGTTCGAAGGCGGCGCGACCCACCCAATCGGCAAGGGTGGAGCGGTCGAGATCGACGCCTTGGCGGCTGTAGATCTGGGCCTGCCGGTAAAGCGGCAGGTGGTCGGCATACTTGCTGACCAGCACATGGGCGACCGTGGCTTCGGTCGGCATGCCGCCCGGGATCAGCCGCGCGGGGGCAGCCGCCTGAACCACGCCATCGGTGCAGGACCGGCAGGCATATTTGGGTCGGCGGGTGACGATGACACGGAACTGGGCGGGCACGATGTCGAGCCGTTCCGACACATCCTCGCCGATGCAATGCAGGCAGCCACCGCAAGCGCAGGTCAGGCTGTCCGGCTCGATGATCTCCTCGATGCGCGGCAGGTGCTTTGGCAGCAATCCACGATTGGCGGCACGCGGTTTGGCGGGGCGCTTGGCGGCCCGATCCGCGGCATCCTCTTCGGCATGGATCACGGCCATGGCCGTTTCCAGATCTTCCAGCGCCAGTTCGAACTGGTCCGGATCGCCCTTTTCCGATTTACGGCCGAAGACCGCCTGCTTGAAGGCCGCGACCAGCTTTTCTAGCCGTGCGATGCGCTCGTCCTTGCGCTTGTCACGTGCGTCCGCGGCAATCAGCATCGCCTTCAGCGCAGCAATTTCTTCAAGCAGATCAGCGGTCTCTGGCATGGCTGATGTTTACCAAACCACCATGGGCTATGCCTCCGGAAAGAGCACGATGAGTCATCCTGCCGCAGGGCAGAACCGGTCATTCCACGGCTTTGGGAGCCTTCGCCGCGACGGCCCGAACGCGCCGCCAATCGAGCCCCGCAAACAGCGCCTCGAACTGCGCATGGTTCAGCATCATGACCCCGTCCTTAACGGCGGGCCAGGTGAAGCTGTGTTCTTCCAGCCGCTTGTAGGCCATCACCAGACCGGTGCCGTCCCAATACAAGAGCTTCAACCGGTCCGCCTTCTTCGCGCGGAACACGAAGACTGTCCCGGTGAACGGGTCCTTGCGCAGCTCATTCTTCACCATCGCGGCCAGGCTGTCGTGGCCCTTGCGGAAGTCGATGGGCTTCGTCGCCACCATGATCCGCACCCGGTTCGACGGGAAGATCACGGGAAAGCCCGCAATGCCATGATCAGTTCCGCGAGCCGTGCCGCAGGTGTGGCAACATCCAGCCGTATCGTCACAGGGCCGATCAACAGATCAATCGACGCAGTTGAAACAGGCGTGTCCACTGCCTGCGCCGTCGCCACCGGCGCGGCGAACTCGGCTCCCGTTACCTCTGGCACGACCAGCTTGCCCTGCCGCGCAAGCGTCCGCCACGAAGACAGGTGGTTGGCCTTCACCCCATGCCGACCCGCCACCTCATTCACCGTGACACCAGGCACCAGCGTCTCCGCCACCATCCGGCCCTTCGCCTCGTCAGACCACCGCCGCTTGGCTGCCGGTGCTGCCAGCAGCTCCACAAAGCCGACGGCCTCCATACTGCGCTCCCGATGGACTCCCACTGACACCTCCCGTGCAAATCTCCACACGAGGGCGCATCGCAGCTTACGGATTCAGCAGGAAGGTGGGGTCGGCACAGCGCTTACGGCCCACTGCATGGCACATGCTTCGTATACGCAGATATCCGTCGGCTTAAGCGCGAGTTGGCGCAGGCGTCGTAAGAGCGATGAAAATGAAGCCACGGTCGGTTCAACCGCTCATCGCGACAACTCGGTCTGAAATGTTCAGAAAGCAATCGGAATGGCACGATCCGGGCGACTTTGCTTGTCGGACGAGTAGACGGTTACACGCTCGCGGCGCTGCATAGCAGACAAGACCCTCAGCGACAATGGGCGGGCTTTGAGTTCGGTCACCGCGCCAAGCGAGGAGCCATCATATAGCTCAGCGCTATCGCCCTTTGCCGCCGCAACGACGAAGGGCAGCTATGGGCCGGTTGCGTTTTGATCACCCCGATCACCGAAGTGATGGTCATGATCGAATTATGTCGGATGCTCTGCTGATACATAGATGCGCTGGTGAATAAGGGTCGCCCACTTTTCGGTCTGCATGAAGGGAATATCCCCAGCATCCCGGCCGGACCCGATGATCGCGAGGTCGCAGGCCGAGCTCATACCGGTTGCATCAACAAGGTGCCATGCGCCGTCCAGCCAGACCTCTGCAACGGCATGGAAATCCGGTGGGTCAACATTGGCGCTATATCCGGTGGCATATCTGGCGGGGATATTTCCCGCGCGCGCAAGGCCACAGACAAGATGTGCATAGTCCCGACAAACCCCTTCACGCGTGATGAACGTATCAAATGCCGTTGTATTGGCACATGAACTGCCGGGGACATAGACGAGCGAGGCCGCCGTCCAGTCGAGGATCGCCGCGATCTTCTCGCCGCCGTCTAGATGCCCGAACCGCTCGTCGGCAAACGTTTGGAGCAGATCGGAAGGGCATAGGCGGGATGGCCTGAGATACGTTAAAACTTCGCCCGACAGCGCATATAGGGGCGTTGCCGCAAGGCTAGGCAAGGCAACATTGGATTTTCTTACATCGACTTGGGCGCGATAGCGCAGGTTCAGCTGGCCGCCCTCTGAATGCACCCAGACCCGTTGACCGACATTGCCCTCGCCGTCGATCCAGCGCAGGGTTGCATTCTCGATTTCCAGCACACTCGAGAGCACGGTCTGCCCCTCCGTCTGCGCTACCGTGATTGCCAACAGCGCTGGATCGCCGCCCTCAAGCGCGTAGTTCATGTCGACATCGATAGCCAATTTCATAAGCTGCTTGCCTGCTGAAGCCTTTGGTGCGTGCCTATCATGTCGGGCGGTCGGCACATCTGTTCAAATGGTGATCGGCTCGGAGCCTTGAAAAGTAATAGCAGAGGTGATCATCGGCTGGCTGCTTAGACGAAGCCTCACCACAGCGTGAACAGACGTGGGATCACCGCCAGGGGCCGACTTCGAGCGATAGAGTGACGGAGGGACACAGTGGGCGCGTTTGTTTGATGCTGCTTGGGACTGGATCCGCAATGGGTCCATCTGAGCCTCGGGCTTTCCTAATCAGTTGCTGCACCTTCAGCTCTGTCTTAACACTTGCACACCCTATAGATTTTCCAGCTGGAATTTATGCCTTTTCTTGAATTTTTGCGCCCAAGGCCCGCCGACAAGCTGCCTCTGCTAGAGCGGTGTTTGTCGGTCGATCTGGAAGTCGATCCCAAGAAGGCAGCGATCTTCGACCTCGCCGCCGTGCGCTTTGGTTCCGGTCCTGCTGTGGCGGCGAGAGGACGGTTGCAAAAGTCACTGGATGATCTTGAAGCAGCCCTTAAGGCGACAAGTCACATTATCGGTCACAACATCCTGCGTCATGACATCGAGCATCTTCTGGCCGCGCGTCCGAGGCTTCGCGACAAGATGAGCGCGCCGATCGATACGCTTTGGCTGAACCCGCCGGCCTTTCCGCGCAACCCTTACCATCACTTGGTGAAGCATCACCACGACGGGCGCTTGCAGGCGGGGCATGTGAACGATCCTGAGCTAGATGCCCGGCTGGTGTTTCAGGTTCTGGAAAACCAGATCGAAGCCTTGAGAAACCAAGCGCCCGAGATGCTTCTGGCGTGGCATTTTCTTGTGACGCGATCGGATCGGTCGGACGGGTTCGACGCTGTTTTTCAGCATGTCCGCAACGCGAACGCACCCGACCGAGGGACGGCACTCGCCGCGATCCGCAAAATCTTGGTCGGCCAGGCGTGTGGTGCGCAAGTCGACCCCGCTCTGGATGCCCTGAAAGACGCGCAGATGGCTTGGCCGATGGCCTATGCGCTAGCGTGGATATCGGTGTCCGGAGGCGAGTCCGTCATGCCGCCTTGGGTCCGGTTTTCGTTTCCGCGGGCCGCGTTGATCGTTCGTCAACTGCGCGACACCAACTGTGGCAAGCCGACTTGCTCCTGGTGCGCAACGATGAACGATCCGAAGGGCGCGCTGGCGAAATGGTTCGGGTTTCCGGCTTTCCGTCCTGAGCCTACCGATGCTGACGGACGACCGTTGCAGGAGGTCATCGTCGAGAGAAGCATGGCCCATGACCATGTCCTCGGCATCCTGCCCACCGGCACCGGCAAGTCGGTCTGTTATCAAGTCCCGGCCCTCAGCCTCTATGACAAAACAGGCGCATTGACCGTCGTGATCTCGCCTCTCGTGGCATTGATGGCCGACCAAGTGCAGGGGATGGAACGCGCTGGTATTTCGTCAGCTGTAACGATCAACGGTATGCTGTCGATGCCAGAGCGGCAGGAAGCGCTGGATCGCGTCAGGCTGGGTCAGGCTGCTATCCTGCTGATTTCGCCAGAACAACTTCGGTCGGTCTCGGTGCGTTCGGTCCTGAATCAACGCGAGGTCGGAATTTGGGTGTTGGACGAGGCGCATTGCGTCTCGAAATGGGGGCACGATTTCCGGCCTGACTATCGCTACATCGGGCGTTTCATCCGAGAATTCTCGGGTGATGCACCGCCAGCCCCGATCCTCTGCCTGACGGCTACGGCCAAGCCCGAGGTCGTGCGCGATATCACCGACCATTTCCGCGAGCGGCTTGGAATCGAGCTTGGACTGTTCGACGGGGGGGCGACACGGACGAACCTGTCCTTTTCGGTGCTGCCGACGGGGAAGGAGAGCAAGCTTGGCGATATCCTGACGGCCATACAGGATCATCTTCCCGAGGGGCGTTCTGGCGCGGTTGTCTATTGCGCGACCCGCCCTGAGACCGAGCGCGTGGCAGAATTTCTTAAGGCACAGGGTCTGGCCGCTGCCCATTTTCACGCGCGGTTGACGGCCGATGACAAACGGTCCGTGCAGGAAGCCTTTCGTGTGGGTGACCTGCGGGTGATCGCGGCGACGAATGCCTTCGGCATGGGGATCGACAAGCCCGACATCCGGCTTGTTGTTCATGCCGACATCCCCGGCTCACTCGAGAACTATCTTCAGGAGGCAGGTCGCGCCGGACGTGACCGACAGCCTGCCACGTGCGTGCTGTTGTATCATACCGACGATGTTGAACGGCAATTCACCCTGGCCGCACGTTCGCGTCTGGAAAGGCACGAGATCGGCGCCATCCTCAAGGCTCTGCGTCGGATCGACGAGCAGGGACGGAACGGCGGCAAGGTTGTGGCGACCACCGGAGAAATCGTGCGCGAGGAGAAGGATCGCGACTTTATCCGCGACAGCGCGACCGACGACACGCGGGTCAAAACGGCCGTTTCGTGGCTGGAGGAGGCAACCCTTGTCTCACGTGAAGAGAACCGTGTGCAGGTGTTCCCTTCATCGCTCATGGTGCGCACGTTGGCCGAAGCGGCAGAGCGGCTCGGAAAAGCGCAGATCACAGAAACACGGCGCAAGCAGCTTTTGGATATCGTCCGCCACCTGATGAACACGCCCGCCGATCAGGGTATTTCAACCGATGAGTTGACCGGCATCGCGGGCCTTACACATCGCGGACTCGCCAAGGCCATGGCTGACCTTGAGACGCTCAGTCTGGCGAAGAACGACATCGCGATTACGGTTCAAGTCCACGTCGGGATAGAGAACGCCTCGCGCCAGCGGCTTGCGGCAGCACGGGCGCTGGAAGGCGCGCTGATCGGCACGATGCGGGAAATGGCACCTGATGCTGATGCGGGTGGGGGGTGCCTCTTGGACCTCACGGTTGCCAGCCAGAAGATGCGCGAGATCGGGAATTCCGGTGCAGGCCCTCATATCCTTGAACGCCTGTTGCGCAGTATCGAGCGGGACGGGCGCGACGAAGATGGCGGGCAGGGCAATATCAGGCTGAGAAAGCTGTCGTCCAAGACGCTCGAACTTACGCTTCAGCGGTCATGGCGGGTGGTGGACCAGACGGCTTCCCTGCGCTGGACCGCAGCCGAACGGTTGCTGGAATTCATGATCGCCAAGGTGCCCAGCGGGACCAGGGGCAAGGATATTCAGGTCGAAATGACGCTCGGTGACCTTTTGGCCCAGCTGAACGGTGATGCTGTCATAAGGGCATCGGGCATAAAGGACATGACCAAGCTGATGGAACGTGCGCTGCTTTGGCTGCACGAACAGCAGGTGCTGACGCTGGGCAAGGGACTGACGGTCTTTCGCTCGGCCATGACGATCCATCTGAACCCAGAGCGGACGCCATTTGCGGCCAAGGACTTCCTGCCCCTGCAAGAGCATTACCGCGAGCAGACCGTGCAGACCCATGTCATGGCTGCCTATGCCGAAAAGGGGCTGGAACGGATCGACGAGGCGCAGCGGCTGTCAGAAGATTACTTCACCATGGATCAAGAGCGCTTCCTGCGCCGCTGGATGCCCGGGCAGGGTATTGAGATTCGCCGCCAAACCACCGGACGCGCGTGGAAGCAGATCGTCGAAGACCTCGGCAATCCGACTCAGCAAGAGATCGTGGCCGATGATCGCGAGGAGACCAACGTCCTCGTGCTGGCCGGTCCCGGATCAGGCAAGACACGGGTGCTCGTTCACCGCATGGCCTATCTTCTGCGCGTCCGGCGCGAAGACCCCAAGGGCATACTCGTCCTGACCTACAACCGCCATGCCGCGGCCGAGATCAAGGCTCGCCTTCGCGGACTTGTGGGAGAGGATGCCGCTTGGGTCACTGTCTCGACTTGCCACGCGCTTGCCATGCGGCTGGTAGGTGCGAGCTTTGTTGGTGGAGCGACCGAGACTCGCGATTTCGACGCCATCCTGCAGGACGCCGTGCGCCTGCTCACGGGCGAAGGATTAAGCCGCGCCGAGGCCGAGGCGCAGCGCGAGGCGTTGATCCAAGGATACCGCTGGATTCTTGTCGATGAGTATCAGGACATCGGACCCGACGAATATGCGCTGATTGCTGCCGTTGCGGGGCGCTCGCTGGAAGACCCCGATCAGCGCCTCAGCCTCTTTGCCGTGGGGGATGACGACCAGAACATCTACGCCTTCAGCGGGGCGTCGATTTCGTTCATCCGCCAGTTTGAACAGGATTGCCGAGCCAAGCCGAAGTTCCTGACCGAGAATTACCGATCGACCCGCTACATCATCGACGCTGCAAACCAGGTCATCGAACCTGCCCAAGGGCGCATGAAAGCGGGCCACCCGATCACGGTAGACAAGGTTCGCACCCTCCATCCCGGCGGCGGCGTCATGGCGACCTACGACCCCGTCAGCCGTGGCCGCGTGCAATTCCTCGACGTTGTCGGCGACGACGTCGTTCAAGGCGTTGCTGCGGTGGATGAACTGGTCCGGCTTTCCCGTCTCGACCCGGATTTCTCGTGGTCGCGCACGGCGATCATCTCTCGCGACTGGAAGCGACTGGCGCCCGTGCGGGCCTATGCCGAGAAGCTGGGTCTGCCTGTCGAGATGGCAAATGAAAAGCTGCCGAGCATATGGCGCATGCGCGAGATGCAAAGGTTGGTTGCTGGCCTGCGGGAGCGGCCAGCGGCAATGCTGACGATCCAAAACATCCTTGATGTCCTCAACCGGCAACGCCCGACACGCTGGGTCGAGTTGATTGCCGAGGGTGTCGCGGATCTCGCCCGCGAACTCGGCACCAAGGCGATCCCTGTTCCAGATGCCGTGGAGTGGCTTGCCGAATGGGCACAAGATGTCAGGGGATCTCAGCGTGGGCTTCTGCTTTTGACCGCGCATCGGTCCAAGGGGCTGGAGTTCGATCATGTTGTAATCCTGAACGGCGGCTGGCAGGCGCTTTCGCAAGGTGAAGACGGCGAAGCTCCACGGCGCCTGTTTTACGTCGCCATGACTCGGGCGCGGCGAAGCCTTTCCGTCGTGACGAGCGGGGCACATGCCTTCGTCCGCGCCGACAGTGAAAGCGAGCTGTTGCGCAAGGTCGAGGCCCCGCGACCCGTCGACCTGCCCGAACCTGACCAATATCAATTGCCAGACATGAGCGCGGTCGATCTTTCCTATGCCGGTCGTCTTGCCGAGACGAGCCAGACGCTTGCCGCCGTTGCTGCTGCCGAGGTCGATGACCCCGTGACGCTGGACCTACACGAGGGAAAATGGATGATCATTGACACCCGAGGACGAGTGCTCGGGCGTATGGCGGGGAACTGGAATCCGCCCGAAGGGACGCACCTTGTTGCAGGCAAAGTCGGGGCCATTGTCCGCTGGCGCAAAACCGACAACGAGGAGGCTTTCCAAGTCTACATAAAGCGTGGGGAGTGGGAGACGGTTCTTCCGGAGCTGGTGTTTCGAAAGGACCCTCGCGCCTTCAAAAGGTGAAGGCATTTGGGACTGGTTCGTGACACGGGCGCATTGGTGATCTTTAGCCACCCGCAACTGCGATGGCCCAGCTTTCGCAACGCGCCCAAGTGGTTCACCTCACGTCGCGGCCTTGATTGAGGATGATGACATTGCCGCTGCAGATATCCCCTGCGGGCGATATCAGGAACCCGACCCAAGCCGCGATTTCCGACGGTTGCATCGCGTGGCCATGCGGCATGGCGGCGATGGCGCGGGCCAGCACATCCTCCGTCAGCACCTTGAACAGGGGCGTCTCGGTCATGGCGGGGGCTACCGAGTTCACCGCGATCTTGTCCCGCGCATAGCGGCGCGCCAGATCCTTGGTTAGCGTGTCCAGCGCTGCCTTCGAGGCGCGGTAGTGCGGCGGGTCGAAGACGTCGAAGTTATAGGCCCCGTTCGAGCTGATATTGACGATCTTGCGCACGCCGGGTCGGCCCGCCATCAGCGGAATCGCCGCCTGACAGCAATGGAAGGCACCGGAGAAATTGAGCGCCATTTGCCCGTCAAGTTCGACTGCCGGGATGTTCGGGAAATCGGACATAAAGCAGGTGCCAGCGTTGTTGACCAAGGCATCGACTCCGCCCTGATCCGAACCTATCTGCGCAAAAGCATCGGCAATCGCCCCGGCGTCGGTCAAGTCAACCACTATGCCCGTGAAGAGGTCCGCCGACATGCTGGCCAGACCCGTCGCGTCGATGTCCAGCCCCACCACATGCAGCCCGTCCGACAGGAGTTTCGCGCTGATCGCCCGCCCAAGGCCACCCGCCGCCCCTGTCACGACCGCAATTCTCGACATGTCTCACCCCAACTTCCATATCCGCTTGGCTTCAAGCAATATCACAACAACCGCGCCGATCCTGCAATTGCGCCGCGGCGATGGTCAGCTCATGCAGCCATTATTTGACAGTCCCAAAGCGACAGTCGTGCCAGTCATCTTTCTCGAAGGAGCCCCTCGTCTCGGGGTGGGCGACCACTTTCCGCATGCTGCCATGTCTCGGTAGGGAGATAGAGGAGAAGGTCATCCTGCCAAGCGGCGGACACAACACCTTCAATCGATTAAGAAGGAAGCTCCATGGCGGGCGGACCGAGCGCCACCGCGGCACGCCAGACCGGAACGATTGCAGTGCTGTTGGATGCATCATGCCACCTCATGCAGCACGCAGTGCGGCTTCAAAGAAGCCGGACTGATAAAGTTCGAGCTCGGTAACAAAGCCCGCCTGCATAGTGGCTTCATAGGCTTCGATCTCTGCAACCTTCCACCGGGCCGCGTTGCCGCCGGGATGATAGGGCTTCGGAAAAGCGCCTTTCCGGCACCACCACCAGATCGTGTCGACCGATACGCTGAAGCGTGCGGCGACCTGTTCGACGGGAATGTAGAAGGACTCGGGAGGGAGCGGTTTGTTCATGACACATCCATTGCAGGGGTAAGTTCGGAGAGGTGTCAGGCTAAGCCCGACTCCGATTCTTTAGCGGCGAGGCCCTTGCGTTGCGTCGGAATCTGATCGCCAAAATAAGCGCCCACTTAACAAAGCGCCGACCGTTGTATTTTTGCAACTTTCATCTCGTCATACGGACCACGGCACAAAACGTCTGTTAGGCCCTGAGGTCATACCGATTCAGGGCTTCATGACCGGACGATGCGTTTTGTAACCCAGATGTAACCCAGCCCGCGAACAGCCTCGGATGCGAAGACATGCGCTTATTATTTAATGAGCGATTTCAGGGTGTTAAGTGGTGCCCAGAGCCGGAATCGAACCAGCGACACGCGGATTTTCAATCCGCTGCTCTACCAACTGAGCTATCTGGGCACCGTGTCGAAGCCTGCGCTTCGGATTGAGGCGTGATACGTCAGGGTCGGGGGGCTGTCCAGAGGGTTTGAGGAAAAATATGCGGTGGAGCGGGTGATTTGGGTGAGGTGGGTCAAGGACCGGTCGGGCGGGGTTGCCCTGCATAGGGATTGCGGGGGTGTGTGGTTTTGGCCGACCGGAGCGGGGCATATCGGTGGGCGATCGGGGGCGGAAACCGGGGTCTGGGTGGCGCGGTGCGTTCCGGGGGCGGGGGGCTGCCCTTCTGCCCGAATTAAGCGGGCCGGGACTGGCGCGCAGGGCCTGATGCCTCAGTTCGGACGGATCGGCGGGGCGTCTTCGTGGCCGTCGGACAGGGTCTCGTCGGCCTCTTCGTCGGTCACCGGTATCGCGTAGCTGCCTGTCAACCAGCGGCCGAGGTCGACATCGGCGCAGCGGCGGGAGCAGAACGGCTTGTATTTCGGGTCGGTATCCTTGTGGCAGATCGGGCAGGTCACGGCAGAACAGCCTCCAACGGCAGACGGTCGCGTTTTCGGGTCATCTCGTATAGGCCGAGTGCGGTCCAGCCCGCGAGGTTCGTCTCGGCGGCTTCGTGCTTGAAAGCGGCGCGGATCACCTGATCGAGGATGGCGCGGTCTTTCTTGGGCAAGGGCGCGAAATCGACGACCACCTGACCGCCAAGCCCGCGCAGGCGCAACTGGCGGGGCAGGTCGCGGGCGGCGGCGATGTTCACCTTGAGGCTCGCGGCAGGGCTGGTGTCGGGGCCGGTGTTGATGTCGACCGCGACAAGCGCGCGGGTGGGTTCGATCATCATATGGCCGCCCCCTGTCAGCGCGACGCGAGGGTCGCGCAGCGCGTCGAGCATCTCGGCGACACCTGCATCGGCGAAACCGCCTTCGACCACCTCGTCGGGGGCGGGATCGGCCCAATCGCGCCATGCGGTTTCGTGGGCGCCGGGTCCATCGACCAGCAGTTCGGGGCTGCCATCGGTATCGGCCAGCACCGCAAGGGCGAGGCTTTTGACGGCTAGGATGTCGTCGGCGATTTCATCCGCTTCGGCATCGGCACAGGCCGAGCGCAGGATCAGGCCCATGTCTTCGGGCGCGCCCGCCATGGCTTCGGTCGCTAGGGCAGTGAGGGTTTCGCGCAACTCCTCGTCGCGGATGCGGCGCGAGACGTTGAGGCCGGGGGCCGCGGGGGTGATGATCGCGTAGCGCGATTTGAACAGCAGTCGGACGGTGACGGGCACGGCCTTGCCCGGTTCGGTAGGGCCGGTCACCTGCACAAGAAGGCGCTGGCCGGGGCTGATGCCCGAAATCTGGCGCAAAAAGCCCGAGCCGCCGGGCAGTTTGACGAAAATGCCACCTTGGCCTTTTACAGGACGGTCGGCAACTGCGCGAAAGATCGCGCCGGGCAGGACGACGTCGCCTTCGGGGTCGATCAGCAGGTCTTCGAGCTGGCCGTCGACCACGAGGGCGGCGGCAGGGCGTCCGGCGATTTCGTCGATCAGGACAACGCGGCCCTTCATGGCAATCTCCATACAGGGTAGCCTGCGGCTTGCAGCAGGGCGGCGGTTTCGGAAAGCGGCAGGCCGACGATGCCGGTGAAGCTGCCGGAAATCCACGGGATGAAGGCACCGGCGGCGCCCTGTATCGCATAAGCTCCGGCCTTGCCCTGCCATTCGCCACCCGCGAGATAGGTGTTCAGTTCGGCGTCGGACAGGCGTTTCATCTTGACCGCGCTGACCGAAGACCGCGCCCAGAGCCTGTCGCCGCGGCGCACGGCGACGGCGGTGATCACCTGATGTCTGCGGCCGCCAAGGGCGGTAAGGAATTCGGCCGCCTCGCCCGCGTCGCGCGGCTTGCCAAGGATGCGGCGACCCAAGGCCACGGTGGTATCGGCGGTCAGCACCACGTCATCCGGACCCGCCGGAACGGCAAGCGCTTTTTCGCGGGCGAGCCGTTCGCAATAGGGGCGCGGCAGTTCGGCCTTGTGCGGGTCTTCGTCGATGTCGGGGGAAGGATGGCATCGGGCACCAGCCCCAGTTGCGCCAGCAAATCCTTGCGGCGCGGGCTGGCAGAGCCGAGGATCAGCTTCACTTGAAACGGTAGTTGATGCGGCCCTTGGACAGGTCGTAGGGGGTCATTTCCACCTGAACCTTGTCACCTGCAAGCACGCGGATGCGGTTCTTGCGCATCTTGCCCGCCATCACCGCGATCAGTTCATGGCCGTTGTCCAGCTCGACCCTGAATGTCGCGTTCGGCAGGAGTTCCTTTACGACGCCCGGGAATTCGAGGATGTCTTCCTTAGCCATGGTCTCTCCAAATAGGGTTCCGGCCCACGGGCAGCACCCGCAAGCTTCGGGGCGTGGTAATGCGCCGGATGGGGGGGATTTTCAAGGGGGAAAATACGCGCCCCTGTCAAAGGCCGGGGGGGTTCACACCCCCGGACCCCCCGTGGAGTATTTGGGCAAAGGTGAAAGGGAAAGGCAGTCAAGGACGCGTCAAAGTGCCCGCATCCAGAATTGCAGCGGTTTTGTCGTCTCGTGATCCTCGCCCACGTCTTTCCACGCAAATTCGGCCAGCACACCGGGCAGGGGTTCGTAGCCGCGCCCGGCCCAGAAGGCATCATTGGTGCGGGCGCTTGGGGGTTTGAGCGGGTGGTCGTCGGGACGCTTGACCGAGCAGAAGGCGACATGGCTGCGACCGAGGGCGCGGGCGTGATCCTCGCGCAGGTCGAAGAAGCGGTGGCCGAGACCCTTGCCGCGATATTCGGGCAAAAGCACCGATTCCGCGCCGTAGAGGATGCTTTCCAGCGGGATGCCCCGCGCGGCGAGGGGGGCGGCGAATTCGGCGGCGTGGTCTTCCATCGGGGTCGAGGTCGAGGCGCCCACCAGCACCTCGCCGAAGAAGGCCCCGACGAGCAAAGCCTTGGGGCTGTCGCGATAGGTCGCCAGATACTCGCGCTCATAGGCCAGCGAGCCGTCGTAAAGGTAGGGCCAGTCGCGGAACACCGCGATCCTTAGCCGCGCCACATCGTCGAGGGCGGCTTCCAGTTCGGCCCCCGACAGGGCGCGGACGGTGATGCCTTCGGGCAGCGGGCGCGTCATGCCGAAACCTGCCGGGTCCAGTCGTTCAGATTGTAGAAGGTGGTGATGCGGACGATCTTGCCGCCCCTGATCTCAAAGAACCCTCCGGCGGGCAGCACGTAGCGCTGCCCCTTGGCCTCGGGCAATCCCGGATCGGTCTTGAGATATTCGCCATGCACCACGAATTCCGCCGCCCCGCGCGACCCATCCATGTTGGCGAGGATCACCAAATCTTTCAACTCCTCGCGGTAGCTCACTCCCATATGCCCGCAGAACTCGGCGAATTTCGCACGGCCATGGCGGATTCCGCCCTCGTTCACGCGATGTTCGACATCTTCGGACACGCATTGCAGCATTCCGTCAACGTCACTCGCGTTGAAGGCAGCGTAGTAGCGGGATAGCAGACCAACGGTCTTGTCAAAGCTCATGGCTTGTCTCCTTCCGGCTCGGTGGGCGGTCCGAAGCGTTGCAACATGCGGTCCCGTATTTGGTCACGCGCCTGACGATAGGCCGACAGCTTGGCCTCGCGCCCCTCGCCCAATCCCGTCGGGTCGAGGATCGGCCAATATTCCACCTCCAGATGGTAGAACCGCGTCAACTCCAGCGCCATGCGCTGGCTTGCGGGCGACAGCGCGACGATCAGGTCGAATTGCGACAGGTCGTCCCCCCATTCCTTCATTTCCTCGAAACTGCGGGACCGGTGGCGCGACAGTTCGATCCCCAGTTCCTGACAGACGGCGATGGAAAAGCCGTCCACCTCCATGTCGTTCTTGACGCCCGCCGACTGGACGTAGGCGCGCTGGCCGTACAATCGCTTCATCAGCCCCTCGGCCATGGGCGAGCGGACCGCGTTATGATCGCAACAAAACAGCACCGACGTGGGAAATCGCGTTGCCACCCGGTTCAGCCCCAATGCAGGACGCAGATCAGGGTGAACAGGCGGCGGGCGGTGTCGATGTCGACCTCGGCCTTGCCGGTCAGCCGTTCCTGCAACACGCGCGCGCCTTCGTTGTGGATGCCGCGCCGCGCCATGTCGATGGCTTCGATCTGGCTGGGGGGCAGGCGTTTGACGGCTTCGAAATAGCTTTCGCAAATCTGGAAATAGTCTTTCACCACCTGCCGGAAGGGGCCGAGCGACAGGTGGAATTCGCCCACCTTGACCGTGTCTTCGGTGGCGATGTCAAAGACAAGCCGCCCCTCGCGGATGGCCAGCGACAGGCGGTAGGGGCCAAGAGGGGTGACGCGCCCGTCACGGACAGGCAGGGCGAAGGAGTTTTCTTCCAAGAGGTCGAACACGGCCACGCGCCGTTCCTGCTCGATTTCCGGCGTGGGGCGGGCGAGGCCCTTTTCGTCGATCTCGATATGGCAGATGCGGTTGGTCATGGAGCCATCCGGTTCAGTTCGGCTTCTTCCCAGTCTTTGAACTGCATACCGGTGTTCGACGTTACCCATTCAGTACGTCCATTAGCTGGTCGTCCCAGAACCACGGCAGCAGCGGCTGACGGGGAGTTGAACGCGTAATCAACAGCCAGAACAGCATGTGCGGCATCTGTCTCTTGCGCGAGTCCCCCTTCAAAAAGCTTGGCCTGCAATTCTCTGTAACCAAAGCTGTGTTCACCCTTGCCGATCCATCGACGGATGATCGAACCCGCGAGAACGATAAACTCGTCGTTGGCAAGTCTGGCTTTGGCATCGACTCCGAAATTCGGGTTTTGAATTCGGAACAATACTTCGTCGGCGGTAGCGGAAGCGGGCTGGCTTGGATTCACAAGGTTCGAGATGCGCGCGCGGTTTCTGAACAGTTCAATTCCGAGAGTGGGCAGAACCATCAGAAGCGTGTCCAGAAACTCTTCCATGTTTGCTCGCGCCGCCTCGCTGAGGCTGGGTCGTGGCGGATTATTGCCGTTTTCTAGCGGGCAATACGCCGCGATGCGCGCAAGTTCCACGAGACGCGATTCGAGGTATTTTACGTGTGCTTTGTTGAGTTCGTTGGCGGAAGTTGTGATAAACACAACGTCAGTCCACCAGTCCTTATTGGCTTCGTGAGATTTGATCCGTTCAGATATTTCTTCACCTTCGCCCACGTAAGCGAGATTCCCGCCGTCACGTTCGCCAAGAAGGATATACACACCCGTAAAACGTGCTTCCGAACGGCCAAGTGCTTCGCGTATGGCGAGACGGGGCGCTTTGAGCACTTGGCCCGTCCAATTGAAAACCTTGGCTGTGAGCAGCCCTTCAGGACGCCCATCAACAAGAAACAACTCTATCGAACGCCCAAATCCCATTATTCGCTCCGGTTCAGCCGGTCCAACCTTGCCCGCACGCTCAGCCCATGTGCCTGCAAACTTTCGGATATTGCAAGCCGTTCGGCGGCGGGGCCGATGGCGGCCAGCGCCTCGGGGGTCATCCGCGCCATGGTCGTGCGTTTCATGAAATCGAGCACGTTCAGCCCCGACGAGAACCGCGCCGAGCGGGCGGTGGGGAGCACGTGGTTCGGGCCGCCGACATAGTCGCCAATCGCCTCGGGCGTCCAAGGGCCAAGGAAGATTGCGCCGGCATGGGGGATTTTGGCGGCCAGTGCCTCGGCATCGTCGACCATGATTTCAAGGTGTTCGGGCGCGATGCGGTTGGCGAGAGCCGCCGCCTCGTCCAGATCGCGCACCACGATCACCGCGCCATTGTCGCGCCATGATGCCCCCGCAATCGCGCGGCGGTCGAGCGTTTCCAGCCGCTTGGCCACGGCACCTGCCACCGCATGGCCAAAGGCGGCATCGGGGGTGATCAGGATGGCTTGCGCGCTTTCGTCATGTTCGGCCTGTGACAAAAGGTCGAGCGCGATCCAGTCGGGGTCATTCCCCGCCTCGGCGATCACCAGCACTTCCGACGGCCCTGCGATCATGTCGATACCCACGCGGCCAAAGACGCGGCGCTTGGCGGCGGCGACATAGGCGTTGCCGGGGCCGGTGATCTTGTCGACCGGCTGGATCGTTGCGGTGCCATAGGCAAGGGCGGCGACAGCCTGTGCGCCGCCAACGCGATAGACCGTGTCAACCCCCGCGATGCGGGCGGCCAGCAGCACCAGCGGATTGACCACCCCGCCCGGTGTGGGGCAGGTCACGACAAGGCGTTTCACGCCTGCGACCTTGGCCGGAATGGCGTTCATCAGCACCGACGACGGATAAGAGGCCAGCCCCCCCGGCACGTAAAGCCCCGCCGCCGAAACCGGCGTCCAGCGCCAGCCGAGGGTTGCGCCTGCGGCATCGGTCCAGCTTCGGTCTTCGGGCAGTTGCCGCGCGTGATAGTCGCGGATGCGGGCTGCGGCGAGTTCGAGTGCCGCGCGATCCTCGGGCGAGACCTTGGCGATTTCGGCCTCGATCTCGGCGGGCGAAAAGGCGAGGCGGTCGGCTGTCACCTCCATCCGGTCGAAGCGGGCGGTCAGGTCGATCAGCGCCGCATCGCCGCGTGCGCGCACATCGGCGATGATGGCGGCCACGGCGTGATCCACATCTTCGGCCTCTTCGCGCTTCATGCCCAGAAGGGCGGTGAAGGCGGATTCGAAATCGGCATCGGTGGTCGCAAGAAAGAAGGTCATGGCGGCTCGCTTTGCAAGATAGGCCCCACTTAGCGCCGATGTCCCTGCCCCTCAAGCGGAGGATCGTCGCAGCGGCGGGGCGTTTGTGCTTTGCGTGCAGTCGGTGTATGGCGCGGCGCATGGATGGGATCGTGGATATCGTTATCGAGGATGCGCGCTGGGAGGCGCTGGGGCTGGAGGCTTTGGCCGGGCGGGCCTGCGGCGCTGCGCTGGCGGGCCTCGGGCTGGAGGCGCAGGGTTTTTCGGTCGTGGTCATGGGCTGCGACGATGCGCGGATCGCGGTGCTGAACGCCGATTTCCGTGGCAAGCCGCAGCCGACCAATGTGCTGTCGTGGCCATCGGAAGAGCGGGCCGCCGAAGTGTTCGGCGATCTGCCCGAACCGCCCGAAGCGGGAACGGCGGATGATCCGGTGGAACTGGGTGACATCGCAATCGCTTACGAGACTTGCGCGCGCGAGGCGGCAGAGCAGGGCAAGCCGGTGGCGGACCATGTCACGCATCTGCTGGTGCACGGTCTGCTCCATTGTCTGGGCTATGACCATGTGGATGACGAGGATGCGGCGGTGATGGAAGCGGCCGAGGTGAGAATACTTGCCTCGCTCGGGCTTTCGGACCCATATTCATAAGCCCCCATGTGTCGGGGCGGTGTTGGACAAGGATCGATGGGCAGTAGCAGTGACGGGTCGCAGCAGGCGTCCCATGATGACGAGGCAGAGCCAGCGCAACGCGGGTTTTTCGGACGGTTGCTGAGCGCCTTTAACCCCGGTGCCGATCAGGCTGAAGGCGGGGGCGGACCGGCGCAGGCGTCGGCCTCGCCGGGCGGACTGCCGGGACTGTCGGCGCTGCGGCGCTTGCGGGTGGACGACGTGGCCGTGCCCAAGGTCGAGATCGTCGCCGTGCCTTTGGACATCGGCAAGGATGATCTGGTCGCGGTGTTCCGCGAACATGGCTTCAGCCGGTTGCCGGTCTACAAGGGCACGCTTGACCATCCGCAGGGGTTGGTGCTGCTCAAAGACCTTGCCTTGCAGCACGGGTTCGGGACGGCGGGGCGCTGGTCGCTCAAGCGTCTGTTGCGTCCGGTGCTTTACGCGCCGCCTTCGATGCCCATCGGCGTCTTGCTGCAAAAGATGCAGCGCGAACGGGTGCATATGGCGCTGGTGATCGACGAATACGGCGGGGTCGATGGCCTCGTGACCATCGAGGATCTGATCGAGACGGTGATCGGCGAGATCGAGGACGAGCACGACGAAGAGGAAGGCGCGCTGTGGAAAGAGGAAAAGCCCGGCGTGTTCCTTTGCATGGCCAATGCCCCGCTGGAAGAGATCGAGACAGCCATAGGCTTGCGTCTTCGCACCGACGAGGATGACGAGGAGATCGACACGCTGGGCGGGATCGTCTTTCTGCGGACGGGTCGCGTGCCCGCGCGGGGCGAGATCGTGCCGCATGAAAGCGGGGCCGAGTTCGAGGTGGTCGACGCCGATCCTCGCCGGATCAAGCGGGTGAGGATACGGTTGCCCGAGGTGGTCGATGCGGCCTCGGCTGCGGCGGAACAGGCGGCGCTTGAGTGAGGCGCATGGGCTGGCCGGGGTGGCGGGCGGTTCTGCCCGCCTTTGGCGCGGGCGCTTTGGCCGCACTGGGGCAGGCCCCGCTTGGCTGGTGGTGGGCGGCCTTGCCTGCGCTCGCGCTGGTCGTGGCGCTGGTGGCGCGGGCGGATAGGGCGGCGGGGTGGGTCGCGTGGTTCGCAGGGGCGGGGTATTTCGTCGCGGCGCTGAACTGGATCGTCTATCCCTTTCTGGTCGATGCGGAAGATTACGCATGGATGGCGCCTTTTGCGGTCGTGTTCCTGTCCTTCGGTCTGGCGCTGTTCTGGGCTGTGGCCGGGGCGGCATCGCGCCTGTTCCGGCAACGCGGGCTTGGCTTTGCGCTGACGCTGACGGTGGCGGAACTGGCGCGGGGCTATGTGCTGACCGGGTTTCCCTGGGCGCTGCCGGGGCATGTGTGGATCGGCCATGCGCCCGCGCAGATGGCGGCTTTGGGGGGGGCGAACGGGCTGACGCTGTTCACGCTACTGGTGGCGGCATTACTTGCGATGCGGCGGGCGGTTCCGGTGGCGGGGGCGGTGGCGCTGGTGGCGGCGGGGTTCGGCTTTGGCGCGTGGCGCCTGTCCGCGCCCGAACCTGTCCCCCGCGACATGGTGGTGCGCTTGGTGCAGCCCAATGCCGAGCAAAGCCTGAAATGGGATGCGGTTCAGGCGGATGTGTTCTTTCGCCGCCTGCTCGACCTGACCCAAGAGGGTGCGGTGCCTGACCTGACGGTCTGGCCCGAAACGGCCGTGCCCTACCTGCTCGAGGAGAACCCGCAGGTGGCGCAGGCGATTGCGGTCGCGGGGCGGGGCAGTCCGGTGGTGACGGGCATCCAGCGGGTCGAGGGCTGGAAGTTCTGGAATTCCATGGCGGTGATCGGTGCGGGTGGCGGGGTCGGGCCGGTCTATGACAAGCATCATCTGGTGCCGTTCGGCGAGTATATTCCCTTTGGCGACACGCTTTACCGCTGGTTCGGGTTGCGTGCCTTTGCAGCGCAGCAGGGCAACGGCTATTCGGCGGGCACGGGGCCTGCGGTGCTGGACCTTGGCCCGTTGGGCAAGGTTCTGCCGCTGATCTGCTACGAGGCGGTCTTTCCGCAAGACCTGCGCGGAGTGCCTGAGCGGGCCGATTACATCTTGCAGATCACCAACGACGCATGGTTCGGCACGCTGACCGGCCCGTATCAGCATCTGGCGCAGGCAGAACTGCGCGCCATCGAGCAGGGATTGCCGCTGCTGCGGGTGGCCAATACCGGCATAACGGCGGTGATCGACGCGCGCGGGCGGGTTCTGGACAGCCTGCCGCTGGGGGCCGAGGGCGCGATCGATGTCACCGTGCCGGGGGCGCTTGCGGCTCCGCCCTATGCGCGCTGGGGCGAATGGCCCGTGCTTATGTTGCTGGCAGGGCTCGGGGCAGCGCTTTGGCTGGGTGGTGGGCGCAAGTCGGCTTGACGGGGGCGGGGGCGGCGTCTAGCAGGGAGGCGAACTGTCACAACGGCTTCCTGACGTGACAGGGATCACCCAATGGAGCACTTCCCCATGTCTCGTATGAATTATGTTTTTACCTCTGAATCAGTATCAGAGGGGCACCCCGACAAGGTGTGCGACCGTATCTCTGACGCCGTGCTGGACGCTTTTCTGACCGAAGAGCCGAATGCCCGGGTCGCTTGTGAAACCTTTGCTACGACCAATACGGTCGTCGTGGGCGGGGAAGTCGGGCTGTCTACGCCCGAAAAGACCAAGGCCATGGTGGCCCGTGTCGAAGCGATCGTTCGCGATTGCGTGCGGGACATCGGCTACGAACAGGACAAGTTCCACTGGAACACCCTGAAAGTGCACAACCTGCTGCACGAGCAGTCGGCCCATATCGCGCAAGGCGTGGACCGTGACGGTGCGGGCGATCAGGGCATCATGTTCGGATACGCCTGTCAGGAAACGCCCGAGCTGATGCCCGCGCCGATCCAGTACAGCCACGCGATTTTGCGCCGTCTGGCCGAGGTCCGCAAATCGGGCGCCGAGCCGACGCTGGGGCCGGATGCCAAATCGCAGCTTTCGCTGCGGTATGAAGATGGCAAGCCCGTCGAGGTGACGTCGATAGTGCTGTCCACCCAGCACATGCTGGAAAGCCAGACGAGTGCGGATATCCGCGCCATCGTCGAGCCGCATATCCGCGCCATCCTGCCTTCGGGCTGGATCACGGACAAGACCGAATGGTGGGTGAACCCGACGGGCACCTTCGTGATCGGTGGCCCGGACGGGGATGCGGGCCTGACGGGTCGCAAGATCATCGTCGATACCTATGGCGGCGCGGCTCCGCATGGCGGTGGCGCGTTCTCGGGCAAGGATCCGACCAAGGTAGACCGTTCGGCGGCCTATGCGGCGCGCTATCTGGCCAAGAACGTGGTCGCGGCAGGGTTGGCCGAGCGTTGCACCTTGCAGGTGTCTTATGCGATCGGCGTGGCCAAGCCTTTGTCGATCTATGTCGACACCCATGGCACTGGGGCGGTGGATGCCACCGCAATCGAACGCGCCGTGGCCGAATGCATGGACCTGACGCCGCGCGGCATCCGTGAAAAGCTGGGCCTGAACAAGCCGATCTACGCCCGCACCAGCGCCTACGGCCACTTTGGCCGTGCCGCCACGGCGGACGGCGGCTTTTCCTGGGAAAAGACCGACCTGATCGACGCGCTCAAGGCAGCGGTCAAGTAAGGGCGCATGCCACCGGCAGATCGAGACGGCGCGCGGAGGTCCGCGCGCCGTTTCTTTTAAGGGGGCAGGGGGGCCTTCCGCCCCCCCTCGGGCCGTGCCGGCCCTCACCCCCCGAGGATATTTCCCGGGCAGAAAATGGCGGCGTTTCGCTTTGCTGTCCGAACGTGCTAGCCATCGCTTGCGATCACGAAGGAGCCTGCCATGACGAGACCCGATCCAGCCGGCCTGATGCGGCGTGGTGCTTTGGCCTGTTTGCCGGATGGCGGCGGGGTTGCGCCGTCGCCCGTGCAGGGTGCGCTGTCCTGTCGGGGGCGGGGCTGATGGGGATCGGTGCGCCCCCTGCGCCTTGGGCGATGCTGATGGCCGAGATGATGGTGACGGATTATCCGGTGTCGCTGGGGTTCTGGACCGATGTGCTGGGCTTTGCGATTGCCTTCGAGCGTCCGGCGCAGCGGTTGGCCTGTCTGGTGCATCCCGACGGGGCGCAGGTGATGATCTATCAGCGTGATGGCGATTGGGAGACGGGGCCGATGGAGGCACCGTTCGGGCGCGGGATGGTGGTGCAGGTCTATGTCACCGATGTCGATGCCGTGGCCGCGCGGGTCGTTGCGGCGGGGTTGCCCTTCTATGTCGAACCGCGGGAAAAGTGGCGCGACTGGGGCGACCGGATGGGCGGGCAGCGCGAGTTTCTGGTGCAAGACCCCGACGGCTATCTGGTGATGGTGGTCGAGCGCATCGGCGAGCGGCCGCTTGAGGGTTGACCGCGTGGCAGGGCGGGGCTAGGCCGCGCGGCGACGAAAAGGATGCCCCCGATGAGTGACCGGCCCGAGACCGACGCTGCGACCCCGCCCCCCGCGCGGCGGAACTTCTATGGCCGCGTGCATGGCAAGACCCTGCGGGGCAGCCAGAAGACCTATCTGGCCGAAGACCTCGCGGCGCTGTCGCTTGCGGGCGTGACGATTGCGGACAATCCGGCGCGGCAGGTGCTGGACCTTGCCGCGCTGTTCGGCGACCGCCCGCTGTGGCTTGAGGTCGGCTTTGGCGGGGGCGAGCATCTGGTGCATATGGCCGCACGCTATCCCGACATCGCACTCATCGGTTGCGAGCCTTTCGTGAACGGGATCGCCATGCTTCTGGGCAAGATCAGGACGGCGGGTGTCACCAACCTGCGTATCCATCCGGGCGATGTGCGCGATCTGTTCGATGTCTTGCCCGATGCCTGTCTGGACAAGGCGTTCCTGAACTATCCCGACCCTTGGCCCAAAGCGCGCCATCACCGGCGACGGTTCGTCACGCAGGGGTATCTGCAACTGCTGGCGCGTGTGATGAAGCCGGGGGCTGAATTTCGCGTGGCGACCGACATTCCCGATTACGTGCGCCAGACGCTGGAAGAGGTGCCGCAGGCGGGGTTCGATCTCGTATCTCAGGCGGGGCTCGGGGCTGCGTGGGACGATTGGCTTTCCACCCGCTACGAGCAAAAAGCCCTGCGCGAGGGGCGCGATCCGCATTACGTGACGTTCCGGCGGGCGGGTTAGGCCGCCGGAAGGGTTAGACAGGCGGCACGGCCCAAGCCTCGCCCGGTGACAGGGCGCGGAAGCGGGTTTCCGCGATCCCCTTGGCTGCAAGGGCTGCGGCGAGGTCGCGGGGCGGGGTGTCGCGGCCCTCGTTCGTCAGCTGGAACGTGCCCCAGTGGTGGCCGATGGCGTATTGTGCACCCGACAGCAGGAATCCTTCGACCGCTTCGGCGGGGTTCTGGTGCTGGTCGCGCATGAACCAATTGGGTTCGTAGGCCCCGACCGGCAGGATGGCGGCGCGGATTTGGCCGTGCTTTTCGGGCAGGTGGCGGTAGGGGCGGCCTTGGTCAAAGCCGGTGTCGCCGACGTGGTGGATGCGGCCGCGCGGCGTGTCGATCACAAAGGCAGACCAGAGCGCCATCGACCGGTCGCGCGTGCCACGGGCGGACCAATGGTGGCACGGTTCGAAGTGCACCGCCGCATGGGCGAGCGGCAGCGTATTGCCCCAATTGCCGGTCTGCACCCGCATCTGCGGGACTGCCCCTGTCACGATCGCATCGTTGCCGAGGGGCGTGATGACCAAGGGGTCATGGGCTGCGTGCAGGCGCATGAGGGTTTCTGTGTCGAGATGGTCGTAGTGGTTGTGCGACAGAAGGATCGCGTCGATCGGCGGCAGATCCTCGAACCGGATGCCGGGGGCGGTGGTTCGCTTGGGGCCGGCAAAGGAAAAGGGCGAGGCGCGGAGCGACCAGACCGGATCGGTCAGAAGGTTCAGACCCGCGACCTGCACCAGAAGCGTGGCATGGCCGACCATGGTGATCGTCAGGTCATCGACGCGGGCGGCGGGGCGGGTCTGGGTGATCGCCACGCTGCCCGGCCATGTGGCACGGCCGCCGCCCCATTGCCATTTCATCAGGTCGGCAAACCCTTTGGGCGCCGTGCCGTCCGGGTTGAAAAACCGCGTGCCGTCGAAATTTGGGCCGGGCGGGCCGGAATAGTAGCGGTTGCGTGCGGGGGACAGGGCGAAGGCTCCGGTTGCGGCAAGCGCACCGCCGGTGGCGAGGGCTGCGGTGCGGGTAAGGAAGCGGCGGCGGTTCATGGTTTGCGATATGCTGGGGGGCGGGGCGGTTTTCAAGTCGTCCCGCGCGCTTCGTGATCTTGCATGGACCAGAGGCATCGGTTGCGCTATCAGGCGGGCCGGAATGACAGGGAGAACGGGATGTCCGGCCACGGTGAAGCGCAACCCATGACCGCAACGAAATCGGGCCCGCTGCGTGGCGTGGCCGAGGTTCCGGGCGACAAGTCGATCAGCCACCGGTCGCTGATCTTCGGGGCGATGGCGGTGGGCGAGACGCGGGTGACCGGTCTGCTGGAAGGGCAGGATGTGCTTGATACCGCATCGGCCATGCGGGCCTTTGGCGCAGATGTGATCCGGCACGGGCAGGGCGAATGGTCGGTGCATGGCGTGGGCGTGGGCGGGTTCCGCGAGCCTGCCGATGTGATCGATTGCGGCAATTCGGGCACCGGCGTGCGGCTGATCATGGGGACGATGGCGACCAGCGCCATCACCGCGACCTTTACCGGCGATGCGAGCTTGCGAAAGCGGCCGATGGGGCGGGTGACCGACCCGCTGAGCCTGTTCGGCACCCGCGCCTACGGGCGGGCAGGCGGGCGGTTGCCGATGACGGTGGTGGGCGCGGCCAATCCGGTGCCGGTGCGCTATGCGCTGCCTGTCGCCTCGGCGCAGGTGAAAAGTGCCGTGCTGCTGGCGGGGCTGAATGCGCCGGGCCAGACGGTGGTGATCGAGAAAGAGCCGACGCGCGACCATTCCGAGCGGATGCTTTTGGGCTTCGGGGCGGAACTGACGGTCGAAAAGACCGCAGAGGGCAATGTGATCACCCTGACGGGGCGGCCCGAGTTGCGGCCCCAGACCGTCGCGGTGCCGCGTGATCCTTCGTCGGCGGCCTTTCCGGTCTGTGCCGCGCTGCTTGTCGAGGGGTCGGACATCATGGTGCCCGGCGTCAGCCAGAACCTGACGCGCAACGGGCTTTACCTGACGCTGGTCGAGATGGGGGCGGATATCGAATTCATGAACCCGCGCGAGGAGGGCGGTGAACCGGTGGCCGATCTGCGGGTGCGGTTCTCGCCCGATATGAAGGGCATCGAGGTGCCCGACGAGCGTGCGCCGAGCATGATCGACGAATACCCCGTGCTGTCGGTGGTGGCGGCCTTTGCGACAGGCAAGACCGTGATGCGCGGGGTCAAGGAATTGCGGGTCAAGGAAAGCGACCGGATCGACGCCATGGCGCGGGGGCTTGAAGCCTGCGGCGTGCGGGTCGAAGAGGACGAGGACACGCTGATCGTGCACGGGCTGGGCGCGGGCGGGGTTCAGGGCGGGGCCACCTGCGCCACGCATCTGGACCACCGGATCGCGATGAGCTTCATGGTCTGCGGCATGGCGTCGAAAAAGCCGGTGTCGGTGGATGATGCATCCCCGATCCTGACATCTTTTCCCGTCTTCGAGGGGCTGATGCAGGCTTTGGGCGCGGACCTTTCGCGTGGGTGAGGGCTTTGCCGTCGTAAGGGGGCGCTCGCGCCCCCTCGGCCCTGCGGGCCTTCACCCCCCGAGGATATTTGAAGACAGAAAATGAGGGTGGGGCGGTGATCTTTACCGTGGCGATCGACGGGCCTGCGGCTGCGGGCAAGGGCACGATCGGGCGGGCCGTGGCGGCGCGCTTCGGCTTTGCCCATCTGGATACGGGGCTGCTCTATCGGGCGGTCGGGGCCAAGGGTGGCGATCCGGTGCTTGCCGCGCGGGGTCTGGTGCCCGCCGATCTGGCGCGGGATGATCTGCGGACACTCGTGGCGGGGCAGGCGGCGAGCCGCGTGGCCGCCATTCCCGAGGTGCGCGCGGCCTTGGTGGATTTCCAGCGCCGTTTCGCGCGGGCCAAAGGCGGCGCGGTGCTGGACGGGCGTGATATCGGGACGGTGATCTGCCCCGAGGCCGAGGTGAAGCTGTATGTGACCGCAAGCGCCGAGGTGCGGGCGCATCGCCGATGGCTGGAGGTGGGCGGGGATGTCTCCGTCGTGCTGGCCGAGGTGAAAGAGCGGGATGCACGCGACATGGGCCGCACCGATGCCCCGTTGCGGCCGGCGATCGATGCCGTGATGATCGACACGAGCGCGATGTCGGTGGACGAGGCCGTGGCGCAGGCCGTAGCGCTGGTTGCTGCAAAACTGGGAGAGATGGAATGACAGGAATGCGGTTGCCGGAGCTGGAAGGCAAAGCGGTGCTGGTCACGGGGGCCTCGACGGGGATCGGCGCTGCCGTGGCGCGGGCCTTTGCGGCGCAAGGCGCGCTGGTAGGCTTGCATTACAACGCAAGCCAGGATGCCGCCGAGGCGCTGGGCGCAGCGATCGAAGCCGCAGGCGGAAAGGTGCGGTTGATCCGCGCCGATATGTCGACAGGCGACGGCGCGCGCGATGCGGTCGAGGCGGCGGTGGAAGCCTTTGGCCGCTTGGACGGGCTGATCAACAACGCGGGTGGCATGGTGCGGCGCGTGCCTTACGCCGAGGCGCGCGAGACGGATTACGACGAGATCATGGACCTGAACGCGCGGTCGGTGATTGTTGCCTCGCAGGCGGCGATTGCACCGCTAAAGGCGGCGGGAGGCGGGTTCATCATCAACACCACCTCGGTCGCCGCGCGTAACGGGGCGAGTGGCGGGGCAGGGCTTTACGGATCGTCCAAGGCATTCGTGCACAACGTGACGCGGGGGATGGCCAAGGAGCTGATCCCCTTTGGCATCCGCGTAAACGCCGTGGCGCCAGGTGTGATCGACACGCCGTTCCACGAACGCTATTCGACCAAGGCGCAGCTGGATGCAGCCTTGGCGACGATCCCTGCGGGGCGGCTCGGTCTGGCCGAGGAATGTGTGGGGGCCTATCTGTTCCTCGCCTGTGCCAGCCTGTCGGCTTATGTGGTGGGCCAGGTGATCGAGGTGAATGGCGGGCAGTTGATGCCCTAAGGCGGGACAGCGCAGGCGCGTCAGGCCGCGCCTGCCTGATCTTGCGCGCTGTGAAAGGCGTCGCGTGCGGCATCGATCGCTGCGTGGTTGTCAACCGCCCAGCGTGCCAGCACTTCGACCGGACGACGCAAGGACTGGCCAAGATCGGTCAGTTCGTATTCCACCTTTGGCGGGATGGTCTGATGGTAGTGCCGGCTTACGAGGCCGTCGCGTTCCAGATCGCGCAGCGTGAGCGACAGCATCCGCTGCGAAATGTCGAGTTCGCGTTTCAATTCATTGAAGCGGCGGCGACCATCACGCAGCGTAAAGATCACGAGCACACTCCAGCGATCGCCCACGCGCGACAGTACGGCGTTGATCGTCTGGCACTGGCCCTGCGAGCCGGAACAGCTTTGCATCGGCATGATCCTTGTCACCTCTGCACAGAAATGTGCGTTCTTGCGGGCCCTGTCCAGTTCAGATACAATACTTGGTATCAAAAGTATACCCGGTATTGGAATTGCTCTGCGGGTTTTCAGGAAAGACTGCCATGCTGAATGAACGGTTGAACTGGCGTTATGCCACGAAGAAGATGGACGCTGCCCGCAAGGTTCCGGACGAAAAGATCGCGGCGATCCTCGAGGCGATCCGCCTTGCGCCGACGTCGAGCGGCTTGCAGCCATTCGAAGTGTTCGTGGTGACGAACCCCGACGTTCGCGCCAAGATCCGTGCGGCGGCCTTCGATCAGGCGCAGGTGACGGAAGCGTCCCACCTGCTGGTTTTCGCGGCCTGGGACAATTATACCGAAGCGCGGATCGACGGCGTCGTGGCCGACATCGTGGCCCAGCGTGGACCCGAGGCCGAGGCGGCAGTTGCGGGATATTACGCCCAGCTCAAGGGCATGTATCTGCCGCGCAGCGCCGAGGAAAACTTCCAGCACGCGGCGCGTCAGGCCTATATCGCCTTTGGTCTGGCCGTGACGGCTGCGGCATTCGAGGAAGTGGACGCGACCCCGATGGAAGGTTTCGATCCGGCAAAGGTCGACGAGATCCTTGGCCTGACGGCAAAGGGGCTGCGGTCGGTGACCCTGCTGCCGCTGGGCTATCGCGCTGCGGACGGCGACTGGCTGGTCGGCCAGAAAAAGGTGCGCCGCGATCTGGACCAGCTGGTGTCGGAAGTCGCCTGATCCCGTCTGATGCGACAGGGCGCCCGTGGTCCGAAAGGCTGCGGGCGTTTGCGTTGGCGGGTGGCTGGCGTTTGCGCGCGATGCAGGGAATGATGCAATGGCACGAAGGGAAGGGCGCGACATGAAAATTCTGATCACCGGCGCGAACCGCGGCATCGGCCTTGCGATGGCGCGGCAGGCGGCAGCGGGGGGCATGCGGGTGACAGGCACCCATCGCGGGCCTGTCGCCCCTGCACAAGCGGGTATCGACTGGCACGAGTTGCAAGTGACCGAGCCAGCGTCGCACCACGCGCTCGCTGCGCGGCTGGGGGGGCAAAGCCTCGATCTTCTGGTGTGCAATGCCGGGGTTTTGCCGGACGGGCACGAGGAGCTGACGACCGGTTATCCGGCTGGGATGTGGGCCGAAACCTTTGCCGTCAACGTGACGGGGGTGTTCCTGACCATCCAGTCGCTGTTGCCGAATTTGCAGGCGGCCAAGGGCAAGATCGCGATCATCTCGTCGCAGATGGGATCTGACACAAAGGCGACGGGGGGAAGCTATATCTACCGGGCCTCGAAAGCGGCGGCGCTGAACCTCGGGCGGAATCTGGCGACCGATCTGCGGGGCGAGGGCATCGCGGTGGGGATTTACCATCCGGGCTGGGTGCGGACCGATATGGGCGGCGCGGATGCCGACATCGGCGAGGACGAGTCGGCATCGGGGCTGCTGAAGCGGTTCGCCGCGTTGTCCTTGGCAACGACGGGGTGTTTCGAGAACTGGGACGGGCGGCCGCATCCGTTCTGACCGCCCCCGCGGGGGGACACGCAATGACGGCGCATCCTGCGGAGAAGTAGGGCACCGGAGGTCTGTTGACCGCGCATCGCCACGCGGCGTTTCCCAAGTTTCCTTGCGTGTCGGGTGGGAAGGCTGTATAGGCCGCGCATCCTGAAGGACAGGAGTCGTTCCGGCCGGTTTTCCGGTCAGTGACGCTTTTGCCGTTTCGGGGCAACCAAAGACCGGCGGAGACAACCGCATGGCCAGCAACATCTTATAAAGGAAAAACTCGCACATGTGCGCCAAAGCATCCATGGATGAATTCGAAGCCCTTCTGAAAGAGTCGTTCGAAATCGACACTCCCGAAGAAGGCACCGTCGTCAAAGGACGTGTCATCGCTATCGAAGCGGGCCAGGCCATCATCGACGTCGGCTACAAGATGGAAGGTCGTATCGACCTCAAGGAATTCGCGAACCCGGGCGAAAACCCCGAGATCAACATCGGCGATGAAGTCGAGGTTTACCTCGACCGCGTCGAGAACGCGCGTGGCGAGGCTGTCATCAGCCGCGAGAAAGCCCGCCGCGAAGAAGCCTGGGACCGTCTGGAAAAGGCCTACGCAACCGAGACCCGCGTCGACGGCGCGATCTTCGGCCGCGTCAAGGGCGGCTTCACGGTCGATCTGGGCGGCGCTGTCGCGTTCCTTCCCGGTTCGCAGGTCGATGTCCGCCCCGTGCGTGACGCTGGCCCGCTGATGGGTATGAAGCAGCCGTTCCAGATTCTGAAGATGGACCGTCGCCGTGGCAACATCGTTGTCTCGCGCCGCGCGATCCTTGAAGAATCGCGTGCCGAACAGCGTGCCGAAGTCATCGGCAACCTGACCGAAGGCCAGTCGATCGACGGTGTCGTGAAGAACATCACCGAATACGGTGCCTTCGTCGACCTCGGCGGCGTTGACGGCCTGCTTCACGTGACCGACATGGCATGGCGCCGTGTGAACCACCCGTCGGAAATCCTCGCCATCGGGGAAACCGTCAAGGTTCAGGTCATCAAGATCAACAAAGAGACCCACCGCATCAGCCTCGGCATGAAGCAGCTTCAGGCCGATCCGTGGGATGCCGTGGAAAAAGCCTACCCGCTGGGTTCGGTCCACAAGGGCCGTGTCACCAACATCACCGATTACGGCGCCTTCGTCGAGCTGGAAGCCGGTGTCGAGGGTCTGGTTCACGTCTCGGAAATGTCCTGGACCAAGAAGAACGTGCACCCCGGCAAGATCGTTTCCACCTCGCAGGAAGTGGACGTCATGGTGCTGGAAATCGACAGCGCCAAGCGCCGCGTTTCGCTCGGCCTCAAGCAGACCCAGCGCAACCCGTGGGAAGTGTTCGCCGAACAGCATCCCGTGGGGTCGAACATCGAAGGCGAAGTCAAGAACATCACCGAATTCGGTCTGTTCGTCGGCCTCGACAACGATATCGACGGCATGGTGCATCTGTCGGACCTGTCGTGGGACCAGCGTGGCGAAGACGCCATCGCGAACTACCGCAAGGGCGACACGGTTCAGGCCGCCGTCACCGAAGTGGATGTCGAGAAAGAGCGTATCTCGCTTTCGATCAAGGCTCTCGGCGAAGACAACTTCACCGATGCGGTTGATGGCGTGAAGCGTGGTTCCATCGTCTCGGTCGTCGTCACGGCGATCGAAGATGGCGGCATCGAGGTGGAATACAACGGCGCCAAGTCGTTCATCCGCCGCAGCGACCTGTCGCGTGACCGTGCCGACCAACGCCCCGAGCGTTTCTCGGTCGGTGACACCATCGACGTGCGCGTGACCAACATCGACCCGAAAACCCGCCGTTTGGGCCTGTCGATCAAGGCGCGTGAAATCGCCGAAGAGAAAGAGGCCGTCGAGCAGTACGGGTCGTCCGATTCGGGCGCCTCGCTGGGCGATATCCTCGGTGCCGCGCTCAAGGGCGGCAACTGATCCATCTGCCTTACGGCAAGGATGAAAAGGGCCCCGCCGCACGGTGGGGCTCTTTTTGCTTGTGCATGCGGGGGTTTGGCGGACAGGCGCGCTTGGATTTCGTTTGTGCGGCAAGAATTTCTGCATATAGTTTCCTGCAATAACAACGTGGCGCCGTGTGAGTTAAGGCGACCGCAGGGGGGACTTGCACGGATGATCCGTTCGGAACTGATCCAGAAGATCGCGGATGAAAACCCGCACCTGACGCAACGGCACGTAGAGCGGATCGTGAACACGGTCTTCGAAGAGATCATCGAGGCGCTGGCCAAGGGCGACCGCGTCGAATTGCGCGGGTTCGGGGCCTTCTCGGTCAAGGCGCGCGATGCCCGCGTGGGGCGCAACCCGCGCACCGGCGAGGCGGTCAAGGTCGATGACAAGAAGGTGCCCTTCTTCAAGACCGGCAAACTGCTGCGTGACCGGCTTAACGGCAAGGCCTGACTTGCGCCTGCGGGCGGGCGGGGCGATAGTGGTGCGGCAACCGTAACGGGGCCATGCCGATGATCCGCTATATGCGCTACCTTCTGATCGCTGCCTTGACGATCTTCTTGCTGACGGTGTCGCTGGCGAACCGAATGGTCGTTCCGGTGAATTTCCTCCCCGAGGATGTTGCCGCACTTTTTGGCGTGAACTGGTCGGTCGAGATGCCGCTGTTTCTGGTGATCTTCGGCGGCGTCGTTGGCGGCGCGGTGATCGGCTTCACCTGGGAATGGCTGCGCGAGCACAAGCACCGGCGGACGGCTTCGGTGCGCGGGCGCGAGTTGGCGCGGCTGGAGCGGGAACTTGCGGTGATGAAGGACAGCACGAGCGTGCCGCACAAGGACGATGTGCTGGCGCTGATCGAAAAGCCGCGCAAGGCGGGCTGAACGTGGCAGATATCCGTGTGAAGATTTGCGGTCTGCGGACCGTGGGTGACATTGCGGCTGCGGCTGCGGCGGGGGCCGCTTATGCGGGTTTCGTGTTCTTTGCCAAAAGCCCGCGCAATCTGACTGTGGCTGCTGCGCGCGAACTGGCACTTGCCGCTCCGGTCGGGTTGGCCAAGGTTGCGTTGGTGGTGGATGCAGATGACGCGACACTCGATGCGATCATCGAGGCGGTGCCGCTTGATATGTTGCAGCTTCACGGGCACGAAACCCCCGACCGCGTGGCCGAGGTGCGGGCGCGCTATGGCTTGCCGGTGATGAAAGCCGTGGGCGTGGCGGACGAAGGCGATCTGGCGGCGGTCTTCGATTATTCCACCGTCGCGGACCAGTTGCTGATCGACGCGAAGCCTCCGAAAGGCGCGGCTCTGCCGGGCGGAAACGGGCTGTCCTTTGATTGGCGATTGGTGGCCCAGCGGCGCTGGCTGCGGCCGTGGATGCTTGCCGGCGGGCTGACGCCCGACAACGTGGCCGAGGCGATCCGCCTGACCAATGCGCGGCAGGTCGACGTGTCGTCGGGTGTGGAAAGCGCGCCGGGGGTCAAGGACGCCGCCCGAATGGCGGCCTTCGTCGCGGCCGCGCGGGCTTGAAGACCGAATTTTCTGCGAAAATTCTGGCACGCGGCCGCGTTGCGCTCGTCCGTCTGCAGTTGCGCGGCGCGGATCGGGCAGGAGCCTTCGGCGAGGATATTTGAAGACAGAAAATGTGCGGCGTTCATTTTCTGCCTTCAAATATCCTCGGGGGTGAGCCCTGAAAGGGCGAGGGGGCAGAAGCCCCCCTTTCCCCGCGCGGGCAGGGGCGCTACATCGTTGCCACAAAGAGGGAGCAGGATCATGGCCGAGGACGGAATCAACAGCTTTATGACCGGACCCGACGAGCAGGGACGGTTTGGCATCTTCGGCGGGCGTTTCGTGTCGGAAACGCTGATGCCGCTGATCCTCGATCTGGAAGAACGCTACGAATTCGCCAAGACCGACCCGACGTTCTGGGCCGAGATGGATTATCTCTGGAAGCATTACGTGGGCCGCCCCTCGCCCTTGTATTTCGCAGAGCGGATGACGGATCATCTGGGTGGCGCGAAGATCTACATGAAGCGCGACGAGCTTAACCATACCGGCGCGCATAAGATCAACAACGTGCTGGGCCAGATCATCCTTGCCCGCCGCATGGGCAAGACGCGGATCATCGCGGAAACCGGCGCGGGGCAGCATGGCGTGGCGACGGCCACGGTCTGCGCGAAATTCGGGCTGAAGTGCATCGTCTACATGGGCGCGCATGATGTGGAACGGCAAGCGCCCAACGTGTTCCGCATGAAACTGCTCGGGGCCGAGGTGATTCCCGTGACCTCGGGGCGTGGCACGCTGAAGGACGCGATGAACGACGCTCTGCGCGACTGGGTGACCAACGTGCGCGACACCTTCTATTGCATCGGCACTGTGGCGGGGCCGCATCCTTATCCGGCGATGGTCCGCGATTTCCAGTCGATCATCGGCAAGGAAGTGCGCTGGCAGATGGCCGAGCAAGAAGGCGAGGGGCGCTTGCCCGATACGATCATCGCGGCCATCGGGGGCGGGTCGAATGCGATGGGGCTGTTCTATCCGTTTCTGGACGATCCGTCGGTCAACATCATCGGGGTTGAAGCGGGCGGCAAGGGCGTGGATGACCGCATGGAGCATTGCGCCAGCCTGACCGGCGGTCGCCCCGGCGTGCTGCACGGCAACCGCACCTATCTGTTGCAGGATCCTGACGGGCAGATTCTGGAAGGTTTCTCGATTTCGGCAGGTCTCGACTATCCGGGGATCGGGCCGGAACATGCCTGGCTGCATGACATCGGACGCGCGAAATATGTCAGCATCACCGATGCCGAGGCGCTGGAAGCGTTCCAGCTGTGCTGCAAGCTCGAGGGAATCATCCCCGCGCTGGAGCCGAGCCACGCGCTGGCGCATGTGATGAAGATCGCGCCGACCCTGCCCGCGGACCATATCATCGTGATGAACATGTGCGGGCGGGGGGATAAGGATATCTTCACGGTGGCCAAGCATCTGGGTCAGGACATGAAGGTCTGACAGCCGCTGACCTGCGCCTTACGGACCTGCTTGCGCCCCTGCGGTTCTGCCGCGGGGGTGTTTTTCCATCTGCTCGGTTTGGACCGTGCAAGGCTAAACCAAAGTTTATGCCTGCCAACCTTTGGTGCAAGGCGCCCGAATAAACCCCGTGGCAATTTCCAACCGTCGATTTGGCGGCGCTTCTGGTTCCGTCGCCGTGATGCGGCACGTACCCCTTCCGCTGCGGCGGTCAGACAGGAGCAGGACCATGAAGATTTCCACCAAGGCAATGCTGTTCAGCACGGCGATGGCGCTCGGCGCTGCGTTCGCGTCGGGAGCTATGGCGCAGGATGCGCTGACGCGGACCAATATCGTGAGCCAGTTGCAAAGCCAGATCGGCAGCGGGATCGTTGCGGCCGAAGTGAAATTCGGGCCGACCCAAGTGAAGGTCGAAGTGATCGACGCGAACGGCAACAAGGTCGAGACGGTCTATACAGATCAGAACGGCGTGCTCGTGCCGATCAAGACCGAAACCGAAGCCGCCGATGCAGAAGACATGTCGAAGTCGTCGGTCGAGGTGAAAAGCGTCACCAAGGACTTCGAGGATCGCGACGATGGAGACGATTCGGACGACGACATTGACGGCGAAGACGACGACAGCGAAGACGACGACAGCGAGGATGACGACAGCGAAGACGACGGTGGGGATGACGACAGCAACGACGACAGCGATGACGACAGCGGCGACGACAGCAGCGACGACCATGGCGGCGACGACGATGGCGGCGACGACGATGGCGGCGACGACGACTGACCTCTGACAAGCTGCTAGACGAAATCCTGACGCCCCGGTCTTGCCGGGGCGTCGGTCATGAAGGATAGTCACCCCGAGGGGACGCAGATGAAGAACTGGACGATCCTTGCCGCGCTTGTTGTCTGCCTTGTGGCGGGACGTCCTGTGCTGGCGGCAGATTACGCCGATGCCGTCGTGGCGCAGTTGCAGCAGCAGGGCTACGACCGGATCGAGACCGAGGTGACATGGCTTGGCCGGGTGCGGATCGTGGCCGCGCGCGACAACGGATCCCGAGAGATTATCCTGAACCCGCGCACCGGTGAAATCTTGCGCGACCTGTGGTTGCTGACGAATGGCCAAGCCGGGCGCAGCCTGCTGATCGGAACCGGCGAAGATGACGACAAGGGTGGTTCGGGGTCGGGCCAGGGCCAATCCGGTGGCGACGGGTCGGATGGGGACGAGTCCGGTGACGATAAGTCCGACGACGATTCCGATGATGATTCGGATGATGACGGCTCGGATAACAGCGGCTCTGATAACAGCGGCTCTGATAACAGCGGTTCGGGAAGCAGCGGTTCGGGCGGTGGGGATGACGACTGAGATGCTTGCGATGAATCCTTTTGCCATCGGAGCGATGCCGTCGTGACCCGGCAGATCCTGATTGCGGTTATACTTGTCGTCCAGACGCTGTGTGCGGTCTTCTTCGTCTCTGATATCCTGTCTTCGATGGTGGGCATCTATGTGCGTCCCCTGTCTTGGGAGTTGCGCGAGTTGATGGAGGTGGGCGCGGCGCTTGGGCTTGTCATCGGGCTGGTGCTGGGCGCGATGATGCTGGTCTGGACGCTGCGCGAACGCGACGTCGCGCAAGAAAGGCTGCGCCGGGCCTCGGGGGCCTTCATGGATGTTTTGCAGGAACGTTTTGCCGAATGGAACCTGACCCCGGCTGAACGGGACGTGGCGCTGTTTGCCATCAAGGGCATGTCGACCGCCGAGATTGCCGTGCTGCGCGCAACGTCGGAAGGGACGGTCAAGGCGCAGACCAATGCGATCTACCGCAAGGCGGGGGTCAGCGGACGGCCCCAGTTGCTAAGCCTGTTCATCGACGATCTGATGCGCGACGACGGGCCGACCAAGCAGCCGAAAGCGGCCTAACGCGCAGGCCCACGCAGGTCGGGCGGTCCGCCATTCTGCGGGGTCAGGCCAAAGCGCAGCCCGCGGCCGATGCGATGGGCGAGGGTGGACCATGCCGCCGCCGTTTCGGGCGGCAACTGGCGGCGAAGCACCGAATCGAACAGGCCAAGCCAGACATCGAACATGCCTGCGCGAACATCGGTTGCGTCGCGATGGACCTGAAGCGGGTTGCCGTCATAGCTGCGGTCGAACTGGATCGCGTTCTTCCAGAAGCGGGTGATCTTTGCTTCATGTGCGGGCCAGTCGGTGACGTGGGCGGCAAAGACCGGGCCAAGGCCGGGGTGGGTGCGCGCGACGGCGTAGAATTCGGCCACGACAGTGGCGATTTCGGCATCGGTGATGGCAAAGCGCGGAGTCATGGGGGCAGGGTCCGTAGTGGTGAAGGGTCGCTGCTGTCGCAGGTCAAACCTCGAGGTCGACGGCGTATTGCGTCAGGATCGCCAAGGGCACTATGTCGAGCGTGCGGATATGTGTGGCGTTCAAGCGAACCTGCGGGGCGGCCCCTTCTTCATGCGCTTGCAGGAAGCGGGCGGCGCAAAGGCACCACTGATCGCCCGCCTTCAAACCTGCAAAGCCGAATTCGGGGCGCGGGGTCGACAGGTCGTTGCCAAGGTATTTCGACATGGCAAGGAAATCTTCGGTCATGATGGCGCAGACGGTGTGCAGGCCACGGTCCATCGGGCCGGTGTCGCAACATCCGTTGCGGAAGAAGCCGGTGACGGGGGCGGTCGAGCAGGTGGCAAGCACCGTGCCCAGAACGTTGACCGAAGGCTCTTTCGTGGCGGACATGGCGGGTTCCTTCGCAAGGGAAAGCCCAGTGTGCCCTGTGGCGCGGCAGGGCGACAGGGGGGAAATGGCCGCATGACAGGAAGGTGACGTCGCGGCCCCCGTCTCGTTGTGCGCTTCCCTTGTCTGACGAAGAGGGTAAGGTTGCGCCATTGGAGTGGCGGGGTCTATCGATGGATATTTTCGTGCTCGGAATTTTGGCGGTGCTTGCGATCCCCGTCGGGGTGATTGTCCTGTTCGTCAAGATGTCCGGACTCTCCGCGCGGACCGAACGGCTGGAGCGCGAGGTCGCGGTTCTGCGGGCCGGGCTGGCGGTGACGGCTGCGGTGCTGCCTGCGGCCGAGAGTGCCGCACCTGCTGCGCGACCGCCTGCATCGCTGCCTGCGCCGCTGCCTGTGGCCGAATCTTCGCCATCCGTGGCCAAGGCGCTGCCCGAGGTTGCTGCACCGCCGCCATCCGGCCCTTGGGTGCCGCCACTGCCCGCAGGGCCGAGACCGCCGGACGTGTTCGAGCGGTTCGGGGCGTGGCTGCGCGAGAACTGGGTTTATGCGGTGTCGGGCGTGTCTCTGGCCTTGGCGGGCGTTTTCCTTGTGCAATACGGGATGGAGCGCGGCTATCTGCCGCCCGCCTTGCGCGTGACCTTTGCCATCCTGTTCGGGCTGGCGCTGGTGGCCGCTGGCGAATGGCTGCGGCGGCGCTTCGGCAACCGGTTGCAGGACACGACCGCCTACCTGCCCGAGGTGTTTTCAGGGGCGGGGATCGTGTCGGTCTTTGCCGCACTGGTTGCTGCGCGGCAGATGTACGGGCTGATCGGGCCGGAAGTCACCTTTGCCGCGCTGGTGGTCACGGCGGCGGGGGCGGTGGTTCTGGGTTGGTTCAACGGGCCGTTCATGGCGGCACTCGGGCTGGTGGGCGCGGTGGTCTCGCCCTTTGTGGTGGGCGGAAATGCCGAGGCGGCGGATTGGCTTTACGCCTATTTCGGGCTGGTGGCGGCGGCGGGGCTGGCGGTCGATGCCGTGCGGCGCTGGGCATGGGTTTCGGTTCTTGCGCTTGTCTTGGGCTTTGGCGCAGGCGGAATGCTGGTGCTGGGCGGCGGCGGGTCCGGGGGGTGGATGCTTTTGTGCTTTGCGCTGGTGCCTTTGGCCGTGGCGCTGCCCTGTTTGCGTCTGATGCCAGACCATGCGGGGCCGACCTGTCTGGATGCCGCCTTGCGGGCCGATGTCGTGGGCTGGCCGGTCTTTCCGGTGCGTCTGGCCGCAGGGGCAGTGTTGGCCGCGACGCTTGCCCTGACGCTGGGGCAGGGCGGGATGCTGCCCTTTGTGCTGCTTGCCCTGCTGGCAGTGCTGCTGGCCGACTGGACCGGTCGCGCGCCGGGTCTGCACGATCTGGCGCTGGTGCCTGCGGGCGGGTTCCTGCTGCGGCTGGCGATGGAAGGCCTTTACGGCGGGCCGCTGGAATACGGCTTTGCCGAAAGCGCGCTGCGCGGGCCGGAAGTGGCGGCACCGCTGACCGCTTCGTGGCTTTTGCTCTTGGCGGCTGGGATGACGCTGGCGATTTTCTGGCGGGCCGACGCCCCGCAGGTTGGGCGCGGGGCCTCGCATCCGCGGGTGCTGGCGGCAGCGGCGGCTGTGGTCGCACCCGTCGCGGCGCTGATGCTCGAACTGTGCTGGCCGGTTTCGGCGGTGATCGGCGCCTACCCTTGGGCGCTGCAAGTGGTGGCTTTGGCCGCGCTGATGACGGCGCTTGCCTTGCGCCTTGCCAATGCCGACCCGCGGCGGGCGGCATATTTCGTGCTGTCGGCGCTGTCCCTTATCGCGCTGGCTCTGTTTCTGGTCACCAGCGCGGCTGCGCTGACGCTTGCGCTTGCGGTGCTGGTGGGCGTGGCGGCGTGGCTGGACCGGCGGTTCTACCTCCCCGAGATGGGCTGGTTTCTGCAAGCCGGGGTCATGGTGATCGGCTGGCGGATCACTGTCGATCCGGGTCTTGGCTTTGCGATGGACGGGCCTTGGGGGCGGTGGTGCTGTCGCATCTCGGGCCGCTGGCGGGGTTCGCCGTGGCTTTGTGGCTGCTGCGCGATCTGCCAGGGGTGGCGGCGCGGGCCTTCCTCGAATCAGGCTTTGCGGCAACGGCGGCGATCTTTGCCGATGTGGTGATCGTGCGGCTTCTGGATGCGACGGGGACAGGCGACGCGCATTGGGTGGTGGCGCTGGTCGCCTATCCTTGGCTGGTGCTGGCCTTGGTGCAGCTTTACCGCGTGGGACTGGGCGGCTGGTTGCGCTGGCTGCGGCTCGGGCTGGCGGCGCTGGGCGGGCTGATCGCGGGGGTGGGCCTGCTTGCCACCGTGACGGCGCTGAACCCGCTGGTCTGGGGGGGCGAGGTGTCGGGGCCCTTGGTGCTTGATACGCTGCTTGTCGCCTATGCCGTGCCGGGGGTGACGCTGGTTCTGGCGCAGGGAAGGCTGGGGCATCTGTGGCGCGGGCTGCGGCTGGCGATGCTTTGGGCCGGTCTGGGGCTGCTTGCGCTATATGCCACGCTTGAAATCCGGCGCTTCTGGCGCGGCGATGACCTGTCTGTCGCGGGCACCACCCAGCCCGAGCTTTACAGCTATACCGTCGCGCTGTTGATCCTTGGCGCGGTCCTGCTGTGGCAGGCGATCGCCAAAGCCTCGCCGGTGCTGCGGCGCGTGGCGATGGGGGTGATCGCGGTCATGGTGGCCAAGGTGTTTCTGGTCGATGCCTCGGGGCTTTCGGGGCTGATCCGGGTGTTTTCCTTCCTTGCGCTGGGCTTGTCGTTGGCGGGGCTGGCGTGGTTGAACCGCTGGGCGGCGGGGCGGATGGCCTGAACTGCGGCGGGGATGCGCCGTAAAGGCGCATCCTACGGGGTGGCTAGACCCTTCGGCTTTGCGCGGCTATAACGCGCAGCATGACGCATTCCTTTGCGATATATGGCCGAATTATCGGCCCGGCGCGCTGAGCCAGCCGCCGGGACGTCCGCCGTTTGCCATTGCGCCGCGTGATCGTGGCGCCCCCCTTGCAAATCCTATCCGACAGGACCGCCACGATGTGCGCCGACACGACCACGCCCGATTACCGCCCGACCGTTTTCCTGCCCGAAACCGAATTTCCGATGCGCGCGGGCTTGCCACAGCGTGAACCCGACTGGCTGAAACGCTGGGAGGAGATCGGCGTTTACGACCGCTTGCGCGAGCGTGGCGCAGCCGAGGGGCGGGTGCCCTTCGTGCTGCACGATGGCCCCCCGTATGCCAACGGGCACCTGCATATCGGCCACGCGCTGAACAAAGTCTTGAAGGACATGGTGGTGCGGTCCCAGCAGATGATGGGCAAGGATGCCCGTTACGTGCCGGGTTGGGATTGCCACGGCCTGCCGATCGAGTGGAAGATCGAGGAACAATACCGCGCCAAGGGACTGAACAAGGACGACGTGGATGTGGTGGCCTTCCGTCAGGAGTGCCGCAAGTTCGCCGAAGGCTGGATCGACGTGCAGCGCGACGAATTCAAGCGCCTTGGCATCACCGGCAAGTGGGACGACCCTTACCTCACGATGGATTACCACGCCGAAGCCGTGATCGCCGACGAATTCATGCGCTTCGTGATGAACGGCTCGCTTTATCAGGGGTCGAAGCCCGTGATGTGGTCGCCCGTCGAAAAGACCGCGCTGGCGGAAGCCGAGGTCGAGTATCACGACTATAGTAGCCATATGGTCTGGGTGCGGTTTCCAGTTGTTGGAATCGACGCAGGGTACCAGCGGGCAGCGCCTGACCTTAAGCGAGACACAAGTTCTGTAACGCCAAATCCGGCTCAAACAGATGACCTTCGGCAACGGCTGAGCTCGGATTTGTTCGGCGACAACGTCTACGTTGTGATCTGGACGACGACGCCTTGGACCATCCCGCAAAATCGGGCCGTGTCCTACAATACAGCGATTGCTTATGGCCTCTATTCGATCGACTCGGTGGTTGAAGGCTCGGCAGCAAAGATTGGCGAGAAGGTGCTACTTGCCGAGGCGCTGGCTGAGGCCGTTCTAAAGACCGCGAAGGTTGAGACGTTTACTCATTTGCGGACTGTTTCAGCGAATGAGTTAGAAAGCCTCTATCTGTATCACCCCTACCGCGGCATCGAAGGCGGCCATGGTGAATGGGACTTCGATGTTCCCCTCCTCCCCGGCGACCACGTCACCGACGACGCGGGCACCGGTTTCGTGCATACCGCCCCCAGCCATGGCGATGACGACTATCAGATGGGGCTGAAATTCGGCCTGCCGATGACCTATAACGTCGAACCCGACGGCTCTTACCGCGCCTCGCTGCCGCTCTTCGGCGGCCAGCACATCATCTTGCCCGATGGCAAGGAAGGTCCGGCGAACGTATCCAACATCAAGGCGCTGGCAGGCGCCGGCGCGTTGTTTGCCAAGGGCAAGCTGAAGCACTCTTACCCCCATTCGTGGCGCAGCAAAGCGCCGCTGATCTATCGCAACACGCCGCAATGGTTTGTGGCCATCGACAAGCCGCTCGATGACGGGATGGGCCAATATGGCGCGTCGATCCGCGCCCGCGCGCTGACCTCGATCAACGAGCTGGTCGAATGGACGCCGCAGACGGGCCGCAACCGTCTTTTCAGCATGATCGAGGCGCGGCCAGACTGGGTGCTGTCGCGCCAGCGCGCATGGGGCGTGCCGCTGACGGCCTTCGTCAAAAAGGGCGCCTTGCCGACCGATGCCGATTACCTGCTGCGGAACGCCGACGCGAACGCCCGCATCAAGGCCGAGTTCGAGGCGGCAGGCGCGGACGTGTGGTATGTGGCGGGCTTCAAGGAGCGGGTTCTGGCAGGCATCGTCGATCCTGACGCCTATACGCAGGTCTTTGACGTGCTCGACGTGTGGTTCGACTCTGGCTCGACCCATGCTTTCGTGCTGCGCGACCGTCCCGATGGTGCCGCTGACGGGATTGCCGACCTTTATCTCGAAGGCACCGACCAGCATCGCGGCTGGTTCCATTCGTCAATGCTGCAATCTTGCGGCACCAAGGGGCGGGCACCCTATCGCGGCGTGCTGACCCATGGCTTCACGCTCGATGAAAAGGGCATGAAGATGTCCAAATCGCTGGGCAACACGGTAGCCCCGCAAGCGGTGATCGGCGAATACGGCGCCGACATCCTGCGGCTGTGGGTGGCACAGTCGGATTACACGGCCGATTTGCGGATCGGCAAGGAAATCCTGAAAGGCGTTGCCGACAGCTATCGCCGCCTTCGCAATACCATGCGCTTCATGCTGGGGAACCTCAAGGATTTCAGCGATGCCGAGCGGGTAGATGTAAAGGACATGCCTGAACTGGAGCAGTGGCTGCTGCACCGTCTGGCCGAACTCGATGCCGAAGTGCGCGAGGGTTACGCGAAATACGACTTCCAAGGCGTGTTCCAGAAGCTCTTTACCTTTTGCACGACCGATCTTTCGGCGGTCTATTTCGACATCAGGAAGGACGTTCTGTATTGCGACGCGCCCTCGTCGCTGCGGCGGCGGGCGGCGCGCACTGTGCTTGACCTTTTGTTCCACCGCCTTGCCACATGGCTCGCGCCGATCCTTGTGTTCACGATGGAGGATGTCTGGCTGTCGCGCTTCGACCAGCCCGGCGACAGCGTGCACCTGCACGACATTCCCGAAACGCCGAGGGCATGGCTCAACCATGCGCTGGCGGTGAAATGGGACCGCGTCCGCACGGTGCGCCGCGTCGTGACGGGGGCCTTGGAGGTGCAGCGCACGGCCAAGGTGATCGGCGCCTCGCTGGAAGCCGCGCCCGTGGTCTATGTCGATGTGGAAACCAAGGCGCTGCTCGACTCGGTCCCCTTTGCCGATCTGTGCATCACCAGCGGCATGACGGTCACGACCGACGCGGCACCCGCGGACGCCTTCGGTTTGCCCGATGTGGCAGGGGTGGCAGTGGTCTTCCATGCGGCCGAAGGCCAGAAATGCGAACGCTGCTGGCAAATCCTGCCCGAGGTGGGCAGCTTCGCCCATCCGGCGACCTGCAAACGCTGCAATGGCTCCCTCGGATGAGGATATCGCGGCAGTCCTGACGGACCTCGCGCTGCGGCGGGGCAGGGGCAAAAGCTTCTGCCCGTCCGAAGCCGCCAAGGCGCTGGCGGCAGAGTGGCGGGACTTGATGCCAAGGGTGCGACTGGTGGCCGCAAGCCACCCGCACATTACGGCCACGCAAAAGGGCATGACGGTCGGTGCAGTCACGGCCAAGGGGCCGATCAGGCTGACCCTGCGCTGACAGGCATTTTCTGTCTTCAAATATCCTCGGGGGTGAGCCGCTTGCGGCGAGGGGGCGCGAGCGCCCCCTGATTTTTCGCAGAAAAATCGTCTTGCCCTTGGTGCAGCGCCCGCTTAGCCGTTTCGTAACGGTTTCATGACAGGTGGGTCTCCTTGTCCTTCGGCGTATTTATGGCCGTCATCGGCGCGGCTTTCCTGCATGCCCTATGGAATGCGCTGATAAAGGTCGGGTCGTCCAAGGTGGGCGGCATGGTGATCCTGTCCATCACCGAAATCCCGATCGGTCTGGCCATCGGTCTGGCCTCGCCCATCCCCGCGCCCGAAGTCTGGCCCTGGGTCATCGCGGCGGGCTGCACGCATTTCTTCTACAAATCCTTCCTCGTCTTCGCCTACGAGCGCGGCGATCTGAGCCGGGTTTACCCGATTGCGCGGGGCGCCGCGCCGATGGTGGTGGCGCTTGTCGGGTTCTTTGCGTTGAGCGATGCGATAACGGGGCACGAGTATCTGGGCATCGCGGTTCTGGGCTGCGGCATCTTTCTGATGGCGCGAGGGGTGTTTTCCCAGGCCGAGGATCGCAGGCTGTTGCCCTTTGCGCTGGGCTCGGCCTGTGCCACGGCGACCTATACGATCATCGACGGGCTTGGCGCGCGGGTCTCGGGGGATGCGGTGGCCTATGTGGCTTGGGTCTTCGTGGCTGACGGGGTGATCTTTACCACGGTCACGCTGCTGTGGAAGGGTATGGGCGTGCTGCCGCATGACCGCAAAAGCTGGGGCATGGCGACCTTCGCCTCGGCGGCCTCTTACGGGTCATATGCGATTGCGATCTGGGCTATGACCTTTGCGCCATTGGCCGTGGTGGCGGCGCTGCGCGAGACGTCGATCCTGTTTGCGGTGCTGATCGGCTGGCTTGTCTTTGGCGAGCGGATGACCCGCGAAAAGGCGGTTGCGGCGCTGGTGATCGTGGCGGGGGTTCTGCTCACACGGCTGTGACGCGCGGGTGGTGGGTGCAGAGCACCCACCCTACGGGTTTGGCATCACGGTTTCGGGCAGGTCTGTAGGGTGGGTGCTCTGCACCCACCATGCCTTCAGGAAAGGCGGTTCACGCCGCGTTCGGGAATGATCTGTTGGGCGATGCCTGCGAAAGTCAGATAAAGCGAGGTGATCACCAGCCCCCAATGCGCCCAGCTTTGCGGCCAGAAATCGACCATCGCCGCCCATCCGGCGAAAAAGACCCAGGCAAGGGCCATCGGCAGCGAGACGTTGCGCCACCGTTTGGTGCGGACGGGGTGGATGAATTTCAGCGGGGTGAACATGCCGATTGTGAGCGCGATCACGATGGTCAGGATGATCCACCATTGCGGATGCAGCGCGAACAGCACCAGAACCACCATGTTCCAGCAGGCCGGAAATCCCGCAAAGCTTTTGTCCTTGGTCTTCATCCGCGTGTCGGCGAAATAGACGACCGAGCCGTAGACGATGACGATGATGGCAAGCCACCCGCTCCACCCAGGCAGAAGGCCCGATTTAAACAGCGCATAGGCCGGGATGAAGACGTAGGTCAGGTAATCCACGATCAGGTCCATCAGGACGCCGTCATAGGTGGGCCAGTTTTTCGTCACGTCATAGCGACGCGCGAGGGGGCCATCTATTCCGTCGACAAAGAGGGCGACGACGAGCCAAAGGAACATCAGGCTCCACTTGCCTTCGACCGCGGCGAGCATCGCCAGCATCGACAGCACCGCGCCCGAGGCGGTGAGCAGGTGGACGGAGAGGGCTTTCAGACGCATATCCATATGCCTTGGATTGCACGGAATACGGGGGGGCGCAATCCGTCAGGCATTGCGGGGCGCTTGGTTGTGGCATTCAAAGCGTGGGTGGGCACGCACAGGTTCCACCTGTGGCCTCGGCCGGGGGCCAGCCCCCGGACCCCCGGAGTATTGTTCGCAAAGGTGAACGGGGGAGAGAAGGCCCCGTTTCAGGCCCGAGGATGGGCGTTGTGGTAGGCTTCCATCAGGCGGGCGGCATCGACGCCTGTATAGGCCTGCGTTGTGGAAAGCGAGGCGTGGCCAAGCAGTTCCTGTATCGCGCGCAGATCGCCCCCTGCCGAAAGAAGATGCGTGGCGAAACTGTGGCGCATCGCGTGGGGCGTGGCGGTGGCGGGCAGGCCAAGCTGCATGCGCGCCTTTTCCATGGCCGATTGCATCAGGCGGGGCGACAGCGCGCCGCCGCGGACGCCCCGGAACAGAGGTTCGGCAGGGGTGAGGTCAAAGGGGCAGAGGCGGACGTAATCTGCCACGGCCTCGGCTGCGACCGGAAGCACGGGGACCAGTCGGGTCTTGCCGCCCTTGCCGGTGATGCGCAGGGTTTCGGGTAAGGGGTCGTCCGCCCCCGTCAGGCCGAGCGCTTCCGAGATCCGCAGCCCGCAGCCGTAAAGCAAAGTGATCACGGCGCGGTCGCGGGCGGCAACCCAAGCTTCGCTTGGCTGCTCTGCGACCGTGTCGATCATTGCGGCCGCGGCGTCGATGGTCAGCGGACGGGGCAGTTTGCGGCGGAACTTTGGGCCACGGGCCGACAGGACTGCGGTGGCGTCCAGCCCTTCGGCGCGGTCGGCTATATAGGCGGTGAAGCCTTTCACTGCCGAAAGCGAGCGGGCCAGAGAACGGGCACCAAGGCCCCTTGCGCGTTCGTGGGCCATCCATGCGCGCAGGTCGGAAAGCGGCACCGAGGCAAGCGCGACTGTGCCTTCGGCGCCGCCACGGTGGCGCGCAAGAAACGACAGGTAGCCCGTCACATCGCGGCCGTAAGCTTCCAGTGTTTTCGGGGCCGCGCCGTCCAAGGCCCGCAGGTGGGCGAGCCAACTTTGCAGCGCGTCCCTCGCCTGTGGCGACAGGAACGCCGGATCGGTCATGACAGCCAGCGGCGCATGGTGCGTTCGAACACGCCTGCGAAAAACGCCAGAAGGTCGGTGCCATGGGTCGGTTTGAACTGGTGCGGGTCTTCGGCACCCAGAACCAGCATTCCCGGCAGGCGGCCTGCGCCGAAATCCAGCCGCATCAGCGCCTCGGACCTGATCCAAGCGGCGCGATCGCCGTAGATGCCGGGCGTTTCGGCAGGCATGACCTGCCGCAGCACGACGGGGCGCAGCGGGAAGTTGCGCCCGCCCGAAAGGTAATCGCCGATGAAGCCCGGTTCGGCCACGTAAAGCACATCGCCGAGTTTGCGCAGCAGGGCCGGGCTATCTTCGGTTTGTCCGGATTCGAGCACGAGGCGTACGCAATCGACGCGCAGGGTCGCCGCAACCTCGGTCGAGAGGATCTTCAGGAAATCCTCGAATTCGAGGGGATCGAGCATTTGCAGGATGGCGCGGTGCACCTGATTGGTGCCTGCGAGGTTCTCGTAGGCGGCAGCGATCACCGAACGGTGGGTGTCTTCCAGCCGGTCGAGCCGGTTTTCCAGCCGCTCCATCGCGATGCCGCGCAGATCGACGATGTTGGCCCCCATCGCGCGTTCGTTCGCGGCGATGAGGGCGGCCATCACGTCGCGGTCTTCAAGCAACAGCTCGGGTTCCGCCAGAAGCCTGTCGCGCACATCCTGTTCGATCATCTAAGCACTGCCCGTGTTCTTGTGATTTGCGCGAGCTTAGCAGGGTTTCAGAGGATTTTCTGCCCCGTTTTCGCCCAGTCTGCCGTGAACTGTTCAAGCCCCTTGTCGGTCAGCACGTGGTTGGCCATCGCCTTGATCACCGCAGGCGGGGCGGTCATCACGTCGGCCCCGATCAGGGCGCAGTCCTTGGCATGGTTCAGCGTGCGGATCGACGCGGCGAGGATTTGCGTGTCGAAGTCGTAATTGTCATAGATCGTGCGGATGTCGCCGATCAAGTCCATGCCGTCGAGGTTGATGTCGTCCAGACGCCCGATGAAGGGCGAGATGAAGGTCGCACCCGCCTTGGCCGCCAGCAGCGCCTGATTTGCGCTGAAGCAGAGCGTCACGTTGACCATGCGGCCTTCGCCGGTCAGCACCTTGCAGGCCTTCAGGCCATCCCATGTCAGCGGCACCTTTACCGCGATGTTGGGCGCGATTTCGGCCAGCTTGCGCCCTTCGGCAATCATGTCTTCTGCTTTGGTTGCAACGACCTCGGCCGAAACAGGGCCCGAGACGATGCCGCAGATTTCGCGGGTGACTTCGATGATGTCGCGGCCCGATTTCAGGATGATCGACGGGTTGGTGGTAACGCCGTCAACCATGCCAAGGTCGTTCAGCTCGGAGATGGCGGCGACATCGGCGGTGTCCACAAAGAATTTCATCGGCGCGGTCCTTATGGGTTGCGGGTGTTCGGGACGGGGTTTACCCCAAAGGGGCGGCGGGGGAAAGAAGAAGAAGGCGGTGGCTGTGTCGGACAGGACCTATGCGGCGGGAGAGCTGGTGGGCGTCTTGACGACCGAGCCTTTGGGCCGCGTTCTCGACTACAAAGCCCCCGAAGGTGGCTGCGGGGACGGTGATTTCGTCGAGGTGCCGCTTGGTCCGCGCCGTGTGCTGGGCGTGGTCTGGGGCAAGGGGCGGGGCGACTGGGATCCTTCCAAGGTGCGGCCCGTCGGGAGGGTGCTAGATGCAGCACCGATGCGGGCCGAATTGCGGACATTCCTGACGCGGGCGGCGGATTACACGCTGACGCCCCTGCCTCAGATGTTGCGGCTAGCGACGCGTGCGCCGGGGTTGGGGGAAAGCCCGATGAGTAGGCGCGTCTACCGTCTGGGCGGGGCGGTGCCGAACCAGTTGACCGAGGCGCGGCATCGGGTGGTCGAGGCGTTGCGGGCCTTTGGCGGTGCGCCGGTGACGATTGGCGAATTGACCGACGAGGCGGGCTGCGGAGCTTCGGTGGTGAAGGGTCTGGTCAAGCTGGGCGTGGTGGTCGAAGAGGACGCGCCGCGCGATCTGCCCTTTGCGCTGCTCGATCCGGCGGGTGCGGCGAACCTTGCGGGCGATCAGGTTGCGGCGGGCGATGCGCTTGTCGCTGCGGTGAACGCGGAAGAGTATTCCACAACGCTTTTGAAGGGCGTCACGGGGTCGGGCAAGACCGAGGTTTATCTGGAAGCGGTGGCGGAATGTATCCGTCTGGGGCGGCAGGCGCTGGTGCTTCTGCCCGAAATCGCGCTGACGGCGGAATTCCTGAAGCGGGTGGAAGCGCGCTTCGGGGCGCGGCCCGCCGAATGGCATTCGGGAGTGACCCAGACCGAGCGGCGGCGGGTCTGGCGGATGGTGGCCGACGGGCGCGCCGAGTTCGTCGTGGGGGCGCGGTCGGCGCTGTTCCTGCCGTTCCAGCGGTTGGGGCTGGTCGTCGTCGATGAAGAGCATGACACCAGCTACAAGCAGGAAGAGGGCGTGCTTTACAACGCCCGCGACATGGCCGTGCTGCGGGCTTCGGTGGTGGGCTGCCCCGTCGTGCTGGCAAGCGCCACGCCGTCGCTCGAGACATGGGCAAATGTCGAGGCAGGGAAATACGGTCGGCTCGACCTGTCGGCGCGTTACGGCGTGGCCCAGATGCCGACGATGGGTGTCATCGACATGCGCGAGGCGAATCTGCCCGCGAACAGCTGGATTTCCGCCAAGCTTGCCGCCGAGATTGCGGCGCGGACCCTGCGCGGGGAGCAGTCGCTGATCTTCCTCAACCGGCGGGGCTATGCGCCGGTGACGCTATGCCGGGCATGCGGCGCGCAGGTGGGCTGCGACCATTGCGACGCGCGAATGGTCGAGCACAGGTTCCTCAAGCGGCTGCAATGCCACCAATGCGGCGCGACAAAGCCGGTGCCCGAGGCATGCCCGACCTGCAAGGTCGAAGGCAAGATGGCCGCTGTCGGGCCGGGGGTCGAACGGATGGCCGAGGAAGTGCAGGCGCGGTTTCCCGATGCGCGGGTGGCGGTGCTGTCGTCGGACCTTTTCGGATCGGCCCGCGAGTTGAAAGCGCAGATCGAGACGATTGCCGCAGGGGGGGCCGATATCATCATCGGCACCCAGATCGTGGCCAAGGGGCATAACTTTCCGCTGCTCACCCTGGTGGGGGTGATCGACGCCGACCTTGGCCTGCAAGGGTCAGACCTGCGGGCGGCAGAGCGGACCTTCCAGCTGATGCGGCAGGTGGCGGGGCGTGCGGGGCGGGCCGAAAAGCGCGGGGCGGCGTGGCTGCAGACCCACCAGCCCGAGCATCCGGTGATAAGGGCCATCCTGGGCGGGGACGAAGAAGCCTTCTGGCGCGCCGAGGCCGCCGAGCGGCGGGCAGCGGGGGTGCCGCCCTATGGACGGATGGCCGGGATCATCCTGTCGGGGCCGGATGTGCAACAGGTTTTCGAGTTCGGCGCAGAACTCGCGCGGCGCGACGGGCCTTTGCGCCGGATCGGGGCGCAGGTGTTCGGGCCTGCTCCGGCCCCGATCTCGCGCGTCAGGGGGCGGCATCGGGTGCGGCTGCTGGTCAAGGCTGGAAAGCTTGTCCCCTTGCAGGCGGCGCTGGCCGAATGGGTGGCGCAGCTGCGCCTGCCGGCAAATCTGCGCCTCGCAATCGACATCGACCCGCAGAGTTTTCTTTAGCGACAGCGGAATTTGACGCAAATTCCGCGTCGGAAAATGACGCATTTTCCGGTGTCACGCGGCGCAGGCGGTGTCAGCCGGTTTCTGCGTCAGAAACCGTCGCGGAATTTGCGTCAAATTCCGCTGCACTGGCGCGGGAGGCCTCTGCGCCCTATATAACGGGTCAAAGCAAAGGAGACCGCCATGTTCCTCTTCGACCGCAAGAAGACCGAGATGGTCACACCCGACCGCGCGCTTCCCGGACGGGCCGAGCCACTTCCGACCGCAGAGACGCATTTCATCAACGGCCTGCCGCTGAAATCGCCCGTGCCTGCGGGGATGGAGGAGGCGATGTTCGGCATGGGCTGCTTCTGGGGTGTCGAGCGCAAGTTCTGGGCTTTGCCGGGGGTCTGGCTGACCATGGTGGGCTATGCCGGTGGCTACACGCCGAACCCGACCTACCCCGAGACCTGCACCCAGCTTACCGGGCACAACGAGGTGGTTCGGGTGATCTTCGATCCCGCCATGATCAGCTACGAGCAGTTGTTGCAACTGTTCTGGGAAAACCATGACCCGACGCAGGGCATGCGGCAGGGCAACGATGTGGGGTCGACCTATCGTTCGGGCATCTACACCTATAGCGAAGCGCAGGCCCAAGCCGCGCGCGACAGCAAGTCGGTCTATCAGGACCGGCTGAAAGCCGCGGGTTACGGTGCGATCACAACCGAAATCCTACCGGTGCCGGTGTTTTACTTCGCCGAAGCCTATCACCAGCAGTACCTTGCGAAAAACCCCGACGGATATTGCGGCATCGGCGGGACCGGCGTAACCTGCCCCATCGGACTGTCCGCCTGAAGCGCGGTCGTTTGCTTCGGGGGCTCCTGTGACGAAAAAGAAGATCGACACCCGCACGCCGGGACTTGAGGCGGGTGTCGCACTTGCGCGTTGGCTGACGGGCAAAGAGCATCTGCATTACGGGCTCTGGACCGGGTTCGAGGTTCGCGCCGCCAACCTTGGCCCCGCGCAGGATGCCTATAGCGTCAAGCTGTTCGCCATGTTGCCGCAGGGTCGGAGGCTGCGCATCCTCGACATCGGGGGTGGGGCGGGCGAGACGGCAAAGCGGCTGATCGGCATGGGCCATAGCGTGGAAATCGTGGTGCCCTCTCCCTATCTTGCAGAACGCTGCCGCGAGAATGCCAAGGGCGCAGTGATCCACGAGGATTATTTCGAAGACGTACAGGTGAGCGGCCCGTTTGACGTGTGCCTGTTCTCGGAAAGCTTCCAGTACATGCATTATGGCGTGTCGCTGCCCAAGGCGCGGGGCTTGCTTGCGCCAGACGGTGTGATCGTGATCGGCGATACCTTCCGTCGCGAGGGGTTCCGTCGTGGTGGTGGCGACCGGCCGGTCGGTGGCGGGCATCCGATCGGTGACTTCCGCACCTACCTGCCCCGCGCGGGCCTGCAGATCGAGGCGGAAGAAGATGTGACCGAAGGCGTTGCGCCATCGATCGATCTGGAACAGGCGTTCTTCAATGTGGTGGGCGTCGGCATGGCCGGACTCGACCGCGAGTTGACCGAGAAGAAGCCCTTCGTCCGCAGGCTGGCTGTCGGCGTGATCGGGGCGCTTATGGGTAGCCGTGGCCGCGACAAGCTGGCGCGCCGTTTGCGCGGCACGGCGCGAACGTCGGATGCCTTCGTTGCGAACAACTGCTATCTGCTGATGCGACTGGGGCAGGTCTGACCCCTTCCTGCCCGTGATTGGAGACTGACGATGCCGACCTATTCCGCCCTGACGACCCTGATGGGCGAGGATGCCGCCGAGGCGCTGGCCGAAGCCGTCGAAAAGATGAACCCCGAACCCACGGGCGTTGGTGTCTTCGAGATCGAGGACGATTCGGGGCTTTGGGAAGTGGGCGCCTATTTCCTCGAACAGCCCGACGAGGTGGTTCTGGATGTGCTGGCCATGGCTTTCGGGGCCAAGCCCTTTGCCGTGTCGGAAATCCCCGAGATCGATTGGGTCGCCAAGGTCCGGCGAGAGCTGTCGCCGGTCGAGGCGGGGCGCTTCTTCGTGTATGGCAGCCATGACGCCGACAAAGTTCCGCAGGACGCAGGGCGCGTTGCCTTGCAGATCGAGGCGACCGTGGCCTTCGGCACAGGGCATCACGGCACGACGCTGGGATGTCTCAAGGCGTTCGACCGGCTGTTCGAGGGCGGCTTCCGCCCTGCATCGGTGGCCGATATCGGCTGCGGCACGGCCGTGCTGGCCATGGCGGCGGCGGCGGTCTTGCCCGACGCGCTGGTGATCGCATCCGACATCGATCAGGTCGCGGTCGACGTGGCGCGTGCCAATGTCGACATCAACGGGCTGACGGGGCGGCTCGACTGTCTGGAAGCCGCCGGTTTCGCGCATCCACGTCTGGCCGAGGCGGGGCCGTTCGATCTGGTTTTTGCCAATATCCTGAAAGGGCCGCTGGTCGAGCTGGCGCCCGACATGGCGCGGCATGTGGCACCGGGGGGGCTGGCGATCCTGTCGGGCTTGCTGGTGGTGCAGGCCGAGGCGGTGACTGCGGCCTATCTGGCGGCGGGCTTTACCCTGCAAAGCCGCGATGACATCGGGGAATGGTCGACGCTGGTCCTGAAGCGGGGCTGATTGCGGGCGTTCGGGAAACACAGCGTTTCCGGACCCCTGCCTAGGTTTAGCCTTAGTTAAAGCGTAATTTTGCCACTGGTGAAACGCTTGCGCGAGGGCCAGTGATGTTCGATCCGAACCGCGAAGATTTCAATGCCCGCGTGCTTAGGTTGCGCCGCGAACATGCGCTGGGCCGCGGCTTCGAGGCGGGCGGCGCGCTTGGACGGTCGGCCTTTCGCCGCGAAGCGGTGCGTCGCCGTCCGGCGCTGCGGGCCGGACTTTTCATAATCGCCTTCGCATTCGGGATGAAGGGTGCGCTGCACGCGCATCTCGGTCCCGATGGCTATGCCGAACGGGTGGCACAGATATCGACGGAAACCACGCTTTCCGGCGTGCCGCGGGCGCTTATGGCTGCCGATCCGTTGACGGTTCTGGTGTCTGACGCGATCAAACGGGTCAGGGTCGCACTTTAGGTGCGCGGCAATGCAAAAGGCCGCCGACCCGATTGGTCGACGGCCCAAGCATACGTCGGGGTCACTGACTGATCAGCGACCGATCATCTCGATGTCGCCGCGGCACAGACCGATATCGTCAAGCTCACGGTCGGTGAGGTTGCCGAGGGCCTTGCGGGTGACGCGGGCGTCGTTCCAGTTGGAGAGCGACAGGAAGGCGTCGCTGACGAACTGCACGAAGCGGAAGATCGAAATGGCGCCGAACGGCGCCGGACGGGTCGTTTCGAAGGCGGCCATGGCTAGTATCCTTTTACAAACTGCTCAAAGCTGAGGCATCGGTGCCTCGTGACAGCGAAATAGCTGTGCTGCAGGTGCATAACAAGCGCTGCGCTTGCATTGCAGCCTTGCGCGCCACGCATGACAGGTTAAAGGCGCGTGGCCCTTTGTTTGCAAGGAAAACCACCACCCGATCGCGAAGCAGTCGCTTAAACGCGTCATCGGGTCGGTTTCTGCACCTGCATAAAGCACCAAGCGCAACGGCCTGCAATAGGCGTTAAAGCGATTGCCCGATGTTCTTGTTTCGTGCTAATTGTCCCGCAAAAGAAAACCGCGCCGAAACGGCGGGTGAAGGGCAGGGAACAGATGCGCGTCTTGGGAATCGACCCCGGCCTGCGAAACCTAGGGTGGGGAATCATCGATGTGGCAGGGGCAAAGATCGTCCATGTCGCCAACGGCATATGCCATTCCGCCCCCGGGACAGGTGATGGCGATCTCGCCCTGCGATTGGTCAGCCTTTACGAACAACTGACCGCCGTGATCCGCACCTACTGCCCCGATCAGGCGGCGGTCGAGCATACCTTTGTCAACAAGGATGCGGTGGCGACGCTGAAACTGGGGCAGGCGCGGGGCATCGCCCTTCTGGTGCCGGCGCAGGCGGGGATTACGGTTGGCGAATATGCTCCGAACGCGGTTAAGAAAACCGTCGTCGGCGTGGGCCATGCCGCCAAGGTGCAGGTCGACCATATGGTGCGGCTGCATCTGCCCGGTGTGGTGATTGCGGGGGCCGATGCGGCGGATGCGCTGGCCATCGCAATCTGCCACGCGCATCATATGCAAAGCGCCGGGCGTCTTGCCCAAGCGTTGAAAAGGGCGGCGGGATGATCGGCAAGATTTCGGGACGGCTCGATTGGCGCGGTCAGGGCGAGGTGTTGATCGACGTGCGCGGCGTGGGCTATCTCGTCCATGTCAGCGACCGCACGATGATGGGCCTGCCCGCCGTGGGCGAGGCCGTGTCGCTTTATACCGAACTGCTGGTGCGCGAGGATTTGCTGCAGCTTTTCGGTTTTCCCACCATGTTCGAGAAGGAATGGCACAAGCTGCTCACCACCGTGCAAGGGGTGGGCGCCAAGGCGTCGATGTCCATCCTCGGCACGCTCGGGGCCGAAGGCGTGGCGCGGGCGATAACGCTGGGCGATGCGCGTGCCGTGCAATCGGCACCCGGTGTCGGGCCAAAGCTGGCGCAAAGGGTGATCCTCGAGCTGAAATCCAAGGCCCATTCGGTGATGGCGGCGGGCGGCGGGCTGATGGCCGTGGCCGAAGCTGATGACGAGGTGATCGAGGCCGCGGCGGCCCCTGCGCCCAAGCGGGCCGTAAAGCCCGCGCTGCCCAACGCCTCGCAGGCGCGGGCGGTCGCGGCCTCCGATGCGCTTTCGGCCTTGGCCAACCTTGGCTATGCGCCCGCCGATGCGGCGCAGGCGGTGGCGGCGGCGGGGGGCGACGATCCGGAGGCCACGACCGCCACGCTGATCCGGGCGGCGCTGAAACTGCTCGCGCCGAAGGGCTAAGGGATGGAACCCGATCCGATCATCCGGCCCGAGCGCTTGGCCGAAGACACCGACCGCGCGCTGCGCCCGCAGACGCTGGAAGAGTTCGTCGGCCAAGCCGAGGCGCGGGCCAACCTGCGGGTCTTCATCGAAAGTGCCAAGATGCGGGGCGAGGCGATGGACCATACGCTGTTCCATGGCCCTCCGGGGCTGGGCAAGACCACCTTGGCGCAGATCATGGCGCGTGAATTGGGGGTGGGGTTCCGCATGACATCCGGCCCCGTGCTGGCGAAACCCGGCGATCTGGCGGCGATCCTGACCAATCTGGAACCGCGCGACGTGCTGTTCATCGACGAAATCCACCGCCTTTCTCCTGTGGTCGAAGAGGTGCTCTATCCCGCTTTGGAGGATTTCGCGCTCGATCTGGTGATCGGCGAAGGACCGGCGGCCCGCACGGTGCGAATCGATTTGCAGCCGTTCACGCTGGTGGGGGCTACGACTCGGCTGGGTCTTTTGACCACACCGCTGCGCGACCGGTTCGGAATTCCCACGCGGCTGCAATTCTATACCGAGGATGAGCTTGACCTGATCGTCACGCGCGGCGCGCGGTTGCTGGGCATCGCCTCCGATCCCGAAGGCACGCGCGAAATTGCGCGACGGGCACGAGGCACGCCGCGCGTTGCGGGGCGCTTGCTGCGGCGGGTGGTCGATTTTGTGCTGGTCGAGGGTGACGGGCGGCTGACCAAGGCGATTGCCGACCGCGCGCTGACGCGGCTGGGGGTCGACCATCTGGGCCTCGATGGCGCTGACCGGCGCTATATTCTGCTTCTGGCGGAAAACTACGGGGGCGGGCCGGTGGGGGTGGAAACCATCGCGGCAGCTTTGTCAGAGGCGCGGGATGCCATCGAAGAGGTAATCGAGCCTTATCTTCTGCAGCAGGGGCTGATCCAGCGCACGCCACGGGGGCGGATGCTGGCGGCCAAGGCGTGGCGGCATATCGGGCTGGACGTGCCGAAGGGGCCGGGACAACCGGATCTGTTCGAAGCCTGACCTGACCGGAATTCTTCGGCGATGAATTTCCTGTGCCGGTTCTGGCAGGTAGCGATTGAGCCTTGCGTGGTGATCCGTTAGCCGGTGGGCAAACAGGTCGGAGGTTTTCATGACACCGGACGAGATCGCAGCCTTGTTCACCCGCGCCGACGGGCAATATCTGTGTGCCCGCTGGGGGCGGCCCATCGTGCCTGTGGTCTTTGGCGTCGAGGAGTCGACACTTTCCGTTCTCAAGGGCGCGGTCGAGGCGGTGGTGACGCTTGCAGGTCACAAGATGGCCGAAACGGATACCGAACTTGGCGCAAACCTGATGGTATTTTTCCTCCGCGATTGGGCCGAATTGCCCGAAGTGCCCAATCTGGACCGGCTGATTCCTGACCTTGCGCCGCTGTGCGACCGGCTGGCAAAGGCGGGGGCGAACCAGTACCGCGTGTTCCGCTTCGACGAAGCCGGCGCAATCAAGGCGGCTTTCGTGTTCGTGCGGATGGATGACGACCTGGCGGGAGTGTCGGCGGAAACGCTTGCTTTGTCGCAGGCAGTGCAGACCATCCTGCTGTGGTCCGACACCGCTTTCGTGGGTGTTTCGCCGCTGGCCTTGGCGGCGGGGCAGGTGATCTTGCGGCCCGAAATCGCAGGCGTGATCCGCGCCGCCTATGATCCCGTCCTGCCGCCCGTGGCGCGGGATACGAGCCACGCATTGCGGCTGGCCGCACGGATGGCGGCGCTGCATTAGGGAACAGTCGCCCCCTGCCGCCGTTGGACCGCTCAACGGCGCGAGGAGGCTTTGATGGATACGGGCAACGGGCGGGGCCGCGAGGCGGTGCGACCGAGGGACATTCCGGCCGAGGGCTGGAAGGATATCGCGCTCCGGGTCTGGAAATCGCTGGGCGAGGACAAGCTGTTGCTGATCGCGGCGGGGGTGACATTCTACCTGCTGCTTGCGCTGTTTCCCGCGCTTGGCAGTTTCGTAGCCCTTTACGGGCTGATCGCAGATCCGGCGACGGTGGCCGAGCATGTGTCGCTATTGCAGGGCGTGATGCCGGGGCCTGCGACCGAGCTGTTGTCGACGCAGATGACCCGGCTGGCGGGGGCGCAAAGCGGTGATCTGGGGCTGTCGGCGATCATCGCGCTGCTGATTTCGCTTTGGAGCGCCAACGGTGGGGTAAAGGCGATTTTCGAGGGGGTGAACATAGCCTATGACGAGCAGGAGAAGCGGTCCTTCCTGCGGCTTACGCTGGCCACGCTGGCCTTTACCCTGGGGGCGATGGTCTTGCTGATCGCGCTGATCGGGGCGCTTGCAGTGCTGCCTGCGGTGCTGGCATTGGCGCCATTTGGAGAGGTGACCGAGATCGTCGTGTCGCTGCTGCGCTGGCCGTTGATTCTGGTGCTGATCGGGTTGGCCTTGGCGGTGCTTTACCGTTTCGCGCCAAGCCGGACGCCGCCCGAATGGAAATGGGTAACCTGGGGCAGCGGGCTTGCGACTGTGCTCTGGGTTGCGGCATCGGTGGCATTTTCGGTCTACCTCGAGAGTTTTGCCGATTTCGGGGCGAGTTACGGCGCCATGGCCGCACCCATCGCTTTTTTGCTGTGGGTGTGGATTTCGATCATCGTCATTCTGCTGGGTGCAGAGGTGAATGCCGAGATGGAACACCAGACGGCGCATGACACCACCGCTGGATCCGAAAAGCCGATGGGCCAGCGCGGGGCGGAAGTGGCCGATACGCTGGGCGAGACGGCGGACAGGTGACTTTTGCTTGCAGCAGGGCGCGGGGGCCGGTTAGGTCGGGTCAACCGCGGGGGAGCCGATGCACGAATTTCCGGTCAGGGTGTATTACGAGGATACCGATCTTGCGGGCATCGTCTATTACGCGAATTACCTGAAATTCATCGAACGGGCGCGCAGCGAATGGGTGCGGGGTCTCGGCATCGATCAGGGCGCTTTGAAGCGCGACCACGGGATCGTCTTTGCCGTGCGCCGCGTCGAGGCCGATTACCTGCGCCCTGCGCGGTTCGATGACCTGTTGCGCGTGACGACTGCGCTGGTCGAACTGGGCGGGGCGCGTATCGTGCTCGATCAGGCGGTCTGGCGCGGTGACGAGGCGTTGTTCACCGCGCGGGTGGTGCTGGTCTGCCTGTCGGATGCAGGGTCGGCAGCCCGGATGCCCGCCGACCTGCGGGCGCTCTTGACGGCGGGCTAGGGGCAAGCGGAGCGGGGATTGTTGCCGTGTCGCGCAGATGTGTTGGCATTTGGCGTGGAACTTGGATAGAATCACCCCTAAAGGCCGCGGCAGGACGGCTATAACAAGAGCAGGCGTAATGGATACCCAGACCCTCGCGGCAGCGCAGGAGATTGATTTCTCCTTGCTGGCCCTTTTCATGAAGGCCACCCTTACCAACAAACTCGTGCTCATGACCCTGATCGGGATGAGCTTCTGGTCATGGTCGATCATCGTGCAGCGGCAATTGACCTTTCGCAAGGCGCGTACGGAATCCGAGGAATTCGACCGCGCCTTCTGGTCGGGCGAGCCGCTCGACGAATTGTTCGAAACCATCGCGCCCGATCCGCAGGGTGCGTCGCAGCGCATCTTTGCCGCAGGGATGCTGGAATGGCGGCGCAGCCACCGGCAGGATGGCGGGCTGATCGCAGGCGCGCAGGCGCGGATCGACCGGGCGATGGACGTGGCAATCGCGCGCGAGGCCGAGGTGTTGAACAAGGGGCTGGGGTTCCTTGCCACCACGGGGTCCACCGCGCCCTTCATCGGGTTGTTCGGCACGGTCTGGGGGATCAAGCACAGCTTCGAGCAGATCGCGATCAGCCAGAACACCAACCTTGCGGTCGTGGCCCCCGGCATCGCCGAGGCGCTTTTGGCCACGGCAATCGGTCTGGTCGCGGCGATCCCGGCTGTGGTGGCCTACAACAAGCTCAACACCGACAGCGAGCGCATTCTGGGCGGGTACGAATCCTTTGCCGATGAATTCGCCACGATCCTGTCGCGCCAGCTGGACGCCTGAGCCATGGGAGCAGGTGTAGCCAAAAAGGGCGGCGGGGGCGGACGCCGCGGTCGGCGGCGGCGCGGTGGCGCGCCGATGTCGGAAATCAACGTCACACCCTTTATCGACGTGATGCTGGTGCTGCTCATCATCTTCATGGTGGCGGCCCCGATGCTGACGGTGGGCGTTCCGGTGCAATTGCCCGAGACGGCGGCCAACGCCTTGCCGACCGAGCAAGAGGAACCCTTGGCTATCACCATGACCGCCGATGGCAAGCTGTTGATCCAGAAGAACGAAATCAGCCCCGACGAGTTGATCCCCAAACTGACCGCAATCGCCGCCGAGCGGACATCGGACAAGATTTTCCTGCGGGCCGACGGGTCTATTCCCTATGCCCGCGTGGCCGAAGTGATGGGCGCGCTGAGCAAGGGCGGGTTCAACAACATCGGGCTGGTGACGGATGCGGGCGGTCCTTCGCTCGACGGCGGCTGACGGCGTAAGCGATGCGTTTGCAAGACGAAACAGGCATGACCACCGGGCAGATCGTGTCTGCCGCAGGGCATTTGTGCCTGCTGCTTTGGGCTGTGATGGGCGACTGGCTGTTTTCGCCCAGTGATATGCCCGAGGTTACGGTGGCCGAGGTGTCCTTGATGACCTCGTCCGAGTTCGATGACCTGGTCAAGGCTTCGCCTGCCGCGGCTCCGGCTGAACCGGCGGCGGTCCAGCCTGCCGAACCCGTGATACCCGCCCAGCCCGACCAGCCCACACCGGTCGATCCGCCGCCCGTGGTCGAGGATATTCCGCAGGACGTGCCAGTATCGGATGCGCCCCAACCGATCGAGACGCCCGATCCGGTGGCCCCGCTTGCCGATACCGAACAGCCGGTGCCCGTCGCGCCTTCGGATGTGAAACCCAAGCCGCGTCCGGTGGACCGTGTGGCGGCGGTGCCGGTCGACAGCCCGACCGATGCGCCCGATGTGGCCGATGTGGCAACGCCCGAGGCTTCGGATCAGGCCGCGCCCGATGCGCCGGTGGTCGAAGAACAGCCCCCCGCCGCGCCGCAAGAGGCAACGACCCAGATCGTGACCGAAGCGGTCGAGACCGAGGATAACGCGCCGCAACTGCCTGCGATGGCTTCCCTGCCGCCGCGGTCGCGGCCCAAGGATCTGGTCAAGCCGGAAGAACCGCCTGAAGAACAGGTGGCAAGCGCCGAGCCCGCACCGCAAGAGCCTGCGCCCGATACTCCGACCGACGATGCCGTGGCCGATGCGATTGCGGCAGCGGTGGCCGATGCCGCGACCGGGGAACCCGCAGCCGAACCTGCCGACAGCGGGGCGGCAAGTGGGCAGTCCAACGCGCCTTCGGGTCCGCCGATGACGGGGGCCGAAACCGATGCGATGCGCGTGGCGGTTCAGGCCTGCTGGAACGTGGGGGCGCTTTCGATGGAGGCGCTTCGCACCACGGTGGTGATTGGCGTTTCGGTCAACCCCGATGGCAGGCCCGACGCGGCCTCGATCAAGATCGTCAGCAGCGCTGGCGGCGGTGACGTGGCCACGGGGCAGGCCTTCGAGGCCGCGCGGCGGGCGATCATCCGCTGCGGCTCGCGGGGCTTTCCGCTTCCGCCCGAGAAATACGACCAGTGGAAAGAGCTTGAACTGGTCTTCGACCCCAACGGGATGCGTATGAGATGAGCGCCCCCGCCAGATCAGCGGCACGGATCAGCACCTCGCGCGTTCGTGTTTCAATCGTATTTTCAATTCCGGGCCGCTTGCGGCATCAATGACCCTGACCCGAGGAGACTGAGGACCCGATGACCCTGTTTCGCACCCTCGCCCCCGTGCTTGCGCTGGCTGTTGGCCTGTTTGTAGGTGGCACCGTTCAATCCAATGCCCAGGACGGGCCGCTGCGGATCACCATCACCGATGGTGTGATCGAGCCGCTGCCCTTTGCCTTGCCGCAGTTCATTCCCGAAAATGGCGGGGCGGGCGATTATGCGGCGCAGATCAGTCAGGTGATCGCGGCCGACCTGTCGGGCACGGGGCTGTTTCGGGAAATTCCGGCCTCGGCCCATATCAGCCGCGTCAGCAGCTTCGATGCGCCCGTGGCCTATGAGGATTGGAAGGCGATCAACGCGCAAGCGCTGATTACCGGTGCTGTCAGCGCCAGCGGTGACCAGATCGTAGTCAAGTTCCGCCTGTTCGATGTCTATAGCGGCCAGCAGATGGGCGACGGCTTGCAGTTCGTCGGCACCCCCGCGACATGGCGGCGCATGGCGCATAAGGTGGCGGATGCGGTTTACAGCCGGATCACCGGCGAAGGCCCCTATTTCGACAGCCGCGTGGTTTTCGTGTCGGAAAGCGGGCCGAAGAACCAGCGCCAGAAGCGGCTGGCGGTTATGGATTATGACGGGGCGAACGTCGCCTATCTGACCGATAGCTCGTCGATCGTGCTGGCGCCGCGCTTTTCGCCGACGGGCAACCAGATCTTGTTTACCAGCTACGAGAGCGGTTTCCCGCGCATCTACCTGATGGATACGGGCAGCATGCAGGTGCAGTCTTTGGCGCAGCAGGAAGGCACCATGACCTTTGCGCCGCGCTTTTCGCCAGACGGGCGGACGGTGGTGTTCAGCCTCGAACGCGGCGGCAACACCGACATCTACCAGCTTGATATCGGCAGCGGCCAGACCCAGCAATTGACCAATGCGCCCAGCATCGAAACCGCGCCCAGCTTTAGCCCCGATGGCAGCCAGATCGTGTTTGAAAGCGACCGGTCGGGGACGCAGCAGATTTACGTCATGTCGTCAGGTGGCGGCGATGCGACGCGGATTTCCGGCGGGGCGGGGCGTTATTCGACTCCGGTCTGGTCGCCGCAGGGCGACTACATCGCCTTTACCAAGCAGAACGCGGGGCGCTTCCACATCGGCGTGATGCGGTCGGACGGCAGCGAAGAGCGGCTTCTGACGGCCTCGTTCCTAGACGAAGGCCCGACATGGGCGCCCAACGGGCGGGTGATCATGTTCATGCGCGAAAGTGCGGGCGCGGGCGGGCAATCGTCGCTGTTCAGCGTCGATATTTCGGGGCGGAACCTGCGTCAGGTCACGACCGAGGGGCCAGCTTCGGACCCGGCATGGTCACCGCTTTTGCCATAAGTGCCGCGCCCGATTCACATGGGCGCGCAAAGCTGATATGATGACCGCAATCGAGCCAAGAAACCAAAAAGAACGAGGACCAAACGAATGACCCTTTTCCCCAAAGCATTGCTTGTCGTGGCAGCCCTTGGCCTTGCGGCCTGTAACAATCCCGACCGCTATGGTGCGGGCGGTGCCGGTGGCGCGGATGGCGCGGGCGGCTTCGGCGCGGGCGGCATCGGCCAGAACGGTCTGGGCGATCCGAACAACCCCACGTCCATCGCCTATTTCAACCAATCGGTCGGCGACCGCGTGCTGTTCCTGGTCGATCAGTCGACCCTGTCGCCCGAAGGCCGCAATATCCTGATCGGTCAGGCGCAGTGGCTGCAATCGAACCCCGGCTATGCGATCATCATCGAAGGCCATGCCGACGAGCAGGGCACGCGGGAATACAACCTTGCCCTTGGTGCGCGCCGTGCGAGCGCGGTGCAGGACTTCCTGATTTCGCAGGGCGTGCAGCCGAGCCGGATGCAGACGGTGTCCTATGGCAAGGAGCGCCCGATCGAGGTGTGCTCGGAAGAGGCCTGCTATGCCAAGAACCGCCGCGCCGTGACGGTGCTGTCGGCTGGCGCGGGGGTCTAAGATATGCTCCGGCTCGGATTGATCCTTATGCTTGCGCTTTCGCCTCTCGCCGTTTCGGCGCAGGACAAGGCGCAGACGCTGGCCGATATCCGGGCCGAGCTTGACGCGCTGATGGCCGATTTCACCAGTCTCAAGGCTGAACTGGTGCAATCGGCCGGAGCGGGGACGGGTGCGGGCGGCGGTGACGCCCTGCAACGCATGGATGCGATCGAGTCCGAATTGACGCGGCTGACAGCCAAGACCGAAGAGGTGGAGTTGAAGCTGAACCGCGTGGTGTCGGATGGCACCAACCGGATCGGCGACATCGAATTCCGTCTGTGCGAGGCGACCGAAGGCTGCGATCCGGCCACCCTGCCGGAAACGCCCGTGCTGGGCGGCGGAGCGGCTGCGGCTGAACCCGTGGCTCCGGTCGTGGGTGGAACGACCGTTCCGGCCGATCCGGCGACGCCGGGCGGCGGGGCCGCTGCGCCCGAACTCGCGCTGAACGAAAAGGCCGATTTCGACAAGGCGAACGCACTTTATACATCGGGTGATTTCAGGGGCGCGGCCGACCAGTTCGCGACCTTCGCACAGAACTATCCGGGCGGGCCGCTTACGCAGGAAGCCGCCTTTCTGCGGGGCGAGGCTTTGGCGCAACTGGGCGACACGGCAGGGTCGGCGCGGTCCTATCTCGAGGCATTCAGCGGCCAGCCGTCGGGGCCGCGTGCGGGTCAGGCGTTGCTCAAGCTGGGGCAGGCCTTGGGCGCTTTGGGTCAAACGCCCGAAGCATGTGTGACGCTCCAAGAGGTG